>CALHYX010000113.1 GCA_938041035.1 uncultured Acidimicrobiales bacterium | reverse complement strand
CCTGGCACCAGATTGTCCGCGGTGGGGGGTGATGCGGTCGAAACGGGTGGGGAGAGCAGGCGCTAAGGGTCGGCAGAGCAGCCGTCAGGGGACGTCACGGGCGGGGTGAGCGGGCGGCGGCGCGGGCTGCTTTGGCTTCGGCTTTGGCCGCCTTGCGGGCCTGGGAGCGTTCCCACTTTCGTTGCCGGCTCCGGCAGGCCTTGCGGCAAAAGATGTGGTTCGACGTGCGCTGCTCGAACAGTTCGCCGCAGCGCCAGTACGCACACCCGGCCAGTCGATCCGGATCGACCTCGCGGTCCTGGGCTCCCGAGCCCGTTCCGCGGGCCGCTCCGTAGCCGAAGTCGGCGGGGAAATCGCCGGGTGCCGGTTCGATTGGACCGGGCCCGGGAAGGTCCGAGGAAGACGGGGAATCCGCGGTGGTATCGATCCATCGATCGTAGTGCTGGTGCCACCGGTTGTTTCGGAACTCTTTCGTCCGATGGGAACCAGAACACTTCGCCGGTCGTCCTAACGCCACCTCCGAGACCACCAGCAGGCGGACCACGCATGTTTTCAACACCCAGCACTCCGAACCCGGCCTCCCCTTCGGCCCCACCGCGGCATCGGCGCAGCAAACGACGCCCCCGAGTTACCGTCGTCGCCCTGGTCCTCTTGATGCTCGCGAGCGCCTGCACGTCGAGCGAAGGGGCCGGCTCCGGCCCGGAAGGCACGCAGCCGGAGGGCACGACGAACTCCAACTCCAACAACACCACCGCCGAGAGCGGAGTTGCGCTGATCAACCTGGAGAACGGCCAACCGCTCGAGGTGGCGCTCAGCACCGGTACCGCCACCGGAGAAGAGGTGGCCGAACCCGTCGCCCTGGTCGCCGGCGAATCGCTCACCGACGCCCAGATCGAAGCGGTGATCGGCCGGGTACCGGACTGGACCGAAAACCCCGACGACCGCGCCGTAACCAACCGGCCGGTCGACTCGCTGCGCCCGCCCCGCGTCGGCGAAACGGTCGACGTACCGTTCGGCGGCGAGACCGATGACGACATCCCCACGGTGCCCACCGGCCCGGTCGAGGTACTTCGCTACCAACCCGACGGCGACGTAGCGATCGCGCCGACCGTCTCGGTCACGTTCAACCAGCCCATGGTTCCAATCGGCACGCTCGGCCAGCTCGCCGCCGAGAATGTCCCCGCCACCCTCGACCCGGCGGTACCCGGCCGGTGGGAGTGGATCGGCACCCGCACCTTGCGCTTCGAGGCCGAGGTCGACGGCATCGACCGCCTCCCCATGGCTACGGAGTTCACGGTCACCATCCCGGCCGGCACCGCAGCTGTCGGCGGGGGTGAACTGGCCGAAGCCGTGACGTTCTCGTTCACCACCCCGACCGTTCAGGTCGAGCGCCTCGCCCCGAACGGAGGCGCCGCCCTTTCGACCGAGCCCGTGTTCTTCGCCCACTTCGATCAGCGCATCGACCGGAACGACGTCGTCGAAGCCCTCACCATTCTCGACGGCGGCACGGCGGTAGCCGTGCGGCTGGCCACCGAAGCCGAGATCGAGGCCGACGAGATCATTGCCAACCTCGTCGAAAACGCCACGGAGGACCGTTGGGTAGCGTTCCGGGCCGACGAGCCGCTCCAGACCGACAGCGACATCACCGTGCGAATCGGCCCCAATACGCCGAGCGCCGAGGGTTCTCGTACCTCCGCTGACCCCTACAGCGAGAACTTCCGCACGTATGCGCCCCTCAGGGTGCTCAGCCAGTCGTGCGAGCCCGAGCCGTGCGAGCCCGGTCGCGGTCTCTTCATCGAGTTCAACAACGCGCTCGCTGACGAGCTGTTCGATCCCGCGCTGGTCACCGTCGAACCGGAGCTCACCGGACAACGCATCGTCCAGCGCTACAACGGCATCGGGATCGCCGGTGCCACCGTGGCCCAGACCACCTACACGGTCACGATCGATGAGGAACTCACCGACCAGTTCGGCCAGCAACTGAGCGCCGATCTCGAGCTCGCCTTCGAGATCGGTGACGCCGAGCCCCGACTGGTCGGTTTCCGCCGCCCGATCACGATCGTCGACCCGTTGAACGACTCCCCCGGTCTGTCGGTCACCGTCATGAACCACGACGAACTGCGCGTTCGGATCTACGAGGTCGACCCCGCCCAGTGGAAGGCGTTCCTCGATACCGGTCGAGGTTCCGACGAAACCACGGTCGATCCACCCGGGAATCTGCTGTCGGATGAAGTGGTCTCCACCGGTGCCCCCGAGAATCGGCTGCATGAGGCCCAGATCGACCTCAGCGCCGCGCTCGATGGCGCCAACGGTCAACTGGTGGTTGTCGTCGAACCCACCGGCGACCTTGCCAATCTCACCCGCGAGGACGACCTCTACTGGCAGAACCGGCCCACCTTCACCTGGGCCCAGGCGACGACCATCGGCGCCGATGTCTTCACCGACGGGACGGACGCCACGGTGTGGGCCACCGACCTCACCGACGGCACCCCGTTGGCGGGAGTCGAACTGTCGCTGTTCGACGGCGACACCACCGCCACCACCGATTCGGACGGCATTGCCGAGGTGCGGATCTCCTCCGCCGACTCGGACTACAACGACCTTCTGCTGGTCGCCCGCAAGGGCGATGACCTGCTCCTCCTCCCCGGCGATTGGTGGAGCGACCGGCGCACCGACTCGGTCGCGTGGCACGTCTTCGACGATCGTCAGACCTACCGCCCGGGCGAGACCGCCCACCTGAAGGGATGGGTGCGCAACATCACCTCGGCCAGCGACACCCAGCTCGCGCTCATGAGCGCCGACACCGTCGCATTCACCGCCTTTGATCCTCAGGGCGTTGAGATCGGCGCCGGCACCACCGAGGTGTCCTCGGCCGGCGGCTTTGATTTCACGATCGACATCCCTGCGGGCGCCAATCTCGGGAGCGCGTGGGTCCAACTCGAACTGCCGGGTTCGGCCTCCACCAACCACCAGATCCAGATCCAGGAGTTCCGCCGCCCCGAGTTCGAGGTGTCGACCAGGATCGACACCGAGGGCCCCTACCTCGCGACCGACCCCACCACCGTCGCCGTCGATGCCGCCTACTTCGCGGGCGGTCCGCTGCCGAACGCCGCCGTCGCCTGGACGGTGACCACCCGCCCTGCCAGCTACGCCCCGCCGGGATGGAAGGACTATTCGTTCGGAACCTGGGTGCCGTGGTGGCGGATCAGCCATGGCGAAGACGGGTACAGCGACTTCGACGACTTCGGGCCGGGCTCCGAAGACGACGTCCAGACCTTTGAAGGACTCACCGGCGCCGACGGCACCCACCTGCTCCAGATGGATTTCACCGGCGACGGTGAGGGACGACCCACGACGGTGACGGCGGCGGCGACGGTCACCGACGTCAACCGTCAGCAGTGGTCCGACAGCACCGGCGTGCTCGTGCACCCGGCCGCCACGTACGTCGGGCTGCGCAGCGACCGGCCCTTCGTGAAGGCGGGCGAGGACATCGACGTTTCCGCGGTTGTCGTCGGCATCGACGGCGAGATCGAAGAGGGACGAGAGGTGACCATCGAGGCGGCCCGGCTCGCCTGGCGCTTCGCCAACGGTTCGTGGGACGAGGAGGCCATCGACGCCCAGCGGTGCGAGGCGACGTCGAGTGCGGACCCGATCGCCTGCACCTTTGGCACCGACATCGGCGGCCGCTACCGCATCACCGCCATCGTGACGGACGGCGCCGGCCGCCAGAGCACCAGCGAGCTCACCCGCTGGGTGAGCGGTGGCCGTTCCCAGCCCCGCCGAAACGTGGAGATGGAAGAGGCCACCCTCATCCCCAACGCCGAGGACTACGCGCCCGGCGATACCGCCGAGATTCTCGTCGAGGCCCCATTTGCCGATGCCAGCGGCCTGCTGACGGTGTCGCGCAACGGCTTCCTGTACACCGAGTCGTTCACCATCGACGGCACCTCGACGGTGCTCGACGTGCCGATCGAGACCGAGCACATCCCCAACCTCCACGTGCAGGTCGACCTCGCCGGGGCGACGGAACGCACCGACGACCTGGGTAACCCGCTGGAAGCTGCCCCGGACCGCCCGGCTTTCGCCAGCGGCCGACTGGCCCTGTCGATTCCACCGACCGAACGCACCCTCGACATCACCGTGACCCCGTCGGACCCCGAAACCGAACCCGGCTCCGCCACGAGCGTCGACGTGGCGATCGTCGACGCCGCCGGCAACCCGGTCAGCGGCGCCGAGTTGGCCGTGGTGGTCGTCGACGAAGCCGTCCTTGCTCTCAGCGACTACCAGCTGCCCGACCCGATCGCCGCGTTCTACCAGGACCCCGGATCGCGGGTCTCGGCGGAGTACTCCCGCACCATGATCACGTTGGCCAATCCCGATCTGCTGCTCGCCAACAGCGGCGGCGGCTCCGGCGATGACGCCGTGGCCGAGGGCGACGACGGCGGTGGGGATGCCATGGCGGAGTCACCCGATGCCTCCTTTGCCATGGATGAGGATGGGGGCGCACCGACGGCGCGGGCCGCCCAGGCCCAGAACGGCGCGGACGGCCCCGCCGTCGCGGACCGCACCAACTTCGACGCCCTCGCCCTGTTCGCCCCGGCCGAACGCACCGGCTCCGACGGCACGGTCACCATCGACCTCGACCTGCCCGACAACCTCACCCGCTACCGGGTCATGGTGGTGGCGGTCGACGACGCCGACCGGTTCGGCTCGGCCGAATCGAACATCACCGCCCGCTTGCCACTCATGGTTCGCCCGTCGGCGCCGCGCTTTCTCAACTTCGGCGACGAATTCGAGCTTCCGGTCGTGCTCCAGAACCAGACCGCTGACGACCTCGAGGTGTCCGTGGTCCTCCAGACCTCGAACCTCGAGCTCACCGACGGCGCCGGCCGCCTCGTCACGGTTCCGGCCAACGACCGCATCGAGGTCCGCTTCCCGGCCCGCGCCGACGACGTCGGCACCGCCCGCTTCCGGGCGATAGCCGTGACCGAAGATCACGGCGACGCCGCCTCGATCGAATTGCCGGTGTACACGCCGGCCACGGCCGAAGCATTCGCCACCTACGGCGTGGTCGACTCGGGCGCCATCGCCCAACCGGTGCTCGCCCCGACCGACGTGATCCCGCAGATCGGCGGGCTCGAGATCAACACGTCGTCCACCGCACTCCAGGCGCTCACCGACGCCGTCATCTATCTCACCGACTACCGCTACGAGAGCGCCGACGCCTACGCGTCCCGCATGATCGCCATCGCCGCGCTGCGCGACGTGCTCGAGGCCTTCGAAGCCGACGGTCTGCCGACGCCGGCACAGTTCGAGGACCGCATGGCGGCCGACATCGCCGGGCTCATCGCCCTTCAGAACGGCGACGGCGGGTTCGGCTGGTGGCGTCGCGACGGGCGGTCGAATCCGTTCGTGAGCATCCACGCAACCCACGCGCTCGTCGAAGCCAGGAACGCCGGGTACGCGGTGGCCGATGGGCCGCTCGAAGCCGCGCTGATCCATCTGGCCGACATCGAGCGCTACTACCCTGACTGGTACGGCGAGGACACCCGCAACACCCTCAGCGCCTACGCCCTACACGTGCGGTTCCGAGCGGGCGACGCCGACAGCGCCAAGGCATTGGAGCTGTACCGGAGCGCCGACCTTCAGTCCGACGCACTCGCCTGGCTCTGGCCCGTGATCAGCGATGAATCGGTGAAGGCCGAGATCGCTCGCAACTTTGGGAACCGGGCGACGGAAACCGCGGGGGCGGCAACGTTTGCCACCTCCTACGGCGACGACGCCCACGTGATCCTGCACTCGGATCGCCGGACCGACGGCATCGTGCTCGGCGCACTCCTTTCCGAAGACGCCACGAGCGACCTTGTTCCCAAGGTGGTCGCCGGCCTGCTCGGCGCCCAGAAGCAGGGCCGCTGGGGCAACAGCCAGGAGAACGCCTTCATCCTCCTGGCGCTGAACGACTACTTCGACACGTTTGAGAACGTCGACCCCGACTTTGTGGCCCGCGTCTGGCTCGGCGACACCTACGCCGGTGAACATGAGTACCAGGGCCGATCGACCGACCGGGGCCAGACCAACATCGGCATGCAGGAGCTGCTCGACCTGGGCGACAGCGACCTGGTCGTCGCCAAGGAAGGCGAGGGCCGGCTCTACTACCGGCTGGGCCTGCGCTACGCCCCGGCGGACTTCGACCTCGATCCCCTCGATCGCGGGTTCGTGGTGCAACGCAGCTACGAAGCCGTCGACGATGACGACGATGTGTGGCAGGACGACGACGGTGTCTGGCATGTGAAGGCCGGAGCCAACGTGCGGGTACGGCTCACCATGGTGGCCGACAGCCGTCGGGTGCACGCCATGTTGCTCGACCCGCTGGCCGCCGGCCTCGAACCGGTGAACGGCGGTCTGGCCAACGCCGCCGTCGTCCCCGAAGACGATGGCCAGTCCGAATATCGCTCCTGGTGGTGGGGCCGCTGGTACGACCACGAGAACCTGCGCGACGACCGGGTCGAGATCTATACGCCCGTGCTCAGCGCCGGCAGCTACGACTACAGCTACGTCGCCCGGGCGACCACCCCCGGCACGTTCGTCGTACCACCCGCTCGGGCCGAGGAAATCTACGCCCCGGAGACCTTCGGTCGGTCGGCCAGCGAGACCCTGGTGGTCGAGCCGTAACCACCGGTGGCGGGCGGCCGACTTCGGCACCCTGCTAGACACGCTTCCGACCCCTGACGGATCGGGAGACCATGTTTCTACTGCGCTTCGACTTTCGCCTCGGCCCCCAGGCTGACACCACGATGGCCGAGCTCTACCGGGCGTCACTCGACATGTGCGAGTGGGGCGAGGAACACGGCGCCATGTTGGCGATGTTCTCCGAGCACCACGGCGCCGACGACGGGTACCTGCCGTCACCGCTCGTGATGGCGGCCGCCGCCGCGGCCCGGACCAGCTCGCTCCCGCTGAGCGTCGGCGCATTGCTCGCCCTCATGTACGACCCGGTCAAGCTGGCCGAGGACATGGTGGTGCTGGATCACCTCAGCGGAGGGCGCCTCAGCTACACGATCGGCCTCGGTTACCGGGTGGAGGAATACGCCATGTTCGGCGTCGACCCCCACTCTCGGGGGCGGCGCATGGACGAGGTGCTCGACGTGCTCCGCCGAGCGCTCGCCGGCGAACGGTTCGAGTGGCAAGGTCGCACCATCGAGGTGACGCCGGCGCCGCTGACCCCGGGCGGGCCCACGCTCGCCTATGGCGGTGGTTCGCTCGCCGCGGCCCGGCGCGCGGGTCGCCTCGGCATGATGCTCATCCCCCAGCACTCCGACCCTGCGCTGGCCGCGGCCTACGACGAGGCCGCCACCGCGGCCGGCCATTCGCCCGGGATGTGTCTGTCCCCGCCGGAGGCGGCACCGACGACGGTGTTCGTCGCCGATGACCTCGACGACGCCTGGGCCGAGATCGGTCCGCACCTGCTGCACGACGCCCGCACCTACGCCGAGTGGATGGGTTCGGCCGCATCGGCATCCGGGTCGGCTGCCGAGACCGTCGAAGAACTCCGGGCCGAGGAAGGCGCCTATCGCATCCTCACCTCCGACGAGGCCCGCCAGGCCCGGGACACCTACGGCATGTTGTCGCTCCAGCCGTTCTGCGGCGGCATCGCGCCCGACGTTGCGTGGCAGTACCTCCGCCGCGTCGCGGAGCTGTAGCCGGGGCGAAGACGACGGCTAGATCACGACCTTTTCGTGGACCGGCTCGTTCCGGCGAATGCGCTCGTAGCTCAGCACCGACATGTCGATGGTACGGAACTCGCCGTAGGTGATGAGTTCGTTCACCGCTCGGCCCACCGCGGGCCCCTGCTGGAGCCCGTGACCGCTGAAGCCGTTGGCGAAGATGAAGTTCGCCACCTCGGGTGCGGCGCCGATGATCAGGTTGTGGTCGAGCGTGTTGTAGGCGTACTGACCTCCCCACGCCGTGACCTGACCGATCTGGTCGAACACGGGGACGTACTTGGCCACCGTTGGCCAGATCTGCTCCTCGAACTCGTCGGGACGGACATCCCAGTCGTCATAGGCGATCGCCGGGTCGGGGTCCGGCACCGCTCCGGTCATGAAGTGGTGCTGCTCGCGGCGAAAATGCACCCCTTCGGGAGTGATGGTCAGCGGGACGTTGTGTTCGATCTTCGTGCGGCAGTCGAACACGAAACTGGTGCGTGCCCGCGGTTCGACCGGCAGGTCGAGCCCCACCATCTCCGCGATGAGCCTCGCCCGGGGCCCGGCGGCGTTCACCACGTGACCGGCGGCGATCCGGCGGCCGGACTCGAGAACCACCCCCGTGGCCCGACCGGCGGCGATGTCGATGTCGATGACCCGGTCGGTGATGTAGGTGGCGCCGCTGTGGATCGCCCGCTGGCGGTAGCCCTGAAAGAAGGCCCAGCCGTCGAAGGACCCCTCGCGCATCGTGCCCATGCGGGCCCCGACGATCTGGGTGGCGTCCATGTACGGGAACTCGGCCGCGACCTCGGCCGGGGTGAGCATCCGGGTCATGGCGCCGCACTCGTGCTGCACCAGCATCTGCTCGTGGAACAGGGCGAGATCGTCGTCGGTGCCGGCCAAAAACAGATACCCGGTCCCGCGGTAGTTCAGCTCCGGAGCCTGCCCCTCGACCTCGGTGTTCTCGACGAAGTTGTCGATGAAGTCGAGCCCGTACTGGCTGATGGCGATGTTCACCGGATGGCTGAACTGCTCCCGGATGGAGTTCTGGGCTCGCGACGTTTGCGCCAGCTCATAACTCGGGTCGGGTTCGATGATCCCAACCGTTCCGTCGAAGTCGGGGTTCTCGGTGAGGTAGTAGGCGACCGCCGCTCCGATAGCGGCACCACCGACGCATACGACGTCGTAGGCGTCGCTCACGACACGTACCCCTGGGCCTCATCGTTGGCGTGAGCCGCCGGGTCGCGGTCGGCCGGGTCACCGAACCCGCCGCCACCGGGCAGTTCGAGCACCAACCGGCGATCGGCGGGCACGATCTGCTTTCCCTTGGCCGAGAACGGCGAACCGTCGTCGAGGTACACCTTGCCCGCCGCGCCGTCCTCGCCGCCGAAGCGGCCCCGCGCCGGGTTCTCGACGCGGTCGAACATGGCCGAGAACTCGAACTGGTAGCCGTCGGTTGGTCCGACCTCGATGATCTGACCGAGGCCGCCCCGGAACTCTCCCGCCCCGCCGCTGTTCTCGCGGATCTCCTTGCGCCAGATGATGATCGGTCCGACCTGTTCGGTGGCCTCGGCGCTCATCGTCATGACCCCGGAGGGGAAGGCGGTGGCCGTGAGCCCGTCGAGCGTCGGCCGGGCGCCGGTTCCACCGCTGTTGAACATGAGCATCTCGACCGGCGGCAGCAGGTCGGTCGGGTCGGCAGCTCGAGCGCTCGCCTGGAAGTTCCAGAGCGCTCCGGCGCCCTCGGCAGGGACGATGTCGGGTAGCGCCTGGGCGATCGCCCCGAGGCACAGATCGGTTACGAAGTGGCCGAGAACGTGGCGCACCGACACCGGGTCGGGCTCCTGAGCGTTGAGGATGACGCCATCTGGCGCGCTCACCGTGAACGGCCGCAGCGAGGCGTAGTTGTTCGGCAGCTCCGGGGCCAGCGCGACCAGCATCCCGTAGGTGAAGTACGCCTGCGCGTACACGATGGGAACGTTGATGCCGAAGTTGCTCAGCGGCGACGTGCCGGTGAAGTCGGCGTGCATGCCCTCGTCGGTGACGGTCAGCTCCACCACCAGGTCGACGGGCTCTTCGTAGCCGTCGACGGTCATCTGATTGCGATACACCCCCTTCTTCACCGGAGTGAGCGCCGCCATCGTCGCCGCGCTGGTGCGTTCGAAGATGAACTCGGCCAGGTCGTCGATGTCGGGGAGGGAGAACTCCTGCAACATGTCGAGCAGCCGACGGCGCCCGGTTTCGTTGCTGGCGGCGAGTCCGTGAATATCGCCCAGCACCTGATCCTGCTCGCGGACGTTGTTGCGCAGAATGTTCACCAGGTCGTGGTTCAATTCACCCCGCTCAGCCCACTTCATGATGGGGATGCGGATGCCCTCCTCGTAGATCTCGGTGCCATCGGGGCCGTAGCCGCGACCGCCGACATCGACCACGTGGGCGGTGCTGGCAAAGAAGCCGATGAGGGTCTCCCCCACAAACACCGGCGTGCACACCGTGATGTCGTGCAGGTGGCCGGTCCCCTTCCAGGGGTCGTTGGTCAGGTAGACGTCGCCCGGATAGATCCGTTCGGGGCCTATGTCGTCGATGAAGTGGGGTACGGCCGCGGCCATGGTGTTGACGTGGCCCGGCGTGCCGGTCACCGCCTGGGCGATCATCCGGCCGCGGCGATCGAATACGCCGGCGGACAGGTCGCCCGCTTCGCGCACCGAGGTGCTGAACGCGGTGCGCACCAGGGTCAGCGCCTGTTCTTCGAGCACCGAGATCAACCGGTTCCACATGATCTGGTTGCGCACTTCTTCGGTACTCACAGCCGCTCCCCTCCGCTGGCGCTCGTTCCGCCGCGGGTGATCAGCAGCGTTCCATCCGCCTGCATGACCGCAACGTGGTGCGATCCGAGCACCGTGGTGGTCTGGGACTCGACGATGACCCCTGGGCCCGAGAACGCGTCCCCGGGCTCGAGCGACTCGCGCTCGATCACGCCGGATTCGACCGTTTCCCGAGTCACCGGGTCAAAGATCGGTCTGGTGGTCGGTGCCGTCACCACGGTCGTGGCTCCGGTCAGGGCCAGGCGCTCGGGGTGGTGCTGAACCGATGCCACCCGCACGGCCCAACTGACCGTCTCGATGGCGAGGTCATCGATCGCCCGACCGAAGAACTCCTCGTAGGCCTTCGTGAACGACGCGCCCAGGGCCTCGGCGGCGAAATCGTCGAACTCGGCGGTGGCGAGGCGAACCGGGATCTCCCACCCCTGACCCTTGTACCGCATGCTCACCTGGCGTTCGACGACCAGTTCGGCGTCGGTGCCCTGACGAACGAACATCTCGGCTTCCTGGGTGAGTTCGTCGAGCAACCGGCTGGCGGCCGCACCATCGAAATCGTCGATGCGGGTGTAGAGGCTGCGCACCGCTTCGTAAGCGAACGGCGCCCGCAGAAACCCGATGGCCGAACCCACCCCGGCACCGGCGGGGACGAACATCTCGTCGAGGCCGAGCTTGTCCAACAGCCGCGAGGCGTGCAGCGGCGCGCCGCCTCCGAAGGCGATCATCGAGAACCCAGCGAGATCCTTGCCGTTCTCCACCGCGTGCACCCGGGCGGCGTTGGTCATGTTCTCGTCGACCACCTCGGCGATGCCGACGGCGGCGTCGTGGTGATCCATGCCGAGAGGTCCGCCCACCGCGGCGGCGATCGCTTCGGCGGCACGCTCGGGCGACAAGGTGATGTCTTTCGCGCCGAACGTGTCCGGGTGCAGCCGGCCGAGTTCGAGGTTGGCATCGGTCACCGTGGCGGCGGTACCGCCTCGGTCATAGGCCGCCGGGCCGGGTTCGGAACCAGCGCTGTGCGGGCCGATTCGGATCTGACCAAGCGGGTCGACGCTGGCGATGGACCCGCCGCCCGCCCCGATCTCGATCATCTCGATTACCGGGATGGAGATGGGCATGCCGCTGCCCTTCTTGAACCGGGTGGTGCGGGCGACCTCAAAGGTCTTGGCCGTCTGGGGCGTGTAGTCCTCGATCAGCGCGATCTTGGCCGTCGTGCCCCCCATGTCGTAGCTCAGCACCCGGTCGCGCCCGTACCGAGCCGCGAGGTCGGCGGCGAAGATGGCGCCGCCGGCGGGACCGGATTCGACCAGGCGAACCGGAAACGCCGCGGCGGTCTCAACGCTGACCAGCCCGCCGCCGGAATGGATGAGGTACAGCGGGCAGTCGGCGCCGCGGACCTTCAGCTCTTCGGCCAGCTTGAACAGGTAGCTGGCCATGAGCGGCTGGACGTAGGCGTTGGCACACACGGTGTTGAACCGCTCGTACTCGCGCATCTGGGGCGAGACTTCGGCGCTGATCGAGACCGAAATGTCGGGCAGTCGATCGAGCAGCATCGTCCGGAAGCGCCGTTCGTGGTCGGCGTTGCGGTAGCTGTGCAGGAAGCCGATCGCGACCGCCTCGTACCCGCGCTCGGCGATGGTGTCGATGACCTCGGCGGCCGCGGACTCGTCGAACGGCACCAGCACCTCGCCGCGAGCGTTCAGCCGCTCGGGAATCGTGAACCGGTCCTTGCGTTCGATGAGCGGTGTCGGCAACACGATGTTGAGGTCGTACTGCTCGAACCGACCCTCGGTGCGGGTCTCGATCACATCGCGGAAGCCCTGGGTGGTCACCAGTGCCGTCAGCGCGCCCCGACGTTCGATCAGCGCGTTCGTGGCCAGGGTCGTGCCGTGGATGATCTGCTCGACGCTCGCCATGGCGACGCCGTGTTCTGAGGCGATGCGCTCGATGCCGAGCAGGATGCCTTCCTCGGGCCCTCCGTGGGTGGTGAGGACTTTGGTCGACTCGAACGACCCGTCGGCCAGTTCGATGACGACGTCGGTGAACGTGCCGCCCACGTCGGCGCCGATCCGCACGCCCATGGTTAGAGATCCTCGAGCTTGGGGAAGTCGGCCGGAGGCATGATGTCGACGGTGGCCGAGCGCTGCTGGGACAACATGCCGCCGTCGACCCTGATGACGTCACCCGTGATGTAGGTGGCGTCATCGGAAGCGAGGAACATGGCCGCGCCGGTCATGTCGCTGGGCTCGCCGATACGACCCAGCGGCACGTTCTCGCCCCGCAGCGCCCGATCTTCGGGGCCCAGACCCGACGTGTCGATCGAGCCGGGCATCAGCGCGTTGACGCGGATGTTGTACGGCCCGAGGTCGAGCGCCATCGCCCGGGTCAGAGCTTCGATGCCGCCCTTGGTGGCGTCGTAGGCGGTAAAGGCCCGGTGGGCCCGGGTGGCACCCCCGGAGCTCATGTTGATGATCGACCCGCCGCCCTGTTTGGCCATGATGCGTGCCACCGGGTGCGACACGAGGAAATGGCCGGTGAGGTTCACGTCGATGATCCGGCGCCACCAGGCCTCGTCGGCCTCAAAGAAGTGCAGCATCGGGCTCACGATGCCCGCGTTGTTCATCAACACGTCGACCCGACCGTGTTCGGCCATCACCGAATCGACCATGGCATTGACCTGGTCGCCGTTGGAGACATCGGCGACGGCCGCCATCGCACTGCCGGTGCCGGACCCGTTGATGGCGGCGACCGTGTCGGCGACGGCGTCGGCGTCGACGTCGTTGACCGCCACCTTGCACCCCTCGCCGGCGAATCGTTCGGCGAGGGCTCGCCCGATGCCTTTGCCGGCACCGGTGACGATGACGACTTTGTCCTGGAGTGACTCGTACATGGTATTTCTCGCTTTTCTCGGGCTGCTAGATCTCAGATATTTGGCGCACGGCGGTGGCGATGGAGGCCTCGTTGCGGCGGTAGTACACCCAGCCCTTGCGTCGGGTCGCAATGATGAGGTCGGCGTCGACCAGGACCTTCAGGTGCCGGGAGCCGGCCGGTTGGCTCACGCCCAGTTTCTCGACGATGAACTGGTTGCAGGCACCGTGTTCGATCGGATCGCCGTGCTCCTGGGCCGGGAAGTTGGCGACGGGATCCTTCAACCATTCGAGGATCTGCAAGCGACGCTCGCTGGCCAGAGCCTTGAGTACCGCTTCGAGATCGATACGGACGTCCCCGGTGACCGACATAGCTACATAGCTAATACGTTATGCAGCTAGGGGTCAAGGGTTACACCGCCGCGCTCCAGTTCGACCCGGGTCGTGTTCAGTGATGCCTGCTGCTGGGCGGCGTACAGCGCGTAGGGATCGTGCAGCGTGCCCACGGCCGCGCGCAGCCGTTGGGCATCGGCGGCGCGGACGGTGTCAAAGGTGGTCGCGGCCCCGGCGTGAGCGAGGTTCGAGGCAAAGATGCCCGCTGCGCTCGCGGGTAGGAAGTCCTCGTAGGTGATGGGGTCGACCTCGATCGCCCCGGTGGCGACCAGGCCGACGAGCGACCGGTCCCCCGGTGGCACCGGCCCGTCGCCCCGTCGATAGAGGGCGAACGCGTCGCCGTCGGCGGCCATCTCGGCGATCGACGGGCGCAAACCACCGTTGAGCTCCGCCCGAATGAGCGAGAGGCGCCCGGGCTCATCGCCGGGGTTCGCCGCCGCCCCAGCCGCCATCGCGGCGTCGACCTTGGCCCGACCCTGCGGGGTGAGCGCTACGCCGCGTTGTTCGACCTCACCGAAGCGGACGCGCACGGTCTGCTCGGACCGCACGCCGTCCCGACTGAAGGTTCGGCTTTCGTCGAGGGCCCGAAACGATGTTTGACGCAACAAGACATCGGGCCCGTCCCAGGCCGGCGGGCCCTGAATCCGGTCGATCATCGTCACCCCTTCGGCCTCCATCAGTGCGTGCAGGGCCACGATGTCGCCCACCCGCGGCGTCAGGTGGTTGAGGTGGGTGCCGGCCGCAGCGGCGATATCGGAGGCGACCGGCGACACGGCGTCGAGGCGGGCGTGCCAATCGGCGTCGATGGCCTCGAGGTTCAGCCGGAACGCACCGACGGCGAGTTCGACGAATCGGTCGGCGTTCGCCTCGGTCACTCCCCCGTCGCGATTCGCCGCGGCCACGGCGGCCTGTAGCTCCGGGGCCAGGAGCCTCCGGCCGGCCACCCGGCGTTCGACCTCGGCCCCGAGGTCGGCGGAGAAGAAGCGCTCGTCGTCGGCCACCAGCGTCGAGGTGAACATCCGGAACGGGCTGGCGGCCATGTCGACCGGGTCGATGGGTCGAAACGCGGTGGAAACCACCGGGATCGGCGTCGCCGCGATTCGCAGGTCGTAGAACCCGACCGCTTCCATGCCGAAGGCGGAGAACAGCGCGGCGAGCTGGGTCAGCTCGGCAAAACTTGCCACCCGCACCGCCCCGTGGCGCTCGGTGCCCAGCCGGGCGCCGTCGCGCTGGTCGCCGAGACCGGCGTTCACCCGGGCGGTCGCATCGACCAGGTGGCCGTACTCGGGCACCTCGGCGGCGTACATCTCCGACAGCCCCGCAGCCAGGGCGGCGCGCAACTCGTTCCGATCGGCGTTCACAACACCACGATGGCACCGATGAGGGCCGCGGTGAACCCGACGACGATCAGGTCGGCGACGCCGAAACGACCGTGGCGCACCGGCACCACCACCGGGCCCCGGTTGGCGACCGCCTCTCCGAGCTCGACCGCCCGGCGGGTGGCCCCGGATGTGGCGGTGGCGACGAAGTCGACCGCCTCGACCATGCGGCTGTGGTCGCGGCCGCGTTTGGGGCGCAGCGACCACAGCGACGCCGTCGTGGCGATCTCGTCGGCCATCAGCGGCAGACACCGCACGGCGAGGGTCAACGCGGCCACCAGGTCATCGATCGGCAGCCGTAGCCAGCGCAACGGGGCCAGCAGCCAGGCCGCCGCCGCTGGCAGATCGCCCAGTCGGGTTGTCCACCCGATCACCAGGGCGAGGGCGAGCATGGCCAAACCCACACCGAAGAACCGCAGCTGGGCGCGAACGCCGCCCAACCCGATGGGCCGGCCGAGAATCTCCACGTTGGGCTCCCCGCCGGCGAGCACGCCAAAGAACAGCGCCAGGGCCATCGCGTAGAGCAGCAGGCGCGGCGGCCGGGGTCGCGCCCCCCGGGGGATCCGGCCGGCCAGCACCAGCACTACCAACGCAGCCCACACCAGGCCGACGGTGGTCCAGCTCGGGTCGAACGAGAGGGCAAAGATCGTTCCGGTGAGGCAGGCGACTTTGGTGCGGGCGTCCGCGCGGTGCAACACCGATTCGACGTCGACGTAGCGCAGGAGGTGCAACCCGGCGATCACGACGCCGCTCCGTCGGTGATCAGGGTTCCGTCGCGCAGTTCGACGACTTGGTCACCGAGCGGGGCGCTGTCGGCGAGATCGTGCGTGACGGTCACGACGGTGGTGGAGGCCGGAAGGGCAGCCACCGCCTCGACCAACGCCGCCCGAGCGCGGCGATCGAGACCGGCCATCGGCTCATCGAGCACCAGCACCGGGCTCCGACGGGCGAGTTGGGCGGCCAAGGCGATGCGGCGCTGCTGCCCGATCGACAGGTCGTCGATACGGCGCCACACGTCACTCACCGAGAACCCCATGCGGGCCAACGCCTCGAGTCGGGCGCCTCCGTCATCGCAGAACGCCTTCATTTCCTCATTGACGGTTGGGCGCAGCAGCTGCAAGCGAGCGTGTTGTACCAACAACCCGATCTCGGCCTTGCGATCGGCGATCGCCACCGAACCCATGGTGGCCATCCCCTCCGTCGGGCGAAGCAGCCCGCCCAGAATCCACGCGAGCGTCGACTTGCCGGAGCCGTTGGTCCCGACGACGAGAACCCGCTCGCCCGGCGCGATCGCCAGATCGATGCCGGTGAGCGCTCGGTGGGCCCAGGGCGTACCCCGACCGTGTTCCAGCCCCACGCCGACCAATCGGAGTTCGTGGCTCACAGTTCGATCACCCGGTCGGCGATGGCGCGCTCGTTCTCGACGTGGCTCACATGGACCACCGCGACGCCGCGTTCGGCCAGACGCCGCAGCGTCGCCACCACCACGTCGCGACCGGCGGGGTCGATCATGGCGGTTGATTCGTCCGACAACAGCACCGCTGGTTCGCGCAGGATGGCCGCGGCGAGGGCGAGGCGTTGCAGTTCGCCGCCGGAAAGCCCGCCGGTTTCGCGCTCCTCGAACCCCGCCAACCCGACCTGGGTCAACGCTGTTCGCATCGCCTCTTCGGTCGGTTCCGGGGTTAGCCCCCAGGCGAGATCGTCGAGGACGCGTATGCCGATGACCTGGCTTTCGGGGCGCTGGCCCACAACCGCAGTGCCCCCGGGTAAGCCTCGGTCGTCGGCGACGTCGGCGATCGCCCGCAAGAGGGTGGTTTTGCCCGAGCCGTTGGGTCCGACCACCAGCGTCAGCGTTCCGGGGTGCCGGCGCAGATCAGCCGCCATGGCTTGCACCTGGGGTGCGGGCTCGGGCCGAATGCCAAACGCGCGCTGTACGCGATCGATGACCGGTCGCCCGATCTGGATGATGAGGGTGGTCAACAGGATGGAGATCCAGAACTGAAACACCGGGGCGGAGATGTACCAGTACTCGATGGCCCATTCGATGAGCCGATCCATCGGGTCGACGATGGGTCCGAGCCGGAACCAGCGCAGGCCGTTGGCGATGCCCTGCCAGTTCACCCGGACCGCCTCGAGGTTGACCTCGCGCAACCCCTCGAACACCCAGAGGAACGCGACGGTGAGCGAGGCGACCAACGACCAACCGATGAAGAGGGCGGTGGAGAACAGCCGCGCCCGGGACCACCCCTCGGCGAACCCCCGCCCCACCACGGTACCGAACGACGCCATGACGAGAACCTGCGTGGCGGCGTTGAAGCCCGCCAGCAGGAACACCAGGATCACCGCGACAAAGAACGCGGTCAGGGAGGCTCGGAGCCGGTTTCGCATCCCGAGGAGGGCGAACGGAATCGCGCCGAAGACGATGGTGAGGCCGCTGAAGGGAGTCAGCCGGGCGAGCACGGTGACGAGGACGGCGAGGTCGGCCATCACCGCCACTTCGGCGAGCTCGGCCGGGGTCAATCGGCCTTGGTTCGCCTTCCACTTCGGCGTCGTCACGAGTGCACGCTATCGACCCCGCGACCATCCGGTGCCAAGCTTGGTCATGCCCCGAGTTGAAGCGACGGTGGTCGTGCCGGTCGAGCAACGGCTTGCGTTCGCCGTTTCGCAACTTCAGGGACCTGTGCGGCATCGGTGGGATCCGTTCATCGCCGAGCAGCAGTTGATCGATGCCCAGCGTCCGGCTCGCGGGGTGCGCACGCGGACGACGTCTCGCCATCGCCTGCACATGGTGTCGGAGTACACCGCCTACAAGCCACCGAACCAGGTCGGCATGACGATGGTCGAAGGTCCGTGGTTTTTCGCCAAGTTCGGCGGCGGATGGTCGTTTCGCTTGCTCGACGAGGGGTCGACTCAGGCGACGTGGCGCTATACGTTCACCGTCCGGCCGGCGCTCATCAGCCCGATCGCGGACCGTATCGGCATCGCCGCCCTCCAGCGAGACATCGACCGGCGTATCGCCGGGTACGCCCAGGGCTGCGGGGACCCCGTGGTGCTCGAGGCCGCCCGGCGCTGGCTCGCCGAAGGCGAACAACGGACCTGAGGCCACGGCCGACAACCCGGCCTCGCTCGCCGAAGGCGAACAACAGACCCGAGGCCACGGCCGACAACCCGGCCTCGCTCGCCGAAGGCGAACAACAGACCTGAGGCCACGGCTGACAACCCGGCCTCGCTCGCCGAAGGCGAGAACAAGACAGCTGACCCCCTAGATGACCAGGGTCACCTTGGCCGGGGCCGATTCGTTGCCGTCGTTATCGACGGTGCGCACCTCATAGCGGTAGGTGCCGGGGCTCAGGTTGCCCTCGTACAGGCTGAGCGCATCGCGCACGCCGAGATCGACACCGTTGCGGTGTACCCGGTACCCGACCACGTGACCATCGGGATCGCTCGCCCGATCCCACATGATCTCGCCCGCAGTCGACGAGTATCGGCTGGCCCGCAGGTTGCCCGGCACCGAAGGCGCCTGACCAGCCGCCGGCGGATCATCAGCCGGAGGCGGTGGTGGAGGCGGCGGCGGAGGAGGCGGTGGCGGTGGAGGAGGAGGGGGAGGCGGTGGTGGAGGAGGTGGCGGCGGTTGGGTCGCCGAACCCAGGTCCAGCGTCACCGTTGCGCCCGCCGACTCGTTGCCGTCGTTGTCGACCGCCCGAACCTCATAGGTGTAGCTCCGCGTCGCCATATTCGACTCATACAAACTCAACGCATCGCGCACGCCGAGGTCCTTACCGTCGCGAAGCACCCGATACCCGACCACGTGACCATCGGGATCACTCGCCCGATCCCACATGATCTCGCCGGCAGTCGACGAGTATCGGCTGGCCCGCAGGTTGCCCGGCACCGAAGGCGCCTGACCGGCCACCGGCGGGTCGTCGGCCGGTGGGTCATCGGCGGGAGGATCATCTGCGGGTGGGTCATCGGCGGGAGGGTCCTTCGGCGGTGGGTCGTCGGCGGGGGGCGCGTCGCCGGTGAGGTCGAGGACGACGCTTGCCGCCGGCGACTTGTAGCCGTCGTCGTCGACGGCCACCACCAGATAGCGGTACACGCCGGTGGGCAGGTTCGCCTCGTAGTGGCTACGCCCGGTCGTTTGCCCCAACGGCTGACCATTGCGGCTCACCAGGTAGTGCACCACCGTGCCGTTGTCGTCGTTGGCGGCATCCCACGTGATCTCCCCGCTGGTCGACGAATAGCGGACCGCCTTCAGGTTGGTCGGCGCATCCGGGGTCCCGTACAGGTCGAGGAACGCCACCCGGCTGTCCGACACCTGGCCGGAGCGGTGCACCGACCAGATCACGAACCCGTGATTGCCGATCGGCAGACCCGACTGGTAGCTGCTCAGGGCATCGATGACGCCGAGGTTCTTTCCGCCGTACCAGAGCTGATACCCGATAATGCCGTCGCTGTTCTCCGGAGGATCCCACATGATTTCCCCGGCGGTGTCGGAGTACCGCACGGCGCGGATGTTCTGCGGCGGTTCCGGTTTGCGCGGCGCCTCGGCGGTGACGTTGACCCACGGCCCGTAGATGTTTCGTCCCGCGGCGTCGCGCAGAACCCGGACCCGCACGTTCTGGTCGTTTTTGAACGACAGCCCGTGCGGTACGAGGCCGCCCTCGGTCAGCTGGTACGTGCCGTCGCCCCAGCCGATCTGGAAGGTTGGCGTGGCCGTGAACGGATAGCAGCTGCGGGTGCCGTCGATGCGGATTCCGGTGAACTGCGTCTGGGCGGGCATGGCCGGATTGGTCGGGAACTTTCCGACCGCCGACACGACCGGCTGCATGGCGGTGTTCGCCGACGGCCGGTGCTCCTTGTAGTGCAGGTTCCGCTGGTAGATGACCCGTCGATCGTCCTGATCGGTCTGTTTCAGGATCCAGCCGGGGATTTTGATCCCGAACCAGGTGACATCGCGAGAGCCGCTGAACCAGCGCCCCTCGTAGTAGCCATAGATCTCGGCGGTGACATCGGTGATCAGCGACTCCACCCGTTCGAGGGTGCCGTCGCCGTCGGCGTCGGAACAGTTGTTGCCCTGGGTCCAGTACATGCGCACCGGAAGCTGGGCGACCACGCCGAGCGTTCCGCTGTACACGGTTCCCTCGATGCCGAAGATGCCGGCGTCGAACGACAGCTCGAGGTTGAGGTCGATCTTGGGCACCAGTTGAATGTCGACCGTCGTCTGGCTCGTGACGTCGGAATCGTCGGTGTCGAGGTTGAAGTAGCTGACCGTCTCACCCTGCTTGCGACAGCCATCTATCCAGCATCGGGTCGCATAGGTGGCCCTGCCCTCCAGGCCGTAGACCCGGTCGAACTCGGCTCGGCTGGCGTAGGTGATCTTCACGTCGAGGTGAGCGCTGATATCGAGGTCGAGATTGACGCCGATCGTGAAGGTCAGGAAGTAGAAACTGAACTTGTAGTTGTAGTCCCACAGGTCGTAGTGGAGCTTGAGGATCTCCTTGCGGTAGGCCGCGGAGATGTGACCCCCGGCGGCGAAGGATCCGTCGACCGTCATCGTCGCGGTGATGTCGGTGAAGTTGACCCGGAACCCGTAGGAGAAGTTGAGGATGCAGTCGACCCGACGGTGATCCCAGTGCACGACCGCGGTGAACACGACGGTGGCGTCGAGGTTGGCGCCGACGTTGATGTCGAAGTTGTTGGGCAACCCGGGCAGATCGGTGTCGTACTCGGCCTCGCCCCGGCCCTTCTCGATGGTGTAGGTGGACTTGCGGGGCGACCAGTAGGTGGTGCAGCGCTCGCGCGACTGGACCTCGGGAGCCGTGCGTTGCTCGGCCAGGGCGCTGAGGTCGAAGTAGAAGGCATCGAACTCGGTGTCGAGCGCCGACGCGGGCACGGCACCCCAGTTGGCGTAACCCTCGCTCCGGAGGAAGTCCAGCTTGGCCCAGTCGGCCACCTCGGCATCGCGGAGGCCCTGCAACGTGGTGACCTCGACGTACTGATCGTCTCCGCTGCCGGACTTGTCCCGAATGCGTCGGGTGCCGGGCGCTTCGTCGAGCACCTCGCCGTTGTCGTCGCCCTGGGTGAGGCTGATGGCCCCGTCGAGACCCTCGCTCGGCGCGGGTTCGCGGTCGACCACGGGAGCGGGTGGGCCGCTCGCCTCGGGAGCGGGTTCGGCCGCTACTTCCGGAGCGTCCGTCGGTTCGGACTCGGCTGGCGCCGTGGCATCGAGCGGCAAGGGCGCAGCTGCTGACGGTGTGGTCGGCGCCTGGGCGGTGTTCTCGGTGGAGGGCACCTGCGTCTGCGGTGCAGGCGATCCGGGCTCCGGCGCCGCGGGCTGGGCCTCGGCCGCCATCGGCATCATGCTCACGACGAGCAGTGCCGCCAGGATCATCGTCAGCAGGCGAAACGCCGAATGCCGGAGTCGAGTCGATGGACGTTGCTTCATGGTGCTCCCCAGTCACATCGGCCCCTGGGTTAGGACCGCCGTCCGGTAACACGCACCGACAGGCGCGGCGAGGGGACAAGATTCTTGAATCGAGGTGGAGAGCCCCGTCGCCGACAGGCGAAGCCGGGCCGCCGCCGTGGGAACTAGCCGATGAGCCGATGCAGGATGTTGTGGGTCACCTGTTGGACGGCGGCATCGTCATCGAGCCCAAAGACCCAGTCGGTCGTTCCGACGGTGACCACCTCGCCGCCGGATTCCCCGAAGGGACGACACACCAGCATCACCGCGTTGCCGTACCGGACGCGGGCGAGGGCATCCTCGTCGGTGGAGCCGTAGAGCCGCTCCGCCACAAACTCGAGGTCGCCCTGGTCGCTGAGCGCACTGATCGACTTCGGGTAGTCGCCCACGCCGAGGCTGCTCGCCGGCGCCACCGCCACCACTTCGATGTCGGCGGGCATGCCGGGCCGCAACCGGGCTATGGGTAACTGATACTCATCGAGGTCGATCGGACAGCCGACGGTTTCGTAGCCGACCGCGCCGTGCCGGGCGCCCAATAGGTCGCCGTAGCGAAGGTCGGTTCCGTCGAACAGCCAATGCCCGTGGCGGTACACGGTGAAGCCACCCGCGGCCCGGGCGGTGGCGTTGCCGAACCGGTGGTAGAGCCCAAAGGCCGAGCCCGCGCCGAGCAACGACCATTCGGGGTCGTCGACCAGGGGGTCACACCACATGCCGGTCATGCGTTCGGGTTCGCCCGCGGCGACCACCGGGTCGGTTTCGTGGGCGGAATACTTGTGGCAGACCATGGCGGTGGCGTCGTCGGTGAGCCGCACCTGCCAGAACATGGTGTTGCCCGACAGGCTGGCCAGGTGACCGCCGGAGCGGACGAAACCCTCGACGCTGCGGCGCTGGGGAGCGGACCAGTACTCGTCGTGGCCGACGTGCACGATCGTGTCGTATCCGGCGACCGTGGCCGGGTCCTCCAGGTCCGACGATACGGCGAAGTCGAATCGGTAGCCCTCGGACTCGGCCCACTCGACGAAGCGGCGTTCGTGGGTGAACCAGCCGGTCGAGCCGATGGCCGGCGCATAGCCATTGGCGATGCGATAACGCTGGAACTCCTCGCCGTCGGCGTCGGGGGTTTCGCCCCAGCGGGCCGGTCGGGCTTTTCGGTCGTCGCGGTCGACCTCGGGTCGGTCGAGCAGACCGCGCGAGAACGGCCGATGAAACGACACCTCTTTGCCGCCGGTATAGAGGCTGGCGCCGCCCCAGGTGTTGTACGCGTTCCAGGTGTTGGTGGCGAGCACCAGTAGCGCCGATGCTCGTTCGCCGGCGGCCCGCACGACAAAGCCCGCATGGGCCACCGCCCGGCCGTCGGGTGCGCTGACGGCGGTGAGCGTGACCAGATAGAAGCCGGACCGCCACGACGGATCGACCTTGAATGTCATCAGCGCCGGCCAGCCACAACCGCGCGAATCGGCGTCGGTCGGAGCCGGGGTGTACACGCCTTCGGCGCTCGCGGTGTGCACCTGCTCGCGGGTGGCGCCCCAGCGGTGCACGGCGATCTCGAAGCGATCGGCTCGGGTCGACACATGCAGCTCGACCGTGTCGCCCGCGGTGTAGCTGAGGCGCCCGCAGTAGCCCTCGATGTCGTCGTGAAAGGTCGGATCGATCTCGGCGGACCGGTCGGCGCCAACCGCCGCGGGGTCGGTCGAATCAGTGGTCGTCATCGGCTCGTCTCCTCGGCCGGGCGCCGCGCCCGTGGGTTGAGTCTGCCATCGACGCTGACCCAACCAGGCTTCTACGCCGGCCGGCGCATCGATTACCGTGACCCCATGGCGAACCAGTGGGCGTGCCCGTGACCAACCCCGAACACTTCGACGTCGTCGTCGTGGGGGCCGGCATCTCCGGAATCGGTGCCGCCTACCACCTGCAGACCATAAGCCCGGATCGCAGCTTTGCCATCCTCGAAGGGCGCGACGATCTCGGCGGTACCTGGGACCTGTTCCGCTACCCCGGTGTCCGCTCCGACTCCGACATGCACACCCTCGGTTACAGCTTCAAGCCGTGGACCGACGAGAAGTCGATCGCCGATGGCCCGTCGATCCTGCGCTACCTGCGCGAGACCGCCGCCGAATACGACATCGATCGCCACATCCGCTTCCGGCACCTCGTCACCGATGCCGACTGGTCGAGCGATGACGGCCGGTGGACGGTGACGGCGTCGGTCACCGACGACGCGGGCGGGACCAGCACGGTCAGCTACACGTGCGGCTATCTGTTCATGTGCTCGGGGTATTACAGCTACAAGGGCGGCTACACGCCCGAGTTCGCCGGCCGCGACGACTTCGCCGGTGAGATCGTGCACCCGCAGGCGTGGCCCGAGGACCTCGACTACGCGGGCAAGAACGTGGTGATTATCGGCTCGGGCGCCACCGCGGTCACGCTGGTGCCGGCCATGGCGAAGGAGGCCGCCCACGTCACGATGCTGCAACGATCGCCCACCTACGTGGTGTCCGCGCCCGACCGCGATGCACTGGCCAACCGGCTGCGCAAGGTCCTCCCCGACCGCACCGCCTACGAACTGACCCGCTGGAAGAACATTCGGCGCGGCGAATGGGTGTACGCCAAGACCCGCACGCATCCCGACAAGGTGCGCGAGAAGCTCCTGGGGCTGGTCCGCAAGGAACTCGGCCCCGACTACGACGTCGATACCCACTTCACCCCGACCTACAACCCGTGGGATCAGCGGTTGTGCCTCATCCCGAACAGCGACCTGTTCGAGTCGATCAAGGCCAAGGACGCGACGGTGGTCACCGACCACATCGACCGTTTCACCGCCAACGGGGTCAAGTTGCAGTCGGGTCGCGAACTCCAGGCCGACATCATCGTCACCGCCACCGGTCTGCAACTGGTCACCCTGGGCGAGATGGACTTTCGCGTCGACGGCGAAACCGTCGACTTCTCCCGCACCTGGAGCTACAAGGGCCTGGCCTACAGCGACGTGCCGAACCTGGCGTCGTCGTTCGGCTACATCAACGCCTCGTGGACCCTCCGGGCCGACCTCACCTGCGCCTACGTGTGTCGGCTGCTCAACCACATGCGCGACACCGGCACCGAGGTGTGCACGCCGCGGCTGCGCAGCGGCGATCACGACATGCCCGAGCGCCCCTGGATCGACGACTTCTCGTCCGGGTACATGCAGCGCATGATGGCCATGATGCCGCGCCAGGGTGACCGCGAACCGTGGCTCAACACCCAGCGCTACTCCTCGGACAAGAAGCTGTTCAAACAAGATGTCGATGATGGCGTGATGCGGTTCACCCGGGCCGGCGCCCGGCTGGTTCGTTAGCCCCTCAGCTTCCGGCGCTGTCCTCGGCGTCCATCCACGAGAATCGGGTGCCCTGGCCGAGTGGGGCGAACTTCACCGGCCGCTTCTCGAGAAAGCTCTCGAACCCCTCGATCACATCGGCGCCGCGCAGGGACTCGTACATCAACTCGTCGGACTCGGCCATGGCGTCGACGAGGCTCATCTGGGGTTGGGTCAACACCTGCCGCTTGATGGTGGCCATCGAGGCCGGCGAGGTTTCGTTGGCCAGCTGCGATGCCAGAGCGATCGACTCTTCAAGCACGGTTTCGGCCGAGGTGACCCGGTTGATCAGACCGAGTTGCAACATCTCCTCGGCGAGCACGACCCGCCCGGTGAGAAGCAGGTCGAGGGCGACGGCCCGGTTGGCGAGGTGGGTGAGGTGCCAGGCCATGCCGTATTCGGCGATGAGGCCCCGGCTGGCAAAGGATGTGGTGAACTTGGCCCCTTCGCGGGCGATGCGAAAGTCGCACTGGAACGCCAGCCCGAGCGCCATGCCCGCCACCGCGCCGTTGATGGCCGCCACCATGGGCTTGGTGACGGTCAGGGGCAGGGTGGTCGGCACCGATTTGTTGGGCAGCGGTTCGTCGTCGGGTCCGGGCCGGTAGGCGAGGTCGGCTCCCGGGCACCAGCCCTTGCCGGCTCCGGTGACCACGATTGCAGCCACGTCGTCGTCGGCCTGGGCCTGCACCAGTCGGTCGTAGTAGGCGACCTCCATGTTCCCGGTCATGGCGTTCATGCGGTCGGGCCGGTTGAAGGTGATGGTGGCGACGCGGTCGGCGACGTCGTACAGGCAGAGCTCGGGGTGGCGCATGCGTTCACCTTGAGCCACCGCCCGGGCCGATGCAAACACGCCGCCCGCGGCCCCGACTCCGAGCCGCGTACGCTGGCCCGATGTCCACCCCGGCGAGCCTCGACCGCAACGCGATCGCGGTGCGCCCGTACCGAGCCGGCGATGAACAGGCCATCGCGTCGGTGTTCTTCACATCGGTGCGCGAAGCCGCGCGCCGCGACTACTCCCCCGCCCAGGTGCAGGCATGGGCCCAGGAACCGCCCGACCCGGCCCGGTTCGCCGCCCAGGCCACCGATGGGCGCCTGTTTCTCGTCGCCGTCACCGCCGACGACCAGGTGGTGGGTTACGGCGACCTGGAAGCCGACGGCCACATCGACCACCTGTACTGCGCCCCCGCCGCGGTCGGCGCGGGAATCGGCTCGCTACTGTACGAGGCCCTCGAAAGCCACGCCGTCGAGCACGGGTACCCCCGATTGTTCGTCGAGGCGAGCGAGGCCGCCCGCCGGCTGTTCGAGCGCCACGGCTTCGTGGTCGAGCACCGCAACGACCTCGAGCGGGCAGGGGTGGCGCTGCACAACTTTTCGATGCACAAGCTGCTCCACCCGCCGGTTGGCGACGGCCCAGCACCGGGAGCAGCCGACTCGTGATCGAGGCGGCGCCGTTGCTCAGCTCAGGTGTACCGGGAGATGAACGCACCGACCTCGGCGAAGGCGGCGTCGGCTTCAGGGACGATGCCGCTGAGTCCGTGAAATCCGTGGGGCATGCCCGCGACGACCTCGAGGGT
>CALHYX010000112.1 GCA_938041035.1 uncultured Acidimicrobiales bacterium | reverse complement strand
ACCACACCCCTGCCAACGCGAACGCTCTGGTGCCAGGCACCAGAGCGTTCGCGTTGGCAGGGGTGTGGTGTACCCGACCGGGCCAAATGGCCCAGATCGTCGACCCAACATGATCGTCAGGGTGGAAAGGCGTACTCTGAGGGTCTGATGTTCTTCCCCCTGAGCTGGAGCTGACGCCGATGTCGTTAGCCCGGAAGCTTGCCCTCCTGATCGTCGCCTCGCTGATGGTGCTGACCGCCGGCTCCTACCTCGCGCTCCGCAGCCTGCAACAAACGCAGCTCCAGAACGCTCGCAACGAGATGCGCACCGATGCCGACACCCGTACCGCGGCCGTCGAGGCCGAGCTGGCCCAGGTGCTCGCGGTGTGGCAGGCGATCGCCGATGAGGCCGGCCCCGAAATCCTCGACGGCACCTCTCCCGACCTCGGCGAGATCAGCTCCCGGGCCGGCGGAGTAAACACCACTCCGCTGTACGCCGTGGTCGTCAGCACCAGCGGCGAGGTCATCAGCTCCACCGACGACTCGATGGAACCGGCACCGCCTCTGGTCGCCGGCGGACTGAGCCAGACCACGTGGGGTCTGATCGAACGCACGGGCACGACCGCGGCGGCCTCCGTCGCCGGCCCCGTTCCCGATGTCGGCTCGCTGATCATCGGCTTTGACCTCGAGTCCATCCTGGGCGTCGCGGCGGCGCCCGCGGGACGCAGCAGCGAAGAGGTCCTGCTCGTAGCCCGCGACGACGAGGGTCCGGTGGTGCTCAACGAGAGCCGGTTGGCGGGCACGGATCGGTTCAGCATCCGAGCCAAGGAGTCCGAGTCGGAAAGCCTGCTGGTGACCGCGCTCACGGCGCTCGGGCCCACCGACGTCGCGACCACCGACCACCGCGGCGTTCAGGTTCTCGGCTCGGCCCAGCCCGTCGATGGCCCCAACTGGGGCATCGTGGCCAAGATCGACCGCAGCGAGGCCATCGCCACCTACGCCCAGATCCGCCGTTCGCTCGCCGTCTTTCTGGGGCTCTTCGCCCTCGGCCTCGTGCTACTCGGCGGGAATGTGCTCCGAAAGATGCGCCGGCGCATGCAACGCATTCGATCGGTGGCCCGGTCGTTGTCCGCCGGCGAACTCGACGAGACCATCGACGATGGCAACAGCGACGAAATCGGCCAACTCGCAACCACCATCGATCGACTTACCGTTGAACTGCGCGAGGACCGCGCGCGGCGCAACGCAGCCGAGGAAGCACTCGCCCATCAGGTGCGCCACGATCCGCTCACCGGCCTGCCCAACCGGGCGGCGTTCATGGACGAACTCGACCGCCGCCTCCAGGGCGAACATCGCGTCGCCGTGCTGTTCAGCGACCTCGACGGATTCAAGGCGGTCAACGACGGCATGGGCCACAGCGCCGGCGACGTCTTGTTGACCTCGGTGGCCGCCCGGTTCACCGATGCAGCCGGGGCCGACGACTTCCTGGCCCGCTTCGGCGGCGACGAATTCGTGCTGTTGTGTACCGTCGACGGCCCCGAGGAAGCACCGCTCGAGCTGGCTGCCGAACTCGAGTCGTCGCTGAACGAACCGATCATGGTCGGTCCGGTCGCAATCGATATGAACGCGAGCATCGGCATCAGCGTCCATGAGCCCGGCGACTCCGCCGACCTGGTCGTTCGAAACGCCGACATCGCCATGTACCGGGTCAAAGAGCAGCGAAAGTCGGCCGGGCTGCGCGCCAGCGGTGCGGGCGGCAACAGCCAGTACGGGTCCTTCGGTAAGGACGAAGAGCTGCGCCTCGCCATCGAGGAGGGCGAGCAGCTCCGGCTGCTCTATCAGCCCATCGTGCACCTCCACACGGGAGAGATCATCGGCGTCGAGGCGCTCATCCGGTGGCACCACCCGTCGCTCGGCCTCCTCAACCCCCGCGGCTTCCTGCCTCGGGCCGACCGCAGCGGCCTGCTCGGCAAACTCGACTTCTGGGTCATCGGCCGAGCCTGCGCCCAACTCGAGGCCTGGGCGCGCAGCGGCCGTATTGACGAGACGTTCGTGATGTCGGTGAACCTCTCCCCCGCGCAGCTCTCCAACCCCGGGCTACTCGAACACATCGAGACCAACCTCGATCGGTACGACGTCGATCCGGGCATGCTCCAGATCGAGATCATCGAGCACAGCCTCGTGACCGACGACATCCGCGTGATGACCGCGCTCAACGACCTCAAGCAGCTCGGCGTCAAGCTCGCCATCGATGACTTCGGCACGCTGCACGCCAACCTCGATCGGGTCAAGAACCTCCCGGCCGACGTGTTGAAGATCGATCAGAGCTTCATCGCCACGATCGTCGAGAGCGCCAACGACCGGGCGATCATCGAAGCGATCGTCGGGCTCACCAAGGCCCTCGAACTCAAGGTCGTCGCCGAAGGCATCGAGTCGGTCGACCAGGCCAAGATCCTGGCGTCGCTCGGCTGCAAGTACGGGCAGGGGTTCTTCTTCGGCAACGCCCGCTCACCCGATGCGACCGCCCACCTGCTCACGCACGGGCTTCCCGGCGTCACCCTCGACCTCACGGGCGACATTCCCGCGGCCATTCCCGATACCGAGATCCCTCAGCGCCGCAAGACCGACCTCAGCGCGGGCAGCAGCCGCAGTCTCGACGACGGCCACAGCCTCGACGGCGACGCCGAGACCGACCAGGATCCGGTCTCCACCGCCAGCTGAGCCGCCGGCGAACCCATCCGCGTTGCGGTTCGTATCCGTGCCAAGCTGAAGCCCTTGTTGATTCTTCTTCGCCACGGGCGCACGGCCATCAACGCCAGTGCCAAAGTCCAGGGTGATACCGACGCGCCGCTCGATGAGGTCGGCATCGACCAGGCCCGGTTGGCGGGCGAGTACATCCGCAGTCGCTGGGACGTGCAGACCGTGATCACGAGCTCGCTCATCCGGTCGAGGGACACCGCGGCGCACGCCGGCTTCGGGCCGGATCAGTGCCGGGTCGATGACCGGTGGCGCGAGATCTCCTTCGGCGCCTACGAGGAACGCAAGGTCGCCGATGTCATCGGCGACCTGGCCGGAAAATGGGAGCGCGACATCCATTTCGCCCCCGAGGGTGGCGAGTCGCTGGCCGCGCTGCACGACCGGGTCGCCGCCGCGTGCGCCGATGTCATCGAGGAGGCCGAGACCCGCAACGTCGTGGTGGTCTCGCACGCGACACCGATCAAGTCGGCGGTCATCTGGGCGACCGGCGGCACCGCGAGCATGATCAACAACCTGTGGGTCGACCCGGCGACGATCTCGGTCCTCGACCGTACGTTCGGTGCCGTGGTCCTGCGCGAGTTCAATCGGCAGCTCACGTAGCCGCGCGGCGCCGCAGATGGCCCCGCCTTGGAGCCCCTGAGGCTGGGTTCAGCCCTCCTGCCGTTCGTGAAGGCGAGCCGACGTCAGGAGCTGCGCCACCGCTCCTGCAGCGTTGCGTACACGCCCTGGTCCCACGAGAACTCGACGGTGTTGCCGTCGGGGTCGCGCAGCATCGTGATGTAGCCGATCGGGGGCGGCATCATCGTCGGAGGCATCCCCAGGCAACCGGCGGCCTCGGCCTTGGCGGCGATCGCTTCGATGTCGGCCTTGTTGGGCATCTCGATGCCGAAGTGAGCGAACGGTGCGAGCGTGGCGAGAGGAGCCTCACCGAACGGGTCCTTGCCCGCGTGAAACTGCGCGAGCACGAGGATGAACGGGTTGTTGGTCTCACCCGGCATGCCCAGCCAGGCCCCGTAGCCCTGTGCGTCCTCGCGCCGATCGATCAGCACGAGCGGAGTGAACTCCTCGAACCACGCGATCGTCGCGTCGATGTCGGTGGCCCGCAGGGCGATATGGGTCCACCGGGGTTCGGGCGGGTGCACGTCGTAGGTCGATTCGTCGCTCACGGCGTCAACGTAGCATCGGTCAGTCGGTCAGACCATTGCGCCCATCTGACCCAGCGAACGTTTCACCAACGAGCCAGCCGCGGGCCCGCATTTTGCCGCGTTGGCGGCCCGTGTACCCTCGTTGGACTGGTGGTCCTACCAAAGGACCAAATACCTCGGTCGCCGTGCCGGCCGGAAAGACCAATGGCAGACGATTCAACCAACCGCGCGAGCAACACCACCTTCGAGCCGATCTCACGAGAGACGGTGAGCTCCCAGGTGCGGGCCCAACTGTTGCAACGCATCACCACCGGCGAGCTGGCTCCCGGATCAAAGATGCCCTCGGAGCGGGACCTGAGCGAGCGATTCTCCGTCGCCCGAACCTCGGTGCGCGAAGCCATGCAGGGCCTCGTGTCGCTCGGCGTCGTCGAACGCCGCGGCAATCGCTCCTATGTGGCCGAACACCTACCCGATGTCGTCGTGGCGAGCGGCGTCGATCGCAAAACCTTCGTGGCCGAACTGTTCGAGACCCGCCAGGTGCTCGAGGTCCCCATCTTCGAGATGGCGGCCGGTCGGGCCGATGGCCCCGCCCGCGACGAGGTCGCCGCGCTCGCCCGCCAGTTCGACGACGATCTCGACATCGACGGGTTCCGCAGCCTCGACCGGCGCTTCCACACCACCATCGCCGCCCATTGCGGCAACCCGCTCCTGATCGAGTTGTACGGCAAGGTCCTCGACCAACTCTTCCGGTCCCACGCGTTCGACGCGCTGCTACGCGCCGAGGGCAACCGCCCCGGCGTGCGGCGAATCATCTCCGATGCATCGGTGGCCCACAAGGCGATCGCCCGGGCCTTCGCCGCCGGCGACCCCGCCGGTGTTCGCGCCGCGGCGGAGGATCACCTCCGGTCGGTCGAACAGTCGATGGTCGACGACCTCGACTGAGCCGGGCTACCGAACGCCGAACGGGGCGAGGGCGGCGGCCGCATCGGGGCTGACCTGGGCGAGAAACACCGCCGAGTCCCAGTAGTCGGTGCGGCGGGTTATCAGACCGTCGGCCACCTCCAGGCGTTGCACGCCGCGCACGGTGAACGGGGCGTCGCCCTGCCATCGAGCCGTCATCCGGTAAAACGCGGCCACCCTGCCGGCATCGTCCGGAGCCGCTGCGTCGGTGTCGACGACCAGATCCTCGACCGCATAGTCGAGCCCCACCATGTCGGCCAGGAACGCCGGCAGCCGTTCGCGGTAGGCGGCGCGCCCCACGCACCCCGAACCCAGCGCCGCCGTGTGCTCGTTGACGAAGTCCTCGCTCACGTGGGCCGCGATGGCGTCGGGGTCGCCACCGGCGAACGAGGCGAGGTACGAAGCGACGACTTCGCGGGCGGGGTTCGACATAGGTTTCACGATACGCCCGGCGGGTGGTTCGCCACGAAAACCCGTCTTGGTCAGTTGGTCTGACCAAACTAAGGTGGGGTTGGGGAGACCTTCCACCGGGGTGGGCAACACACCTGAGGCTGGGGATTCGCAGGGATTCACAGGGGATGCTGCAGGGAACAGCGAGGGGAGATCGATGACGTCGTTTATGCACGCCGAGGCGCTTCGCACCGCCTGGTATCCGGTGGCCGAACTCACGACGGTGACCGACGCACCCGTCGCCGTTCGCCTCCTCGGCGAGTCGATCGTGTTATGGCGGGCCACCGATGGCGCGATCGTCGCCGCCCCCGACCAGTGCCCGCATCGCCAGGCCCCACTCTCGATCGGCACGGTCGCCGACGGCGAGCTCACCTGCGTCTACCACGGCTGGCGTTTTGGCGACGGCGGTCGGTGCACCGCGGTGCCCTCCTCGGGCTCCGATGCGGCCATACCTCCTGCCGCCCACCTGAAGCAGCTCGCGGTGCAGGAACGCTACGGGCTCGTGTGGGTCTGCCCCGGCGAACCCGCATTCGCCATCCCCACCATCGCCCCCGACACCGACCCCGCCTTCCGCCGTATCAACACCCCGGTCGAGCCCTGGACCACGTCCGCGCCCCGCCTCGTCGACAACTTCATGGACTTCAGCCACTTCCCCTGGGTCCACACCGGCACCTTCGGCGCCGGCCAGGATCCCTTCGTTCCGAAACTCGATCTCGAACAACTCGACGACGACTTCTTCGGGTACCGCTACGAGGTCGAGGCCAACAACCCCGACGAAGCGGTCGCGGTCAGCGGGAGCGAGGAGGAGACGGTGCACCGCTGGATGACCACCGGTTTCGCCCTGCCGTTCCTCGTGCGCAGCACCATCCGCTACGCCGACGGCCTCGAACACATCCTGCTGTTGTGCTGCACGCCGACCGACGACCTGAACTCGCTGTTCACCTTCGTCGTTTGGCGCAACGACGACCACACCGTCGACCCGGCCGAGATCATTGCGTTCGACCTCGCCATCGGCGCCGAAGACAAAGCGATGCTCGAACGGGTGCCCGGCACGTTGCCGCTCAGCCGAACGGGCGTCGCCAACGTGCAGTCCGACAAACCCTCGGTCGAGTGGCGCCGCCGCTTTGCCGCCCTGATAGGAGCAGACCAGTGAGCATCACCGGTATGAACCACGCCGTGTTGTACGTCCGCAACGCCTCCCGGCAACAGAAGTTCTACGAGGACCTGCTCGGGTTCACCACGGTGATCGATTCGCCGGGCCAGTTCGTGTTCATGCGAGCGCCCAAGTCGGAGAACCATCACGACATTGCGTTCTTCACCATCGGCGACGCCGCCGGTGCGTCCGAGGCCGGCCGCCGTACCGTCGGCATGTACCACCTCGCCTGGGAGGTCGGCTCGCTCGCCGAACTCGTCGCCATGCGCGACCGCATGGAAGCCGCCGGTGCGCTCAAGGGAGCCTCGGATCACGGCGCCAACAAGAGCCTCTACTGCCTCGACCCCGACGGGCTGGAGTTCGAGGTCATGTGGCTGGTGCCACCGGACCGCTGGGGCGACGAGGAGAACGAGGCGATCATCCGACCACTCGACCTCGAAGCCGAGCAGGTGCAGTTCGCCGACCTGGAGGGTTCGGCGTGAACCTGGCCAACCCCTACTGCCACTTCTTCGAAGCCGAAGAGTTCCAGGAGACCGATCGACCGGGCTTCCGCCGGCGGGTCATCACCGGCGAGAACCTGCAGTTGTGTTTCTGGCGCATCGACGGCGGCGCCTCCGGGTCGTTTCTGCACAAGCACGACGACCATGAACAACTCGGCATGATCGTGCGGGGCTCGCTCGATTTCCGTATCGGCGACGAGGACGTCGAGGAGCGCAGTGTGGTCGGGCCGTACCAGGCCTATCTGGCACCCCCGGGGCTCTGGCACGGCGACAGCATCTTCGTCGGCGATGACGAACTGAACGAGTGCTGGATTCTCGACGTGTTCTCCCCGCCTCGCGACGATCTGAGGGAAGGCTGATGACCACCGATTGGCGCCTCGCCGTCGACATCGGCGGCACGTTCACCGACGTGGTGCTCCTCGACGCGGCCTCGGGCCGCGTCGTCGTCGACAAGACCCTCACCACGCCCAGCGCGCCGCTCGAAGGCGTGCGCACCGGCGTCACCCAACTGCTCGCCAAGGCCGGCGTGAACCCGAGCGACATCACCGCCCCGATCGTGCACGCGACCACGCTCATCACCAATGCCCTGATCGAGGGTAAGACCGGCCGCGCCGGGCTGGTCACGACGCTGGGCTTCGGCGACACGCTGTTGATACGCGACGAGCACCGCTACGACATGTACGACCTCCAGATCGAATTTCCGGCGCCGCCCATCGCCCGCGACCTCACGTTCGAACTCGACGAGCGAACCGGAGCCGAAGGCCGGGTGCTCACCGACCCGACAACCGCCGACCTGAACGCGCTGACGAAATCCCTTCAGGCAGCCGATGTCGAGGCCGTCGCGGTGTGCCTCCTCAACTCCTACGTGAACCCGACCAACGAGCAGAAGGTCGCCGAGCACCTGCGGGCCGAACTCGGCGTGCCGGTCAGCATTTCGTCGGACATCTCGCCCCAGATTCGCGAGTACCCCCGCATGGTCACCACCGCCTGCAACGCGGCGACGATGCCGGTGATCGGCCCCTACCTCGACGAGCTCCAGAAGTGGTTGTCGGCCGAGGGGTTCGGCGGCTCGGTGCTGATGATGCTGTCGAACGGAGGCGTCGTTTCGGCCGAAGACGCCGCCCGCGGTCCCATCCGACTTGTCGAGTCGGGCCCCGCCGCGGGCGCGCTCGCCGGCAGTTGGTTCGCCCGACGGTTGGGCGTCGACCGCCTGCTCTGTTTCGACATGGGCGGCACCACCGCCAAGGCGTGCCTGATCGAGCACGGCGAACCCGAACTCACCAACACCTTCGAGGTCGCCCGCGCCTATCGGTTCAAGAAGGGTTCGGGGTTTCCGGTCTCGGTGCCGTCGGTCGACCTGGTCGAGATCGGTGCCGGCGGCGGCAGCCTCGCCCGCGTCGACCAGTTCGGCCTGCTGAAGGTCGGGCCCGAATCGGCCGGTGCCGACCCGGGCCCCGCCAGCTACGGCCGCGGCGGCACCGTGCCCGCCGTGACCGACACCGACGTGGTGCTCGGCCTGCTCGATCCTGCGGCCTTCCTGGGTGGCGACATGCCACTGGACGCGTCGCTCGCAAGCGCGGCGACCGCCACCGTGGCCGACGGCCTCGGGCTGGAGATGATCGACACCGCCGCCGGCGTGCACGATGTCGTCAACCAGAACATGGCCGCGGCCGCCAGCATGCACGGGGTCGAGATGGGCGTCGACCTGCGGGGCATCCCGGTGATCGCCTTCGGCGGCGCCGGCCCGGTGCACGCCTGCGGCGTCGCCGAGCTTCTGGAAGCCGACACCGTGGTCTTCCCCGTCAACGCCAGCGTGCTGTCCGCGTTCGGCACGCTCGTCTCGCCGGTGCGGATCGACCTCGCTCGCTCCCTTCCCCGCCTCATCACCGACATCGACCCCGCCGAACGCAATGCGCTGCTCGACGAGCTCCGCGAGGAGGGCCGGCGGGTCCTGCTGGCGGCGGGCGTACCCGCCGATGCGGTCGTGTTTCGCTACGGCGTCGACGCCCGCTACGCGGGCCAGGGCAACGAGATCACCATCTGGGTGGGCGAGGGCGAGTCCTGGCCGGCCTCGGCCGACGAGGTCCACGCCGCCTTTGAGACCGAGTATCGCCGGATCTACGGCATGGCCATCCCCGACGTGGCGGTCGAGGCCGTCACCTGGCGACTCTCGGCCTTCGCCACCACGTCGGTGGTCGAACCCGACACCACGCTGGCCCCCAGCACCGGCGACCCCGAACCCAAGGGTCACCGCCCGATGATCTTCGGCCGGGGCACACCCGCCGTCGAGGCCCCGGTGTATGACCGGGCTTCGCTCGGCGCCGGCGCCACGTTCGCCGGCCCGGCCGTGGTCGAAGAACGCGAAACCACCTCGGTGATCCGGCCCGGCTGGGCCGTCGAGGTCGCCGAAGACGGAACCCTCATCGCCACGAAAGGCTCCCGATGACCCTCACCGATGAGCGCAGCGACACGTTTGACCCGATCGAGCTGGAGATCCTCTGGCAATCACTGATCTCCACGGTCAACGAACAGGCTCGGGCCCTCCAACGCTCGGCGTTCTCACCGATCGTTCGCGAGGCCGGCGACCTCGCGAACGCGGTGTTCGATCGGCGCGGCCGCATGGTCGCCCAGGCGGTCACCGGCACCCCGGGCCACATCAACAGCCTCGCGATCGGCGCCGCGAACATGCTGGCCGAATATCCGATCGACACGCTCGAGCCCGGCGACGTCCTCATTACGAACGACCCGTACAAGACCGCCGGTCAGCTGCTCGATGTAACGGTGCTGGTTCCCGCGTGGCGTAACGGCCGGATCATCGCCCTGTTCGGCTCGACGATTCACCACACCGACGTCGGCGGCTACGGCATCGGGGCCGGCGGGCGCGACGTTTTCGAAGAAGGGCTGTGGATCCCCATCTGCAAGCTCATGAAGACGGGCGAACGCAACGAGGACGTCTGGAAATTCATCCTCTCGAACGTGCGCCAGCCCGACCACATGGCCGGCGACCTGCACGCCCAGATGGCCTCGGGTGAGGTGGGCGCCCAACGCCTGGCGACGCTGTGTGAGGCCCACGACCTCGACGACATCGAAGCCCTGGCCGACGAGATCATCGATCGATCCGAGGCCGCCACCCGGGCCAGCATTCGCGAACTCCCGTCGGGCACCTACGATGCCAGCGCGGTTCTCGACCTGGCCGACGGAAGC
>CALHYX010000111.1 GCA_938041035.1 uncultured Acidimicrobiales bacterium | reverse complement strand
GTGGGTGTGGGCTTCGACGCCGGGGGTCACCCGTAGTAGCGCAGTGGCCACCTGGCTGGTTTCGGTGTGGATCGCCTCGATCCGTTCGATCTCATCGAAGCTGTCGATCACGATGCGTCCGACGCCGATATCGAGGGCTGCCCGCAGTTCTCCGTCCGACTTGTTGTTGCCGTGCAGTACCAGACGTTGCGCCGGCACCCCGGCCGACAGTGCAATGTGGAGTTCCCCACCGGTAGCGACATCGAGGTGCATGCCCTCTTCGTGAGCCAGCTTGGCCATGGCTTTGCAGAGGAACGCCTTGGTGGCATAGGCCACCCCGTCGCCGAATGCCTCGACGGCCTCACGGCAGCGGGTGCGGAGGTGCTCCTCGTCGTACACGAACAACGGTGTGCCGAACTCGGCTGCGAGATCGTCGGCGCGCACTCCACCGATGGTGAGCATGCCGTCGTCATCGGCGGTGGCCGAGTCGGGAAGAAGCGAGAGGGGGACAGGGGCGGCCATCAGGGCCGGCTCACATGGAGTCGGGCGATGAGACGCCCAACAGGTCCAGGCCCGAGACCAGGCCGATCCGGGCGGCTTCCACCAACCAGAGCCGCGCCTGGGTGAGCTCAGCCGAGACGCCGTCGCCCATGACATAGCAGTCGTGGTAGAAGCCGTGGACGGCAGCGGCGAACTGTCGTAGCCAGTTGGCCACCTTGTGGGGTGCCATCTCACGAGCCGCAAGCGCCACGAGTTCGGGGTACTCGTGCAACTCGCGCAGCACCGCGAGCTCGCGTTCATGGGTGAGGAGGGACAGGTCGACATCGCGTATCGGGAGCGTGGCTACGCCGGCGTCGGCGACCTTCGACTGGATGGAACGGATCCGGGCGTGGGCCATCTGCACGTAGAAGACGGGGTTGTCCATGACCTTCTGGGCGATGAGTTCGAGGTCGATGGTCTGCTCGGTGTCGACCGACTGCATGAGGTAGGTGAACCGGGCCGCGTCGGGGCCGGCCTCGGCGATGATGTCGTCGAACGTCACCATGTCGCCGGCGCGGCCCGACATCTTCACCGACTCGCCCCCGCGTTCAAGCCGGACGAGCTGGGTGATGATGATCTCGAGCTCGTCGCGATCGTGGCCGAGCGCCTGCATGGCGCCCTTCATCCGGGCGACGTAGCCGTGGTGGTCGGCGCCCCACACGTTGATGAGCTTGGGGGCGCGGGAGAACTTGTCGCGGTGATACGCGATGTCGGGCGCAAAGTAGGTGAGCTCGCCGTTCGAGCGCACGAGCACGCGATCCTTCTCGTCGCCGAAGTCGCTCGAGCGGAACCACGTGGCGCCGTCCTCTTCGTACAGGGCGCCGCGTTCGCCGAGGTCGGCGAGGGCGGCGTCGATCTTGCCGTCGGCCACCATCGACCGCTCGGAGTACCAGATGTCGAACTCGACGTTGACCGAGCTCATGGTGGCCCGGTGGCTGGCGATGGCGTGGCCGCGACCCCATTCGAGCGGGTCGGCATCGTCGGGCATCTCGGCCGCCCAGTCGATGAGGTACTCGCCGTGGTAGCCGTCCTCGGCCGGTTCCTCGCCCCGCTTGCGGGCCGCGAGGGACGCAGCGAAGGCCTGCATCTGGGTGCCGCGATCGTTCAGGTAGTTCTCGCGCTGTACCTCGTAGCCGCACTTTTCGAACAGGCGGGCGATCGAGTCGCCGTAGCAGGCGCCGCGGGCGTGGCCGGCGTGAACGGGCTTGTTGGGGTTGGCGCTGACGAACTCCACGTTGATCACCTGGTCGGCGCCGACGGTGTGGGCGCCGAACGCGGCCGGCCCCTCGGCCACCGCGGTGGTGATGATGGCGTGCAGGGAGGCGTCGTCGAGGTGAAAGTTGACGAAGCCGGGGCCGGCGACGTCGACCTTGGCCACCCCGTCGGGCCGGTTGGCGTCGAGGTGCTCGGCGAGCTCGGTGCCGAGCTCGCGGGGGTTTCGGCCCGCGGTCTTGGCCACGGCCAGGGCAATGTTCGAGGACCAGTCGCCGTGCTCGCGCCGCGCCGGGCGCTCCAACCCGATGTTCTCGGGGACCGGAGCGATGCCGAGGTGGTCGAGCGCCCCGGCGAGGGCGGCGATGAGCTGGTCACGAATCATGATCTAGGAAGGTTACGGCCCAATTCGATTCCTGACCCGGCTATTCCCGCGATACGATCACCAGCTCAGCACGGCCGCCTCAGCGGTGGTCGTCGGAGCCCCTGTAGCTCAGTGGATAGAGCATCGCCCTCCGGAGGCGTGTGCACAGGTTCGAATCCTGTCAGGGGTACCAAAAGGAACTTATGCGAACCCGATCCAGGCTCTTCTGGACCGGGTTTTTCGCTTTCGGTGGTCTGGTCGGCCCAGAGCGTCGAGTCGAGGGTGACCTGTCCTGGCTGAGATGCTGCATCGGCGGCGACTCGGATTGCTTCGGTGAGTGCCAGGTAGCTCCGCTTCGGAGCGGGACTTACCTCTGGAGTTCCCCCGCTGTGTGAGACAGGGGTGTTTGTTGGTTCATGCCGCGGTTGATGCAGCGTAGATCTCTTCGGGTGTTTGGTGCTCGAGGCGGGCTTGGTGGCGGGTGCGGTTGTAGAAGGTTTCGATGTAGTCGAACAGGATCGTGCGTAGCTCCGAGCGGGTGATTCGGGTCCAGTCGCCGTGGATGTGGCGGATCTCGCGTTTCAGCGTCGCCCATACCGAT
>CALHYX010000110.1 GCA_938041035.1 uncultured Acidimicrobiales bacterium | reverse complement strand
CGCATCCGCGGTCACCTCGACCGGTGCGTGGCCGAGGACTGCCTGTGGGTCGACCCGCAGAACGATCACACCGGGCGCGACGCGCTCGAGGCCAACGTGCGGGAGTTCCGAGCGACGTTCCCGACCGCCGACCTCAGCGTCGCCAGCACCATCGACAGCCACCACGGCCGCTACCGCTACGACTGGAAGATCGAGGCCGACGGTGCCCTACTGATCCGCGGCTTCGACGTCGCCACCGTGAATGACGCCGGACTGATCGAACGGGTCGACGGGTTCTTCGGCGAACTCGAACGGCTGTCGTGAGACTCACCCGGTCGACGGGTCCGCCATCTGGCGTTGCACGTGGATCGCATACAGTCCGCAACCGAAGATGACCACACAGCCGGCGACGGTGAGTGCATTGGGGATCTCGGCGAAGAACAGGTATCCCAGAATCACCGCGCCGGGCAACGCCGTGTAGCGAAACGGAGCCGAGACGCTGAGGTCGCCGACCCGCACGGTTTGAATCGTGAAGACGTAGCCCACCATCAGACACGCGGCGGCGAGGGCGACGAGACCGGCGGTACGGCCGGTGATGGTGTTCCACCCGCTGAATGCTGCGATAACGCCGGTGAGCATGGCCATGGCGACCGCGGTGGCGAGCGCAACGGTCGAGGCCGCTATGTCGTCGGCCACCCGGCGCGTGGCGAACTCACGCACCACCTGAAACCCGGCGCTCGCCAGGATCACGATCGACCACACCGAGAATCCGTCGGTGGCCGGCTGCACGACGAGGATCACGCCGACGAACCCCAGCAGAACGGTTGCGTACAGGCGGCCCGACACCACCTCGCCGAGCGAGAGGGCGGCGATGAGGGTGACCGCGAACGGGACGATGAGCAGGATCGTCTGCGCGTTGGCGAAGTCGACGTGAATCAACGCGCCGAAGAAGAGCACCGACGCGACCAGTTCGGAGGCGACCCGCACGATTAGTGGTCGGGTGATTCGGTCTCGCCCGATCCGCTCGCCGCGCCGTCCGACCACTGCGGCGAACAACACCGACATGGCGATGCCGCGCAAACACAACGCCTGATACACGTCGAGTCCGCTCTCGGTGGCCTCTCGAATGAGTGCGTCGTTGGTGACATACCCCAACGTGCCCACCACCATGTAGAGCGAGCCGAGCGAGTTGGGAGAAAGCGGCGGGGCCTTCACCGGTTGGCGCTGATCCAATCGGTGCCGAAATCGACGAGCTCGCGCATCGGAACGAGCCGGCAGTCGGCACTTCCGACCGGGCCGAGTCGCTCGCTCCCGCCCGCAGCGGAGTAGGCGGCGCCCACCTTCGGGAAGTCGTCCTCGTCGGGCTCGATGCTCTGCCATTCAACCCACCGGCGTCGCCCATCGACCATCACGGGTGCACCGTGGGCGACCGGGGTCTTGGCCGCCCACGACGCCCTGCTCTCGGCGAGATGAAGCGAGGTGTTGTTGATGTGGCCGACGCCGAGCAGGAGGATCATCGCCTTGAGTTCGTAGAGCCGACCGAGCGGCGAACTTTCGTCGAACATGTGGGCCGGCTCGTGCGGCTCGAGAACGCGGGCGGCGTGGACACCGTTGGCGCCGAACGAGAACGAGGGATGGGCACTTCGATGGGTGTCGGGATGCCGGAGAAAACAGTCGACTATCGCCCCCATCGACCGGGTCGGCGTCAGCAGCGGGTCGTAGGCGGGCATGTGGTCGCGAATGGGCTGATGCCAATCGGCCGGGACCGGTGGGGCGACCCAGGTCGCCGGGTCACTGACCTGGCCGGAATGCGTCGGCATCACGAGGGTGCCCTTCGGCCCGGCGACGGCGAGCAGAGCTTCGACCACGGCCTGGGCTCCGCCGGCCGTCCACCCGATGGCCGACAGCGACGAATGCACGATGACCGTCATGCCGTCGGTCAGACCGAGAGCCCGCAGGTCGACGGACAACGATTCGACCGTCTCGGGCGCCAACGCCTGCTCGATCGCTGCCTTTTCGCTCATCGCCAAAGGCTAGGTGCCTCCACCCCCACCCTCGACCCAATAACCCACCCCGCGAACCATCTGGTGCCAGGCACCAGGCCACACTTTTTGGGCGCGAAACGTTGGAATTTCAGGAAATCCAGAGGTCCGCGAACCAAACTGTGCCTGGCACCAGATGGTTCGCGGGCGATGACGGTTATTGGTTGAAGCGGGGTTCGCGCTTTTCGAGGAACGCCAGGATGCCTTCGGCGGCATCCGGGGTGCCGAAGGTGGCGTGCACGCCGCGGCGTTCGGCGGCCAGCAGCTCGTCGAGGGTCTTGTCCTCGGCATCGTGCAGGGCCTCGAGCACCGCCTGGACGGCCAGGCGGGGTTGGCGGGCCAGCTCAGCGGCGAACGCGATCGCCCGGTCCTTCAGCTCGTCGATCGGCCAGACCTCGTTCACCAGACCGATAGCCAGCGCCTCAGACCCGGTGATCTTCTTCCCCCGCAGGATCATGTCGATCGCGTGATTGCGACCCACGCACTTCGCCAACCGGGCGCTACCACCCCAGGCCGGCACCGTACCCAGGTCCATCTCGGGCAGCCCGATCCGGGCACCCTCGGCCGCCGCCACCCGAAAGGTGCACCCGAGCGGGAGCTCCAGGCCACCGCCCAGGCAGTACCCGAACAGCGTCGCCACCGACGGCTTGCCCATCGTCTCGATGCGTTTGATCACCCGCAGGCGTTGATCGAAGAACGGGTCGGGCCCGCCCTTGGCCTCCATGCCGGAGCCGAGCTCCTTGAGGTTCATCCCGACCGAAAAGTTGGTCGTTCCCTCCGCGGTGATCACCACGGCCCGCACGTCGTCGTCGACAGCGAGCTGCTCGACCACTTCCTCCAACCGGTCGATGAACGCGACCGACATGCGGTTCAGCGGATCATCGTTGATCGACAAACACGGCGACCGCATCGTCCCGCTTCGTGACGAGGAGCGGCTCGGCACTCATCCGAGCTCGCTCATCGGATCCATCGGATCTCTCGACTCATCCATGGCCGCTACTCGGCGGCGACCCGCAGCGCTTCGAGCGCCTTGTCGGCATGACTGGTGAAGTCCGTCTCGCTCCGGATATCGGCGAGCAGCTTCTTGTCGGCTCCGATGACGAACGTGGCGCGCTTGGAGGGGAAGGGCCCCATGCGTTTCACCCCGAACTGACGCGCCACCGACTTATCGGTGTCGGACAGCAGCGGGAACGAAAGGTTGTTCTCCTGGGCAAACTCCAGTTGCCGACCAACCTGGTCAGCGCTGATCCCCACGATGTGAGCGTCGAGTTCCTCGAACTCGCCCTTCAAATCGCGGAAATGGCAGCTTTCCTTCGTTCAACCAGGGGTCTTGGCTTTGGGATAGAAGAACAGCACGACCGGCCCCGAGGTGAGCAGGCCATACAGGCTGACCTTGTCCCCGTGCTGGTCGACCACGCTGAACTCCTCAACGGTGTCTCCGACGTTCATGGGTCTGTTCTAGTCCACCGCCGGCCGCGAGCCCCGACCGGTGCGCTCACGCGGACGGCGCGAACACGTCGAGCACCCGCCAGTCCATGACCCCCATACCCTCGGTCGACACCGGCTGCACACACACATGGGTCGCCCCGGCGTCGTAGTGCTCCTGCACCCGGGCCGAAACGGCGTCCTCGTCACCCCAGGCGACCACCGCGTCGATGAACCGGGGGTCCCGGCTCTCGATCTCCTCCTCGGTGAACCCGAGCCGCTTCCAGTTGTTGCGGTAGTTCGGCAGATCGGCGTACATCCCGAGAGCACCAATACCGGCCTCCCGCGCCTTGTCAGCATCGGTTTCGAGCACGACCTTCTGCTCGACGCACAGCAGCTTGTCGGGACCAAGAATCTCCCGAGCCTGGGCGGTGTGTTCCGGTGTCGTCCAGTACGGGTGCGCACCGTCGGCCGCCTCGCCGGACAGCGCCAGCATCTTCGGCCCGAGCGCCGCGAGCACCCGAGGAGCCGCGTTGGCCGGTGGCGGCGCCATGTACATCGACTCGTCCATCCCGGCCAGGTACTCGCGCATCTGGGTCAACGGCTTCGAGTAGTCGAGTTTGCGCACCCCCGAAACGATCGGGGCGTGGCTCACGCCCAGACCGAGGATGAACCGGTCGCCGGACTGCTCGGCCAGCGTGTTTGCCGCCTGCAACATGGCGCCCGGGTGGCGGTGGAAGATGCTGGCGATGCCGGTGGCGAACGTGAGCGTGCTGGTCTGGCCGGCGAGATGGGCAATGTGGGCAAACGGGTCACGTCCCAGCGTGTCGGGCAGCCACACGGTCGAGTACCCGAGCGATTCGATGCGGCCGGCGAACTCCGCCGCCTCGTTCGCGGCCATCGTGTCGGTGAAGTACCAGACTCCGGTGGTGGTAAGGCGTTCGGCGGCAGATGTGGTCGTCATGGCCGCAACCTAGTGGGCCGCCCTCACCGATACGAACGCTGCCGCCGCGACCGGGCGCCTAGCGGCGATGATGGACGGGTGCCAAACCTCCGGCGGCCGCCACGGCTGCTCGCATCGCTCCTCCTCGTCGCCTTGATCGCCTCCGCGTGCGCGAGCGACGACCCCTCGACCGCCGCCGACGACCAGGTCATCGCCGCCGCCACGACGGTGGCCACGGCCACCACCGCTCCCCCGGCCACACCGGCTCCCACCACCAGCCCTCCGACCACACCGGCCCCGACCACCAGCCCTCCGACCACGCCGGCCCCGACCACGACGCTCGCCCCCGTGCGCACGGTCATGAGTCGCGCCGGCCAGGTCTTCGGCATGGCCGGGCCCGTGACCCTGGTGATGCCGGCGGACGGGGTCGAGCTCATTGGTTTCCACGAGTCCAGCCACGACGGCTCCCAACAGATCGAGATCGTCGACCAGACGATCGCATCGGAAACCATGGAGACCCGCGAGCGGGGCACCGGATCGCGCACCGCGGCCGACATCGCGGTGGATCCCGACGGCGAGATCCGGTCACCGGTGACCGGCACCGTTCTACGATCCGGCGGGTACACGCTGTACTGCGACTACCAGGACGATTTCGCGGTGATCGAACCCGACGAACGGCCGGGTTGGGAAGTGAAGATTTTCCACATCGACGGCGTCCAGGTGTTCGCGGGCGACCGGGTCGAGGCCGGGCAGACCGTCATCGCCCCGCGGCCCACCCGGCTGCAGTTCGAATCCCAGATCGATGAGCTCACGTTCGCCCCGGCCTGGCCCCACGTGCACGTCGAAGTGATCGACCCCAGCATTCCCGACCGGCCCACCGGCCCGGGTTGCCCCTGAAGCCGACGCAGACCTAGGGCTCGGCGACGATCCAGCCCCGTCGCTGCAACTCGGCGGCGAGCTGCTCGGTCGGGATTTTCTTGAGCGCCTGTTCGGCCTTAGACATCTTCGTCGTCTTCGGCCGAGCGGCTGACACCGGCGCCGGGGGCGCCTCGTCGGGTGGGGGCATGGCGTCGTCGCCGTAGGTTTCGGACAGGTTGATGATGAACTCGTCGGCTTCGTCGGTGGTGAACTTGCCGCCGGCCTGACGCTGGGTGAAGTTCATCGGATAGCGGGCGTCGCGGAAACCGTCGTAGCCCGCCCGCTGCAGGAGCTCTTCGAGCTCAGCGAGTTGTGATCGTGTTGCCGGGCGACCCGACGCTTGTCCAAATGCCATGCCCCCACCCTTGCAGGTGGATGAGACACTCTGGCGCATCTCCGACCGGTCAGCGCCGCTTGGCCGTGGCGACCAGCCCGGAGACGAGAACAGCACCGACGGCGAGATGCATACCGGCGAGCGCAACGCGTTCAGCTGCGCTGAACTCGCCGACCCACGGCATCGACACCACCAGTACGACCAGCGCAAGGCCAGTCCACGCCCGGGCTGCCCGGTCGACGAACCGTTCGAGCACCGCGAGCGAGAGCCACCCGGCGATCCCGGCGAAAACGGCTGCACCGATCACCGCGCCGGCAGCGAGTTCGGTCCGTACCGACGAGCCCGGAGATTCCGGGACCAGGATCGGTTCGCTCATGAGCGCCTCGGCGATGAGCCACACAAACAGCGCAGCCGCGGCGGCGACCACAACGGTGAGCGCTCGCCGAGCCCGAGCCCTGTGCGGCGATGCGGCGCGGTCGACGCCCGACGTCTCGCCGGCTGTCGCCGACGGTGCTGCCGTCGCCGGAGCGGTTGGTGAAGGAGGGGTGATGAGGGTGTTTCGATGATTGGTCATGGTTCGACCGTAAAACCTCTAGTAATGTAGAGGTCAAGCGCGTTCTTCGAAAAGTTGGAGATCACCATGAGCACCACCCCCGAGGCCCAGCCCGATGACCTGCTCAGCATCGGGGAGGTGGCCAAGCGATCCGGCCTCAAACTCACCGCGCTGCGGTTCTACGAACAACGGGGACTCATCTCCTCGCAACGCAACACCGGCAACCAACGTCGCTACCAACGCGACGTGTTGCGCCGGCTCGCCGTCATCCAGGCAGCCCAGAAGGTCGGTTTCACGTTGGCCGAAAGCGCCGACATGCTCGCCCCGCTACCGCACGATGCAGCTCCCGACGCCGGCGAGTGGGCCGAACTGTCGCGGTCGTGGCGGCCGATGCTCGACGACCGGATCGCCACGCTCGAGCGCCTGCGCGACCAACTGGACGCGTGCATTGGCTGCGGCTGTCTCTCGCTCGCGCTGTGCGCCATGGCGAACCCCGGCGACCGCGCCGCGCAGTTGAGCGACGGCGCCGCCTACTGGAAACGCCGGCCCGGCCCTCCCCCGCATTCCCCACCGGAGCGACCGCCGCCCTAACCTGCGCCGGTGACCACGAGCGACACCACCCCGACCAGCCCACTGGGCGTCCGGGATTTCCGCCTGTTGTGGCTCAGCTCGATACCGTTCTTCATCTTCGCCAACGCCACCCGATTCGTTTACGGCTGGGTGGTGCTCGACGGGCTCAACCGCGATGAGGCGACCCAGGGCGCAGTCGTTTTCATCCTCGGACTGCCGGGCCTGTTCCTGCTGTTGCCCGCCGGCGTGTGGGCCGATCGGGTCGACCGGCGGACGATGCTCCTTTCCACCCAGCTGATCTCGGTCGCCGTCATGCTCGCCACCGCGCTGGCCATTACGGCCGGTCAGCTCTCGCTCGGCCTGCTCATCGCATCGGCGGCGGCCACCGGTGCCATATCGGCCATCGGCAGCCCCGTTCGGTCGTCGCTGGTGCCCGAACTACTCCCGAAAGAGCTGCTGCTCGGCGGCATTGCGGTGAACGCTCTCGCCATGACGCTGTCGCTCGTCTTCGGCCCGGTGCTCGCTCAGCTGGCGGGTGAACTGGCCGGCTTCGACGGCGTGTTCTTCTTCCTCACCATCCTCCTGGTCGCCGGGTTCGTGGTGCTGGTCCCGATGCGGACGCCGGCGACTGTCCAATCCTCGGACCGGCCGACCATCGGCGCGGCGCTGCGGGAAGGACTGGGGTTCGTCGCCCGCGACCCGGCGCTACGCGTCCTGTTTCTCATGCTCGCGCTCGCCGGGTTCGTGATGAACGCCATCATGTTCGTCACCCTCCAGGCCCACGTGAAGGAAGGCCTCGGCCGCACCGCCGGCGACGTTGCACCAGTGCTCGCCGTCATTGGCGTCGGCCTGGCGCTGAGCTCGGTGTTCGTGATGAAACGGGGAGATCTTCCCCGCAAGGGGACGCTGTTTCTGCGGGCCATGCTCGTGGGTACCGCAATGTTGACCCTGATGGGACGCACCACCGAGTACTGGCAGCTCTTCCCCCTGGGCCTCATCCTGGGGATCGCCGGCGGGTTCTTCATCAACATGAATCAGGGGCTCGTGCAGTCGGTTACCCCGCGCGATCTCATGGGCCGAGTCATGGGCCTCTACACCCTGATCCAGGGCGGACTCACGCCGTTGGGTGGGCTCGTTCTTGGGTTCGTCGCGGTCGAGATCGGACCGGATGACACCATCACCATCGCCGCCGGGCTGGCGTTCGCGGCGGTGGCGATCACCTACCTGTTGGCCCGGCCGCTCCACGACCTCCGCACCTGATCACGCCTGCCCGAGCAGCCGAAGGGTCCCACCGCGAACCATCTGGT
>CALHYX010000109.1 GCA_938041035.1 uncultured Acidimicrobiales bacterium | reverse complement strand
TTGGGATCGTTGGTTGGGATCGTTGGTTGGGATCGTTGGTTGGGATCGTTGATCGGGATTGAGGGGAGCTGGTGTGCTGGTCGAGTCGTTGCTGCCGTTGGGAAAGCTCGATCCGGGGTTGCGCGAGCCCGACACGCCGCTGCACATCGGCGAGTTCGGGACCGGCGCAGCGCTGGCCGAATCGGTGGGCCTCGATGCGGTGCTGGTCGAGGAGACCAAGGACGACCCGTTCCAACTCCTCGCCCTCGGCGCGGCGGCGACATCGACCATCGGGCTCGGCACGTCGGTGGCGATGGCGTTCCCTCGCAGTCCCACCGTCACCGCCATGTCCGCCTGGTCGTTGCAGAAGCTGTCGGGTGGTCGCTTCGTACTCGGACTCGGGTCGCAGGTCCGCGCCCACATCCAACGCCGTTACGGCCTGCCGTGGTCGGCACCGGCGCCCTGGATGCGCGACTACATCGGTGCCATGCGGGCCATCTGGGCGTGTTGGCAGGAGGGCGGACCGCTCGACTTCGAGAGCGAGCACTACGACCTGAACCTCATGGTGCCGCTGTTCGACCCCGGCCCGATCGACCACCCGAACATCCCGGTACACATCGCCGCCGTCGGCCCGAACATGTGCGCGCTCGCGGGGGAAGTCGCCGAAGGCGTTCGGCTGCATCCGGTGTGTACCCCTCGCTTCATCGACGAGGAGGTCCTTCCCGCCCTCGCCCGCGGCGCCGCCCGCACCGACCGCGACGTCGACGATGTGGAGGTGTGCATGAAGCCGCTGATCGGAACCGCGCCGGATGCCGAGGCGCTCGAGACCGTCACCGATACCGTGCGAGCCCGCGTGGCCTTCTACCTCTCAACCCCGTCGTACCGCCGCACGTTCGAGCTCCATGGGTGGGGTGACATAGCCCGCGAAGCATCGGTGCTCTCCCGCACCAACCGGTGGAAGGAGCTGCCCGGGCTCGTTACCGACGAGATGCTCCACACCGTCGCCACCGTGGGCACCTATGAGGAGATCGCGGGCCGGCTCCGGGATCGCTACCGAGGTCGCACCGACCGGATCGAGTTCTCCATCCCGGTGCCCGACGCGGCGAGCGCGGAGGTCTTCGGGTCGATCCTGGCCGAGTTACGGGCGTAGCTCAGCCGCGCTTCACCCGCATCGACACCGGGCCGCGGGCCCCGAGGGACTCGTCCCAGAGAATGCTCGGCTCGTCGATCGCGTAATCCCCAAAGGCCTCGACAAACGCGGGGAGCGCCACCCGGAGCTCCATTCGCGCCAGCGCGTGGCCCAGGCAATGGTGGGGCCCGTGACCAAACGACAGCGGCCGCGGATCTTCCCGGTCGAGCACGAGTTCGTCAGCCCGGTCATAGTGGTTGGGGTCGCGGTTCGCGGCGCCGACGAATACCAGGACGTTCTGGCCCTTCTTGATCCGGTGTCCGCCCACCTCGACGTCCTCGAGCGCCGACCGCGGGCTCGAAGGCACCGCGGAGTCGTACCGCAGCAGCTCCTCGATCGCGTTCGGCCACAGATCAGGGTTCCGGCGCACCAGGTCTCGCTGCTCGGGGTTTTTGGCCAACGCCAGCGCGGCGTTGCCGATCATGCCGCTCGTGGTGCGATGGCCGGCGACCATGAGGAACACAGCGACGGCGACCAGTTCCTCCGACGTCAGCCGATCGCCATCGTCCTCGGCCGCACCGAGGGCGGTGAGCACGTCCTCACCGGGGTCAGCCCGCCGCTCACCGGCCAGCCCGAGGAAGTAGTCGTGCAGCTGCAGGATCGACTCATCCATCTCCTCGAGGTCGAACGCCTTGAACGGGTTGATGAGCTTGGCGATGATGTCGGTCTGCTTCGACAACCAGGGCCACTTGTCCTCCGGGACGCCGAGCATCGTCATGATGAGATTGATGGGCAGCGGCTCGGCGAACGTCGACACGATGTCGGGGTTCGGATCATCGGCGATGGCGGCCAGCAGCCCGGCGGTGAGGGATTCGGCCGCCGGTTCGAGCCGGCGCACCTGCGCGGGGGTGAAGGCCCGGCTCACGAGTCGACGAAGGCGGGTATGACGGGGAGGATCGACCAGCAACAACAAGTTGCCGAAGAAGCGCTGCGACCGTTTGCTGAGCTGGCTGTACGGCCGCACGTCGACCAGGGTCTCGCGCTGGCCCTCGACCCCGAACGAATCCGATGAGAGCACGTGTCGAGCCTCGTCGTAGCCGAGAACGAACCAGAGCTGGTAGTTGGCCCGGTACACGACCGGCCCGTCGCTGCGCATCCGATCGAAGATGGGATAGGGCCAGCTGTACCGCTCGGGACCGAGGGCATTGCCCCACTTGTCGAACCGGAAGATAAGTTCAGCCAGCTTGGGCCGGTCCAGAATGAAGCGCAGAGCCGGAAAGGCGATCTGTTCACGTCGCACAACAACCATCCTGTGGCCCGAGCGTCCGCCGCTCTTCGGCCGTCTGTACCGAGCCTGTCAGCGATGAGCCGCTGGTGAGAACACGGGCGTCAGTCCGGCTCGACCACGACCACATCGCCGACCGAAACCGGGGCCGAGCCAAGGGGGATGGCGTACAGCCGACTCCAACCCGGGTGGTCATCGTGCAGCATGCGTTTGAAATGGCCGTCGAGAAACCACGGCGAATTCTTCGCACAGGGGATGGCGTGGGCCGACACCAGCATCGGCACCGACCCGACGTGCAGGCGCGCGCCAGGGCGAAGGCTCGCCCAATCGACCCCGCCTATCGTCACGTTCTCGCCCGCGTAGCCGGGAGCGACCGGATGGCCTTCGTCGACCAGGGAATCGATGACATCAGCGCTCCAGAGACACACCGCCTGCACCGGGCGTCCGTGATGTTTGCGGTCGTTCTGCGCGTCGCCCTCGACCCCACCCGGGCCGATGACGACAGATTCGACAGGCGTCTTCGGCACGCCCCCACCGGAGCGGCTGAGCTGCACCACCGAGCCCCGTTCGGTGGCTGCGCCGTGGCCGAGTCGATGGCGAATCCGACCGATATCGGCCATGTGGTGAAGTCCGTCGTGCAGCACGTGACGGGCGTGCCAGCCGACGGTTCGTTTCGTGTCATCGGAGGTCACCTCGACATCCCACGCATCGGCGTCGAGGCCGGCGAGCACCAGCCGAAGCGCCTCGGCTTCGACCCTGACGCCCTCGACCGCACTGGCGAACTCGACCGCCGCCGGTTCGGCCGGGAAGGCCGGCGAGGGCGCCGCACCCAGATCGATGCCCGGCTCGGCCAACGCAGCCTCGATCGCGAAACGGTTGCCGAAATACACCTCGCGAACATGGTCGGCGTACTCCGCGATCGACCAGGTGCGCTCGTCGGGTCGAGTGCCGAGCACCGAGTCGGTCAGCCCCTCGGCGGCGGCGGCGAGGACGGCGGGCACGATGCGTTGCGACGACACCGTGTCCTCTCGGTTGTACAGATCGCTGTCAAAGCCGCACTCGGCACACAGTTCGCGGAGCCGAGGGTCGCTCACGGCATACCCAGAGCAGCGGCGATATCGGCCATCATCTGCTCCTCACCGTCGCCCACCTCTTCGCCGCCGATGCCGAGGAAACCGCCCTCTTTGGCCGCGTTGGCCACCGCGTCGGCAACATCGAGCACCCACCGGCGGTAGTCCGCGGCCTCGTCGGCGTCGGCTTTGGCCACGAGGACGTCGTGGACGACGGCGGCCTGAGTCCGGGCATGGTCCTGCATCTGCTCTTTGGACGAGATGCCGGCGTCGGTGAGAATCGCCATCTGCTTCTCGCGCATCTCCTTGGCCGCGGCCATCGCGGCGGCCCGATCCTCGAAGTGCGGTACGACCATCCGGATGAGCGAGTTCCCCGGGTAGTCCTGGACCCCGGCGACAGCGGCCTTGGCGTTGGCCATCATTTCCTTCACCGTCCCGAGGGGTCCGTTCTTCGATGAGAAGGCGACCGCCGAACCCACCAGGGTGGGCAGCATCGTGAGCGCCATCTGTTCGTCGTCGGTAAACAGAGATTCGCTGGGTTGAGCCATGGGGAAGCTCTCCTTCTTGTTTGGGGGCTTGTTTGGGGGCTTGTTTGGAGGGGTCGTCTTGGGGTGCCCGGGCTGCGGAGGCGACCCTACCCAAGCGGCCCGTGGCCGGGCCACCGCTCAGAGAAGACGGTCGAGCGCGGTGCGCACCCGTTTCACACTGGCCGATCCGGAGGTACCGAGGTGCTGGGCGAAGATGCTGATGCGCAGTTCCTCGAGCATCCATCCAACGGCCTCGAGTTCCACGCTGGGGCCACGCGTGTCGACCAGCTGCCAGTACCGCTCCTCGACCTCGGCCACTTCGGCCATCCGACGACGGTCCTGGTCCACCTTGCCGGTGATCGTGGCCAGTCGGTGTTCGATGCCGCGCACGTAGCGGTCGACATCGGCCAGGCGGGCCGCCCCCACGCCGGTGCACATGCCGTCGTACACGAGTCGATCAACATGGGCCTGGAGATCGCCCCGACTCCGGGCAAAGGCAGGGGCGTTCAGGCCGTCGATGGCTCGCAGGATGCCCGCACGACGGATGATGATTTCCGCCGATGCTTCGCCGACCTCGGCGAGCCGGTCCGCGATCGATGTCCGCACGGTCGCTACCAGAGCTTCGAAATCCGCTTGGTTCCAGACCGGGGCGCCCCCCTCGGTGAGGAGGCGGTCGTAGGTGGCATCGACGCAGTCGCGAATCCACGCCGTCTTGTCGGGGTACGGCCCAACCGCGAGCGCGAGCGACAACTCGTTGGTCGCCACAGCGGCGAGCGCCCGGGTGGGGGCACCGACGGCCAGGCGCACCAGGCGCCGGGTTCCGTCCCACATGGCGTCGTACTGCTGGTCGGCGTTGGGGAACACCCGCACGCCGGCCGTCTCGCCCTCGTCGACCAGCGCCGGATAGGCCAGTACGCGCTCTTCGCCGCGCCCAATGTCGACCACCTCGGCCAGGTCGCCGAAGTCCCACCGGGTCAGCCCCGAACGTTCGATACCCGACGCGCTGCTCGACAATGCGGCGGAAAGGTCCTCGGCGAGCAACCGACGCAGCGCCTGGAGGTCGAAGCCTTCGGCGATGACCTCGTCGTGCTCGTCGACCACGCGGAAGTTCGTCCGCAGATGCAGCGGCACCGACCCCATGTCGAGCGCGGTCGCCGGGACGTCACGCAACGGTCCCACCGCCTCGAGGGCCTGGCGAAGCGTCTCCAGCAGAGGCTCGGCCGCGTCGAGCAGCGGCAGCACCTGTTCGACGGTGTTCGGCACGGGCACGTAGGCCTTGCGCAACTCCTTCGGCATACCCCGGATCAGGGCGGTGACCAGCTCGGAGCGAAAGCCGGGAACGTTCCAGTCAAAGGGCGCGGCAACCAGCTGAGGTAGCTGCGTGAGGGGTACCACGACCGACAACCCGTCGGTCGGGCTGGACTGATCGAATTCGTACTCGAGCGCAAACGTCAGGGCGCCCTGGGTCCAACGGGGCGGATACAGCGCAGGATCGAGCGCCTCGTCGTCCTCGACCTCGATGACGTCACCGATCGTGAGGTCGAGCCGCTTGGGATCGTGGCGCCGGGTCTTCTTCCACCACTGGTCGAACGTTCGGCCCGACGTGATCTCGGCGGGCAGGCGGGCGTCGTAGAACGCGAAGAGCCGCTCGGGGTCGATGAACAGGTCGCGGCGTCGGGACCGAGCCTCGAGGTCCTTGACCTCGGCGATGACCTCAGCGTTGCGTTCGAGGAACTGATGTGACGATTCCCATTCGCCCATGACCAGGGCATGGTGGAGAAACAAGTCCCGGGCGATATCGGGATCGGTCGGCGCCACGGCGACGATGCGACCGGCGACAACGGGCAGGCCATACAGACTCACCCGCTCCTTCACCACGGCTTCGGCCCGCTTGAGGTCCCACCAGGGCTCGTCGTAGCTGTACTTCACGAGATGTTCGGCGGCCCGCTCGATCCACTCGGGCCGAATGCCGGCCACCCCGCGAGCCCACAGCCGGTTGGTCTCCACCAGCTCCGCAGCCATGACCCAGGCCGGCCCGCCGGTATTTCCTTGCCCGCCTGTATTTCCCTGCCCGCCCTTGCTCATCGGTGTACCCGGAGCGATCGCGAACCGAGCATTGCGGGCCCCGACGTACTCCGGTAGCGGCTTGCGGCGCTTGTCGCGACCCCGTTGATCACCCCGGGCCTGGTTTGCCTTCGCCGAGGTCTTGGCATCGAGGTGACCCACGTGCGACAACAAACCCGTCAGCAGCGCCTGGTGAATGACATCGGGCGCGGTGGGCGTGCTGTTTCGCCGGAGGCGCAGATCCTTGGCTACCCGGACGAGCTGGGAATGCACGTCCTGCCACTCGCGCACCCGCAAGAAGTTCAAGTACTCGGCTCGACACATCTTGCGAAACTGGTTCGACGACCGGGCTTTGCGCTCCGCCATCAGGTACTCCCACAACTTCAGCCACGTGAGCAGGTCCGAGCCCTCGTGAAAAAACCGGTTGTGGGCCTCGTCGGCCGCCCGACGCTTCTCGCTCGGCCGCTCTCGCGGGTCCTGTATCGCCAGCGCGGCGACGATGACCATCACCTCTTCGAGGCAGCCCGTTTCGTCGGCGGCGATCACCATGCGGCCGAGCCGGGGGTCGATGGGGAGCCGGGCCAGGTCGCGCCCCACCGGCGTCAGCCACCTCTTCGTGCCCTGACGATCCGGGGCAACCGCGTCCAACTCCTCCAACAGTGCGATGCCATCGCGGATGCTACGGACATCCGGCCGATCGACAAAGGGAAACGACTCGACATCGCCGAGCCCCAGCGCGGCCATCTGAAGGATGACCGAGGCCAGGCTGGTCCGTTGAATCTCCGGCTCGGTGAATTCGGGGCGGGACAGGTAGTCGTCTTCGTCGTACAACCGGATGCAGATACCCGGGGCGATGCGACCGCAGCGTCCCGCCCGCTGGTCGGCCGAGGCCTGCGATACCGGTTCGATGGGCAGCCGCTGCACCTTCGTGCGGTGGCTGTAGCGGGAGATCCGGGCCGTGCCCACATCGATGACATAGCGAATACCCGGCACGGTGAGCGATGTCTCGGCCACGTTGGTGGCCAGAACCACCCGGCGACCGGCGTGGCCGCTGAACACCCGCTGTTGTTCGGCACTCGACAAGCGGGCGTAGAGCGGCAGGGTCTCGGTGTCGCGCAACTTCAGCCCGTCGATGGCCTCGCCGGCTTCTCGAATCTCGCGCTCGCCGCTGAGGAACACGAGTATGTCACCCGGCCCTTCCCGCTGGAGCTCGCGCACGGCGTCACAGATCGCATCGAACTGGTCGCCCTCGGCCTCCTCGATCGGCCGATAGCGCTGCTCGACCGGGTACCCGCGGCCCGACACTTCGACGATGGGCGCGCCGCCGAAATGCTCGGAGAAGCGTTCGGTATCGATGGTTGCCGAGGTCACGATGACCTTGAGGTCGGGGCGAGACGGCAGCAGCTGGCGCAGGTAGCCAAGCAGAAAGTCGATGTTGAGGCTGCGCTCATGGGCCTCGTCGATGATGATCGTGTCGTAGCGCCGCAGTTTGCGATCCCGCTGCATCTCCGCGAGCAACAAACCGTCGGTCATCAGCTTTATCTGCGTGTCGTTCGAGACCCGGTCGCTGAACCGCACGGCGAAGCCGACCGTGCTGCCGAGTTCGACGTCCAGTTCGTCGGCGATCCGCTGAGCCACGGAGCGGGCCGCGATACGGCGGGGCTGGGTGTGGCCGATGAAGGCCTCGGTGCCGCGGCCGAGTTCGAGACAGATCTTCGGGAGCTGGGTGCTCTTTCCCGACCCGGTTTCGCCGGCGACGATGACCACCTGGTTCGCACCGATGACCTCGAGCAGGTCGGCGCGCCGCGCCGTGATCGGCAGCTCCGCCGGATAGGTCACATTCACCACGGAGAAACCCTACGGCGCCCGTTGGCGACCGGTGTGGGTATAACGCGGCGTGCCTCGCCCGAACCGGCCGGATCAGCCGGCGTTGGGCGGTGGAAACGATGTGCCGAACGTGAACGCTTCGGGCGTGGGGCCGTGGGCCCGCACCAACTCGAGCCGGGCATCAGCCTCGACCACGTCGGGCCGGTGGCCCGCGGGCACCCACCACAGCACGAGATAGTTCGACTCCATCGCCTCGGCCCACTCATCCCGGCGCCGCACCATCGCCGCATGCTCGGTTCGGTACACGTAGTTGCGCAGCGCTCCGACATCGGTCCACACCGAGAGGTTCAGCAGTTGGAGCGGGTCGTCGTAGTGGGTGATGGACGTGGCATCGTTGGATCCCTCGTCGGTCAGGCGCCAGACGAAACCGGGTGCGGAGTCGGCCTGGTGATTGAGCGGGTCGAGCATCTCGACGAATCCGGCCAGGTCGGGGTGATCCATGGGCTTGCGAAACCGGGCGATGTTGAACTGCGCCAGGTGATACTCGCCCGGCCGGGACTCAGCACCGGCCACCTCATCGAGTATCCGGGTTCGCAACCCTGGCGACAGGCCGAGGGCGGGGCCGTCGAGCGCCGCGGCGACGTCGGGGTGGACCGCGCCGTCCGTCGGGGTCGGGGTGGGTTTGTTCATGGACGAGCACCTTCCTCGGATTCCGCCATCTGGGTTCGCAGCCGTTCAAGGCCCCGCGAGACGTGCGATTTCGCCGTCCCCACCGGGCACGCCATCGTGAGAGCAACATCGTGTATCGAGAGGCCGATGACGTGGCGCAACACGACCGCCTCGCGCTGGGAGTCGCTCAGCTCGGCCAACATCTGGTTCAGGTGATCACTCGTGTCGATCGCCTCGAGATCGGCCCGATTGCTGTCGCCGGGGGCGCTCGCGGTGCCATCGAGCGGGACGGTCGGTCGCCGGCTGCGCCGTCGGTATTCGTTGCGTACGAGGTTGCGGGTGATCGTGGCCAGCCACGGCCGGGTTTGCAACGTGGCCACCCGATCGGCTCCGTAGCCCCCGAGCGCCTGGTAGGCCCGGAGGAAGACCTCCTGGGCAATGTCAGGAGCGGTGCTCGGGTCCGTCAGGCGAGTCGCGAGGGTCAGGACCATCGGGCCGTGCGCGTCGATGAAGTCGCCGAAGCGACCGTCGAGGTCAGAAGCGAGTTCTTCGTTGGTCAGAGAGATCACAGGATAGAGAACACCGGCGGCGGCGAATCGGTTGCGGACGACGAATTCTCCACCCGTCCGCCGGTCGCAGCGGGAATCTTCCTTGGATGAACCACCTCAGCGCCGATGTGGAACACACTGATCAGGATCCCGAAAGGTCTGCGAATCCCGGATGCCCGCTCCCCGCCTAGAACCTCGCCTCGGCTTTGCCGCTGGCTTTCTGACGCTGGCGCTCCTCGCCGGGGCGTGTGGCGATTCTTCGCCAGCCACCGGCTCGGGCGAGGCCAGCGCGGCGAGCGAGGGCGTCGCTCGCTCGTTTTGTCCCGCGGTCGCCGATCTCGACGCCGCCACCGCGACCACGCCCGCCGGCGAGGCGCGACCCCCCGACGCCGACGCCGAGGTTCGAGCGGTCATCGAACTGTTGCCGCCGACATCGCCTCTGGAGGTACGAGCGTTCTTCGCCGACGCCGAGACCTACCTCACGGCCGACACCGCGACCGCAGAATTCGTCGAGGCCACCGACTCCCTCGCAGTCCTCGACACGTCGACCGTGCGCACCTTCCTGGACCAGACATGCCCCGGCGTCGAACTTCTGGTCGGCGGGGCCCTCGATGGCCTGCTCCAAACGACCGTCGCGGCCCCGGCGACGACGCAGCCGGCGCCCGCCACATCGGCTACGTCGGCGGCGGACGAACCGACATCGGAAACCTCGTCCCCCACCGACACCACCGGCTCCGTCCAGGAGGTCGTGCTCCTCGACCGGGAAAGCGCCACCGGACTCGAGGTCTCCTACGAGAGCACGACGATCTCCATCGACGGTGCGCTGGCAACCAACGGCGCGCTCTCCAGCTACGTGGACAGCTACCAGAACGATCCGCCCAACGTGCTCATCCTCGATGTGTTCATGACCTCCGAAGCCGAGCGCCAGCAGTTCTTTGCCCTGGCCGACCTTCTCCTCATCGGACCCGATGGTCGGGGCGTCCCACCGATCGGCTTCTACAGCCCGGCGGGCGAGGAGATCTTCGGGATTCAGATCGAAGGGCGCGCCAGCCTGACGACACGAATTCCGTTCCCGGTGGAAGGGCTCCTCGAGAACCTCGACGGCTACTCCCTGGCCATCGACCGCGACCAACGCGTGCCCCAGCATCTCCAACTCGACGGCATCATCCCCACCGGGTACCCGATCCCGCTCGAGATCTCCGATGAGGTCTTCGCCGTCGTAGTCCCAACCTCGACCGACGGCTGCGACGACACGTGGAACATGACCCTCACCAGCGCCCAGGTCGTTCTCGAAGGCGGCGAGGACGAGCCGGTCGACCGTTCAGCCCGCGGCACCCGTCTCGTCCACGTCGAGATCGACGCGGTCAATGCGACCGACCCCGACCCGGAGGGGTTCTTGTGCGACATCACGACCGGTCAGCTCTTCGGGGTGAATTTTCGCCTCGTTGTCGACGGTCGACCCATCGCCCCGAAATTCGCACCGCTCGATTTCAACAATGTCGATTTGGGAACGGCGGGGGTGCGAAGGGTCACGTTCGAAGTGCCGACCGATTCGACCGAGCTGACCCTGCTCGGCCATGACGACGACGACGTACTCGCCACGTGGACGGTGGAAATGCCGACGATCCCCGGTGAGTAGGGCAAGAAATCCCCGCGGGGGTGAAACTCCAGCCGGCATCGGCGCATCAAAAGGACATACAAGGCGATCGAATCGGCCCGGTCCTCTCCACCGAACCGACTCGCTCACCACCCCACCCGGCCCTGCTCCATCGACTGGAGCAGGGCTGGGTACATTCATCTGGAGAGCAACCCGAAGGCACCGCATGCGCCGCCCCTACTCGAAACCGTCCTTCCGCAGCCTGTTCATCCTGCTCGCCGCCGCGTTGATCGCCGCCGCCTGCTCCAGCTCGACGTCGCTGTCGCCCAGCGGTCAGGCGATCGCCGGCAGCGAGGGCGTGAGCCGTGACTTCTGCGGCGCGATCGCCGAGTTGGAGGCCACCATCGCCTCCGGCGGGCCCGCGAGCGCGGCGATCATCGAAGCCGAGGCCGCCCGCGAAGTCATCCCCGACGGCGCGCCCCCCAGCATCGATGAGTTCTTGTCGATCGTTATCGAATGGCTGCGGGCCGAGCCCGGCGGGTCACCGGATGCACTTGCGGAGGTGGTCGAACGCAATTCGGCGTTCGACGCCGAGTCGGCGCGCGGCTATTTGACCGCCAACTGCCCGACCGTCGCCATCGACGGCGCCTCGGGGCTGGGCCTGATCCTGGGTCTCGGCAACGGCGGCACCGACGGGGGCAGCGCGGCGGCCGACGGCGAATTCAACGACGGGCAACCCGACGACGGCTCGGCAGCACCGCCGACCACCGAAGGGGCGCCCACGACCACCCAGTCGCCCACCACGACCCAGGCACCGGCGACGACGACCACCGAACCACCGCTCGACGTCGTACAGGTGAACGAACTGTTGCAGGACGGTCCCGAGACCATTTACGCCGGCACCGGTGTCGGTATCGAGCGGGTGTTCACCATCAACACAGCCCCAGGCGAGGTCTACGCCGATGAGGCGGAGCCCGCCCCCAGCCATGTGCTGGTCGTGGAGGTGTACCTCGAAGCGCTGACGAAGGACACCCAGTCCTACGACACCGCGGACATCCTGCTCGCCTCCCCCGAGGGCCAGTCGGTCGCGGCTGCGGCGTGGTCGGATACGTCGGGCAGCTCCCGCAGTGGCGTTCGGGTCGCCGGGCGCACCTTCGAGACGGTCGCGATGATCTTCGAGACCCGCAGCCGCGTCACCGATCTCACCGGCTGGAACCTGGTCATCGACCAGGACGAACGCGTTCGCGAGATCATCTCGTTCCTCAACCCCACGTCGTCGGAGTACCCGATCTCGTTGGAGGCCGGAGGATCCGGTTCCTTCACCAGCACCAACACGAGCCCGGGCTGCATCGACACCTGGGAAATCGAGGTGCTCCGGGCCGGCGTCACGATCAATGGCATCAGCGATGAGGAGAAGAGGGCGGGGCGGGACATGCGTCTGGTCGACATCGAGATACTGGTGACCAACGCCACCGATCTCAACCTGTTGAGCGGCACGCAGAAGACCCTTTGCGAGATCGGCACGGGCCAGTACTTCAGTCTCAGTTTCCGGTTGTCGGCCGATGGTCGACCGTCGGGCCCGGAGTGGGACGATGGCCCGTCGACCATCGAGGCCCAAACGTCGGAGTCGGCCACACTGGGGTTCAGCATTCCCGCCGGCGCGACCGAGCTGGTGCTGTTCGGCACCTCCGCCGATGAGGTCATCGCGTCGTGGACCCTCGACGATCTTCCCGCCGTCCCCGGCGAGTAGTTCAGAATTCGCCGCTCAGGCGGTCGGCCAGCCGTTGGGCCAACTCGCCTCGCGCCCGGCGGACCCAGGTCTTGGCGGTACCGAGCGGGATGGCCATGTGCTCGGCGATCTCGTCGTAGCTGAGGCCTTGTTCTTCGCGCAGTAACAGGGCCTGTCGACGCTGCTCGGGCAACTGGTCGATCTCGGCGCGAACGATGGCCTGATCGACCACCATCGACGACACCCGGGCCACAAAGTCCTCGGCGAAGTCCTCCGCGTCGCCGGGCTCAGCCCGGTCGCTGTGCCGCTGTTCGCTTCGGAGCAGCATCTTGGCCTCGTTCATGGCAACGCGATGCAACCACGTCGTGAAGCGGGCGTCGCCCCGGAACGAACCGATGCGGTAGGCGACCGCGATGAGCACCCGCTGTTCGCCGGCATCGATGTCGGAATCGCTGAACAGGTACTGACGGAGTCCCGAATGGGCCAGCCGGAATTCGCGCACGGCCCACGCCAGGTCCGCGGCAGCGTCGTTGTCGCCGCCTGCGGCGGACCGGGCCAGTTCGTCGAACAGGTCCGGGCGGTCGTCGGCGGACGCCGCGAGGAGTCGGCGGCGAGTCGTGCCGCTGCTCATTCGTCCACCCGCCCATCGACCTCGACGGTGCGCCGGACACCGCGTTCAACTCCGTCAGCGCCGACGGAGACGAGCGCAATGGAGAGGTCGCCCGTTTGCGTCGGTTCGATCAGCAACCTCGGACCCTCACTGCGGACGCCGGCCGGGTCGAGCCAGTACTGCGACACGTCGCCCACCTCGGCCGAAGCCGTAAAGGTCGCCAGGGTACCGACGGTGATCGTCTCCGGTCCCTCGATCGACGGACCGACGGGGGACGGCCGCACCTCCACCGAGCGGGAGGACCGCTCACCGTCGATGTTGACCGAGAAGTTGAGGATCCCGGGTAGCACCGGGGTGACCTGAAGGTCGGCGTTGCTGATTCGAGCGCCGTTCCAGTCGGTCCAGACGATCGCGGAATCGGGTTCGGCTTCGACGCGATAGCGAACGGTCTCGCCCACCTCGATGCTCTCGGGGCCCACGATCGGATCAGCGCCGTCGCCCGACAACAACACGGCCGCGCCGATGCCGATCAGCAGAAGGAGGCCGAGCGCGACCAAACCGGCCACGACCAGCTTCGAGCGCCCACCCGCGGTCGCAGCGGTGGTCGGGACCGACTCCGCGGTTCCCGTAGCGGTGACGGCGGTCGCCTGCAGCGGTGGTGGCGGCGGGGGCAGCCCGGCGCCGGGCGCCGGAGGCACCAGTGCGGACACCAACGCGTGGCGCCAGTGCGCCATCGACGGGTGGCGGGCATCGGCATCGTCCGCGAAGCCGCGCTGAAGCTCGGTCCAGACCTCCGGGGCGATGGCCGGCGGAGACTCGGGCGCGTAGCGGTCCTTTTCGGCCGGGGCGGACCCACGGCCCGTCAGCAACTCCATCACCAGCACGCTCGAGGCGTACACGTCGGCGCGCCCGTCCACCTGGCGCGTCGGGTCGATCTGCTCGGGGGCCATGTACCGCTGGGTTCCGCCGCCGAGGCTCAGCGTGGTCGTCTCGTGGTTGAGGTCCTTGGCCAACCCGAGGTCACCCACAATCATCCGTTCGCCGACCCCGATCAACCCGCCCTCGCTGCCGGCCGCTGCGTTGCGATCCGAGCGCAGCATCAGGTTCGAGGGCTTGAGGTCCCGGTGCACCACGCCGCTCGCATGCAGCGCGCCGATGGTCTCGGTGAGCGAATCGATGACCGGCACGACCTGCGATGGTGTCCACGGCTCGGTTCCGGACCGGGCCGACAGGGTGCCCCGGTCGGCGTAGCTCATGACGAAGAAGGGGCGACCGTCCTCGCTTTCGTCGATATCGAAGACCTCGACGATGCCGGGTACGTGACTTTCGCTCTGCACCCGGCGCAGGAGCACGGCTTCGGTGCGGAATCGGCGCCGAACCTCGGGCTGATGGCTCCAGTTCTCGGCCAGGACCTTGACCGCCACGACGGCGTCGAGGCGGGGGTCAACGGCCTTGTACACCGTGGCAAAGCCGCCCGTGCCGAGCACTTCTTGCAATTCGTAGCGACCAACGCGCGCGGGTGTCACCCCGCCATGGTGACACGACAGCGGCCCAAAGCAACCGACGCTCCTGCCGGATCCGGTCTCGCCGGCCGGATTCCGGCCCTGCGTTGGCGCCCCGGCCTCGTCGCTGGGCCGAGGATTCGGGCCATGATGGGACGCGATGACTACCGACGCCCGCTCGCGCTATCTCGATCTTCTGATGGGCTGTCTCACCCGCGAGGTGTTCTTGGACCAGGAGGTCCGCAACATCGACCTGGCCCGCTGGCCGGGAGGCGACGACATCCGCAGCATCTTGAAAGAGCAGGGCTGGCGGCTCGTCGAACCCTCGGGCGACCCGGCCGTCCGCAGTGTGGGCAACGATTGGCCACCCACGGCCGAAACCATGGCGGGCACCGCGCGGCTGCGTAACACCCTCGATTGCTGTCGGAAGGTGATCGAGGATGACGTGCCCGGTGATTTCATGGAAACGGGCGTATGGCGGGGCGGAAACACCATCTTGATGCGCGCCGTCCTGGCGGCGTACGACGACGCCGACCGGCAGGTGTGGGTTGCCGACAGCTTCGAGGGCCTGCCCGCGGGTGACGGCGACCGCTTTCCGGCCGACGACGGAATCGACTTCTCGGTGTTCCCCCAGCTGGCGGTGTCCGCCGACGACGTCCGCGCCAACTTCGCCCGCTACGACCTGCTCGACGAACGGGTGCGCTTTCTCGAGGGATGGTTCGCCGACACCCTCCCCACCGCGCCGATCCAACAGCTCTCGGTGCTGCGCCTCGATGGAGACCTGTATCAGTCGACGATCGAGGCCCTCGACGCCCTGTACCCGAAACTGGCCGTCGGCGGCTACGTCATCGTCGACGACTACGGCGCCTGGGAGTCGTGTCGCGAGGCGGTCACCGACTACCGCCGCGACCACGGCATCGATGATGAGATCATTCCGGTCGACTGGACCGGCGCCTACTGGAGACGAACCCGATGACCACCGGCACAACGCCAGCGACGCCGTCCCCGGGTCACTTTTCGACCTACTACGGATTGTTGCGCGCGGCCCACCAGACCCTCCGCCCCACCCGGTATCTCGAGATCGGCGTGCACAAGGGGCACTCGCTCGCGTTTGTGCAGCACGGCACGGAGGTGGTGGGCGTCGACCCGAACCCGATCATCGAGGTCGACCTGCCCGCCCGCACGACGATCGTGGAGGCGACCAGCGATGCGTTCTTCGCCGAAGCGGACTATGCGTCGTTGCGCGAACAGCCCTTCGACCTGGTGTTCGTGGACGGGCTCCATCTGTTTGAGCAGGCGGCAGCCGACATCTTGAACGCCGAGGCACACTGTCGGCCGGGCGCGGTGATCCTGGTCCACGACTGCCTGCCGATCGATGCCCGCACCTCGCAGCGCGACCGCGACTCGCTGCTCTGGAGCGGCGACGTGTGGAAGGCGATCCTCGCGCTGCGCACCAACCGGCCCGATCTCCGGATTCACACGATGGCGGCCGAGCCGACCGGAGTCGGCGTCATCACCGGGCTCACGCCCACGACGTCGCCCCCCGGCGAGGCGGCCAAACCGCCGTGGCTGGCCGCCGCGGTGACCGAATTGTTGCCCCTCGGGTTCGCGGACCTCGAGGCGATGGGCATCGAGGAGAGCCTCGCTGTTCTACCGCCCGACGCGGCCCGATTCGCCGAACTGCTACCGGCGAGTGACTCGTAGCATCCGACCCGGCGGGGTCGTGCCCCTCGCCGCGCTGCTGGTGGTCGGGTTGGCGCTCGCCGCCTGTACCGACGGTGCCGCGGAGTCGACCGTCGCCGGTTCTCCGGCGCCTTCGACAACCCCGACCAGTTCGACCACGGTCGCCGTCGGGGTGGCGACGACGACCGCAGCGCCGGTGGCACCGACGACCACTGCCGAACCGGAGGCGGCCCCCGCCAAAGTTCCCGTTTCCGAGGTGCTCGTGATCGGCGATTCGATCGGGCGCCAACTCGCCTATGCCGCGGAGGTGCTCCTGGCCGACTCCGGACCACCCAGCCGATACCTGATCTCCGCCGGGCCCGGCTACTACGGCGCCTCCTGGCCCAACGTCCTCGCCACGTTTGCCCCGGACCAACGCGTCCGGCTGGTCGTCGTGTCGTTCGGCATATGGCAGGCGGCTCCACCCGAGGGAGCGGCTCCCGACGTCACCGAGCAGATCACCGATCAGATCTCGACCTATCTCGGAGCGGTCGCCGCGTGGGCGGGTCCCGACGCCCGCCTCGTGTTTGCGCTCGTGCCGGACAACGACGATCCCGTCGTGAACGATGCGCTCACCCGGGTGAACCCGATCATCGTCGGCGAGGCGGAACGTCTCGGCTTCACGGTGGATGTCCTGCCGTCGACCACCGACGCGGCGACGGTCGAGGTCGGCGGTGTCGCCTATCGGCTACGCAGCCCGGATGACGCCACCCACTACTGCCCGGTACCGATGCTCGCCATCGGGCACGACCTGCTGAACGGCAGAGTCACCGATGCGCCCGCACGGCCAACCGCCGAGCTGGCGGAACGGTTGTTGGCCGACCCGTTGCGCGCCGAGGCCTTTCCCACCTCGGGCTGCGGGGCGGGCTGACGCTCCGTGCTCGTCACGGAGGAGGGGCCACGGCCGCAGCCACCAGGGTCACGATGTCGTCGACGAGCGCGAGGTCCGGCAACGATTGTTCGACCACGCCGCGGTGCAACAACGGCGCTGACACCAACGTGACGATCGAGGCGAGGTCGACATCGGTGCGAACGTCGCCGCGCGCCCGGCCGCGTTCGAGCAGGGCAATCGTGCTTCTGCGGGTCCCCGCCAACCAGGTGCGCAGGGCTTCGCCCAGCTCGAGGTCGGTTGGGGCCGCGCCGATCAGCGCCGCCACCAGTCGTCGCCCCGATTCGTTGCCGTAGATGGCGAAACGGTCGATGAGGTAGGAACGGAACTCGGTGACGAAATCGCCCTGATCGGCTACATCGACGGGCACGATGACGGTGGAGATGGCGGCGACGACGAGGTCGGATTTGCTCGACCAACGGCGGTAGATCGTGGCCTTGCTCGCCCCGGCCCGCTCGGCCACCGCATCGATCGTGAGATTGCCGTAACCCGTCTCGGTGAGTAGCTCCACCGTGACGTCCAGAATGGCGACGGTGGTCTCGGCCCCGCGCTTGCGCCGGCCGGGCTCCGAGGTCACGGCACTTCGAGGACGGTCACCCGACCGGTCGCTCCGTCGACCTCGATCAGGGCGCCTTCGGGGATTCGGTGGGTGGCATCGGTGACCGAGACCGCGCAGGGGATTCCGAGCTCGCGCGACACGATCACCGCGTGGCTCATCACCGCGCCCACATCGACGACCACCGCTTCTGCGGCGGTGAACAGCGGGGTCCACGACGGGTCGGTCAGCGGCGCGACGAGAACGTCGCCGGGGCCGAGGTTGCCCGGGTCGCCGGGGTCGGTCACGATCCGGGCTCGACCGCGCGCCTGGCCCGGACACCCGCCTATGCCGACGATTTCATCGCCGACACCCATCGGTTCGGCGCCGGCGCCCTTGGCCGCCCAGGTATCGGGTGCCGGGGGGTGACCCTCGAAAACGAACGGCGGAACCTTGGCGTCGAGGTCGGCCTTGCGGGCTCGCCGTTCCTCGATGACGCCGAGAAACGGCTCGGGGTTGTCGAGGTACTCGAGGAACTCATCGACCGTGAGCAGGCAGGTCGAAGCGAGGTCGGTGGTCCCGCCCTTCGCTACGGCCCGGCCGGCCAGCTCGCGCTGCACGCGACGAGCGCCGTTGTGTGCCCGGATCACCGTGGTCTTGGACCGCTCGCGCCCCTGGCTCAACACCGTCGCCGCAGAAAGCGCCTTGTCGAACACGAACCGGTCGGCCCGGCCAAGCCGCGCCCGGGAGCGGGCGATGGCCTCCTGGCGCCGCTCCTGCATGTAGCGCTGCTGGTGGGCCGGATCGTGATCATCGGCGGAACTGCGCATCCGCTCGATTGCGGTGGTGACCAACTCGGGTCGCGATTCCCACGTGTCCGATGCCAGCTCCCATTCGTTCGGGCCGCGAAAGCCAAACTCGGCCAGGAAGCCAGCCAGTCCGGCGGTGAACTCCTCGCCGTCGGTCCGGCTGAGCGCCCACATCGCGGCGGCGGGCCGGGCGGATTCGATATCACCGATGCCACCGAGCATCGACACCGCCTCCCACGGCGCGTTGAGCTTGTCTGCGCAGATGTCGGCGACGAGGCCCGAGGCGACGATGGCCTGGAACGTGATGGTGATGTGGCGGGCGAACAGGTGGCGAAACAACGGCGCGTAGCCGAGCAGGTAGCCCCACATGCGGTTGTTGCTCACGTCATCGCCGGTGGGACGGCCGTCGAGAAACCCCTCGACCGACCGCTGATCGGTCGCCAGCTCCGGAAGATCGTTGGTGCGGAGAACGTCGAGCACCGACTTGGCCAGCTTGGCGGTCGAAAGCGCGTTCTTGTCGCCTTTGCGGGCCCGGTAGGCCGGCGCCTCGGACTCGCCGAAAAACTGAGCATCGATCGCTTCGACCGAGCTGCCCGGGGTACGCACCCCCATCATTCGGATGTAGCTCGCGTTCAGGTAGCAGTAGCCCCCGAAGATGCCCAGGATCGTCCAGTCGTCGCCGGGCGGAAAGTCGGCCGCAGTGGTTAGGCCCAACCCGGTGTAGGAGTCGCGCCACCCGCGCTCGGCCTCGTGGCCCACCAGCTCCCAGGTGAGCGGATAGACGACCTCGGGGAAGACCTCACCGACATTGCCGCGGGTGTACAGCGGCCACTTTTGGCTAGGGGTGTTGTCGACGATCCAATGCTCGGTCACCCAGCGACCTTATCGGCCTCCACCTCGTCCAGGCTGCCGTACTCCTCGTCGGTGGACGCCCAGTTCTCGTACTGGATGATGCCCATCGAGGTGAACTGTTCGCGCAGCCAACCATCGCCGGCGTCGAGCAGGCCGAGCTTCTTGGTGTTGGGAACGATCTTCGAGAACAGCATCTGCTGGAAGACATTTTCGGCCGGGTCCTGTTGCAGCAGAATCCCCATCATCGCCGGGACGTCGACACCCAGGCGGTGCCACACCTCCTGCTGAAGGAAGCGGTCGCGCATGCGGACGGCGGCATCGACGGCGAACTCCTGGCGTTCGCGCAGTTCGGCCTGGGTGAGCTCCTGGTAGTACTCCTGCAGGCTGAGTACGCCGAACGCGACATGGCGGGCTTCGTCGCTCATGACGTAGCGCAGCAGTTTCTTGAGCAGCGGCTCCTCGGTCATCGAATGCATGAACCCGAAGGCGGCGAGAGCCAGGCCTTCGACCATGATCTGCATGCCCAGGTAGGTCATGTCCCACCGGCTGTCGTTGATGATGTCGTCGAGCAGCATGCGCAGGTGAGCGTTGATCGGAAAGCTGCCTTCGCGCTTTTCGTGGAGGTAGCGGGCGAACACCTCGACGTGGCGGGCTTCGTCCATCACCTGGGTGGCGGCGTACAGCTTGGCGTCGTACCACGGCACGGTTTCGACGATCTTGCCGGTGGCGACCAGGGCGCCCTGCTCCCCGTGCATGAACTGGGCGAGCGTCCAGTCGGCGGAGAGTCGGTTGAACTCGATCCACTCCTTGTCGCCCCACTTCTCGGCGCCCGTACCCGCGAAGTCGATGATCGGCGGGTCGTCGGCGTGTTCGGCGTGCAGCTCGGCAGCGATCTTTTCCGGATCGACGTCGGCATCCCACGGCAGGTCGGTCGTGCCGTTCCACTGCGACGTCTTGGCCTTTTCGTACAGCTTGTCGAGCTTGGGGCGCGCCGCCTTGGTGTAGTCCCAGGTGAAGATGGCGTCGGACTCGTCGGCCACGATGTGGGCGATCTCGTCAGCGTCGGTGTTGGTGATCGCGAGGATCGCTTCGATGTCGTTCGGGTCGGTGCGGCCGATCATCTCTTCGACGGTTGCCATGGTCGTTCCTTCTCCGGTGGCGGGCAGGTACTCCACTGCTGACCCGGGCGGGGTCAACTTACAGTGTCAGTCTGTACCTTTACGGTGTAAGTCGTCAACCCCCTGATCGGCATTTCGCGCCCCGGACTTGACCTGCGAGCAAGCCCGGTCCGGCCGCCGCGAACCATCTGGTGCCAGGCACCAGATGGTTCGCGGGTCGGGTTAGAGCCATTTTGATTGGCCGAAGCTGTAGCCCACCGACCGAACGGTCTGGATGAGCCCGGCGTGTTCTTCGCCGAGCTTCGAGCGGAGCCGCCGAATGTGGACGTCCACGGTCCGGGCGCCGCCGTAGTAGTCGTAGCCCCACACCCGACTCAACAGGGTCTCGCGGGTGAAGACCTTGCCGGGGTGCGACGCCAGAAACTTCAGCAGCTCGTACTCCATGTACGTGAGATCGAGCGGTTCGCCGTCGACGGCGGCCTGATAGGTCTCGACGTTGAGCGCGAGCGGGCCGTACTCGATGACGTTCGGGCGGCTGGTTCGACCGGCACGGAATAACAGGTGCTTGAGCCGCGCTTCGAGCTCGCGTGGATGAAACGGCGTGAGACAGAAGTCGTCGAACAACTCGCCGCGCATGTCCAGCTCGTCGAGTTGCGCGCCCGAGACCAGCAACAGGAGCGGTTCGATCGGCTGATCGCGCTTGCGGAGCGCTCGAGCCATGGCGAAGGCGTTCTCGCCCTCTTCGGCGGCCACGATGATCGCGCCACCCCACCCGTCCTCGGGTTCGTCGCGGCGCGATTCCTCTTCGTTACCGACCGCCTTCCACGCCCACCCGGCCAGGTCGAGGGCCTGGGCGAGCTCGTAGGGCGGCGGGTTCGGGTAGAGCAGTAACGGTTCCACGGCTCACCAGCTCCGCAGATACCGGTCGAGCTCCCACTGGGAGACCTGTTGCTGATAGCCGGTCCATTCCGAGCGCTTGTTGCGCAGGAACCACTCGAAGATGTGCTCGCCCAGCGCTTCCCGAACGAGTTCGGACCCCTCCATCTCGTTCAGTGCCTGATTGAGCGAGGTCGGCAACGAACGGATTCCGAGGTCGTTGCGCTGTGCGCCCGTGAGTTCGAACAGGTTGCCCTCGGCTTCGTTGGGCAGCTCGTAGCCCTCCCGAATGCCGCGCATGCCGGCGGCCAGCAGCAGCGAGAACGCCAGGTAGGGGTTGCACGCCGGATCGATCGCCCGGTATTCGACCCGGGTGGAATCGGGCTTGCCCTGCTTGTGCACCGGCACCCGCACGAGCGCCGACCGGTTGTTACGAGCCCATGTGACGTGCTGGGGGGCTTCGTACCCCTCGTTGAGACGCTTGTAGCTGTTCACCAACTGGTTGGTCACCGCGGTGATCTCGCGGGCGTGCACCAGGAGACCGGCGATGAATGCCTTGGCGACCTTCGACAACCCGTACTGGTCGTCGGCGTCGTGGAAGGCGTTGGTGTCGCCCTCGAACAGCGACAGGTGCGTGTGCATGCCCGAACCCTGCTGCCCGTTGAGCGGCTTCGGCATGAAGGTGGCGTACACGCCGCGGTCCATGGCGATCTTCTTCACCACCATGCGCAACGCCATCACGCTGTCGGCCATGTTCATCGCCTCGGTGTAGCGAAGATCGATCTCCTGTTGGCTCGGACCGTCCTCGTGGAACGAATACTCCACCGGGATCGACAACTTCTCCAGCATGTGGATGGTCGTCTTGCGCAGATCGCTCGCCACGTCGGCGGTCGTGAGATCGAAGTACGACGCCTGGTCGATCGGTTCGGGTTTGGTGGTCGGGTCATCCGACGCGAAGTAGAAGAACTCCATCTCCGGCGCGACGAAGAACGAGTAACCGTGCTCCTGAGCGCGTGCCAGGTTGCGGTGCAGCACCTGACGGGGGTCGCCCTCAAAGGGGGTGCCGTCGATGTTCTCGATGTTGCAGAACATCAGACCCGACGGCTCGTCGGTCTTGGCCCAGGGCAACAGCTCGAAGGTGGCCGGGTCGGGCCGGGCCAACACGTCGGATTCCTGCACCCGACTGAACCCGTCGATGCTCGAACCGTCGAACATCAGGCCCTCTTCGAGCACCGATTCGAGTTCGGCCGGCGAGATCGCCACCGACTTGTGGCGACCGAGCACGTCGGTGAACCACAGCCGGATCAGGCGCACGCCGCGTTCCTCGATCGTGCGCAGCACGTATTCACGCTGGCGTTCTGCACTCATGGCGCTGTTCTCATGAACCGGCCGCTGGACCCTGTACCCATGAACCCAAGGTCACCACACGAAGTGGTGTTCCCGCCACATCTGGCGCGGGCGGTTCACATTGCGTTTACACAAGAGAAATCGTTGGGAAACGGCTGAGCGCGACCTTTACGGCTGCGCTGGGCGGTGTACCGTCCGCGCCGACTATCGTGTCAATTGGCCGTCTTTCAGTGGTCGCGCTTCCCCGCACACCCCAACCACCGAAAAATCAACCACCGAACCACCAACCACCGAACAATCAACCACCGAACAACATGGAGAACCCCCACAGTGAGCTACCGGGCTGAATACATCTGGATTGACGGCCACGAGCCGAACCCGTACATCCGGTCGAAGACGCGCGTGCTCGACGATGGCGCCGACCTCCCGATCTGGGGCTTTGACGGGTCGAGCACCAACCAGGCCCCGGGCGAGAACTCGGACTGCGTGCTGCGCCCCGTATTCGACTGCCCGGACCCGATCCGCGGCGGCAACGATCGCCTCGTGCTGTGCGACGTGTTGCTCCCCGACACCATGGAACCGCACGCCTCGAACAGCCGCGCCGCCTGCGTTGCGACCTTTGAGAAGTACAAGGATCAGGAGCCCTGGTTCGGTATTGAGCAGGAGTACACCTTCTTCCTCGGTGGTCGTCCTCTCGGTTGGCCGCAGGAGGGCTACCCCGCTCCGCAGGGGCCGTACTACTGCGGCGTCGGCGCCATCGAGATCGCCGGTCGCGAAATCGTCGAGGCCCACACCACCGCCTGCATCGAGGCCGGCCTCGCCATCTCCGGCACCAACGCCGAGGTCATGCTCGGTCAGTGGGAGTTCCAGATCGGCCCCGCCGATACCGTCGCGGTGGCCGACCAGATCTGGATGGCGCGCTACCTCCTGTACCGGATCGCCGAAGAGTACGGCGTCGACGCTTCCGTCGCCGCCAAGCCGATCAAGGGTGACTGGAACGGTGCCGGTGCCCACACCAACTTCTCGACCAAGCGCATGCGCGAGAGCTACGACGCCATCGTGAACGCGTGTGAGGCGCTCGGCGCCGAAGGCAAGCCCCAGGAGCACCTGGCCGGCTACGGCACGGGCACCGAGGATCGCCTCACCGGCGAACACGAGACCGCCCACTTCAGCGAATACCGCTACGGCGTAAGCGATCGGGGTGCGTCGGTGCGCATCCCCTGGCAGGTGGCCAAGGACGGCAAGGGCTACATCGAGGATCGTCGCCCCAACGCGAACATGGATCCATACGTCGTCACCCGGTTGATCACCAACACCGTGTGCTCGGCCCTGGCCTCGGCCTAGCGCCCTCTTTCGTACAACCCCTTTTGTACAACTCGGCAGCGGAGCGCTTCTGGCGCTCCGCTGTTGGGGTTTTGACGTGATCCCGTGCCATCCAGCGTCGCCTCGGGGTGCGAATCGCTTCAGTGCGGGCTGGAGTGGCCGATTGGATCGTTATGGCTCACGACAGCGAGGGGGCAGATCCGAACGCGGACGCGGGAGGACCACTGCCTAAATGGATGGCGGAGCAGGCCGCCGCGCAACCGTCGACGGCGCCCGACAACTCGACATGGGAACCCGCGGACGCGGACATGACGTGGACGATGTCGACCGCCGAACCCGCTCCGGCCGAAGTGGACCCGTTCGCATCGACCCCGCCGATCCCCCCGCCACCGGCTTCCACCCCGATCCCGCCCTCGGTGTCGGCCCCACCGATACCGCCGGCCCCACCGGTGCCGCAGCCCGGCGTCGAAGCGTCTCCCCAGGAGTACTCCGCCGCGCCCCCAGTCCCGTCGGCCCTCGAGGCACTGCCCGAAATGGCGCCGCTGAACCCGCTGCCTCAGCATGGTCTCGGCCTCAGCGCTCCGTCGGAGCCGATCATGGTCGAGCCCCAGATGGTGCCCGGTGCCGTCGCTCCGCAGCCGGCGAACCCGGTTGCCGATCCCGATGGATGGGATCTCATCGAGACCGAGTCGCAGGCGACCTCCACCGAGCTTCCGTGGAGCGAACCGGACCAAAAGCGCAAGCAGCGATCGCTCGCATCGCTGTATCGGCCGCTCGCCGGCGGCGGTCTCGCCGCTCAGGCCCTGCTCGCCGTCGCTGCGCTGGCCAAAGGCGTCCTGATCTGGGGGCTGATCCAGGAGCGGTCGCTCCTCGGCGACCTGCGATCCGGCGTCGAGGTCACGACCAGCCGGCGCAGCGACAGCGACGCCCTCGTGAGCGCGGCGACCAACGCCGGTTCGATTCTCGTGTTCATCGTTGCCGTGCCGTTCGTCTTTTGGTTCTACCGGGCCTACGCCAACGGGCCGATCATCACGCTCGGCAAGTACAGGAACAAGCGGGACAACAAGATCGCGGCCTGGAGTTGGTTCATTCCCGTGGTGAACGCCGTCCTGCCGATGCTGATCGCCAAGGAGATCTGGAAGGCCAGCGCCGATCCGGTCAAGGGCGCCACCCAGCCCGTTCCGGTCTACGCGTGGTGGGCGCTGTGGTTCGTGGGCAATGTGCTCACCGGAGTCGCCGGGTCGTCGCCCGGCGGCGCACCGACGATCGATTCGCTCATGGTGTCGAACACGATCGGGCTGGCCGCGGCCGTCATCGGCCTCGGCGCAGCCGTTCTGGCCATCGTGGTGGTCTCGTTGGTCACCAACCGGCAGGACGCCCGCTTCCTGCTCCTGCACCAGCAGGAGATGATGCGGAACGCCCCGGTCATGGAGCAGCAACAGCACCCATCGCTGACGGCCTAGGCGAGCTAACCGCTCATCGCCGCAGCCGCCGGCATCGGCTCAGCCGCCGAGGTGGGCGGCCAGCTTGTCGATCGCCATTCCCCAACCGCCGGCTCCTGGCGAGTCCGGGGCGACGCCGACGTGGGTCATGACCATCCGGGTCTTGTCGCCCAGGTCGGTCAGTTCGACGATCACCTCGGTTTCGGCCGGGCTCCCGAGCGGCATGCCCATCTCCTCGGGTGACTTCAGGTTGCCGTCCTCGTCCGCCATGCCGTCGGTGTACACCAACCGTTGGTTCACGACCACCTCCCGATATTCGCCGGCGAACCACATCTGCATCGGCCCGTTCGGTGTTTCCATCGCCATGCAGATCAATCGGCGACCGCCTTCCTGCACATCCATGGTGGCGACGGGAATCGATGCGCCCTCGGGGCCGTACCAGGCCTGAAAATGCTCGGGCTCGGTCCACGCCCGCCACACGGCGTCGACCGGGGCGTCGAAGGTCCGTTCGATCACGAGGTTCTCGGTGCTGGGGTCGTTGCTCATGGTCATGCTCTTTCGGTTGGTGCTGATTGTTCGGGCTGACTTGTTCGGGCTGGTCGTTCGGCTGGAGGTTTCGCGGGCGGGGGGGTGCGGACTAGGGCTGGATGTCGGCGAGGTAGTCGCCGAGGCGATCGAAGCGGGCTTCCCAGACCGGTCGGTAGTACTCGGTCCAGGTGGCGACGGCCTCTAGGGGCTCGGGGGTGAGCGTGCACGGGCGGTACTGGGCGCGTTGGCCGCGGGAGATGAGGCCGGCGCGCTCGAGTACGGCGAGGTGCTTGGAGATGGCCGGCATCGAGAGGTCGAACGGTTCGGCCAATTCGCCGACGTTGGCCTCGCCGGTGGCCAGGCGGGCGAGGATGGCCCGGCGGGTGCTGTTGGCCAGTGCGGCGAACGTCTCGTCGAGGCGTTCGTCTTCGGTGAGCTCAGCGGTCGGCATGTCGGCTGGTCCTTTCTGCGCCTCTACGTTCGGCCGGGCGTCGGTGCGGTGGTCGCCCTCGCCGCGGTTGATAACGCTGCGGTTGATAACCCGGTGGTTAATTAACCAGTTGGTAAAGTACCGACCATTGGATCGGCTGTCAACCGGTGGTACGCGAAACCACCGCGTGAAAGTACGCTCTGCCGAGTGTCCAGCCTGCGCGTAGCCCTGTGTCAGATCAACACCGTCGTCGGCGATCTCGACGGCAACGTCGAGCGCATCTTCGCCGCCCTCGCCGAGGCCGAGGCGCAGTCGGCGGACCTGGCCGTATTCCCGGAGATGACCATCACCGGCTACCCGCCGGAGGATCTGTTGCTCAAGCCCGGCTTCGTCGAAGAGAACCGCCGCGCTCTCGAGCGGGTCGCGCAACGCTCGGGTAGCACCGCGGTGATCGTCGGGTTTGCCGACGGCCACCCGGACGTGCACAACGCGCTGGCCGTGTGCGCTCATGGCGCGGTGGTCGGGACCTACCACAAGCGGCATCTGCCCAACTACCAGGTGTTCGACGAGGAGCGGTATTTCCGTCCGGGTGACGAACCGATGCAGCTGTTCGAGATTGGCGGTGTGCGGGTCGGCGTGACCATCTGTGAAGATTCCTGGATCACCGGCGGTCCGGTGGCCCAACTGGGCGCGGGTGGCGCCCAGGTGGTCATCAACATCAACGGCTCGCCGATGTACGGCGGCAAGATGGCCGTGCGCGCTGAGATGCTGCACGAGCGGGCGAATGAGTCCGGCGTGCCCATCGTCTACGTCAATCTCGTCGGCGGGCAGGACGAGCTGGTTTTCGACGGCGGCTCGATGGTGGTCGACACCGCGGGCGAGATCACCGCCCGCTGCGCCCAGTTTGTCGAGGAGACGCTGGTCGTCGATGTCGAGACACCCGACGGCGTGCCACCCACCGGGGTGTTCCCGCTGGTCTCGGTGTCGGGCGCGACCGACCATGGAGAGGCGCTGCACCCGCCGATGGCGCCGGTGGCCGACCGCCTGTCCGAGCTGTACGACGGCCTCGTGCTCGCCACCCGCGACTACGTGCACAAGAACGGCTTCTCCACCGTGTGCCTCGGGCTCTCCGGCGGCATCGACTCCACCATCGTGGCCGTCATTGGTGCCGACGCGCTGGGTCCGGAGAACGTGCACGGTGTCCTCATGCCGTCGCGCTTTTCGAGCGATCACTCCGTCACCGACGCCGAGGCCCTCGCCGAGCGGCTGGGCATCCACCACCGCACGATCGCCATCGAACCGGCCCACGCCGCCTTCCTCGACATGTTGGCGCCGAGCTTCGAGGGTCGCGAACCCAACGTCACCGAAGAGAACCTCCAGTCGCGCATCCGCGGCAATCTGTTGATGGCGTTGGCCAACAAGTTCGGCTGGCTGGTGCTCACCACCGGCAACAAGAGCGAGGCGGCGGTGGGGTACTCCACCCTCTACGGCGACACGGCGGGTGCCTATGCCTGCATCAAAGACGTCTACAAACTCACGGTCTATGAGCTCGCTCGATTCGTGAACGAGCAACGCGGTACCGAGGTCATCCCCGAATCGGTCATCGTGAAGCCGCCATCGGCCGAACTTCGGCCCGACCAACGCGACGATCAGTCATTGCCGCCGTACGACCAGCTCGACCCCCTGCTCGAGGCCTACATCGAGGGCGACGCCACCCCGTCCGAGCTCATCGACCAGGGGTTTGAGGCGGCCATGGTCAACCGCATCACCCGGCTGGTCGACCTGTCGGAGTTCAAGCGCCGACAGACCCCGCTCGGCGCGCGCGTGACCCGCAAGGGCTTTGGCCGCGATCGGCGGTTGCCGATCACCAACCGTTTCGGCCGCTGAGGTCGCTCCTGGCACCGCATTGTTTGGTCACGCGCGGTCACCGAGTCGGTACCGATCGTGGCGAACGATCACGGAAACACGGGGGAGCGGTCGGTTTTCTCCTCAATTCGGCAGGGCGCGGCGTCGATGTTTCCGGTTGACCGTTACACTCAAGACCTGATTGGGTGCAGTTACCCTCCCCGTGCGACACGCGAGGAGAGGCATGCAATCCGGGTCGTCAACTGTTTGAAGGTGCGTCTTGGCCAAGGAGCGAGTCGAACGTGACGAGGAAGACCTCGTCCGGCTGTATCTGACCGACATCGGTCAGTACCCGCTGCTGACCAAGGACGACGAGGTTCGTCTCGCGCAGGCCATCGAGGCCGGCAACGAGGCCGCCGAGGAACTCGACGACCCCGCGAAGGACACCACGCCGGCCAGGCGCCGCGAGCTCATGCGCAACAAGCGCAAGGGCGACGAAGCCGAACGCACCTTCGTGCAGTCCAACCTTCGCCTGGTCGTGTCGATCGCCAAGAAGTACCAGGCGTCGGGCCTGCCGCTCCTCGATCTCATCCAGGAGGGCAACCTCGGCCTGATGCACGCGGTCGAGAAGTTCGACTGGCGCAAGGGCTTCAAGTTCTCGACGTACGCCACCTGGTGGATTCGTCAGGCGATCACCCGCGGTATCGCCAACACCGGTCGCACCATCCGGTTGCCCGTGCACGCCGGCGACACCCTCGCCCGGCTGCAAAAGGCCCGGTCGCGCTTGGAGCTCAAGCTCGGTCGCCCGGCCACGTTGTCGGAGCTGGCCGAAGAGGTCGAAATGCCCGAGGACAAGGTCACCGAGGCGCTTCGCTTCGCCGCCGAACCCCTCTCGCTTTCCGAACCGCTGCGCGAAGACGGCGACGCCGAACTCGGCGACGTGGTCGAGGACCGCTCGGCCGATTCCCCCTTCGAGGTGGCGGCCACCGCGCTGCTTCCCGAGGAGATCGCCCGGTTGCTGGCCCCGCTCGACGAGCGCGAACGCGAGATTCTGAAGCTGCGCTTCGGTCTCGATCGCGGCGAACCCCGCACCCTCGAAGAGGTCGGCGAGCACTTCAACCTCACCCGTGAGCGCATCCGCCAGATCGAAGCTCGCGCCATGTCGAAGCTGCGGCATCCGTCGAGCGACACCGGCGCTCGCGATCTACTGGCCGTCTAGTTCCGCCCCTTCGGCCGTCGACGGCCGAGGGAACGTTGGGCTCCGAAAGCCCTATTCGACGCGCACCAGGGGCTGTTCGAGCGGCTGACCATCGCTGCGCATCGCCAGGCACAGCGCCTTGCGGCCGCCGGCGCGGTAGGCGTTGCGCGTGGGGTCGTACCGGTCGACGGTGAGGGCAAGGTCATCGGCGATCAGCCCGGCGGCCGCGGTGCACGGGGCCTCCGTGTCGAGGTCGAGCAGGGTCTGTTGCCATGAACCCTGCACCAGGTCGATGACCGCGATGACCTCGCCGTCGTGGGGTGCGGTGCACGACACCCGCTCCACCTCCGATTCGAGCTGTTGGGAGTTGGCGGGTATCTGCATGCAGTCGCCGGCCGCGAGGTCGAAGATGTCGACCGTGCCCGTCGACCCGCCGCGGGTCTGAACGGCGGCGACGCCGACCAGAACCGCGATCGCCGCAGCGATGATGGCGACGACCAACCGCGAACGCCGGGGTGCGGCGGGCGCTTCGGTACGAGGCGCGCCGTCGGCGGTGTCGAACATGATGTTCCGATCGGCCGGCGCAGCGACGATCTGAGTTTCGTGGGGGAGACGCATACGGGGGGAGGAGGCGTTTGGCTGAGTGCTCTGGTGAGCCGGGGGAAGACTGGCGGAGGTGGACGGGAATCGAACCCGCCGTACGGGGATCGCCCGTACCACCCGCTTTGAAGGCGGGGGAGCCCACCAGGTACTCGGACACCTCCGTGGACGAGGGTACGGACTGCGCCGCCCCGCAGCCAACCTGACCCACCACACCCCTGCCCCCCCGCCCGGGGTCAGACCCCGCAAACCTCAACCTCTACTTGAGGTTGAGGTCGCGGGGGTCTGA
>CALHYX010000108.1 GCA_938041035.1 uncultured Acidimicrobiales bacterium | reverse complement strand
CCTGAACGTCGTCGTGGAGTTGGCGACCGACGCCACCCCGCGTGAACTCCTCGAGGTCTGTCGCGAGCGGGAGGCGGCCGCCGAACGGGTGCGACGGCAGCGATGGGGACCCCGCACGCTCGACGTCGATGTGTTGTGGGTCGAGGATGCCGTCGTGAACGAGCCCGACCTCGTCGTCCCCCATCCGCGAATGTTCGAGCGGGCGTTCGTGCTCGAACCTCTCCGGCATCTCGCCCCGGAACTGATACCCGCCGACTGGGTCGTCCCCGCCAACCAGGCGGTCCGCAACATCGGGGAGCTTTAATGTCGGCGCCGGCGGTCCGCATCATCGGCCCTGGTCGAGCCGGGGGTGCGCTGGCTCTCGCGCTCCGGCGAGCCGGGTGGGCCGTCGACCTGGTCGGGCGCGGCGACCATCGGGCCGCGGCCCAGGGGGTCGACCTGCTGGTGATCGCAACCGGCGATGCGGCCGTGGCCGACGTGGCCGCCGACATCGACCCGGTCGCCGACACCGTGGTGGCCCATCTCGCCGGGTCGCTCGGCCTCGATGTCCTGGCCCCGCATTCGCGTCGGGCCGCCCTGCACCCGCTGATGTCGCTTGCCGACACCGAATCCGGCGCCGACGCGCTCGCGGCGCGGGGTTGGTTTGCCGTGGCCGGCGACCCACTGATCGCCGACGTGGTGCGCGCCCTCGGCGGTCGGAGCTTCACGGTGGCCGACGACGATCGCGCCCTGTACCACGCGACCGCGGCGGTGGCCGCCAACCATGTCGTCGCCCTGCTCGGCCAGGTCGAGCGCCTCGCCGAGCGCGTCGGCGTGCCGGCCGAAGCGTTCCTGGCGATGAGCGAGCAGGCGGTCGTGAACACCGCTCGGTTCGGGGCCGCGGCCGCGCTCACCGGCCCGGCCGCCCGCGGCGACCATGCCACCATCGATCGGCACCGGGCATCGCTGCCCAACGACGAGGTCGAGCTGTACGAGGCGTTGCTCGCCGCCGCCCAACGCCTGGTCCGCTAACTTCGCCAGATGCTTTTGGTCACGACAATCGACGACGTTCGTTCGGCGCTCGATGCCGCTCGAGCGGAGGGGAAACGGGTCGGTTTCGTGCCGACGATGGGTTATCTGCACGCTGGACATCGGTCGTTGATGGATGCGGCGGTCGCCGCCAACGACGTCACGATGGTCTCGATCTTCGTGAATCCGTTGCAGTTCGCCCCGGATGAGGATCTCGAGTCCTACCCCCGCGACCTCGATCGCGACTCCGAGCTGTGCGCGGCCGCGGGGGTCGATCTCATCTTCGCTCCGGACGTGGCCGAGATGTACCCCGAGCCCATGTGGACCAACGTGCACGTCTCGACCGTGTCCGAGCCGCTCGAGGGTCGGTTCCGTCCGTCCCATTTCGATGGCGTGTCGACGGTGGTGACGAAGCTGTTCGCCATCGCGGGCGCCTGCCGGGCCTACTTCGGCGAGAAGGACTGGCAACAACTGGCCATCGTGCGCCGGATGGTGTCGGACCTGTCACTGCCGGTCGAGGTCGTGGGGTGCCCCACCATCCGCGAGGACGACGGGCTCGCCCGGTCGAGCCGCAACGTGTACCTCACCGAAACCGAACGGGGTGAGGCGGCGGCGCTGAATCAGGCGCTGCGGCAGGGAATCGAGGCCATCGAGGCCGGCGAACGCGATCCGGCGGCCGTCGAGGCGATCATCACGGCCCACATCGATGCCTCGACCTCGGGCGAGATCGACTACGTCGGTGTGGTCGATGCGGCGTCGCTGATCCGTCCCGACCAGCTCGCAGGGGACATTCGGCTGCTCGTCGCGGTGAAGTTCGGGCGGGCCCGCCTGATCGACAACATGGGTGTCCGCGCCGACTGAGCGGCGAGCGGACTAGTCGCCCGAGCTTTGGCGACGGTCCTCGCCGCTGCGGCGATCGGTGACCGCTCCGGGTGCGACCACCGCGAGTCGCAGTACGACCGGGTCCTCGCCTTGGAATTCGGCGAGCCCGTCGCTCTCCTGGAAGAACCGCAGTTGGAAGCCGCGTTCGAGTACCCGGCCCAGGAAGGCCTGGGCGTCGAGGTGGCGCCGGTAGTGGTCGGTGTGAAAGGCGTGGTTCCCAAGCGCGGTGCCCTTGCCGTAGAGCGGGTCGAGAATGGTGCGCGCCTCGATCAGGAATTGGCCGCCGGCGGGGAGAATCGCCGCCGCCCAGTCGAGGACCCGTTCTTCGGCTTCGTCGTCGATCGAGTGGAGCGTGAACCGCGAATAGATGGTGTCGATTCCGTCGAAGTCGTCAGGGTCGAGGTGGCTGAAGTCGCCCTGGGTGAACGAGAGCCGAGCGGGGTGACGCACGCCTTCGGCGCGCTGTTGGCAGGCATCGACGGCTTCCTGGGACATGTCGAACGCTCGGACCTGGTGGCCCTGGTCGTAGAAGTAGAACGAGTCGCGGCCGTTGCCGGAGCCGAGCTCGACGACGTTGGCGGCGTCGGCGAGGAGGTGCTCCTGGCAGAACTCGGCGAAGGGGCTCGGGAAACCGACCGCGTTACGGCCCTTGTAGTAGTCGTTCCAGTACGCAGAGTCGTCGGTCATCGTGGTTCCTGATCGGGAGGCGGAGCCCACCACGCTAGCTTCGTTCACCCGTGAGCGGGGCGCTTCCCTATGCTGGTCGGGTGAGTCGACTTCTTCATCCTCCTCCCGGCGACGTGCGCTCGATTGTTGAACGGGCCCTCGCCGAGGATCTCCACCCCTTCGGCGACCTCTCCGCAACCCTGCTGCCGCCGGGGACCACGGCCACCGCCCAGTTCCGCAGCCGTGACACCGGGGTCCTCGCCGGTACGGCGTGTGCTATCGAGACCTTTGCCCAGGTCGACCCCGAGGTCACCCCGAACTGGCTGGCCGCCGAGGGCGACCGCCTCGAACCCGGCATGGTGCTCGCCACGGTGTCGGGTTCGCTCGAGTCGATCCTCATCGCCGAGCGAACGGCTTTGAACTTCCTGGGCCACCTGTCGGGAATCGCTTCCCGCGTCGCGCAGTTCGTCGACGCCGCCGCGGGTGGGTGCCGGGTGTGGGACACCCGCAAGACCACGCCGGGCATGCGATCGATCCAGAAGGCGGCGGTGCGTGCCGGTGGGGGCTGGAATCATCGCGGCAACCTCGCCGACTGGATCATGCTCAAGGACAACCACCTGATGGGCATGTCGATCGCCGACGGCGTCGCCGCGGCGCGAGCTCGTTGGCCGGCGCGCACCGTCGAGGTCGAGTGCGACCGGCTCGATCAGGTGCTCGAAGCGCTCGCGGCCGATGCCGATCTCATCCTCATCGACAACATGACCCCCGACGGCGTGCGCGAGTGCGTCGCCGCGCTCGACGCCCACGAGGCGGCTGGCAATCGCCGCCCGTTGGTCGAGGCTTCCGGCGGTATCACGATCGACACGATTGCGGCGTATGCCCAGACCGGGGTCGACCTGGTTTCGAGCGGCAGTCTCACGAACTCCGCGCCCGTGCTCGACATCGGCCTCGACATCGACATCGACCCGGCCGGAGTTTCCAGCTGATGTTGATGACCCTCGATGCCGGCAACACCCAGACGGTGATCGGGCTCTTCGACGACGACCTTGCGGGCGGTACCGGCGCCGGTCGCGGCCTCGTGGATCATTGGCGTATCGCCACCGACCACGACCGCACCGCCGACGAGAACGCGGTGCTCATCCGCAACTTCTTGTTCGCGGCCGATATCGACATGAGCGCCGAGGTCGGCGGCGCGGCGATCTGCTCCGGGGTGCCACGCGTCCTCGAGAGCCTTCGTGAGATGGTGCAGCGTTACCTGCCGTTCGACCCGGTGGTGATCGAGCCGGGCGTGAAGACCGGAATGCCGATTCTGTACGACAACCCCAAAGAGGTTGGCGCCGACCGCATCGCCAACGCGGTGGGTGCTTTCGACCTCTACGGTGGCCCGACCGTGGTGGTCGACTTCGGCACGGGCAACAACTTCGACGTGATTTCCGAAAACGGCGAGTTCGTCGGGGGCGCCATCGCCCCGGGGGTCGAGATCAGCCTCGACGCCCTGTTCGGGCGGGCGGCGCAGCTGCGGGCCGTCCCGCTGGTCGAGCCCCGCAGCGTCATCGGCAAGTCCACCGTCGAGTCCGTGCAATCCGGCGCGGTGTACGGCTTTGCCAGCCAGATCGACGGAATGGTCGCCCGGTTCAAAGCCGAGCTCGGCCCCTGCACGGTGGTCGCCACCGGCGGTTTGGCCGATCTCATCTCGCCGGTCACCGAATCGATCGAACACGTCGAGCCGTTCCTCACCCTGCACGGCCTGCGGCTCGTTCACGCCAAGAACTAACCCCGTCGGGCTCTTCCGGGTCCTACGCTCACGTTTCTCACCCTCCTGCGAAAAGACACCCCATGACCTCCGACGAACAGCCGGTCGAGTCGGCGCCAGCCGCGCCAAGCGAACCGCCGCCGTACCGCTTTGACCCCGACGCCGACGCGGCGACGATCCTGGCCGAGCACGACGGCCTCGAGGACGGCACCGAATCGGGCGTGACGGTGACGATCGCCGGTCGGCTGATGCTGCGTCGTGGCCAGGGCAAGCTGGTGTTCGGCGTGCTGCAGGACGGTACCGGGCGGATACAGCTGTTCGCGCCCGCCAAGACGACCCCGGAGTTCGAGGCCTTCGGCGACCTCAACCTCGGCGACTGGATCGGGGTGAGCGGCGAGGTGATGAAGACCCGGCGCGGCGAGGTTTCGGTACGGGTCGACTCGTGGAGCCGGCTGGCCGAGTGGCAGGGGACCTTCCCGGACAAGTGGCACGGGCTGGCCGACGTCGACACCCGCTACCGGCAGCGCTACATCGATCTGTGGGTGAACGAGGACTCCCGGCAGCGATTCGTGACCCGCTCGAAGATGGTGTCGAGCATCCGCCGGTTTCTCGACGAACGATCGTTTCTCGAGGTCGAGACACCCATGTTGCACCCCATCCCCGGCGGGGCCCACGCCCGTCCGTTCACGACCCACCACAATGCCCTCGACGCCGACCTCTACCTGCGGATCGCCCCGGAGCTGTATCTCAAGCGGCTCGTCGTGGGCGGGCTCGAGCGGGTGTACGAAATCGGGCGGGTCTTTCGCAACGAAGGTCTGTCGACGCGCCACAACCCCGAGTTCACGATGCTCGAGCTGTACTGGGCCTACGCCGACTACACCGATTGCATGGTGCTCGTCGAGGAGCTTGTCTCGGGTCTCGCCGTCGAGCTGACCGGTTCCACCACCGTGGCCTTCGGTGATCGCGAGATCGACCTGGCGCCGCCGTGGCGGCGGGCGACCATGCTCGAGCTGATCGAGGAGCAGACCCAACTCGCGCTCGATCTGGCCATGGATCGCGACGAGCTGGCGGCCATCGCGACAGATCTCGGTGTCGAGGTCAAGCAAAGCTACGGCTCCGGCAAGCTCATTCTGGAGATCTACGAAAAGACGACCGAAGCCGAGTTGTGGGACCCGGTGTTTGTCATCGACTACCCCAAGGAGGTCTCGCCGCTCTCGCGCGACCACCGCGACAAGCCGGGGTTCACCGAGCGATTCGAGGCCATCCTCGGCGGTCGCGAACTTTGCAACGGCTTCACCGAGTTGATCGACCCGGTCGAGCAGTTGGCCCGTTTCGAAGCCCAGTCGGCCGAGCGCGAGGCGGGTGACGCCGAGGCGATGCCCATCGACCACGACTACGTTCGGGCGCTCGAGCACGGGCTTCCGCCGACGGTGGGCCTGGGGATCGGTATTGACCGGTTGGCGATGCTGCTCACCGGCACCACGACGATCCGCGACGTGGTGCTGTTCCCGACGCTGCGCCCCGAAACTCCCGCCACCGACCCCGAGCCCGCCTAAACGCTCAAATGAACGTAAAGGGGGTCAGACCCTCCGAGGATGCGTGTCACGCAGAGTGGCCGACGGGGGTCAGACCCTCCCCGAATAATTGGGGCACGCAGAGTGTCCGAGCGAGGGGCAAACATAAGGCGGGGTCAGGGTTGGGGTCAGACCCTCCGAAGATGCGTGTCACGCAGAGTGGCCGAGGGGGGTCAGACCCCCCGAAGGTTCGCGTCAGATTGGGGAGCGGTCAGCGGGTGAGCCGCGGAGCTCGCCGTTCGGCGAAGAGGGCGACGGTCAACATCGTGGCGCCACCGATGGCGAGGAAGCCCCAGGCGGCCAGGCCGACGGTGGCGTCGAGCACCTGGTGGCTAGCGACGGCCACCGCCAGGGCAATACCGACCAGCTGGGTGGCGAGTTCGCCGCGGGTGGCCCCCCACCACGCGCTCAGCACGCCGAGGATGCCGATGAATACCAGGTGACGGGCGTCGGCGGTCACGACGTATTCGCCGAGGGCAACGACCGCGAGCATCAGAACCGGCGCGACGCATCGCAGCAGGCCCCGCACATCGGCAGTGCCGAGAGCGGCGAAGTAGCTCAGCGCCAGCGGCAGCAGGTACAGCTCGGCCGCACCGACCTCAAGGTCGACCAGCATCGTCCACCAACCCACGGTGGCGAGGGCGAGACTCGGCCAGGAGACGACCGGCCGCCCGACCGTGCGGCCGATGAGCATGCCGAACCCGCCGATGGCGAGCATCGAAATGGCAAAGGCCGGCCGTTCGCCGAGGGCCACGCCCGCCGCGCTCACTGCGGCGGCAACCGCGAAGGAGTCGACCATCGGGTGGCGCACGCCTGCAGCCACGAAGGCCACTACTGCGGTGCCGACCGTGCCGAGCAGCAAGTAGGCGATAACCGCTGACTCGGTACCGGCGGCCAGGAGTCCGGCGAGGACGGCGATCGCGCCGATGGCGGCGGCGCTCTGCCCGACGAGCATGTCGCGCAGCCGGCGAGCCTCAACCAGACCGACGGCGGTGCCGGCGAGACAGAACCAGAACCAGGTGCCGGACGTGAACGCGATGGCGCCGCCACACGAGGCGATGGCGAGGATGCGGTGGACCTGACCGATGTCGGGCTGACTCGAGTCGGTCAGCACGGCCGCAACCAGTAGCCCGAGGGCGATGCCGGCGAGTCCCACGACGGGTCGGGTGGTCAACAGGCCGCTCCCACCGATCACCAGTGGCAAGACGGCCAGCACGGCGAGACTGCGCGGCCCGAACGCCTCACCGGCGATGCTTTGGGCGCGGCGCCAGGCGGCGGCGATCGATACGGCACCGGTGGCGACCAGGCTGATGGCGAACGCCACCACAGAGGGGGAGAGCCCGGCCTTCCCGACCGAGAGGTTCGCGGAAGCCGCGGCGGCCCCCTCTGCGGTGAGGATCGGGTCGAGCGCCAGCAGCGGAGCGATGCAGAGCGAGACAAGTCCGCCGATCGCATAGCCCGGTCGGTCGATGAAGGTCGCGGCGAGACCGAGACCGGCCACGAGGAGGGCGGCGATGGAAACGGAGTCCGCGATCACGCCGGCGTCGACCAGAACAACGCCGGTGATGCCCGACCACACCGCAAGCATCGCGGGCAGCTGGCGCTCACGGCGCAGTCCGCCGACGGTCCACGCAATCGCGCTCAGCGCGGCGGCAGCGACGAGGTCGGGCGCACCACCGATTTGCAGAATCCAGCGCTCGATCGCGCCCACGGTGAGGGCAATCGTGAGCAGTAGGCCGATGGTGAGTTCGGCGGTATCGGCGGCGATTCGCAACGGCTCGCCGAACAGCGGATCGCGGCGCGACAAGGCACCGCCGGCCTGCAGTCCAAGCAGCACGGTGGCTCCGGCGGCGAAGGCGTACGTGGCGGGTGGCTGTATCTGGATCCAGGCGTTGAGACCACCGATCAACAAAGCCAGCAGAGCTGCGCCGACGAAGATCCGGTTGCGGCTGCGCTGTGCGGCAAGCGCCAGTACGACAGCAGCCAGCACTGCGCCCACGATCGAGCCGACCGCCGCCCACTCGCCCAGCAGACCGCCGTCGGTCACCACCAGTTGACCGAACCAGGGGCCATCGGGCACGAACATCCAGAGGGGGGCGACGACGGCGAGCGCGGCGAGTCCAACGGCGGCGATGTACTCGCGCCCAGCCCATGCACCGATGGCCGCGAGACCCAACAGGGCGGCGGTCGGCAGGGCGGCCAGCGCACCGGTGCCGACGGCGACTGCGGTGATGGCGGCTACGCGGGCGGCGAGGGGCACCGGCCCGCCGATCATCCGTTGGCCGCCGATCGAAGCCGCAACCCCGACGGCGCCGGCGGTGAGGACCGCCACCCGCCAGTCCCGCGTGGTCCACAGCGCGAGTGCCGCTGCGTCGAGGGGAATCAGCACCATCGTCAAGAGCCCGAGGACGCGAGCGGTCGTGGGGGCGACCAGGCGCATCCGGTGGGCGAGCGCACCCACCGCCCCAGTGCCGGCGAGAAGGATGGCGAAGCGGGCATAGGCGTGCAGTTCGTCCCACCGGGCGGTCAGCAGCGTGAGCCCGGCAGCCGTGAGCAGGACGGCGCCGAGGGCGGCGAGCCACCGGGTGGCGCGGACGCCGAGTTCGACCGCGGAGGGGCTCGAAGGATCGGTCGGTGGATGGCTGGGCGGCGAGATGACACTCATGGCTCCAGCATCTCGAAACCCGATGCCTTCGCTCATCGGGACAATCCCCCAAAAACCCCTGGGGGTTTTCGTTCCGAGCCCGCCGATGGTTGCCGTGGCGCCAGCGACCGGTACCGGTTCCTCTTTCGGTTCCTATTCGATGCCGTGTTCGAGCGCGTAGCGGATGAGCTCCTGCTTCCGGTTGAGGTGAAGCTTCTTCAAGATGTTCCGCACGTGGTTCTCGACCGTCTTGGGCGAGATGAAAAGCTCGTCGCCAATTTCGGCGTACTTGTGCCCACGGGCCACGTATTGCAGCACCTCGCGCTCGCGCTCGGACAGCGCTTCGATCGGTTGGCTCTCCTTGTTGAGCCGTCGGAACTCGCCGAGTACCAGGGCGGCGAGCGACGAGGAAAACACGGGCTCACCCTTCGAGGCCTTCCACAGCGCGTTGCGGAGCTCCTCGGGCGGTGTGCTCTTGACGAGGTAACCGAGCGCCCCGGCGGCGATGGCGTCGAGCAGATCGCGCTCCGCCTCCGACACGGTGAGAATGACGATGGAGAACTGCTCCCCGCACTCCTTTGCCACTTTGATGCCGCCACCGTTGGGCATGTTGAGGTCGCAGATCACCAGGTCGGGCTGCTCTTTGGTGATCACCGCGATCGCTTCGTCGGCGTCGCCGGCCTCGCCGACGACGTGGAAGTTCTCGCCCAGGTCGGCTCGGATGCCGGTGCGCCAGATGGGGTGGTCATCGGCGATGACGATGCGCACTGCGGACAAGTCGCTCATGGCTTCCACACTTTCTTCAACACGGGTGGTTGGGACGGTATCCGAGGGCCATCATTCGCCCGCCCACATCTTCACATCGGCGCCGCGACCGGGGCGGCTCGATATCTCGACCCGGCCACCGACGTCGTCGAGCCGGCCGCGGATCGATCGCGACAGGCCAATTCCCTCGGTGACCACGGCGGGGTCAAACCCGGAACCGTCGTCCTTGACGGAGCAGAACACACCGTCCCCATCGGTTGGTTCGACGTAGATCGTGATCGATGAGGCGCCGCCATGTTTGGTCGCATTGGTCAACGCCTCGCCGACCGCCCCGCCGATGGCGTCGACGACCTCATCGGCGAGGTCGGGGAGATCCTCCACCACCACGACCTGAACCCGGGCGCCGTGGTGGCGCTCATGGCGGGCAGCCGCGGTGCGAAGCGTTGCGGCCAGGGTCTCGGTTTCCACCGTGGCACCGGTGAGGAACGACCGCAGCTCGACCTCCTGCTCCCGGGCCATGGCGGTGAGTTCGGCGTCGCCGCTGCGGCGCTGGATCACCGCCAGGGTCTGCAGCACACCATCGTGGAGGGTGCGGGCGACCTCCTCGCGGGCCCGGGCGCTGGCGATCTCCTGCTCCGCCCGGCTGAGTCGTCCGGTCACGTAACCGGCCGCCCATCCCGCGATGATGAACAACGCCGCCGACGACAGCCGCGACAGCGACCAGAAGACGTCGCCGTCGTTCCCGATCGGGATGCCGAGGTACCCGGCGACGCCGAGGAAGACGCCGGCGGCCACACCGGCTCGGCGGCCGTAGCCCATGCCCGCGACGATGACGCCGACGACCGGCCAGGCCGAAGCCAGGTTCTGCGTGTGGGCGATGGGGTTCCACACCCAGTCGTCGGCCATCAACAGCGCGGCGCCGAGGACCAGCTCGGCGACGACGGTGGAGATGTCGAGCAGGCGGGCGGGGTCCTCGCGCAGCCAGTAGCTGGTGAGCGCGGTGAACGCCCCCGCCGCCAGCACCAGGGTGAGTGCGACCAAGGGGTGGGGCATGTCGGGCTTGTCGTCTTTGAACCCGCGGTCGTAGAACTCCCACGCCAACGTGGCGGCCATCCACGCCCAGGTGCCCCAGCGCAGCCCGACGATGCCGCCGAGCAAGGATCGTTCCAGCGACGGGGGAGCGCGACGTTCGCCCAGGGGCGTCTCGGCTTTCACCGTTCGAGCATGCCAGAGCGCAGCGTTTCCGGTCGCGATGTGGCGGTCCGGCGGCCGGAGGGAAGGTCCCAAACAACACCGACGGGCGGCGGCCGATGGGTTGCATCAGCCGCCGCCCGTCGAGTCGGAAACGGGTTTGTCCGCCCGAAGGCGATCCGCCGGAACTACGGCGTGGCGTCAGCGATATCGGTGAGCGGGATGATCAGACCGTCGTCGGCCGCGTCGGCGCTGAACACCGAGAGCCGGAACGAATCGTTCGCGTCGGGCTTGTCCGGACCCAACGAGTTGAACGGCTGACCGGGCAGCGCGAAGTCGCCCAAGCTTTCGGCGGCGGCGGCGAAGCTCTCGTGGGTGAGGTCGGGGCCGGCGGCGGTCGCGATGATCTCGAAGGTCATCAACCAACGGCAGTAGGCGATGACCGAGCGGTGCCATTCCTCTTCTCCTTCGAGGAGGTCGGCTTGCGGCAACACCTCGATGTCGGGGTTGGCGGCGTTGAAGGTGGCGACACATTCCTGGGCCAGGGCATCGGTAGCGAGCGCCTCGTCGTTGTTCATCGAGTTGATGGTGATGACCCCGTCGGCCATGTCGGTGGTGACCGACTCGCCGAGGCTCCCCAACCCGTCGGCGTCGACGTTCCAGATCTCGACATCGAGACCGGCCCGGGCGATGCCGCGGATGTTGCCGGAGGTCGAGCCGATGACCAGGACCGTGTCTGCTCCACTCGAGCGAACCGCTTCGCCGAGCACGTCCCAGGTGGCGTCCTGGGCCGGGATATCGCCGTCGGGGGCATCGTTGAGCACGGTGAGCACTGGTTCGATGCCGAATTCGGCGAGCAGCGCGGGTGCCCGCTCGTATTCGACCTCGGCCTGCAGGCCACCGATCACGGCGATCTTGCGGCCTTCCATCATGCCTTCGGCGTCGAGGAGGGTGAGGAAGCTGGCGAGGCGGCGCTCACGGTTGGATCCGCTTTCATACCAGGGGGCGTTCGCCTGGCTGAGGCGTTCTTCGTTGTGGCGGCCGCCGATGAGGATGGTCTCCTGGCGCCCGGCGACGCAGACGTTGGCATCCTCGGCGGGGCCGAGGAACCCACCGATGACGGCGAACACCTCGTTGTCGGCGGTGAGCGAAAGGCAGACGGCTTCGGCGGAATCGGTGCCGAGAGGGCTGTAGTACTCCTTGATGATCTCGACCTGGCGGCCGTTGATGCCGCCCCGCTCGTTGAGGGCGGCCACGAAGGTGTCCCACACGAGAAGCTGGTCGCCCCAGCCCTGCGTGGAGAGGCCGGTCTCGATGAGGTCGGGGAAGTCGAGCATCGAGATGCCGATGCGAATGGTGTCCTCGGTGACACCGGTCCACGACGCCGTCAGTTCGGCGGGGGCATCGGTGCCATCGGGAGCCGTGGTCTCGTCGGGGGCGTCGGTCGGCGCTGGCTCCGAGCCATCGTCGGAGGGTTCGCTGCCGTCATCGTCGCCGTCGTCGGAAGGTTCGCTGCCGTCGTCGCCTTCGTCGGTGGTGGCGTTGTCGTCGGCGGTGGCCGAGTCGTCGCCCTCACTGGTGGTGCACGCACTGGCCAACATCAAGAGCGCGAGCAGCGCGATGAGCCATCGACTGAATCTCATGGAATTCCCCTCCGGAACCTTGTCGACCAATCAGCCCCGGATGGGACGGATCGGTGTGATGATCGTACCGCTGTCTGACGGTGCGTCAGAAAGTCAGTATGCCCGAGCCTCACGCTCAGTTGGCGTCACACCGGTCGCCGTCCGCCGCGGAATCGCCGTTCATCGACGCCAGGAAGTCGCGCACCGGCGCGGTGATCGAGCACGCGGTCGTGGTGTCCAGAACGTCGAGCCGGCGAACGGTGCCGTCCTCGGAAACGGTGTACGCGCTGGCGCCGACCGGGTCGGACACGAGGCGCCACACGTCGCGTTCGGCATCGGCCCGATCGGTATCGCCGATCGCGATCGGCGCGGTCAGCCGGTCGCCGGCGATGTCCCAAAACACCACCTGGCCGGCGCGACTGGCCGACATGACGGTTCGGTCGTCGAGAAATACCGCGTGGGTGGCACCGTCGCGGTGCCCGGACAGCACGACGGGTGCCGCGTTCGGTTCGTCGAGCCGGTAGAGCGCCACGTTTTCGTCGCTTTGGGCCACCGCCAACAGCTGGCCGTCGGGCGAGGAACTCAAGCCCCACGCAGTCGCGTCGGCCAGTTGGATGGGTTCTCGTGAACCTTCCCCGGCCGAGTTGATGAAGGTCACCTCGCCCTGCGCCGCCATGGTCAACGCGATGAGGTCGGCGTCCAGGAACAGCGCGTCGGTGACGCCGCTCGGGCGGCGCTCGGCCGCGGTCCGGGCGGCCAGGTCGTCGACCGGCCAGAGCGCAACGGAACCGTCGGCGGCGCCCGATACCGCGGTCGAACCGTCCGGGCTCACCGCAACGGTTTCCACCCCGGCGCCGTGAGCTCCGACCGCTTCATCGGTAAGGGCGAGGGTCTGCAGGTCCCATCGACGCAGCGTGCCCGCCTGGTCGCCGGTGAGCAGGTGAGTCTCGCCGGCAAAGGCGATCGCCCGCACCCGACCGTCGTGGCCGTCGAGCACCCGGGTCGAGCCGTCCGCCAGGTTGGTGACGTGGACGCGACCGGACTCATCGCCGGCGGCCAGCTTGGTTCCGGCCGGGCTGATGGCCAGCCCGAAACCGGGACTGTTGAGCGCCACGACCACTTCATCGATGGGGACCGATGCGGTCGCGGTCCAGAACTGCACGGTTTGGTCGTCGCTGAGCGAGACCAGAAGCGACCCGTCGGCGGTGCTGGAGAGGTCGATGATCTCGTCGGCGTGGCGGGCTGCGGTGGCCACGGCCTCGGCGGGCGATCCGAGCGCTGCGGTCCACAACGCCCCGTCGCTTGACCCGGACACCAGCTGGCCGTCGCCGATGATGGCCGACCCCTCGCCGAGCAGGGCGCGCCCGCCGAACGGATCGCTGGCGGGCGTCGGCGCGGTGCCGGCGTCGATATCGCTCAGGTCCCAGACCCGAGCGTTGTCATCGGAGCTGACCGTCACCATCGACCGTCCGTCGGGGTGGAACAACACCTCCCACACGTCGCTCCCGTGGGCGGCGAACGGGCCGACGACCACGGCGGCGGTGGCGACGTCCCAGATCGTTACTTCGCCGGTTCCGGCTCCGGCGGCGATGAGCGAGCCGTCGGGCGAGAAGGTGGCGCTGACGTAGTCGACGTTCTGGCTGCTGAGCGATTCGCCCACCGGGTCGCCGGACTCGCTGTCGAATCGGAGGACCTGACCGTCCTCGGTTGCGGCGGCAAGTGTGCGCCCGTCAGGGGCATAGGCCACGCTCCACACCGCGGAGTCGAGTCGGGCCAACAGCCGACCCTGCGCCGCGCCGTCGTCGTCGATCTGCCAGACAAAGACCTCGCCTTCGTCGCCCCCGCTGGCCGAGGCGAGTTGGCTGCTGTCGGGGCTGAACACGACTTCTTCGATGCCCCTGGCGTGCCCGGACAGAGTGTCGACGGGCTCACGGGTGGCCGCGTCGATGACGGTGATCGTGCCATCGCGGTGCCCGAGCACCACCCAGCGACCGTCGGGGCTAACCGTCAGCGAACGAGGGTTCCCGACGGGTACCGGGTCGCCGATCGGCACGATCGATGCGGTGGCCAGGGCCTGACGAGCGGTGATGAGGGCGCGGCGCGGTTCGGGCGAGTCCGGGCTCACCATCGCCGATTCGGCCGCCAGCGAGATCGCCTGGAGCGGGTCGCTGGAGGCGAGGTCGCCCGCCTGCACCGAGCGGGCGATCGACAGCTGACGTTCCGTTGCGAGCTCCGCATCGCGGGACCGACCGAGCGCCGAGAGGGCCACGATGGAGGCGAGCACGGCGGCGCCGGCGAGCAGGGCGAGGGCGCCGATCGCAATACGGCGCCGGCGCTTCCCGCGCCGTTCGGCCTCGGCGAGGGCCGCCTGCTGGGCATCGCTGGCGTCGACCGAGGCGCGCAGGAAGTCGTGCTCGAGCCGGTTGAGGTCCGCGTCGCGGCCGTCGGCCCACTCGGTCATCGTCGCCAGCGGGGTATCGCGGGCGAGGAGGCCGGGGTCGTGGTCGAGCGTTCGCCATTCCGTCGCCGCCCGACCGATCCGTTGACGCATCCGGAGATCGTCGCGGCTCTCTTCGATCCATCGGTGCAGGAGGGGCCACGACGAAATGAGGGCCTCGTGGGCGACGGTGACCTCCTGTTCATCGGCGGTGACGAGCCGGGCCTCGACCAGCCGGTCGACGATCGCCCTGGTGGCCGGGTCGTCGTCGATCTCGCTCCACGGCAGGCGCCGTCGGGTGTCGGCGGTGCCGTCGCCCGGGTTGATGAGGCGCAAAAGGAGCCGGCGGGCGCGTTCTTGATCGTCGGGGTCCAACGCCTCGAAGGTGTGGTCGGCGCTCTGGGCAATGGCGCCGCCGACTCCACCGGCGGCGCGGTACGCATTGGCGGTGATCCGGTCGTCCTCTCGGCGCAGCCAGGTCTCCATGAGGGCGTGGGCCAGCAGCGGCAGGGCACCGCCGTCGGCGCCGGTGTCGTCCACCATCTGGTCGACCACGCCGGGATCGAATCGCAACCCGGCCCGGCTGGCCGGGCCTTCGATGGCGGCACGCAGGTCGCTGCGGCCCATCGGTTCGACGAGGAGCTGGCTGCGGTTGATGGCGGCGGCGAGCCACGGGTGCGCAGCCGCCCGGCCGTAGAAATCGGCCCGCATTGCAATGGCGACCCGGCTGCGGTCGGCGCGCGGGCCGACCAGTTCGGCGATGACGGCCAGAAAGGCGGCGGCATCGTCGCCGAGGGTGAAGATCTCCTCGAACTGATCGATGGCGAACAGTCGATCGGGCCGCGCGCAGCGCACGACCGCGGCCGGGTCGGTTCGCAGTTCGTCGACGGTCGGCACCGACGAATCGTCGTCGTCTTCGGCGAGGTTGAGGAGTTGTCGTCGCAGCTCACCGAGCGGATCGGCCCCCGGGGTGAACAGCGCGATATCCCATCCCTGGCTGCCCGGCAGCGCTCCGTCGGCGATCGCGGGGAGCAGGCCGGCCCGAAGCAGGGAGGACTTGCCGGATCCGGACGGGCCGCCGATGACGAGGGTCGGGCCGCTGTGGAGGCGGGCGACGAGTTCGTCGATCAGGTGACCACGCCCGAAGTAGAACTCCGCATCGGCGCGCTGGAACGCCGCCAACCCCTTGTACGGGCAAACCGCCCCGGGTCGAGCGGGTCGAAAGTCGGCTCCGGGGCTGTCGAGGACGGTGAGCACGTCGGCCGCCCAGGCGTCGATGGTCGCGGGTCGGTGAGCGGGATCGCGGTCGAGCCCCCGACCGAATACCCGCTGCCAACGGGGATCGACGCCGACCAGCGCGCCGTCGAGCTCGGTCCCTTCGGGGGGTGGTTCTCCGGCGACGACGTTCCAGAGCAGGGCCGTCGCCGCGAAGATGTCGGCGGCCGGGCCGACCTCGCCACCGGCGCTCAGCTGTTCGGGAGCGCGAAACCGGGGGGTGCCGCCCACGATGGTTTCGCCCGCGCTCGTGCGTTGGTGGTCCTTGGCGATGCCGAGGTCGGACAGCGCCAGCCGCTCGCCCGGCCCGAACAGACCAACCCGGACCTCGGTGGCACCCGGGCGGGCGCCGCGACCGTTGTCGGGATGGCCGTCGTCGAGGATCAACACGTTGTCGGGCTTGACGTCGCGATGCACGACATCGTGGCGGTGCAACGCGCTGAGACCCTCGGCTATGGCGCGCACGATGACCGTGAGGTCGTCGGGACCGACCCGGCCGGCACCGCTCGGCATACGATCGGCGAGACACCCGCCGGCCGCGTACTCCATGACGAAATACGGACGGCCGTCGGGTAGCTCCCCAATGTCGAACACCTCGACGACCGCCGAGCTGCGGACGCGTCGCAACAGCCGGGCCTCGTCCACGAAACGGTCGCGAAGTAGCGGCGTGGTGGCGCTGTGGTGATCGAGCACCTTGAGCGCCACGTCGGCGTCGAGCTTTTCGTCGCGAGCGAGCACGACCGTGGCGAAGCCGCCGCGGCCGATCACCCGTTGGGTGCGGTAGCGATCTATCTCGGATGGAATGTCGGGCGGGATCGTTTGCGTCACCCGCCGCGCTCAGCTCAGGAGGTCGGCGACGTCTTCGCAGTCGACCGCGTCGACATCGAGGACGGCGTGGTCGCCATTGGCGGCCACGACGCACAATCGGGTTGAGCCCTCGCGCATCTCGACCGACGCTGCGCCCTCGGTGAGGAACGTCGGGACGACATCGGTCGGCACCCAGTTGCCCTGTTCGGTGTTGTGCACCGATTCGGCATCGCTGCTGACCTGACCCGCCTCATAGGTATCCCAGTAGAGGTGGATGTGGTTCTGGGCGAAGTCGGGCGTGAAGTTGGTTTCCCACGCAATGCGCAGTTCCCCGCCCTCGGCCGTGACCTCGGTTATATCGACCGTGCAACCGTCGATCGGGCAGGCATTGGTTACTGCCGCTGCTCCGTCGTCGCTTCCGCCGTCTGCTGCTGTTTCGCCGCCATCGGAGCCGCAGGCCGCCAGGGTCAGCGCGAACGCCGCCCCGATCGATCCTGCGGCGGCCGCCAGCCGCCGAAGATCCTTCTGTTTTTCCGCCATGGTCGAAACGCTACCCCACCAGGGTCGATCCGCAAAGAAACATTCGCGCAACACCCACCCGCGAACCATCTGGTGCCAGGCACCAGATGGTTC
>CALHYX010000107.1 GCA_938041035.1 uncultured Acidimicrobiales bacterium | reverse complement strand
CGAGAGGCGTGGAGCGCGAATGTCGGGTCGATCGAAAACCGGTCTCTGTCTCGCAGCCGTGCTGGCGCTACTGCTCACGGCCTGCCAGTTCGATCCGGCCGCGACCAACGGCGAGCCCGGGTTTGCGACCTGCGACGGCATCGAGGGCACCCTCGGGTTCGGCTACTACGCCGCCCAGGACCCGGTGACCGGGTCGAGTTACGTCGGTACCGAGGGTGACGATGTCATCGTGATCACCAACGGCCCGGTCACCGTCGATGCCCTCGGCGGCGACGATCTGATCTGTGTGACCAACGCGGTCGCTACTGCGCCCGGGGCCGAGATCACGATCATCGGTGGCGACGGCGACGACGAGATCGTCGGTAGCGCTGTGACGTACGAAGTCTGCGACGCCGAGGTCGCCACCGGCTGTGATGCCGACACCAACCCGCCCGACTGTTCGGTAGGCAGCTTCGACCCGTCGGGTCTCGGCACCTACTGGTGGACGGTCAGCATCACCCCGACCGACACGTACTTCATCTTCTACGACGGCGTATTCCACTCGACCCGGAGCGAGCCGTTCGATCAGTTCGGCGACATCTATGCGGTCGGATCCATCGACTTCGTGAGCACGCGCCTCATCGAGGTGGCCCGCAGCATGGACGGCGTCCGCACCACCTGCGGACTGGTCCCCGGACCCATCACCTGCTCGATCGGTGATTGGGATCCCAACGGCACCGGCGAGACCTATTGGACGGTGCTGGCCGATACCCCGGAATGGCTCAACCTGCGCATCAACGGTGCGGTCGCCCAGTTCGGTACCGGCCCGATCGCCGGGATCGAACCCGTGCACTTCACCGGCCCGGCCGACAACACCGAGGACCTGGTGATGGAGGTTTCCTACCGGTTCATGCCCGGTAGCCCGGTATATGCGTGCGGCACCTGGCCCGCGCCGAGCTGACCCGGATTTACCGCGGTCCTTCTCTCGGCGGTCCGGCGGAGGTGAAGCGGGTGCCGGGCGGGTCGACCGCCCACGCCGGCGCCTCGCCCCAGGTGTCGCCGAACACCAGCTCGGCCATGGGGCGACGACGCACCGGTCCGTGCCCACCGGCGGGGCGGCCGATGGTCACGGTGGCGGCGATGAAGACTTCCTCGGGGATGGCGAGTAGGGCGCGCAACTGATCCTCGACGCCGAAGTGCCATCCGGTGAGCGCACCCCCGTACCCGGCCGCCCGAGCCGCGAGCAGCAGGTTCTGACACGCCGGGTACATCGACGCCCCTTCGAACGGATTCGGGGCGCGATGGCGCACAAGGCACGGCAGCACCAGCACCGGCACCGTCTCGAACCGATCGACGTACTCCTGCATCGAACGGGCCATTCGCGATTTCGGTGAGCTGGCTTCGGTGCCCGAGCCGGTGTCATAGGAGTCGCGTTTGCGCTTGGCGCCCCATTCCGCCCGAGCTGCCTCACCGATGATGCGCTTGGCCTCGATGGCCTTGGGACTGTCGGTCAACACGATCATGCGAAACGGTTGGCGGTTGGATCCGCTCGGCGCCCGGGTGGCCGCAAACAGCATCGAGCGGAGCGCCTCCGGTGGTACCCGTTCGTCGAGGTACCGGCGGATGCTGCGGGTGCTGGTCAGGCCCTCGAGCAACCCGACGGTGTCGTCGGGCAGCGCGTCGGCGGCGAGATTGGTCGCTGGTTCGGAGTGAGTCATCGAGGGTGCTCCTGCGCTGGTCGGCGCGTGGGTTTTCGTGGTTGGCAGTATCGCCCGGCCGCTGAGGTTCACCCAAGTGACGACGTGGGCGACTCCGCAGGTGGCCGAGCCGGGAAGATGTGCGCCACCGCAATGGTTGGACGGTGGGTAATCTGCACTCGCACGCCGCGATCGGGGATCCTTTGACCGAGCCAGCCGACCAGCCCACGCCGACCGCCCACCGGCTGACCCAGTTCAGCCATGGCGCCGGTTGAGGCTGCAAACTCGCCCCGGGCGAGCTCGCGCACGTGGTGCGCGATTTGCAGGCTGATACCCCCGGCGAGCTTCTCGTCGGCACCGCCACCGGCGACGACGCTGCCGTGTGGAAGCTCGACGACGATCGAGCGATCGTGTCGACCGCCGACTTCATCACCCCGGTGGTCGACGATGCGCGCACCTGGGGCCGGGTCGCGGCCGCCAACAGCGTTTCAGATGTGTACGCCATGGGCGGCCGCCCCCTCTTCGCGCTCAACCTGGTCGGCTGGAACACCGAGGTCCTGCCCACCTCACTGCTGGGCGAGCTGTTGGCCGGCGGTCAGGACATCGCCACCGCGGGTGGGTTCGCCGTGGTCGGCGGCCACACGATCGACGATCCGGAACCGAAGTACGGGATGGCGGTCACCGGCGAGGTGCACCCGGGCCGCATGCTCACCAACGCCGGCCTGCGCGCCGGCCAGGATCTCATCCTCACCAAGCCGCTCGGGATCGGCGTCATCACCACCGCCATCAAGGCCGATGTCGCGGCGCCGGAGGTGGCGGCGGGAGCGATCGAGTCGATGACCCGACTGAACGATGTGGCCTCGCGGGTGGCGGTCGCGGCGGGGGCCACCGGGTGCACCGACGTCACCGGCTTTGGTCTGCTCGGGCACCTCGGCCGGATGGCCATCGAGTCGAACGTGCGGGTCACGGTTCGATTCGAAGACGTCTTGTTCCTTCCGGGAGCGGTGGACCTGGCGGTCGATGGCATCATGCCCGGCGGCAGTCGACGGAATCTGGCCTGGGGGTCGGAGATCCTCGAACCCGGAAGCCACGACGACGTGCGGCAGCTGCTGATCGCCGATGCCCAAACCTCCGGTGGACTGGTGTTCGGCGTGGACCCCGGTGTTGTCGACGGCGTGCTCGCCGAACTGGCCGAGTCCGGTCACGCGGCCTCCCGCATCGGCTCCGTCGCCGACGCGACGCCCTCCTTCGTGCTCGACTAACCCCTACACGACTATTCGTCCGGCGTCGGCTGGCCTTCGTCGTGACGTTCTTCGACGTGGGTAACGAGTGGCTCCTCGGGAAGGTCGGCCACTTTGGCCCGACGCTTTCGTCGCGCCGGAATCAGTCCGCGCATCTCTTCGAGGTTGCCGAAGCACAGGAGCCGATCGCCTCCCTCCAGCACGCGAGCGGGGCGTGGATTAGGGATCACCGTGGAGCCTCGGTGGAGTGAGAGCGGGGTGATGTCGCGGTCACGGAGGCCCGATTCGGTGATGGTCTGGCCCACATATTCGGAGTCGTCGCGCACCAGGATCTCGGCGACGCCGTACCCGGTGCTCACGGACAGTCGCTGGCGGACATCGAGCTCCGGGAACGCTACCTGATTGTCGATGTGATCGATGACGGCGCCGGCGACGTCGAGCCCGGTCGCCGTTTCGATTCCCTGAAGGCCGGGGGAGGAGTTCACCTCAAGAATCAAGGGGCCATGGTCGCTTTCGAGCATGTCGACCCCCGCGACCCGCAGGCCCATGATCTGGGCCGCTCGCACCGCGGTGGTGGCGAACGTCGGGTCGAGGTCGACGGCCTCGGCGCTCCCGCCCCGGTGCACGTTGCTACGAAACTCATCGCCCTGGGCCACGCGGCGCATGGCGGCGACCACTCGGTCGCCGACGACGAAGGCTCGCACGTCGCGTCCTCGGCTCTCACTCACAAACCGTTGCAACAACACGTTGGTGCCCACGCTCTGGAGGGTTTCGATGATCGACTCGGCGATCTTGGCGTCGGGCGCCAGGATGACGCCGATGCCCTGCGTGCCCTCGAGCAGCTTGATGATGACCGGGGCCCCACCAACCCGCTGGATTGCGTCGGCCACGTCCAAGCGGTCGCGCACGAACGTGCTGGCGGGGATCGAAACGTCGTGGCGCGACAAGATCTGGAGCGATCGGAGTTTGTCCCTCGAGTTGTTGATGCCGATGGACGTGTTCGGGGTGTACACGTCCATCTGTTCGAACTGGCGCACGACCGCGGTGCCGAAGTATGTGATCGACGCGCCGATGCGGGGCAGGATGGCGTCGTAGTCGCTGAGTTGTTTCCCGCGGTACTGGAGGTCGGGTTCGTCGCCGCTCAGGTCGATCGCGAACCGGAGGGTGTTGAGCACCCGTACCTTGTGGCCGCGATCGTGAGCGGCGACCTGTAACCGCTGAGTGCTGTAGCTGTTGGGCGCCCTGGACAAGATGGCGAGCTTCACGAGATGTCCTCCGGTTCGGCGACGTGGATCATGGCATCGCCCTGGTTGACGATGGGGTCGAGGTTGAGGCCGACGACGATGCCACCGACGGGCGCGGTGATCCGGCTCTGGCGGTTGCCGAAGGCATCGTGGATCGACCCGAGTTCCTGGTTCTTTTGCACGTGGTCGCCGGTGGTGACCGAAAGCTGGGCGACCCCGCTTCGCCGGGCCCGGACCCAACGCGACGATCGGCAGACCACCGGTCGGGGCGCCACCAGGTGATCGTCGAGGGACTCGATCATGTCCATGGTTTCGAGCACGCGAAGCACCCCTGCGGTACCGATACGTATGGAGTCCTCGTCGAAGCGCCAAGCCTCGCCCCCTTCGAACATGACCACTGCGGCGCCGGCTTCGTTGCCGGCCTGGCGCAGCGATCCGTCCCGGGTGCTGGCGTGCATCATCACCGGGGTGGCGAACGCGTCCGCCAGGGTTCGCACGACCGGATTGTCGAGGTCACCGCGCACCTGGGCGAGGTTCGTGCGGTGGCCGGAGCCGCTGTGCAGATCGATGCCCACGGTGCACCGCGCGACGATCTCGGTCATGAAGATGTGGGCGATTCTGCTCGCGAGCGAGCCGCGGGGAGAGCCGGGAAACGATCGGTTGAGATCGCGTCGGTCGGGCAGGTAACGGTCGCCGTTGACGAAGCCCGGAACGTTGACGACCGGGACGGCGATCACCGTGCCGCGGAGCGTGCGCACGTCGATCTGGCTGGACACGCGGCGGATGATCTCGACGCCGTTGACTTCGTCGCCGTGAATCGCCGCGTTCACCCACATCACCGGGCCGGCCGTCCGACCGTGAAGCACGAGCACCGGAAGGGCCAGTGGTGCGCCGGTGACGGTTTTGGCGATGGGGAGTTCCAACTCGGTCCGGGTCCCGGGTCGGAGCGACCGTTCGCCCAGCGGAAAGGGTGCAGCCGGTTCGGTCACGTTCGTTTCGCTCGATTCGCCGCCGTCACCGTTGCCGGGGGTTTGCCGGTGAGAAACGACTGCCCGGGGTTCACCAGGCACCGTCCTCGAACGGCCTCGCGTCCCAACAGCATGCGAAAGCCCATCGTGTCTCGGGCGGTGAGCGTGAGGTCGATCTCGGCAGTGATTTCTCCCAGGGTGGCGATAGTGCGGATAACCGGGCGGGTGTCGCTGACCCCGCTGGAGCTGCGAACTGAGCGGTGTTCGAGCAGCGGCGCCGAAGCTATCCGGGCGCCCTCTTTCGATCGCTGCCACGGATGGACAGTGAAGCGCACCCAAGGACTGCCGTCGTCGGCCGTGAAGTAGAAAAACGCGGCGGCGTGCAGGCTGGACGAGCGGGCACCGGTGTCGACCTTGGCTTTGGTCCATTCGATCCCGAGGTCGGGAAGGCTGACCCATTCCCGCCACCCGATCACGTCCAGCTGCTTCGCCATCTCGACCCCCTCCGCGGGCACGCAGGTTCGGAGCTGCGTGGATGGGAGGTTACCGGGTGCGATGGCCGCCGAATCGCTTTGGCGGCGGCCTCAGCCGCGGGCGGAGAGCCAGAGGAGAACGGCGCGGACGCGGTGATGGGTGGTGTCCTCGCCGCCGAGGTCGAGCTTGGAGAAGATGGCGCTGATGTGTTTCCCGACGGCTCGGTCGCTCAGGACCAGACGCTCGGCGATGGTGGCGTTGTTGAGGCCTTCGGCGATGAGGCTCAGCACCTCGGTCTCGCGCGGGGTGAGCCGGTCCACCGCCGACGGTTTCGCGGTGCGATTGCTCACCAGCACCGAGACCACCTCGGGATCGATGGCCGTGCCGCCGCCGTGGACCGCGGTCACCGCATGACGCAGCACCTCGATGTCGCCAACGTTCTCCTTGAGGAGGTAGGCGACGCCGGTATTGCCCGCATCGAAAACGGCGACCACGTTGGCCAGTTCGGCCTGCTGGCTCAGCACGACCACCCCGATCGCCGGCCACTGCTCACGGATGTGTTCGGTGGCCCGCACCCCCTCGTCGGTCAGCGTGGGTGGCATGCGCACGTCGGTGACGACGACGTCGGGCTGGTGGTCGGCGACGGCGGCGAGCAACTCGTCGAGGTCGGCGGCTTCGGCGACCACCGCCACCTCGTCGATCAGACCGAGGACGGTGACCACTCCGGCCCGCACGAGCAGGTCGTCGTCGGCCACCACCACGCGAATCGTCATCGAGCGGTCGCCGCGGCCCCGACTGCGGGGCGGGAGGATGAGGGTGCTCCGCTCGGCCTCGGGATGATGGCGCTGACCGCGGTACCGGCGCCGGGCGAGGACGCGACCGAGAGGGTGCCACCCAGGGCGGCGACGCGGTCATCCATGTTGGTGAGGCCGCGAGAACCGCGTGTTTTCGCCGGGTCGAAGCCGATGCCGTCGTCGTGCACCGACAGCTCGACCGCGCTGGCCGTCTGGTGGAGGGAGATGGTGACCAATGCGGTCGCGCCGGCGTGTTTGGCGGCGTTTTGCAGGGCCTCGAGCGCGACGAAATAGCACGCGACCTGGAGCGCCTGATCGAGGTCTCCCGGATCATGCTCGGCGGCGGGGTTGGCGGTCACCGTCACGTCGAGCGGTGAGGTGCGAGCCGCGCCGCGAAGCGCCTCGACGAGCCCGCGTTCGGCGAGCAGCGAGGGATAGATCCCACTCGCGAGCTCGCGGAGTTCGTGCAGCGCGGCCTGCACCTCGTCGTGCATGCCGGCCAGAGCCTCGGTGGTGGGGGCCTGCCCGGCCATGTTCAGCTGTTGGGCCATCTTGAGCTGGACGGCGGCTGAGACCAGACGCTGTTGCGCGCCGTCGTGTAGATCTCGCTCGATTCGGGCCCGTTCGCCGTCGGCGATGTCGACGAGGCGACGGCGACTTCGGCGCAGGTCCATCTCGGTGGCGACCAGTGCTCGGTTGGCGGACAAGGCCCGCTCGAGCGCGTCGACCCGGGTGCGGTTGGCATCGCGCACCGTCACGGTGAACATCAGCGTGTGGCCGATCAGGAATCCGATGACGGTGAGGTCGACGATCCACTCGGCGGCGTGGGATTCGATGCCGATGCCGTCCTGCATCGTTCCGAGGAATCCCATTGCGCCCGTCACGGCCACCGCGCCGATGGCCATGGGGCGATGGGTTCGGGGTTGGAGATAGGTGGCGGCGAGGATCACCGGCACGATGATGTTGAACATCAGGGCGGGGAGGGCGATCGGCAGCAGCCAGGTGATGAAGAGCGATGATGACCAGTAACCGGTGGCATAGATCATGAGCGCGCCGTCGAGGTCGCCGTTTCGGACGCGCCGGGCGCCGGTGCTGCGGTAGCACGCCGACAACATGCCGACGACCGGGATCCA
>CALHYX010000106.1 GCA_938041035.1 uncultured Acidimicrobiales bacterium | reverse complement strand
CTCGACCTGGTGCGCACGCTGTCGCGCGAGATGCGGAACAAGCGGGTCGCGCTGGCGGCAGAACACAGCGTCCTGGCCGCGTTCGGCGCCGGGGCGGCCGCCGTGACGGGAGATGATCCCGTGGAATGGCTGGTCGACCCCTCGACGGGCTGCAGCGCCGACTGCGAGGCCAACCGGCTGGCCGGTCCCACCCGACTGGGGTCGTTCGCCGGCCCGTCGAACTATCCGCCGGCCTTCGCCGGTTGCCGATGCCTACTTCGCCAGGTCGGCCGTTAGCCTTTCACCGTGCGACCAGTCCCAGAAATGCCGTCGACGATCGGGCGTGGCCGGGGCCGCTTTGCGGGCCGCGGTCGGGTTGTTGCCGTCGTCGGCGTAGCCATCCTCGTCCTCATCGTGTTGTCGTTGCGCGGTATCGCCAGCTTCTACACCGACTACCTGTGGTTCGACGCGCTCGATCAATCGAACGTCTTCTCCACGATCCTCGGGGCCAAGGTGGCGCTCGTCGCGATCTTCAGCGGGGCGTTCTTCGTGCTGTTGCTGGTCAACCTGATCATCGCCGACCGACTCGCGCCGCCGTTTCGTCCACCCGGGCCGGAGGAGGAACTGCTCGAGCGGTACTACGCCACGGTAGGGCATCGCAGCCGTGCCGTCCGGGTCGGCGTGTCGCTGCTGTTCGCCGCCATAGCCGGCGCCGGGGTGTCCGAACAGTGGAACGAGTGGTTGCTGTACCGCAACGGCCGCGACGTCGGGGTCAACGATCCGCAGTTCGGCCGGGACATTGGCTACTACCTGTTCAAGCTGCCGTTCGAGTCCTATGTCGTGTCGTGGCTGTTCGCAGCGTTCGTCATCATCTTCATCGTCACCGCGGTCGCCCACTACCTCAACGGCGGCATTCGGATGCAGACGCCGGGCGAGCGGGTCACCCCGCAGGTGAAGGCCCACCTGTCCGTGCTGCTCGCCGCCCTCGCGCTCTTCAAGGCCGCCGACTACTGGCACCAACGCTTCGAGCTCACCCTCAGCACCCGGGGCACCGTCGACGGCGCCACCTTCACCGACGTCAACGCCCAGCTGCCCGCGATCCAGCTACTGATGATGATCTCGCTGTTCGCCGTGGTGCTGCTGCTGGTGAACATTCGCTTTCGGGGCTGGACCCTTCCGGTGCTCGCCGTTGGCCTCTGGGCCTTCATCAACGTCATCGCCGGCACCATCTACCCGTCGTTCGTGCAGCGCTTCCAGGTCGAACCCGCGGAGTCGAGCAAGGAAGAGCCGTTCATCGATCGCAACATCGCCTTCACCCGGGCGGCGTACGGCCTCGATGAGATCGAGGTCCGCCCCTTTGAGCTGGGCGACGAGATCTCCCGGTCGACCGACCTCTCCGATGCCGAGCTGACCATCGCCAACGCCCGTCTGCTCGATCCGGTCGTGCTCACCGACACGTACGACAACCGCCAGGGCGAGCGGGAGTTCTACCGCTTCAACAACGTGCTCGACGTCGACCGCTACATGATCGACGGCAAACTCACCCCGGTCGTGCTGGGGGCTCGCGAGCTCGACCCGGTGAGCGGTTCGTGGGAGAACGCCCATGTGACCTTCACCCATGGGTACGGCCTGGCCCTTGCGCCCGCCAACGCCGTCCAGCGCGAGGGCGAGCCGGACTTTGCCGTCGGTGACCTGCCGGTATCGATCGACCCCCGGCTCGACATCGTCCTCGATCGACCCCAGATCTACTACGGCGAAAAGCTGGGTGGTTATGCGATCGTCGGTGCGACCAAGGACGAGACCGATTTCGCGAGTTCCAAGGGAACGACGGAGAATCGTTACGACGGCGAAGGCGGGGTCGCGATCGGCGGGTTCACCCGCCGGGCGGCCTTCGCGCTGCGCTTTGGCGAGGTCGACCCGCTGATCTCGGATCTCACCACCTCGGAGTCGCGCATCATCTTCCAACGCGACGTGCGTGAGCGCGTCCAGGAGCTGGCGCCGTTCCTGCAGCTCGACGATGACATCTATCCGGTGGTCGTCGACGGCGGTATCAAGTACATCATCGAGGGGTACACGACTTCGAACCGGTACCCCTACTCCCAACGCGCCGACGTGCGCGACCTGCCCAGCGGGTCCGGGCTGCGGCGCAACATCAACTACGTGCGCAACTCTGTGAAGGCTGTCGTCGACGCCTACGACGGCACGGTCAACCTGTATGTCGTCCCCGGTGACGACCCCATCATCGACGCCTATCGCCTGGCCTTCCCGGAGCTGTTCAGCGACTTCGCCGACATGCCGGAGTCGGTGCAGGAACACCTGCGTTACCCGCAGGACCTCTTCCGCATTCAGACCAACATGTGGGCCCGCTACCACATCGATGACGCCGCCACGTTCTACGGCGAGTCCCGCTGGTGGTCGGTCGCCCAGGATCCGGGTCGCAGTCCGTCCGAACGGGTCGCCACCGATCAGTTGACCGATGCCCAGGGCAACGTCACCAGCTCGCGCGAGCGCCGCGTCGACCCGTACTACCAGTTGATCCAGCTCCCGGGTGAGGACGAGGTCTCCTTCGTCACCACCCGTACGTTCGTGCCTCAGTCCGGCGATGACAGTCGCAAGGAACTCGAGGCGTTCATGGTGGGGGAGGGCGACCGCGCGCAATACGGTCGCCTCGTGGTGTACGAGATGCCGACCGGCGAGGTCAACGGCCCCTCGATCGTGGCCTCGAACATCAACTCCGAGCAGAGCATCTCCGAATCGCTCACCCTGCTCGACAACAACGGCTCCAAGGTCAACTTCGGCGATCTCATCCTGTTGCCAATCAACAACTCGATCGTGTACGTGCGTGCGCTCTACGTCGAGGCGCAGGGCACGAAGGTCCCGCGCGTGCAACAGGTGATCGCCATCGAGGGCGACAACATCGCGGTGAGCAATACCCTCCAGGGCGCGCTCGAACGGCTCTTCCGTCAACCGCTCGGTGAGGTACTGCCGCAGCGCACGGGCCCCCAGGACAACAACGACGCGTTTGACCCCGAACCGCCTCCTCCGCCGGCGTCGAGCGGGGAGCCGAGCGAACCCAACGGCGACCCCGAAACCCTCGAAGAGGTGCTCGAGGAACTGGCCCGTCTGCTGCGCGAACGAGGGGCTGAGGACGAACGCATCGCCGAGCTACTGGAACAGGCCATCGAGCTCAACGGGGGCGAGATCCCGGACATCCCCGACGATGCGGGGGGCGCCGATGGAACCGACGAAACCGACGAAGGCGAAGCGTCACCGACGACGACCGAGCCCGGGTAGCGCCGCGCCCCGGAGCGGGTGACGGGCGGGAACCTTCAGGCGGGCGCGGCTCGGGCGGTTTGGTCCGGGTGGGTATGCGGGTCGGTCGCGGTGTCGGCGACGAAGAAGTACCGCTGATGGAGCAGATAGGCCTGGAGTTCCAGCCGGGCCGCCCGGCAGGCGATCGCGGCGGCCGCTGACCCGGGGGCCGGCGCTTCGGAGCCGGCGGTGAGCCGGTCGCTCTCGGCCCGAAGCTCCGATGCCTGCGACCGAAGCGTGGAGATCTTGGTGTGGGCCAGGGCGAGTCGCTCGTCGGCGGCATGGTCCGGGGCCGACGATGGTGCCGGGGGCCGGTGCTGAAGGCTCAGCTGATGATTGAGACAGAACGGATGCTGCATGATCGACGGGGCGACCTCCATGCTCGGGGGAGCAGTGAACGCACGGGGCTTCGGGCGAAGAACCGTTTCGTGAAGGGTGACATATTCGCGGCGCATCGTCGCCTGATATTTCGCCGACGCGCCCCGGCCGGGCCGGTGTGATCCGGGCCGGTCAGTTGCGCGGCAGGGTCCGGCAGCCGATCTCGGTGTCGACGTTGCGGTTGATGTCGATGGCGCGCACGCAGAACTCGGTGGCATCGGGTGGGATGCGACGGGTGAACCGGAATCCGTGATTCTCGCCAACGCCGTGCACCGCGGCCACGTCTCGGCGCCGACGGGTGGCGAGCGGCCCGGCGATGAGTTCGCCGTCGGCGTACAACCGCACCCGCACCGGATTGTTCGGATGGTCCGGGTCAAACGCCCAACCGGCGACGCGAACCCGGTTGCCGATGCGCTCGATGAGATTGAACGCGGCTCGCGGCTGGTGTTGGACGGCGATCCAGCGGCAGGCCAGTTCGGTCCAGCTGTCGGAGAGGGCGTCGTAGCCGCGCACGCAGAACGTGTGCACCCCGTCCTCGACGCTGGTGATGCGCAACGAGTAGCCGTGGTTGGGGCCGCGGTGCACCGCGGCCGCGACGTCGGGTCGGGGGATCGCGGCCGGCGACGTCGTGAGGACCTGTCCGTTGAGGGTGACCTGGATGTCGATGGGGTCGAAGCGGTCGAGGTCGGCCGCCCAGCCGGCCAGGATGACTCCGGTCGGCGTCGACCGGGCAACATCGATGTGGCCGACGACCGGGCGGTTCACCGCAATGCCGTTCCGCACGTGGGCCTCGAGCAGCACGGCGACCGCCTCCCACCCGCGCCAGGTCAGGTGAATGTTGTCGCCCTCGATGTACTCGGGGTGCCCGGCCGCCGCGGCCGCCCATTCGGCTATCTCGAGGTTCGGGTAGCGGGCAAAGGCTTCCGTGAGGACCTGATTGAACCTCGCCATACCGGTGTTCCAGACCCGTTGCCGTACCCAGATCACCTTGGGGGTGTCGGCGAGGATGGCCATCACCTCGGCGACATAGCGTCGCATCGTTGTCGTGTTGAACCCGGTGTCGTTGTTGCCGACGGCGAGGATGACCGTGCCGTCGAGGCGGTGGGGGATCGTGCGGAGAACGTCGTCGATGGCCGACAGGTGAAACCCGGGAAAGCCGTAGGACGTGTAGTTGAAGTCCGGCAACTTGTTGCCGAGCCGGGTGACCGCGCCGAGCACGACCGAGTCGGTGATAAGGGTGACCTCGTTCGACCGGGTCGGCGCGGTGGCCTCGGCGGGTCCCGGGTAGGCCCCGACCGGGGTGGCGTTGGTGGAGCGGATCATCTCGTCGCCACCGATGGTGACCGTCTCGCTGGTCAACTCGGCCCGCTCGGTGTCGCTGGCGGGTTCGGTCCGAGCGTCGGCCGGTGCGGTGGCGAACGCGGAGGCGAGCAGCATTGCGATCGTCGCGACGGCGATACGACGTATCGCCGCGTGCTCGGTTCGCTTCTCGTGCCCCGCTCGCATCGGCGCCACCATAGGCCGTAGAACCGCTCGGTGGGGGCACGCGGTCGGGCGGGGATGAGCTCGGGAGATCTTGGGAGTCCCTTGACCGAATCGCGTCGGACTTCTACCCTTGCGGTCACGTCGATCGACGTCGATGTCGGGTCACGAGGGCCCGAACTGCTGGCGGCGAGCGACCGTTCAACAACGATCTGACACAAACGTCCGAAGCGCTGGTCGCTGGCCCCGGCCACCCAACGTGAAACTTCGGGTTGTTCCCGCCTGCCATTGCGCACTAGCCTGGCATCCGCCGTGCTCGTGGTCCGTGGTCGTTCTGCAACGTCATCGTTGCAGGCTGCTTTGCTGCAGTCTGTTTTGGAACTCCCTGGCTTTCGCGTGCACGGCCACCCACGGCACATTCACCCGGTTGCTCTTTAGGAGTCTTCGTGTCTTCACGACCCGCGGAACGCGAACGTTACTCGTTCGGGAACATCGAGGAAGCTCTCGATCTTCCCGACCTCATCTCAGTGCAGCGCCACTCGTTCAAGTGGCTGCTCGACCAGGGGCTCGCGGACACGTTCCGCGACATTTCCCCCATTAAGGACTTCACCGAGACGCTCCAGCTCGAACTCGAGTTCGACCCGACCGACGAGGATCTGCGCCCGCCGCCGAAGTTCTCGGTCGAGGAGTGCAAAGAGAAGGACATGACCTACTCCGCGCCGATCTTCGTGCGCGCCCGGTTCATGAACTCCAACACCGGTGAGATCAAAGAGCAGACGGTCTTCCTCGGCGACTTCCCGATGATGACCGACAAGGGCACGTTCGTCATCAACGGCACCGAGCGGGTCGTCGTCTCCCAGCTCGTGCGGTCCCCCGGCGTCATCTTCCAGCCGGGTGAGCGGTACCGACTGCGCAACCTGTCGAAGCACCAGCTCGTGACCGGCACCATCCACCCCTACCGCGGCGAGTGGATCGAATTCGACGTCGAACAAAAGCCGGGCAAGGACGTCACCGCCGGCACCCGCGTGGCCCGCAAGCGCCGCCTGTCGATGTTCGTGTTGTTGATGGCCCTCGGTTACGACGAGGAAAACGCTCCCGGCTTCATCCAGAAGTTCGTCAACCACTACGACTTCCTGGAAGGCCAGTACGAGACCGAGTCCGCCAAAGAAGCGTTTCCCACCAACCAGGAAGAAGCGCTCATCGAGATCTACAAGCGGGCCCGTCCGGGCGAACCACCGTCGGCGGAGTCGGCGCGCGCCTACTTCCGCAACGCGTTCTTCGAGTCGCGCCGCTATGACCTCAGCCGGGTCGGCCGCTACAAGCTCAACCGCAAGCTCGGCCCCGAGATCGAGCGGCTCGAGAAGCTGTTCAAGATCGACCTCGAGAAGCCGGATCCGGAACAGCCCGTGCTGTCGCCGGCCGAGGTGCTCGCTTCGTGCACGTACCTGCTCAACCTGGCCAAGGGTGAGCCCGGGTACCGGCTCGACGATCAGGACCACTTCGCCAACCGCCGCATCCGCTCGGTCGGTGAGCTGATCCAGAACCAGGTCCGCATCGGCCTGTCGCGCATGGAGCGGGTCGTGCGCGAGCGCATGACCACCCAGGACGTCGAGGCGATCACGCCGCAGACGCTCATCAACATCCGGCCCGTGGTCGCCGCGATCAAGGAGTTCTTCGGAACCAGCCAGCTGTCGCAGTTCATGGACCAGGTCAACCCGCTGTCGGGCCTGACCCACCGCCGGCGCCTCTCGGCGCTCGGCCCGGGCGGCCTCAGCCGCGAACGGGCGGGCTTCGAGGTCCGCGATGTGCACTTCAGCCACTACGGCCGCATGTGCCCGATCGAAACTCCGGAGGGCCCGAACATCGGCCTGATCGGCGCCCTCGCCACCTACGGACGGGTGAACCCGTTCGGCTTCATCGAGTCGCCGTACCGCGTGGTCAAGAAGGGTCGCGTCACCGACGAGATCGTGTACCTCGCCGCCGACGAGGAAGAGGAGTACGTCGTCGCTCAGGCCAACGCCACGATCGACGCGAAGGGCACGTTCATCAACGACCGGGTCCTGGTGCGCCGCTCGCCGCAGGCCGCGTCGTTGCAGGACCTCCGTCTCCAGCTCGAACAGGACGTCTTCTTCGGCGCGACCACCGAGATCTCCTCGGTACCGCCCGACGAAGTGCAGCTGATGGACGTCTCGCCGAAGCAGATCGTTTCGGTCGCGACGGCGCTCATCCCGTTCCTCGAGCACGATGACGCCAACCGGGCGCTCATGGGCGCCAACATGCAGCGGCAGGCGGTCCCGCTGCTCACCGCGGAAGCGCCCTACATCGGTACCGGTGTGGAGGCCCGCGCCGCCCGCGACGCCGCCGACATGATCATCGCCGAAGACGATGGCGTGATCACCGAGCTCGACGGCCGGGCCATGACCATCGAATACAAGAAGCTCGGCAAGCGCACGCACAAGCTGCTCAAGTTCGAGCGTTCGAACCAGGACACCTGCATCAACCAAAAGCCGCGGGTCAACGAGGGCGACAAGATCACCAAGGGCCAGATCCTGGCCGATGGTCCCTCGACCGACGAGGGCGAGCTCGCCCTCGGCAAGAACCTGATGGTCGCCTTCATGTCGTGGGAGGGCTACAACTTCGAGGACGCGATCATCTTGTCCGAGCGCCTGGTGCGCGACGACGTATTGACCTCGATCCACATCCACGAACACGAAGTCGATGCACGCGACACCAAGCTCGGCCCCGAGGAGATCACCCGGGACATCCCGAACCTCTCCGAGGAGATTCTCGCCGACCTCGACGAGCGCGGCATCATCCGCGTCGGCGCCGAGGTGGGTCCCGGCGACGTGCTGGTCGGCAAGGTCACGCCGAAGGGCGAGACCGAGCTCACCCCCGAAGAGCGCCTCCTGCGCGCCATCTTCGGTGAGAAGGCCCGCGAAGTCCGCGACACCTCGCTGAAGGTGCCGCACGGCGAGACCGGCAAGGTCATCGACGTCAAGGTGTTCAACCGCGACGAAGGCAACGAACTGCCCCCCGGCGTCAACCAGCTGGTCCGGGTGTACGTGGCCCAGAAGCGCAAGATCAGCGTTGGCGACAAGCTGGCCGGTCGCCATGGCAACAAGGGTGTCATCTCCCGGATTCTTCCGGTCGAGGACATGCCTCACCTCGCCGATGGCTCCCCGGTCGACATCATCCTCAACCCGCTCGGCGTTCCCTCCCGCATGAACGTGGGCCAGGTGCTGGAATCGCACCTGGGCTACGCGGCCCGTTGGGGCTGGGAGATCGACGGCCAGCCGGTCGGTGACGGCGCGTTGCGCAACGAGCGCAAGACCCGCCCCAGCACCCCGGCATCGAAGTTCATCGCCACGCCGGTGTTCGACGGCGCCAAGTGGGACGAAGTCGAACAGGCCGGCAACCACCCGACCATCCAGCAGGTGCTCGAAAACCTCACCCCCGAGGCCCTCGACGGCACCCGCATGATCGGCAACGACGGGAAGGTGCAGCTGTACAACGGCCGCACCGGCGAGCCCTACGACCAGCGCATCACCGTGGGCTACATGTACATCCTGAAGCTGGCCCACCTGGTCGACGACAAGATCCACGCCCGCTCCACCGGCCCGTACTCCATGATCACCCAGCAGCCGCTCGGTGGTAAGGCGCAGTTCGGTGGTCAGCGTTTCGGCGAGATGGAAGTGTGGGCCCTCGAGGCCTACGGCGCCGCTTACTGCCTGCAGGAGCTGCTCACCATCAAGTCCGACGACGTGCTCGGACGGGTCAAGGTCTATGAGGCCATCGTCAAGGGTGAGAACATCCCCGAGCCGGGCATTCCCGAGAGCTTCAAGGTGCTCATCAAGGAAATGCAGGCCCTGTGTCTGAACGTCGAGGTGCTCTCGACCTCCGGTGAGGAGATCGAGATGCGCGAGCTCGACGAAGACGTCTTCCGTACCGCCGAAGAGCTGGGCATCGACTTGTCCCGCCCCGAGCGCGGCACCGACGAAGAGGATGCCCGCCGGGCCGCCGAGCGGGCCGAACAGGCCAGCCGCTAACCCTCAGCTCCACCGCAGTACCCGCCAGTAAACGCAGCCAGAACACACGCTCCCCGAGAGCAACACGAGGTAACCGTGCTCGACGTAAACACCTTCTCGAACATCCGAATCGGTCTGGCCACCGCGGACTCCATCCGCATGTGGTCCAACGGTGAGGTCAAGAAGCCCGAGACCATCAACTACCGCACGCTCAAGCCGGAGAAAGACGGCCTGTTCTGCGAGAAGATCTTCGGTCCGACCAAGGACTGGGAGTGCTACTGCGGCAAGTACAAGCGGGTGCGCTTCAAGGGCATCATCTGTGAACGCTGCGGGGTCGAGGTCACCCGGTCCAAGGTGCGCCGCGAGCGCATGGGCCACATCGAACTCGCCGCCCCGGCCGTACACATCTGGTACCTGCGCGGCACCCGGTCGTGGCTGGCGTATCTGCTCATGGGCACCGAGCCTCGCGAGGAGCTCAAGGCCAAGCAGCTCGAGAAGGTCATCTACTTCGCGGCCAACCTGGTGGTGTCGGTCGACGAAGAGCGTCGCGACGAAGACCTGCCGACCCTCGAGGCCGAACTGCGCGCCGACAAGGAACTGGTCGAAAAGGATCTCGAACTCGAATTGGCTCGCCGTCACGAGGAGCTCGAAGCCGAGATCGCCGGCCTGGAAAAGGAAAAGGCCAAGGACACCGAGATCAAGGCCCGCCAGCGCGCCGCCGAGAAGGATCTCGCCATGATCCGCGAGCGCTACGAGGCCGAGATCGAAGTCCTCGAGCGCTCGTTCGAGGAGTTCAAGGATCTCTTCGCCCGCAAGATCATCGACGACGAGATGCTCTGGCGCGAGATGGAGCACCGCTACGGCGACTACTTCGACGGCGGCATGGGTGCCGACGCCATCGCCCGGCTTATCGACATCCTCGACTTCGACGACGAAGAGGTCCGCCTGCGGGCCCAGATCGAGCCCGAGGAAGGGCAAAAGCCCCTTTCGGCCCAGCGCAAGCAGAAGGCCATCAAGCGGCTCAAGATCGTCGCCGCCTTCAACCGGCGCGATGAACACGGCCGCCGGATCAACCAACCGCGCGCCATGATCCTCGACGTCGTTCCGGTGATCCCGCCGGAACTGCGCCCCATGGTTCAGCTCGACGGTGGCCGTTTCGCCACGTCGGACCTCAACGACCTGTACCGCCGGGTCATCAACCGCAACAACCGGTTGAAGCGATTGCTCGACCTCGGCGCTCCCGAGATCATCGTCAACAACGAAAAGCGCATGCTGCAGGAAGCGGTTGACGCGTTGTTCGACAACGGACGTCGCGGCCGTCCGGTGACCGGGCCGGGCAACCGCCCGCTCAAGTCGCTGTCGGACATGTTGAAGGGCAAGCAGGGCCGGTTCCGCCAGAACCTGCTCGGCAAGCGCGTCGACTACTCGGGCCGTTCGGTCATCGTGGTCGGCCCGACCCTCAAGCTGCACCAGTGCGGCCTGCCCAAGCTGATGGCGCTCGAGCTGTTCAAGCCCTTCGTGATGAAGAAGCTCGTCGATGAGGAGCTGGCGCAGAACATCAAGTCGGCCAAGCGCATGGTCGAGCGGCGTCGCCCGCAGGTGTGGGATGTCCTCGAAGAGGTCATCAAGGAACACCCGGTCATGTTGAACCGTGCTCCGACCCTGCACCGGCTCGGCATCCAGGCCTTTGAGCCCGTGCTCGTCGAAGGCAAGGCCATCCAGATCCACCCGCTGGTCTGCACCGCGTTTAACGCCGACTTCGACGGTGACCAGATGGCGGTCCACCTGCCGCTTTCGGCGGAGGCCCAGGCCGAAGCCCGCGTGCTGATGCTGTCGGCCAACAATGTGCTCAGCCCGGCCCACGGCCGCCCGCTGGTCACGCCGACCCAGGATCAGATCATCGGTGCGTACTACCTGACCGAAGAGGTCGAAGGGGCCGCCGGCGAAGGCCGCGTGTTCCGGGACTTCGACGAGCTGTTCAACGCCTACGAGGCGGGCGGTGTTTCGCTGCACAGCTCGATTCAGTTCCGTCACCCCAAGCTGGTCGAAACCCCGGCCAACGGCGTGGCCGCGACGTATAACCAGACCACGGTCGGCCGGGTGTTCTTCAACTCGGTCCTGCCCGACGAGTTCCCGTTCATCAACGAGCGGATCGACAAGCGGCGCATGGGCGCCATCGTCGACGAGCTGGCCCGCAAGTACGACAAGGCCGTCGTGGGCCGCAGCCTCGACGGCATCAAGGACCTGTGCTTCCGGTACGCCAGCCAGTCCGGCGTCACCGTCTCCATCGACGACGTGAAGACACCGCCGGAAAAGAGCGACATCCTCGACGGCTACGAAAAAGAGGCCGACAAGGTCGAGCAGCAGTTCCGGCGCGGCATCATCACCGACGGTGAGCGTCGCCAGATGGAGGTCGAGATCTGGAGCCAGGCCACCGAAGAGGTGCGGGCCCGGATGGAGGTCGCCCTGCGCGCCAACCAGTTCAACCCGATCGACATGATGGTGGACTCCGGTGCCCGCGGCAACATGATGCAGGTCCGCCAGATCGCCGGTATGCGCGGCCTGGTCGCCAACCCGCGTGGTGACATGATCCCTCGCCCGATCAAGTCGAACTTCCGCGAAGGCCTCGCCATGCTCGAGTACTTCATCGCCACTCCGGGTGCCCGGAAGGGCCTGGTCGATACCGCCCTTCGTACCGCGGACTCCGGCTACCTCACCCGCCGCCTGGTCGATGTTGCCCAGGAGCTCATCATCAACGACGAGGACCCGTTCAAAAAGGACGGTCCGGTCCGAAGCATCATCATCGAAGACGTCGAACCGGAGACCCCGGCCAAGCGCACGTACCTCGAGACCCGACTGTTCGGCCGCACGCTGGCCGAGGATGTCACCCTCAGCGATGGCACCAAGCTCAAGCAGGGCACGATCGTGCGCGAGCTCGAGATGGACTCGCTGCGCGACGATCCCGAGGTCACCTCGGTCCGGGTGCTCTCACCGCTCAACGACGATTCCGAATTCGGTATCTCGGGTGCCTCCTACGGGATGTCGCTGGCGACCGGTGGCGACATCGAGGTTGGCGAAGCGGTCGGCGTGATCGCCGCCCAGTCGATCGGCGAGCCGGGTACCCAGCTCACGATGCGTACCTTCCACACCGGTGGTGTGGCCGGCGGCGGTGGCGATATCGCCGGTGGTCTTCCCCGCGTGGTCGAGCTGTTCGAGGCTCGTAGCCCGAAGGGCAAGGCAACCCTCGCCCGCACCAGCGGCGTGGTCCGCATCGGCGAGGACGAGGGTAAGGGCCTCAACATCACGATCGTCGCCGACGACGGTGAAGAGGACGACTACATCATCCCTGCCCAGAGCCGGCTCGAGGTCAGCGACGGTGACGAGATCACCGCTGGCGACCCGATCGTCGAGGGTCCGCGCGACCCCAAGGAACTGCTGGAGATCAAGGGCATCCGGGAGACCCAGAAGTACCTCGTGAACGAGGTCCAGAAGGTGTACCGCGATCAGGGTGTGTCGATCCACGACAAGCACATCGAGCTCATCGTGCGCCAGATGACCCGTCGGGTCGCGGTGCAGGAACCGGGCGACTCGGACTTCCTCCCCGGCGAGCGGGTGGATCAAAAGATCTACGCCGACACCAACCGCCGCCTGGTGAAGGAAAAGAAGCGTCCCGCCGAGGGCCGCCCCGAACTGATGGGTATCACCAAGGCATCGCTTGCGACCGAGTCATGGCTGTCCGCCGCCTCGTTCCAGGAGACCACCCGGGTGCTCACCGAAGCCGCCATCGAATCCAAGAGCGATTCGCTGCTCGGCCTCAAGGAGAACATCATCATCGGCAAGCTCATCCCCGCGGGCACCGGTCTGGCGACGTATCGCAACGTCGCCACCCACGCTCCGGACCACACGCCGATGGAGTACTACTCCAGCGGCGACGAAGAGCGGGACCTGGCCGAGTGGCTCGCCGGTCAGACCGCCGGGGCCGACGTCATCGCCATGAGCGATGACAAGGGCGCAGCCGACAAGAGCTGAGCTCATGGGCACTCCTTTTGGTACGACGATCGCCAACGGCATTGCCGAACTGGTGATCGACAACCCACCCGTCAACGCCCTCGACATCGCGTCGCAGTATGCAATCGCGGCCGAGGTCGAGGCGTTGGGGACCAACGATGAGGTGCGCGTCATCATCATCGCGGCCGAGGGCAAGGGATTTTGCGCCGGTCTCGACATGAAGGAGATGGCCGAGGACAGCACGCGGATCCTCGATGCCAACTACAGCAACTACGACACGTTCGCCGCCATTCACCGCAACCCGAAACCGGTGATCGTCGCCGTGCACGGCTACGTGCTCGGCGGCGGCATCGGCATGGCCGGGTCGGCCGACCTGGTCATCGCGGCCGACGACGCCCGGTTCGGGGTGCCCGAGGTCGACCGCGGCGGCATGGGAATGGGTGCGCACCTGCAACGCATGTTCCCGGTGCAAAAGGTCCGCTACATGTACTTCACCGGTGAGTTCATCGATGCCGCGGAGGCCTATCGACTCGGTGCGATCGAACGGGTGGTGCCGCGCGACCAGTTGATGGATGCGGCCCGCGAGGTGGCGGCCAAGATCGCGGAGAAGTCACCGGTCATGATTCGCATTGCCAAGCGCTCCCTCAACGGGGTGGAAGACGGCAACCTCGAAGACAAGTACCGGTGGGAACAGGGCTTCACGTTCGAGGCCTACACCTACGGTGATTCGCTGGAGGCTCGTCAGGCCTTCGTGCAAAAGCGCGACCCCGAGTTCGACGACTCCTAGCCGCAGCCGCCCGTCCGGGTGCGAGGTACGTGCTCACCGGTTCCTCGCCGTAGGTGCTGACGATGGCCGCGATTGCCACCCAGCGTGGTATCGCACCTACACTAGGGTTCGGCCGCCCGGGTAGTTGCCCACCCCGCATGGGCGATGTGGGGGAGCCTTGCAGCGGTCGTGCCCTGGAGGGTGCATGTCGAACCACAACGTGACGATCCGTGCTGTCGGCCGGGTCGCGCTCGCCGTCCTGGCGACGCTGGTCGTGGTGGTCGTGGTCTGGTCCGAGCGCGCCGCGGCCCAGCAGAACCCGCCCCCGCCGACGACCGTGCCCCCCACGACCGTGTCGCCCCCGACCGTGCCCCCTACAACCCTGCCGCCACCGACCGTGCCACCACCGACCGCGGCACCGCTCGTCGACCGGCTCGTCGTCGGCGCACCGGGTGCACCCGGCACGGCGCACCGGGGAGAGTTTCTGACCGTCTCGGTCGTGGCGACCAACACCGGCACCTCGACCCTCAACAGCGTGGTGTTCGGCTCGGACCCCTGTCTGCCTGGCGGGTCCGTCAACGTGGGCTCTCTCGCACCCGGTGCGTCGGCATCGGTGAACTGTTCGTGGAACGCCGGCGACCGCACGCCGAACGTGGTCGTCACCGCGTCGGGTGCGGCCGGCCCGGTGAGCGGCGCGGTCCGTTTGCCCGTCGCCACGATCAACCCTCGACTGGCGCTTCGCGTGCAGTCCAACGGGGCCACATCGGTGTCGGTCACGGTCAGCAACACCGGTGACACGACGCTGCGGACGATCTCCCTGCGGGCCCCGGCGTGTCGAAGCCTCGCCCCCGCGGCGATTTCCTCGTTGGGCGCCGGGCGGTCCGTGACGGCGACCTGTGCCCCCATCGAAGCGTCGGTCACGGTGACCGCCACCGGCATCGATCCGCTCGGCTCGACCATCAGCGCGACCGGTTTCGCCAACCTCGATGACCTTCGCCCCGGTCCCACCCCACCGCCGCCGCCTCCACCTCCTCCACCGCCTCCTCCTCCACCACCACCGCCTCCTCCACCACCACCGACCTCGCCGCGCCCGACCCCGCCGACGAGCGGGCCCACCACCACCGCTGCCGTGCCGGCGACGACCGTGCCCACGGACTCGTCCACCGCTCCGCCGACCACCGCGCCGGAAGACACCGCGCCGGTAGATACCGCGCCGGAAGACACCGTCCCGACCGATACCGCGACCCAGGACACCCGCGACCCGGACGGTTCGGACCTGCCCAGCGATACGGTCGCCAGCTCTGCGCCGAGCGTTGAACCTCCCGCCGATCCCGATGACGACGACGATGATGCGGGCGGCGCCGACGACCAGGCGCTCGGCGCGATCGACGTCGATGTCGACGGTGGAGGTGGGGATGACGGCACCTCGACGGGTCGGCTCATCTCCTGGATCCTGCTCGGCGCCGCGCTCGCGACCCTGCTGGGACTGTTGCTTACCCGGCGACGCGGCGACGCGGCCTGATCAGCGGCCGATGAGGTCGACGACGTCGGCTTCGAGCGAGCCGTAACCCGAGGTCTGCCAGGTCCCATCGTCGTTGACGTAGACGTACGTTCGTTGTTTGGTTACGCCAAAGCGATCCCAGATGATGCTGTCGGGGTCGGGGATGTGGGGGAACGCGTCGGTGCGGGTGCTCGCCACGAACTGTTCCATGTCGGGGACGTCGCTCAGCCCGGGAATGCCGATGAAGCGAACCTGGTCACCGTATTGCGCTTCGACCTCCACGACCGTGGAGGCTTCCGATCGTCAAAACGGTCACCAGGGTGCCCAGAACCACAGGACCAGATCCTGCCCGGCGAGGGCGTCGAGCTCGACGTTGCCCCCGCCGATGGTGCTGAACTCGCCCTGGAGCCGGCTGGCCGCGTCGGTCTCGATCGCGCCCTTGCCCTGTGCGCCACACGCCGAGAGGGTGAGCAGGAGCAGGCTCACGATGGCGAGAGTTCGGCGGGTCATACGGGCAGAGTACGGCGTGGTGAAACGCTAGTGGCGGCGTCGGCGGGGAATATCAAAACCGCTCCAGCACCGCTTCGATGGCCGCGATCTGCTCGGCGGTTAGACGCTTCTTCCACCGGTCGCGCTGTTCGGCGGCGACCCGGGTGGTCCGGTAGCCGGTACCGGCCTGATCCGAGGCGCGCAGCGCCTCATCCGACGCGGGGGACCACGCGAGGCCCGCCCGCTCGAAGACATCCTCGAACATCGCCGAGGGATCATCGCAGAGGTCCTCGTGCTCGACCGTCACCCATGTCGGGTGGGCGGCGGCCGCCCGGCGGAGCGAATGGTCGAGCAAGCCGTAGGCCCACGCGGTGTCGGTGGTCGGGTTGTTGCGTGGGGGCGGGATCAGGGCCGCCGGTTCGATGACCCGTTCGGTGACCCCGGGGTCGTCCTCGTAGCGCGGCACCTGCCAACCCATCTCGATCCAGCTGGCGACGGCGTTGCGCGGATCGCGCAGGACCACCACGACCGCATCGGCCCCGGCGGCCACGCGGGGCAGACAGAACGAGGAGTGCACGGACTTCACGACGACAGTGCCGGCATCGGGACGTCGTGGGGCCAGCGGCGCGCGGCGTAGTGCGAGTCGGGCGGTGCGGGTTCGGTTCGAGGTACGGCCTCGAACGAGATCGTCGAGCACGGTGTCGGGAACGGCCTTTATCGCGGCTTTGCGAGCCACCCACCCAGGACGCTCCTGATTGTCGATCGCGGCGAACGCGTCGAGCCAGAGATCGTCATAGGCCGGCTTCGGGGGCACGGTGTCGAGCGCGGGTTGGCGGCCAAGCCCGGCCTTGGCGAGCGCGGCGGCCGGCCAGAGTCGGTGATTGTCCGGCTCGTGCACAAACGCGGTCTCGGCGGCCGTCGCGAGCATCTCGGCCACCCATGTCGTGCCGGAGCGAGGGGCGCCGGCGACCAGAACTCGATGGGTCACCACACCTCCTGCGGGCCCGGAACGTGGTGAGCGGGGATGCCAACCACTCCAGAACTGATCGGCCCGACCGACACCAACATTGAGGCCCGCCGCATCGCGGACCCCCATCGTCGTGCACCGATCGAGGCCCGAATGACCAGTCACTCTTCGAAATGCAACACGAACAGGCGGTAGGCCGCCTCGGCCGCAACAACCGTTTGTCGCTCGTCGGCTCGATCATCAGCGCCGCGCTCGGCTTCGTGGTCCTGCTGGTGGCCACCAACGGCCTCGGCGACACCGACAGCGGTGTTCTCCTCGTGGCCGTCGCCGTCTTCAACATCGCCATGTTGTCGTCGGTGGTGGGTACCGACGCCGGATTGGTGCGGTTCCTCGCCCAGGCCCGGGCGGGCGGCCGCCCCGAACACATCGGCATGCTCGTCCGGGGCGCCCTGCTCGCCGTGCTGGGCGTATCCGTCGCGGTCGCGGCGGCGATCGCACTGTTCGCCGACCCCATCGGCGCACTGTTCGTCCCGGAGGGACCCCCGGACTCAGCCATCGCCAAATCGTTGCGGGTCGTGGCCATCGTGTTGCCCGCCGGTTCCCTGTCGGTGGCCATGCTCGCCGCCACTCGCGGGTTCGGCCAGATGCGAACCACCGTCGTATTCGACCGGATCGCTCGCCCGGTGACGCAGCTACTCGCCGTCGCGGGAGCGGTGGTGGCCGGTGCCGGCCCCGTCATCGTCACGGCCGCATGGGTTGGCCCGGTAGTCGTCTCGGCGGTAGCCGCCGCATGGTGGCTGCGGCGCGAGATCCCGGTCGCTGGTCGCGCCCAGGTCGGATCCGACCGCCCGGCCCCCGTCGGGGAATTCTGGTCGTTTACCTGGCCCCAGATGGGAACCGGTGTACTGCGGGTGTCGATCCGCTGGCTCGACACGTTGGTCGTCGGTGCCCTGTTGGGCGTCGGTCCGGCCGCGGTGTACACCGCGGCCACCCGCCTGCTGAAGCTGGGCTCGTTCTTCAATCAGGCGACCTTTCAGGCCGCCGCCCCGCAGATCGCCGAGGATCTCGGCGTCGGCGAGGTCGCCCGGGCCACCTCGGTCTACCGGTCGGCGTCGACCTGGTTGCTGGTGGCGACCTGGCCGTTGTACCTGTCGACCCTTCTGTACGCGCCCGAGATCGTGCAGGTGTTCGGTGAGGACTTCTCGGGTGGGGCGAACGCGCTACGGATCCTCTCCGGGGCGATGCTCGTCGCCTCGGCGTGCGGACCCGTCGAGGCCGTGTTGGTCATGAGCGGGCGCACCCGCCTCAACCTCATCAACAACGGGGTGGCTCTGGCCCTCAACGTTGGACTCGGCCTCCTGCTCATCCCGCCGTTTGGGCTGGAAGGGGCGGCCTTTGCCTGGGCGATCAGCGTGTTGTGCACCAATCTGGCCCCGCTCACGCAGATCCATTCGTCTCTGGGGATGCACCCGTTCTCGCGGGTGTTGATCGTGACCGCCGTCGTCCTGGTTCTGGCGTTCGTCGCCATCGCCGCCGGCGTCGGGGTTTTGGATCTGGGAAGCGTCGGGACCGCTGTCGCCGGGGTGGGCAGCTCCGGTTTGGTGACGTCGGTATTCATGTGGCTGTGGCGTGAACCGCTTGCCCTGGACCGGTTGGTCGGGGCGAAGCGCTCAACGAAGGCGGTGCCCGTGCCGACAGAAGACCTGGAATCCACGATCTGAGAGTGTGATGGAGAACGAAGACCTCGAGCTTGGTTACTACGGGCTGGCGCTGAAGCGGCGCTGGTGGCTGGTCGCGCTCGTCGTCGCCGCGACCCTGTTCGTGGCGTGGACGATCCTTCCCGAGGCCAGGACCACCTATACGTCGGAAACCACCGTGTTGGTGCAACCGCTGTCGCTCGACGTGGTCGAAGGCCTGGACCGCAACCAGTCGGTGAACGAGGCGACCGAGGTCGGCATCGCCCAATCCGACGCGGTCGCCAACCGTTCGCTTCAGCGCATCCAACGCGACGACCCCGACTTCGACATGTCGATCGACGACTTCAAGGATCGCCTCGACGTCGTCGCCGAGGACGACAGCCAGCTCATCACGTTCTCGTTCGACGCGAACGACGCCGCCGCCGCCGAGTTGGCCGCCGCGGCCGTCGCCGACGAGTACCTCGGTTTCAAAGAGATCACCGCCCGGCTGGCTCGTGATCGACGCCTGGCCAACTACCAGGCGTCCATCGAGTCGGTGAGCGAACAGTTGACCGACGCCCTCAGTCGCATCGCGGCGACCGAGGAGGACTCCGCCGAACGACTGCTGGCCGAGTCCGATGCGGCGCAGCTTCAGCGCACTCGATCCGACCTCCAGGCCACCGCCAACCGACTGGAAACCGCCGACCTGACCGTCGGTGACCTCATCGGGTCGGCCACGCCGGCCGAAGCGGTGAGCGCCGGGATTTCCCGGCCCATCGGGCTGTTGCTCGCCGGCGTCGTCGGTCTCATGGCCGGTCTCGGGCTGGCGCTCGGGCTCGACCGGGTCGACCGGGGCGTGCGCGACAGCGACGATGTCGAACTCGAACTCCAGGTCCCGGTCGTGGGCGACATTCCCAAGATTGGCGAGGAGGCACCCGAACTCATCACCGCGGTGCGTGCCGAAACCGACGGGGCCAACGCCTTCCGCCGGCTCGGCATCGCCGTACTCGCGGGTCAGAAGGGCCCGCTGCATTCGGTGCTGCTCACCAGCGCGCACGACAAAGAGGGCCGCACCACCGCGGCGGTCAACACCGCGATCGCCCTCTCCCAGTCGGGCCGCGATGTCTACCTCGTGAGTGCTGATCGTCGGAACCCCGACATCGATCGGTTGTTCGGGCTGGCCTTCCTACCCGGCCTCGACCAGTTCTTCCGATCCCCCGGCACCGTCGCCGACGCGGAGGAGCTGATGCACAACGCTCCGGTGCGCCTCGGCATGCGGGTGATCCCCAGCGGTGCGAGCGGCGGGTTCCCACAACCGCTGTCGGCCGCCGGCATCGCCTCCATGCTCCAGGTGGCCACCGCCGAGGGAGCGGTGGTCGTGTTCGACGCACCGCCGGCCCTCGACCATGCCGACGGGCTCAGCATCGCGTCGTTGGCCGATGCCACCTACGTGGTCGTCGGTCGAGGCCGCTCCCGCCGCCAGGATCTGGCCGACCTCCGCATGCAGTTGCGTAACGTGGACGCTCGGGTCAGCGGCGCGGTCCGCAACCACGTCGCCCGATGGAATGTTCGCTCCGGCGCCCCGCTCGCAGCCGCCGCCGACCACGAATCGATCGAGAGTCGGATCGACACCCGGCCGGCGGAACCGTCCCGACCGGTCGCGTCCTCGGAGCGGTCGTGACCGCCCGCTCCGTGGTGATCGTGAGTGCGGGAGGCGAAAGCCTGGCCGCGATGCGGGGGCTCGATGGCTGGTGGCGCGACCTCGACCGCGTTTGGGTGGTCGACGACACCGCCGAAGCCCGTGCGTTTCTCGAGGTTCGCTCCGCTGAAGGTCGCCCCGCGGAGGAGCCCACCGAAGAAGTCGTGTGGGCCGATCTCCGTCGGGTGGCCACCACCACGCTCGCTGTGCGCCGTGCCGTCGCCCGAATCGACGCCCGGTTGGTCGTCGCGTCCGGACCCGTCGCCGGACTGCCGGGTGTTCTCGGTGCCCGACTGGCCGGCGCCCGCACCCTGTTGGTCGAAGACGTCGGTGCCAGCTCCGTGCCCACCCGTACCGGTCGGCTGCTCGACGCGCTCGCCGACGAAGTGGTGGTGCAGGCTCCGCACCAGCTTCGCGCCCACCGCGATGCTCGGCTGGTGGGGTCGCTGCTGTGAGTACGTTTCCGCTCGAATCGGTGGAGCCGCAACCGGCGATCACCTCGCTGTTCGTCACGACCGGCGCCGACGTCGAACCGTTCGATCGACTCATCGGCTGGGTTTCCTCCTGGCTCGACGGCGCCGGCTCGGTCACCGACCTGACCATCCAGCACGGCACGGCCACACCGATGGCCGTTCACGGCGGGGTCGACTACCTGCTGCGGGCCGAACACGACAAGGCGCTTGCCGCCTCGACCGTGATCGTCTGCTCCGGATCACCGGCGGCGGTTCTCGATGCGCACGCCAACGGCATCAAGCCGATCGTCGTACCGCGGATCGCCGACCTCGATGAAACGACCGACGATCAGATGCAGTTGTGCGAACGACTCTCGGCCGACGGCCACGTACTCCTCGCGACTACCGAACGGGAACTCCACCGCATGCTCGACCAGGTCAGCGCCGACGAACAACGCGTCCGCCTCGCGGACAGCGATGAGCGCGCCCGGTCCACGAAGGCGTTCGCCGAGGTGGCCGACGATCTGGTCCGAACCAACGACACCCCTGCGACCGGCGAACGGGTGACCGTCCTCTACATCGGCGGAGTCGGCCGGAGCGGCTCGACGCTCATGAACGACATGCTCGGTCAGCACGAATCGGTGGTGTCGGTCGGTGAGATCGTGCACTTGTTCGAGCGCGGACTCATCGAGAACAACCTGTGCGGCTGCGGCGACAAGTTCGGCGACTGCACGTTCTGGGCCGAGGTCGGCGACCGCATGGTCGGTGGTTGGGATTCGGTGTCCGGCGAGGCGATCATGGCCCAGAAGGCCGAGGTCGACCGGAACCGCCACTCGCTCAAACTGCTGATGCCCCGGCTCTTCCCGTCGATGCGGCGTCCGCTCGGCACGTACGGCGAATGGTACGGCCGGCTGCTGCGCACCACCCGGGATGTCGCCGAGGTCCCCCTCGTGGTCGATTCCACCAAGCAGATCTCCACGGCGTTGATGATGCGGCACCTGCCGAACGTCGACCTGCGGATCGTGCACCTCGTGCGCGACTCGCGCGGCGTGGCCCACTCGTGGACCAAGAAGAAGCGCAAGGTCGAAGTCGTCGGCGAAGAGGCGATGATGAACCGCTACCACCCGGGTCTGATGGGCTGGCGGTGGGCGTCCTGGAACGTCATCTTTGCCTCGTTTCGGCTCCTGGGTGTGCCCGTACTGCGCGTGCACTATGAAGACCTCATCAACCATCCGACGGCGACGGTCACCCGCGTCCTGGAGTTCGGCGGCGTCGCCGTCAAGCCCAAACAACTCGGGTTCATCGAGGGCGACACCGTTACCCTCGACCCCACCCACTCCGTTGCCGGGAACCCGTCCCGGTTCAAGAACGGCCCGGTCGCGTTGTCACTCGACGAGGCCTGGCGCGACAAACTCGACCCTCGCATGCGTCGGCTGGTGACCCTGTTGACCTGGCCGCTGCTCCGCCGCTACGGCTACACCGGAAAAGGCCGCCCATGACCGATACCACGACGTCGACCAACCCGGCCGCTTCGAGCGACTCGGCCGCTGAGCGCCCCGCGGTTTCGGTGATGGTGGCGACCCGGGATCGGCCGGAACTGCTCCGTAAGACCCTCGCGGCCATCGCCGCCCAGGATTATGCCGGCCAGGTCGAGGCGGTCGTGATCTTCGACCGCAGCGAACCCGATGAGTCGCTGGCGAGCGACGACGTTCGCCGCCCCGTGACGGTCATCAGCAACGTTCGCCGCCCTGGCCTCCAGGGCGCCCGCAACTCGGGTATCGAGGCGAGCACGAACCCCCTCGTCGGCTTCTGCGACGACGACGATGTCTGGCGGACCGACAAGCTCTCGCGCCAGGTCGATGCTCTCGACGCCGACCCCGACGTCGACATGGTGACGTGCGGACTCGAGATCGTGTTTGAGGAACGCCGCCTGCGCCGGGTATCGGAAACCGAGCGGATCACGAGAGCTGACCTGCTGCGGTCGCGCGCCATCGACGCCACCCACCCGTCGAGCTTCCTCTTTCGGCGCACCATGCTCGCCGAGGTCGGGCTCATCGACGAGGACGTCCCCGGAGGCTACGGCGAGGACTACGACTGGATCCTGCGCGTCTCGAACCACTCCGACATCGTGACCGTGGCCGAGCCCATGGTCGACATCTTGTGGCACGAGTCCTCGTTCTACGCCGAACGGTGGCAGATGCGCATCGACGGCCTCGAATACCTGCTCGCCCAGCATCCCGACTTCGCGTCCGAACCGATTGGCCTCGCCCGCATCAAGGGCCAGATCGCCTTCGCGGAGGCGGCCATGGGTAACCGGCGGCGGGCGTGGTCGGCGATCCGGGAAACCCTTCGGCTCGACCGCACGGAGAAGCGTGCGTACCTCGCCGCGGCCATGACCACCGGGCTGGTGTCCGCCGACACGATCGTGCGGGCCGTGCAACGGCGGGGCCGGAGCATCTAGATGACGGCCGCCCTCACCCGCGGACGGTCGGCTCCCAGATCCAACCCGACGCCGCTCGCCGCCCCCTCGCTGCGCAGCCGGCTGTTCGTGCCCGGCTGGCCTCTCGTGCTCGCACTCGGTGGGTTCCCACTGTGGGCGGTGCTCGGACTGGCCCAGGCGATCTGGGTCATCGCCGCCGCATTCATGGCGGTCGACCTGATTCGGGCAAAGGGCGTCCGGATCCCGCGCGGGTTCGGCCTCTGGGTCTGCTTCATCGTCTGGTCGCTCATGAGCGTGGTCATGTTGGTGCCCAGCGCGGGCGCACTGCTGGCCTTCGCCTACCGCTCCAGCGTCTACATCGCGGCGGGGATCATCCTGCTGTACGTGTACAACCTGCCCGAGTCGGCGGTTTCGACCGAGCGGATCCTCAAGCTGTTGTTCGTGCCGGCCGGAGTCGTCGTGCTCGGCGGGTTCGCCGGGCTCATGCTGTACAACGTCGAGTTCGGGCCGCTGATCGCCCTGGTGCCGGCGGGCCTGCGCGAGGGCTTCGTCACCGATCTGCTCCAGCCCCGCTTTGCCCAGGTGCAGACGTTCCTCGGATTCGAGCTGCCCCGCCCGGCCTATCCGTATCGGTTCACCAATCAGTGGGGGGCCGTCCTCGCCACCCTGGTGCCGCTGTCGTTCGCCGGATGGTCGCGGTTGCGCGGGCTCGCCCGCGTCGTTTTTCCCGGGCTCGTCCTGGTGGCTTCGATCCCCATCGTCGTCTCGGTGAACCGAGGCCTCTGGCTCAGTGTGATCGCCGTCTTTTCCTACGTGATCGCCCGCCGCGCCTATGCGGGGCAGCGGGTGCGAGCTGTCCAGGCCCTACTGGGAGTGGCGGTCCTCGCCCTCGTCATCAGCCTCACCCCGCTGAGCAACTTCGTCGTCGACCGGGCGAATTCGGATCACTCCAACCGGTCCCGTTCGACGCTGTACGCGCTGGTTATCGAAGAGGTGCAGGAGTCGCCGGTGCTCGGCTTCGGCGCGCCGCGACCGAACCCGGACAACCCCTTCCTTCCGCCGGTCGGGACCCACGGTCAGTTCTGGATGGTGCTCTTCTCCCACGGCTACCCCGCGGCGATGCTCTTCGTCGGCTTTCTCGTCTCCATGATCGTGCGCACCGGTCGGGATCTCGACCGCGAACGACTCTGGCTGCACGCCGCCGTGGTGGCTCTGCTGGTGCAGATGTGGTTCTACAATCTGCTGCCCGGTTCGTTGTGTCTCGGGTTCTTGACCCTCGGCCTGTTGCTGCGGCACCGCCGGCTCGCCGGGGTGAACCGATGAGCCTCCGTTGGTGGAGCGATGTGCTCGCCCCCGGGGGTGAGCTTCGACCCGGGTCCGCGCCCGGGAACGAGGAGACCTACGTGGCCCTGCCCGGAAAAGGGGCGCCGTCGATGATGGTCGATGTCGCCGCCGGCGATGCGGTTGCGACCCTGCTCGGCCGGACCGGCGCGGCGACCGCCTCGCATATACGCGTGCTTCGGAAGCTGGCGGGCCGGGCGGCTTCGATCGACGCCCTGCGCCATCGGCTACCCAACCTCGTGCACGTCCACGCCGGCCCCGCCGGAACGTTGCGCGAAGAACTCGGCGACCGGCTCGGCGCGGACGTGGTGCTGTCCGCGACTTCTGGGCCCTTGCGTCCGAACCGCAAGCCGGTGATCCGCGCTCTCGGCGCCGACGGTCATCCGATCGCGTTCGTGAAGGTCGGCTGGGATGCCGCCACCGCGGCGATGGTCAACAACGAAGCCACCGCTCTCGCGTCGATGGTCGACCTGCCGTGCAGCGAAGTAATCGCCCCGAAGGTCCTCGACCACGACTGCTGGCAGGGCCTCGAGCTGCTCGTCACCGAACCGCTGCCGATCGACGAATCCCACACCACCGATACCGATATCCGCGCCGAGGTGGACGCGATCGCGGCGATCGCCGCTCACCCCGGGCGCCGGTCCGAACCCCTCGCGTCCGGCAGTTTTTGGCGGCGTCTGCACGACCGTCTGCCCGATGCCCGGCACCTGCTCGACGCGGTGGTGACCCAGGCCGCCGATCCGGTTGTGGGGATCGGTGGCTTTCACGGCGACTGGTCGCCGTGGAATGTGCGCCGAGCGCAGAACCGGGGTTGGCTCTACGTCTGGGACTGGGAGCGCTACGGCGTCGACGTCCCGGTCGGGCTCGACCTCGTCCACTATCTCTTCCAGGTCCGACGCTTCGTCGAAAGTCGACCCCTCGACGAAGCCGTCGAGCTCGTGAAGACCGAAGCCGCCGAATTGCTCGGCGCCCTCGAAGTTGGCGCTGAGCATGCCGAACTGCTCGTGCAGGTCGAGTTGCTCGAAACGCTCGCCCGCACGACCGAGAGCGGATTTGCCGATGAGCTGAGTCAGCGCCGGGGCGAGCTCCTCGCCGCGGTGGAACGCACCCTCGACCCTGACATTCTGGCCGCCGCCAGCGACCGTGCCGGCCTCGCCGGCGCCCCCGGAAGGAACCGATCATGAGTGGCCGTGGAGCCCTGGGCAAGACCGCACTACCCACCCCGGTGCGCAAGGCGGTGCGGGGGTTCACGTCCGCGTTGCGGCGCCCGACCGCGTCCAAGCGGGTGTTTCCCAACTTCTTGATCGTCGGAGCCCAGCGCTCGGGAACGACGTCGCTCTTCTATTACCTGGAACGCCACCCCAACGTCTTTGGGCCGCTCCGCAACAAGGGGGTGCACTACTACGACACCGGCTACCACCACGGCCCGGACTGGTTCCGAACGCATTTCCCCACCCGACGCGCCATGGCCGAGGTCGAAGCGACCACGGGTCATCCCACCGCCGTGGGCGAGGGGAGCCCCTACTACCTCTTCCACCCGTTGATTCCGGCGCGGGTGGCCGGCACGCTGCCCGACACTCGGATCATCGCGTTGTTGCGCGACCCGGTGGACCGGGCGGTCTCGCATCACCAGCACGAGGTCGCCCGCGGGTTCGAAGACCTCTCGCTCGCCGACGCGCTGGCGGCCGAACCGCGGCGACTCGCCGGCGAGGTCGAACGGTTGCGGGCCGACCCAACCTATGTGAGCCATGCCCACATGCACCACGCGTACGCGGCCCGAAGCCGCTACGGCGAACAGCTCGATCGATGGCTCGACGTCTTCCCGGCCGAGCAGCTGCTGGTGTTGAGCACCGATGCCATGAAGCGCGAACCGGCGGCGACCGTCGACCGGGCGATCGAGTTTCTCGGCCTGCCGCCCATCGGCGCGGCCGACTACCCGATCTACAACGAGCGTACCTATGACCCCGGCGACACCGAACTGCGGGCCGAGTTGGCCGCGAGCTTTGCGGCCAGCAACGCCCGGGTGCGCGAGCTCACCGGCATCGAGTTCGGTACCGCCGCCGAGCAACGCATGACCGCCTGATCGAACCGTCTGATCGAACCGTCTGATCGAACCGGGTCGGTTACCCGATCGCCCGCGGCCCGTCTAGCATCGCCGCGTGAGCACCCTGACCGTCTACATCATCGCGGGCGTGGCCTATGGCGCCTCGTTCCTGGTCAAGCGGTGGCTGAACCACACCTACCGCACCTGGAGCAAGGTGCCGAACCAGCACAACCTCACGGGAGCGGAAACCGCGGCCCACATCCTCGCCGCCAACAACATCACCAACGTGCGCATCGAGGCGGTGCGCGGCCGGCTGACCGACCACTTCGACCCCCAGCGCGACATCCTGCGGTTGTCCGAAACCAACTACGGCATGCGCAGCGTGGCCGCGATGGCGGTTTCGGCCCACGAGGCCGGCCATGCGATCCAGGACGCGACCGAGGACATTCGCCTCAAGATGCGGAAGTACCTGGTGCCGGTCGCCGCGCTCGGGGCCCGTTTCGGGCCGATGGCGGTGCTCGCCGGGATCTTCCTCAGCAGCGGCCTGATCCTGCGGATCGGCGCGTTCATGTTGCTCGGCACCCTGCTGTTCCAGTTGTTCACCCTGCCGGTGGAGTTCAACGCCAGCCGCCGGGCGCTCAGGAATCTCGAGGCCCTCGGGGTCACCGATGAGGATGATCGCGAGGGGGCGAAGAAGGTGCTGACGGCCGCGGCGTTCACCTACGTGGCCGCCGCCGCAACCTCGTTCGCCTATTTCGCCACGTTGCTCGCCACCAGTCGTGGTCGACGGGTCTGAACAATCCCCGACGCGAGTTGGCCCCCTCGTCACGCCCCCGTAGAGTGGTCCGCTGGCTCGCCGCGCCCGGTCGAGCCGTACCCATTCTGTTCATCGACGGAGATCACACGTGCCAACCATCCAACAGCTCGTCCGTAAGGGGCGGCAATCGAAGCGCCGCAAGGAGAGCACCCCGGCGCTGAAAGGTGCACCGCAGCGACGCGGCGTGTGCACCCGCGTGTACACGATGACCCCGAAGAAGCCGAACTCCGCGCTGCGCAAGTGTGCACGCGTTCGGCTCACCAGTGGAATCGAGGTGACGGCCTACATCCCGGGCGAAGGCCACAACCTCCAGGAACACTCCATTGTTTTGGTCCGCGGCGGCCGGGTGAAGGATCTGCCCGGCGTCCGTTACAAGATCATCCGCGGCACCCTCGACACCTCCGGTGTGCGCGATCGCAAGCAGGCCCGCAGCCGCTACGGCGCGAAGAAGGACTAGCAGATGCCGCGCAAAGGCCCAGCCGCTCGCCGAGAGCTTGCCCCCGATCCGATCTACAACCAGCTCGTCGTCACCCAACTGGTGAACAAAGTGCTCCAGCGCGGCAAGCGCGGCACCGCCGAAAAGATCGTCTACACCGCACTCGACGACATCGCGGCCAAGACCAACGAAGACCCGATGGTCACCCTGAAGCGAGCGGTGGACAACGTGCGACCGCAGCTCGAAGTCCGCAGCCGGCGAGTCGGCGGCGCCACCTACCAGGTGCCGGTCGAGGTCAAGCCTCGCCGAGCCAACACGCTGGCCATCCGCTGGTTGGTCGAATTCTCCCGCGGTCGTCGCGAACGCACGATGGCCGAGCGCCTCGCCAATGAGCTCATGGACGCCTCCAACGGTGTCGGTGCGGCCATGAAGCGCAAAGAGGACCTGCACAAGATGGCCGACTCCAACAAGGCCTTCGCCCACTACCGCTGGTAGTCGGCGGTCGACCCGGCGCCGTTTGGTGCTCGCGTTGACGTTGTCCGACCGGTAGATTCGGAAGCGCTCGCGCGCGAACCGCGATCTTCCCCATAGACTTTTTCCTTACGACCGGGCCGAGCGCCCGGTCGACATGTGTGGGCGATCCCGCACGACGGGCCGATTTTCGTCGCCCGGCCCCGAACACCCGTTACTACTCAACGATCTTTACGAAGGACCCGATCGAACATGGTCGAACGAACTCCTCTTGAGCGCACCCGCAACATCGGGATCATGGCGCACATCGACGCGGGCAAGACCACGACCACCGAGCGGATCCTCTACTACACCGGTCGTAACTACAAGATCGGCGAAGTCCACGACGGCGCCGCCACGATGGACTGGATGGAGCAGGAGCAAGAGCGCGGCATCACCATCACCTCGGCCGCCACCGCCTGCATGTGGAACGACCATCGCATCAACATCATCGACACCCCCGGCCACGTCGACTTCACCGTCGAGGTCGAGCGCTCGCTGCGCGTCCTCGACGGCGCGGTCGCGGTGTTCGACGGAGTGGCCGGCGTCGAGCCCCAGACCGAGACCGTCTGGCGCCAGGCCGACAAGTACGGCGTTCCCCGCATGTGCTTCGTCAACAAGATGGACCGCACCGGCGCCGACTTCTTCTTCTGCCTCGACACGATCAAGGAGCGGTTGACCGAAGACGCGGTCGTCGTGCAGCTCCCGATCGGCGCGGAAGCCGATTTCCAGGGCGTCATCGACCTGGTGTCGATGAAGGCCCTCGTCTGGCCGCCGACCACCGATGAGAAGGATCTCGGCGCCACCTACGAAGCCGTCGACATCCCCGACGACTACGCCGCCCAGGCCGACGAGTACCGCACGACCATGATCGAGGCGCTCGCCGACATCGACGATGCGCTCATGGAGAAGTACCTCGAGGGCGACGACCCCACCGAAGACGAGATCATCGCCGCCCTGCGGGCCGGCACGATCAACAACCAGGTCGTCCCGATCCTGCTGGGCACCGCCTTCAAGAACAAGGGCGTTCAGCCTCTGCTCGACTCGGTGATCAACTTCTTGCCCTCGCCGCTCGACGTTCCGCCGACCGCCGGCACCGACCCCAAGACCGAGGAGCCGATCGAGCGCAAGGCCGACGACTCCGAGCCGTTCGCCGCCCTCGCGTTCAAGATCATGACCGACCCCCACGTGGGCAAGCTCACCTACTTCCGGGTGTACAGCGGCAAGCTCGAAAAGGGCGAACAGGTCGTCAACGCCCGTACCGGGTCCAAAGAACGCATCGGCCGGCTGCTCGAAATGCACGCCAACAGCCGCGAGGACCGCGACATGGTCGCCACCGGTGACATCGCCGCCGGTATCGGCTTCAAGAACACCCGCACGGGCGACACCCTGCACGAGCCGGGCGCCGCGATCGAGCTGGAGAACCTCACGTTCCCCGACCCGGTGATCCACGTCGCCGTCGAGCCCAAGTCCAAGGGCGACCAGGACAAGCTGTCGAAGGCGCTCGCCGCCCTCTCCGAAGAGGATCCAACCTTCCAGGTCCGCACCGACGAGGAAACGGCCCAGACGATCATCGCCGGCATGGGCGAACTGCACCTCGAGGTGCTGGTCGACCGCATGTTCCGCGAGTTCAAGGTCGACGCCACCGTGGGTAAGCCCCAGGTGGCCTACCGCGAGACCATCCAGGATCCGGTCCTCAAGGACACCTACACCCACAAGAAGCAAACGGGTGGTTCGGGTCAGTTTGCCGAGGTCACCATTTCGATGGAGCCCACCGGACCCGGTGGCGGCTACGAGTTTGTCGACGAGATCACCGGTGGTCGTATTCCCAAGGAATACATCGGCTCGGTCGATCACGGCATCCGCGAGTCGATGACCAACGGCGTGCTCGCCGGATACCCGACCGTCGACGTGCGCGTACGCCTCGTCGATGGCAAGTTCCACGACGTCGACTCTTCGGAGATGGCGTTCAAGATCGCCGGAACCATGGCGTTCAAGCAGACCGCTCGCAAAGCGAAGCCGGTTCTGCTCGAGCCCGTCATGGCCGTCGAGGTCGTTACCCCGGATGATCATCTGGGTGACGTCGTCGGTGACCTCAACTCCCGTCGCGGGCAGATGCAGGGCACCGAGCAACGAGGCCGTAACCAGGTGATCGACGCCCAGGTGCCGTTGTCGGAAATGTTCGGCTACGCTACCGACCTGCGCTCGCGCACCAAAGGTCGCGCCACGTATTCGATGCAGTTCGATTCCTACCAGAAGACCCCTGCATCCGTTCAAGAAGAAATCGTCGCGCGAATCCGCGGCGAATAAGCCCCCACACCGAATCAGTTACCTAAGGGATAGTCATGGCCAAGGAGACCTTCGAGCGGACCAAGCCCCACGTCAACGTGGGGACTATGGGCCACATCGATCACGGCAAAACGACGTTGACCGCTGCGATCACCAAGGTCCTCAGCGACAACGTTGACGGCAGCTCGTTTACCGAGTTCGAGAACATCGACAAGGCGCCGGAAGAGCGCGAACGCGGTATCACGATCAACGTTTCGCACGTCGAGTACGAAACCGAGAACCGGCACTACGCCCACGTGGATATGCCCGGTCACGCCGATTACATCAAGAACATGATCACCGGCGCGGCCCAGGTCGACGGTGCCATCCTCGTGGTTTCGGCCGCCGATGGCCCGATGCCTCAGACCCGTGAGCACGTGCTGCTCGCCCGTCAGGTTGGCGTGCCGAAGATCATCGTGGCGCTCAACAAGGTCGACATGGTCGACGACGACGAGCTCATCGAGCTGGTCGAGATGGAAGTTCGCGAACTCCTCGACGAGTACGACTTCCCGGGTGACGACACCCCGATCATGCCCGTGTCGGCGCTGAAGGCCCTCGAGGGCGACGCCGGTGCCGCCGAGCAGGTCATGGCGCTCATGGCCGAGGTCGACACCTACATCCCGCAGCCCGAGCGGGCGATCGATCAGCCGTTCCTGATGCCGATCGAGGATGTCTTCTCCATCACCGGTCGTGGCACCGTGGTGACCGGCAAGATCGAACAGGGTGTTGTCCACACCGGCGACGAAATCGAAATCGTCGGTATCCGTGACACCCAGACGACGACGTGCACCGGTGTGGAGATGTTCCGCAAGCTGCTCGACGAGGGCCAGGCCGGCGACAACATCGGCGCCCTGCTGCGCGGTATCGACAAAGAAGACGTGCAGCGTGGCCAGGTGCTCGCCGCCAAGGGTTCGATCACCCCGCACACCAAGTTCGAAGCCGAGGTCTACGTGTTGACCAAGGACGAGGGCGGTCGCCACAAGCCGTTCTTCTCGAACTACCGTCCGCAGTTCTACTTCCGGACCACCGATATCACCGGCGCCATTGCGCTCGCCGAGGGCACCGAGATGTGCATGCCCGGCGACAACGCCAAGATGACCGTCGAGTTGATCAACCCCATCGCCATGGACGAAGGTCTTCGCTTCGCCATCCGTGAGGGTGGCCGCACCGTCGGCGCCGGCGCCGTCACCAAGATCCTCGAGTAATAGGAATCCATGGACGTTTCCCAGAAGATCCGTATCCGCCTGAAGGCATACGATCACGAAGTCATCGATCAGTCCGCCAAGAAGATCGTCGAGACGGTCAAGCGGACTCAGGCTGAGGTGCGCGGTCCCATCCCGCTCCCCACCGAAAAGCATCGCTACACCGTGGTTCGTGGCCCCTTCAAGGACAAGGATTCACGCGAGCACTTCGAGATGCGCATTCACAAGCGCCTGCTCGACATCCTCGAACCGTCGGCCAAGACGGTTGATTCGCTTCAGCGACTCGACCTCCCCGCCGGCGTCGACATCGAGATCAAGCTGCAGACGTGACCTCGTCCCGGATCTCCGGGTGACGAGCAAGAACAATGGATTGGGCCCCGGTTTCGACCGGGGTCCAATTGCGTTTTGTGGCGACGGGATGCGGTCTGGTCAGTCGTCGTCGGGCCGCGGTGGGGTGGTGACGATCTCGCCGAGTTCGTCGGCCGGTCGGGGGGCCTCCTCGACGAGCGCGTACCGCTGGAGGTAACTACCGGCGAACGCCTGCACCGTCGCGGCCGCGGGTACGGCCAACAGCGCGCCGACGGGTCCGAGAATGTAACCGCCGGCGATGACGGCGCCGAACGCGACGCCGGCGTGGATCTCCATGGTCTGGGACTGGATCCGAGGCGCGAGCAGATAGTTCTCCACCTGCTGGTACACGATGATGAACACGAGCACCCACAGCGCGGTGATGGGCCGGTCGGCGACGGCGACGAGCAGGGGCACGGACCCGGCGATGTAGGTGCCGACCACGGGTACGAACTGGGAGATGACGCCAACCCAGAGGGCCAGGGCGAGCGGCGAAGGCACGTTGAGGAACTCGAAGGCCACCCAGTGGGCCAACCAGGAGAACACGGCGAGGATCCCGCGGCTCAGGATGTAGCCGCCGGTCTTGGCGGTGGCGAGATCCCAGGCCCGGAGAATCTCCCGCTGGCGGTGCGGCGGGAACATCGAGCACACCTTGCGGCGGATTCGGGGACCGTCGGCGGCGAGATAGAACGTGAACAACGCGACCGTGAACACCTGGAGCAACACCGACAGCAGGGTGCTGCCAAACCCGACCAGGTCACCGGCGATTCCGGTGAGTTGGCTGCCCAGGCCGTCCTCGGTGAGGAACTGGTCCTGCACATCGGTGAGATCAAAGCTCTCGCTCACGTTGTCCTGCAGCCAGCCCTCGACCGATTCGATGGTGTCGGGCGCGGAGTTCACAAAGTCGTTGATCTGTTCGGCCAGGGCCGTGCCGACCGCGAACCCGAAGCCGGCGATCGCCGCGGTGAGCAACAAGAACACGAGGCCGGTGCCGATCCCCCGGCGCAGGCCCATGCGTTCGAGCCGATTGACGAGGGGTTCGATGGCAAAGCTCAGGAACGCCGAGATCGTGAGGATGACGAAGAACGGTCGCAGCGAGCTCAGAATGCCCTGGGAGTAGAACCACAGCACCTGAACGGCGAAGAACACCAGAATTCCGCGCACGATCCAGCGTGGAATCCGGTCCTCGGTGCTCGGTCGCGGTGCGTCTTCAGCCATATCTTCGATCACGATCGACGGAACGGTCTCAAGCTACAAGCGGGCCGCGCGTGGCTCGGGGATGGGTGTGGCGACGGGCCCGCGGCAATCGGCCGGAAACCCGGGCGGCCCGATGGTGGCAAGCGCTTCGGGTCCAGATAGCCTGCAGCGGTTGCCCAGGACTCGAAAATCGGGCAAACAACTGACGTCTCGTCAGGTCAGGCCGCTTCGGTGGCGTGAAACCAACGAGCAAAACCGAACTTTCGCTCCGCCGGGCCTGCCCGTGCGGAGCGTTCGCGTGACCGGGCCGCCTACGGACCGCCAATGCGAGAAGAACTCCAAACACTCAGGCACGAAAGTACAGACATGGCCAACAAGGCGATCGTCGGCGAAAAAGTGGGAATGACCCAGGTCTGGGACGATGACAACAACATCGTCCCGGTGACCGTGGTCAAGGTCTCGCCTTGCCGCGTAGTGCAGATCAAGTCGCCCGAGAGCGACGGTTACAGCGCGTTGCAGGTGACGTACGGCAACAAGTCGGCCGACAAGTTGAACCAGCCGATGGCCGGGCACTACGCCAAAGCCGGCGTGGCCCCCGGTGTGAAGCTGGTCGAGCTTCGGCTCGAGGACGTCAGCGAGTTCGAAGTGGGTCAGGAGATCGGTGTCGACACGCTCGAAGCCGGCGAGCTGATCGACGTCACCGCCGTCTCCAAGGGCAAGGGCTTCGCCGGTGTCATGAAGCGGCACAACTTCGCCGGCCAGCGGGCATCCCACGGTGCGCACCGCGTGCACCGTATGCCTGGCGCGATCGGTCAGTGCGCCACGCCCGCCCGAGTGTTCAAGGGCATGAAGATGGCCGGACGCATGGGTAACGAGAAGGTAACGACGCAGAACCTCACGGTGGTTCGAGCCGATGCCGAGCGGGCGCTTCTGCTCGTCAAGGGTTCGGTACCCGGCCCCAAGGGCGGCACCGTGGTGATTCGCGATGCAGCGAAGGGTGGTGCCTGATGGCATCGGTTGACGTGGTGACGCCGGGCGGCAAGAACGCCGGCTCCATCGATCTTGACGATGCCGTGTTCGGCATCGAACCGAACGGCCCGGTCATGCACCAGGTCGTGACGGCGCAGTTGGCGGCCCGCCGGGCCGGCACGCAGAGCACCAAGACCCGGGCCGAGGTCCGCGGCGGTGGCGCCAAGCCGTGGAAGCAAAAGGGAACCGGCCGGGCCCGCCAGGGCTCGATCCGCTCGCCCCAGTGGCGCGGTGGCGGTGTCGCTCTTGGTCCCAAGCCCCGCAGCTATGCCCAGAAGACGCCCAAGAAGATGGTGCGCCTCGCCCTTCGGTCCGCGCTGTCGGACCGAGCCGCCGACGGCAACGTCATCGTCCTCGATTCCTGGGGATTCAGCGAGCCCAAGACCAAGAATGCGGTCGCCGCGCTCGACGCCCTCGGCCTCGAGGGCAAGGTGCTCATCGTCGCCAGCCGCGAAGACGTCAACACCTGGAAGAGCTTCGCCAACCTGACCCAGGCGCACGTGTGCTCGCCCGCCGAGCTCAACGCCTACGACGTGCTCGTCAGCGACACGGTCATCTTCACCACCGACACGCTGCCCGCCGCCGAACCCGAGCGGGCCCTGGACACCGACTCGAGCACCGCCGCTGCGGCTACCGGTGCGAGTGCCGGCGCAGCTGAGGTGGAAGAGGCCGCAGAGGTCGAGGACACCGATGACAGCTCGAGTGCCGGCGCGGCTGACGATGCCGCTGATGATGCCGCTGATGCAGAGGTCGAGGACGCCGATAACAGCTCGAGCGCCGGTGCGGCTGATGATGCCGCTGATGCAGAGGTCGAAGATTCAGATCGCACGGTCGATGCCGACGATGTTGATTCGGATGCTGACGGTGTGGTCAATGCCGATGATGATGCGCCGTTTGGTGAGGGCAGTGTGAAGGCGGGTGAGGACGGGTCGTGTCCGGATCCCGATGCCTATCCGATTAAGGGCAATGCCGATTCGATGAAATACCACGTGCCCGATTCGCGG
>CALHYX010000105.1 GCA_938041035.1 uncultured Acidimicrobiales bacterium | reverse complement strand
TGGTGGCGGGGGCAGGATTTGAACCTGCGACCTTCGGGTTATGAGCCCGACGAGCTACCAGACTGCTCCACCCCGCAGGCGAAACTGTAGCGGGCGGGAACGCGAACGACTACTCGCGTCGGGCGCAGGTAGTGGTGCCATCGTCCGGTGGTCGACGCTGGCTCGGCCGTTTCCCTGGGCTACAGCGCGGGCAGATAGGACAGCGCTCCGACGACGGCGATGAACGCGAAGAACCCGACCGCAGGCAGATACTTCACGAGGGGGTCGTTCTCCCGCTTGTGCACCCAGAGCGCGGCCACGAAGTAGCCCAGCAGCGCGACGCACGTGATCAACCCGAGCACCGGGACCCACAGACCGATCACCAGCCCGGCCACCGCGGCGAACTTCAGCAGCGGGATAAGGCGCTGCGTCTGCTCGGAAACGTTGAGCCGGTCGAGGTCGTCCTTGATGTAGGCGATCGGCACCGCACCGGCAGCGGCATCACCGGCCATGACCACGATCAACACGATCGCCAGAATCGGTAGCTCGGCCTCCATCAACCCAACCTAGGCCCGCCCGGTCCTACCCGGCGAGCCCCAACGTCCGTGCCGGTCTGCAACCGGACGCCGGTACCGTTGCCGGTGATGCGCTTGATCTCCTACATGAGCCCGGGGTTTCCCACTTCGCTGTTCCACCAGATCGGCCGCGTGCTGGGAGTCGACGTCGATTTCGACGAGACATCGTCGGGGCCCACGCCGGGCAACGATCCCTTCGCCGACGGCTCCGCCGATCTCGGCTGGGTCTGCTCCACGTCCTACGTCGATCTCGAAACCCGCGGCGACGACGCGGCGGTACAACTGGTGGGGGTCGCGTGGGTGCCCGACGATCCCGACTCCAACGGCGCCCCCGTGTACTTCGGCGACCTCGTCACCCGAGCCGACTCCGGCATCACCACCTTCGACGACCTGGCCGGTCGGCGGGTGGGCTGCAACGACCCCGTGAGCCTCAGCGGTTATCACGCCCTTCGCATCGCCTTGCACGAACGCGGGCTTCCCGATTCGTTTTGTGAGCAGCCGTTCACCGGCGGCCACCACGCATCGCTCGACATGGTCGTCGCCGGCGACCTCGACGCCGCGCTGGTCGACTCGGTTGTTCGCACCGGCCGGGCCCGCATGGACCCTGCCGTCGATGCCCTCACCGTCATCGAACGCCTGGGCCCGTGGCCAACCCAACCGCTCGTCGCCCGCAAGAGCCTGGCCACCGAAGACGTTCGCCGCGTGCGCCGGCAAATGCTGGCGGCATCCGGGCAACCGGCGTTGCAGGCCGAACTCGAGGCCGCAGCCCTGTCGCACCTCGTCGAAGTCGGCCCCGATCACTACGCCGCGATCCGCACCGCCATGGCGACCGTCGAGACCTTCGGTGATCCGGCCGACAACTAGTTGTATTGCCCGGGTTGGTTGTTGACGCGGGTGATGGGTGGTTGGCCGCCGATGGCGGTGTGGCATCGGTGATGGTTGTAGGTGTGGAGCCAGGTGTCGAGTTGGCGTCGTCGTTGGTTCTCTGATCGGTAGGGGCGGATGTAGGCCCATTCGTCGAGGAGGGTCCGGTTGAAGCGTTCGACTTTGCCGTTGGTTTGGGGCCGGTAGGGCCGGCAGTACTTGTGGGTGATGCCTGCGTGGGCGAGCTCGGCGTTGAATAGGCGAGATCTGTAGCAGGATCCGTTGTCAGTCAACACTCGGGCGATGGTCATGCCGTGGGCTTCGAAGAAGGCTTTGGCTCGTCGCCAGAACGCGACGGCTGTGACGGCTTGTTCGTCGTCGTGGATCTCGGCGTACGCGAGCCGGGTGTGATCATCGACCGCGGCGTGGATGTAGGAGTAGCCAATCCGGTGTTTGCGTGTGTTCGGGCGAGCTGCTCGGCCGTGTATCCGCCAGCCACCCCCAGGTGGGACTTTGCCCAGTTTCTTGATGTCGATGTGGATCAGGTCGCCAGGTTTGTCGTGTTCGTATCGGCGGATCACACGTCCGGTTGGCCGGTCCATCCATGCCAGCCGGTTACAGCCGTGACGAACGAGCACTTTGTGGACTGTTGACGGGTTCATCTCGAGACGGCCCGCAATACGGGCCGGGCCAAGCTTGTGACGGCGTCGCAGCGAAACGATCTTGCGCTCAACCGCACGGCGGGTTTGATGAGGACAGGTTCGGGGCCGGCTGGAACGGTCCAGCCACCATTGACCATCGGGATCGGCACGAAACCGGGCCCACCACTTCGACGCGGTCGGCCGAGACACATTCATCGCCTCGGCGACATGAGCAACCGGTGTCCCAGCCGTGATCCGGCGGACGAGTTCTTGTCGACCCCAATGGGTCAGACGGGCATTAGCGTGCACAACGAGCCTCCCGGCAGCTGTAGTTGGTCGAATAACCACAGCCTCCCCGGGAGGCTCAACTCACCGGTGGACCCGCGCTAACAACGTCCGTGGTCAATACAACTAGTCGCGCCGCGGGCTGTACCCGTGCGGTGGGGGTGCGCTCCCCATAGTCAGGAGCTGCGTCCGCCCGTACGTTCAGCCCATGAACCCTGCCTTCACCGGGTCTCCGGGGCCTCGGCAAAGCGAGGTGGGCGCCACTTCACCCATCGCCTGGAGCCAGCGGTTTCACGAACTCGGCACCAGTTCGATCGCCGTCGCCACATCACTGGTTTCGGTAGCCGGAACGACGATATCGATGGCGGCGATCATCTTCGCCGGCGACCTCAGTGTGGGACTTCCGCTCGCCGCCGGGGCCTTTACCGTCAGCTGTGGGCTGGTGGGTATGTGGCTGGCGGCGAGGAGCCAGATCGTCCCGCTCGCCGTGATCGTTCAGGACGGACCCGGTCTGGTCGTGGCTGCCCTCGCGGCCAGCTTTGCCGCCGACGACCGAACCAACGTCGTCGACGTCTTCGTGCTGCTTGCCGTCACCTCCGCGGTGTGCGGGATCGCGCTCTGGGCCGTTGGCCGACTTCAGCTCGGGCGGTTCGTCCAGTACGTGCCAACCACGGTCATACAGGGCTTCATCGGCGGGTCGGGTTGGCTGTTGTTCAAGGGTGGCTTCGAGGTCATGGTGTCCGCCCGGTTGACCAGCGGGGATCTCCCGCGCCTCTTCACGTTCTCGGTCGCCCAGTTTTGGTTGCCCGGCCTGGGCCTCGGGCTGGCGTTCTGGGCGATGTCGCAGTCCCGCCGGGTGCCGCCCTACGCGACCGGCGTGGTCCTACTCGTTGGGCTCGGCGCCTTCTACGGCATCGTCGCCGCCACCTCGTCGGTCGCCGCGGCCGAGAGCAGTGGGTGGCTCGTTGGCCCCTTCCCGGAATCGCAGGGCGTCGCGCTGCTCACCATCGGCGAGCTGGCGAACGCGAACTGGACCGCGATCCTGGCGGCACTGCCCGGCATGGTCGGGGTCGCCGCGGTCACGGCTATCGCGCTCGTGCTGAACGTCACCGGTATCGCCGAGCTCCAAGGGCGACGGGTCGACCTCGATCGGGAACTACGCCTGACCGGGCTCGCGGCGATGGTCACGGCACCACTTTGCGTACCGCCGTCCTTTCACTCGGTCGCCGGGAGCGAACTGCACGCCCACCTCGGCGTCACCCGCCGGACGGTGCCCTTCGCGACCGGGCTGGTGCTCGCGCTGCTCGGCGCGGTTGCGGTCAAGTTCATTGGCTTCATCCCTCGCTTTGGTCCCGGCGCACTTCTGGTTCTTCTCGGCTTGAGCCTGGTCACGCTCTGGGTGAAGGACCTGCGGCAGACGACCAACCGGGTCGATCAGGTGCTCAGCATGGGGATCGTGGTCACGATCGCCTGGCTGGGGATCCTGCCCGGAATCGGCGCCGGGCTCATCGCCGCCAGCGCGATCTTCACCGTCCGCTACAGCCAGATCGACCCGGTTCGCAACCAGGGATCGGGTCGTGGGTTCCCGAGCCTGTCCGAACGCACCCCGCTCGAACGGGCCATCCTTCGCCGCCATAGCGATCGCCTGGCCGTGTTCGAGCTGCACGGCTACCTGTTCTTCGGTTCCGCCGCAGCGCTCGAGAGCCGAATCCGAACCCACGTTCTCGATCAGGAAGCATCCGTCCTTACCGACCGACCCTTTGTGGTGGTGGTCGACTTTGCTGCGGTGACCGGTGTTGAACAGTCGGCGCTTTCGGCGGTGAACAAACTGGTCGCCGAGCTGCGAGCAGCGGACATCACCGTGATCCTGTCGTCTCTTTCGCCTGCACTCCGCGGCCGGTTCGCCGCGATCGCCGAGGCCGGCTTCTTTGCCCCGGCAACCCTCGACGAAGCGCTCGAATACGCCGAGCAATGCCAGCTGAGCTTTGAGTGGCGACACCGATCGGCACCCATCGATCTACGCGATCCCGCCCCGTTCTCGGCGCCGCTGCAGTCGCACTTCCAGCGGGTCCCGCTCGCCCCGAGCCAGTTCATCCAGCACAACCTCACGCCCGGCAATAACGCCGAGAGCATCGGTTTGTTCATCGTGCTGAACGGATCGCTGACGTCGTACCGCCTGACTTCTCATCGCACCTGGCAACGGCAGCGCCGGATCGGACCACGAGGACTCGTCGGCGATGTCGGCCTGCCCATCGGGCCGGCCGACACCACGGTCACAGTCGCCGACACCGCGGTTGATGCGCTGTGGCTCCCCGCCTCGCACTACCAAAAGCTGCGGCACCAACCCGAGTTGATCCTCGAGCTTCACGAGTTCATCGTCCGCCGCCAAGCCGAGCAGACCAACCTGGTCGACACGACCTTTGCCGCTCCGAGGCCGCTCGTTGGCGACGAACCTCGCTGACCTCCCAGCGCTCGCGGGTGGGAGCGCGAACGACTCGCAACGAGTCGCAGATAGTCATGACGATCGGCTGAATCTTGACCCAATCCTGAGGTCCGGGCGGTCGATTCTTCCCGCCGTGGCGCCGATAGGAACACCATGCGTTCGACGTGGGCTCCCGGCTCACCCCGTCTGCCGACCAGTATCGGCGTTGCCGTGCTCGCGCACGGCGCCCTGTTGCTGTCCGGCAGCTACCAGCGGACCTACGACGCCTACGTCCACCTGTTCTTCGCCGACCACTACGCCCGCGACTGGTTCAGCACCTGGGAGACCCGCTGGTACACCGGGTTCACCGTCACCAGCTATCCGCCGGGCACCCATCAGCTCATGGGTCTGCTGTCGAAGGTGGTGGGCCTCCAGGCGGCGTTCGTCATCGTGCAGATGGCGGCGATCGTCGTGCTCGTCGTGGGCGTCCACCGGTTCAGCCGGCTGTGGGTGAGCCGCGACGCCGCCAACTGGGCGGCGCTTCTCGCCGGGTTGTCGACCGCCATCGCCGAGGCGGTGCACGTCTTTGGCCAACTCCCCACGACCATGGCGCTCGGCCTGCTCCTCAACGCCATGCCGAGCATCGATCGCTGGCTGCGCGACGGGCGGCGCCGATCGCTGCTCGTCGGCATCGCCACCGTGGCGGCGACGACCGCCTGCCACCACGTCACCACCCTCTTCGGTTCGGTGTTCTTCCTGGGCCCGGTGGTCGCCCGCGTCGTACTCGACGACCTGAACCGGCCGCTCGCCGATGAACCAACGGGTCACCCCGCGGAGATGCGCGCCGGACTGCTGTGGCCGCTCGTCGCGCGGCGCGTCCGCCGGATCCTGCCCACCACCTGGCGGGTCGGTCTGCTCGGCGGCCTGATGCTCACCGCCCTGGTCGCCGTCGTCCTCCCCTACTGGCTGTGGAGCAGCAGCGACCCCATCGTGCAGGTGCCCATCCCCCACGGCAGCCGGGCCAACTTCCTCGCCGAACCCAACATCGGCCTCGTGTTCTGGATCATCCCGTGGGGTCCACTGCTGGTCGTTCTCCCGGCGCTCCTGATGCGCGGCATTGCCTCGAAGGCGTGGCCCCTGACCGCATCGGTTGCGCTGTTGACGCTCCTCGGCACCGGCGGCACCACCCCCATTCCCCGCCTCCTCCTCGGAGGCGCCTTCGACATCCTCACCCTCGACCGCTTCACCTTCTGGGCCACCATCGCGGTGCTCCCGCTCGCCGGCCGCCTGCTCGTCAGCCTCACCGACGGTCGCCTCGGCGAGCTGCTCGCCAACCGCATCGGGCCCGTGCTGTACCGCGGCGCGCTCGGTATGACGGCCCTGGCGGTAGTCGCCGGGTTCCTGTTCTCGGCATCGTTCGGCCGCTTCCGCAGTCTGCAACCCGACCCCATCGACCCGGCACCGGTTGCCGAGTTCCTCGCCAAGGACCAGCACGACCGGTGGCGATACCTCACCCTCGGGTTCGGCGATCAGGTGGCCTGGGTGAGCGCACACACCACCGCCACCACCGTCGACGGCAACTACCACTCCGCCCGTCGCCTCCCCGAGCTGACCAGCCGGCCCGTCGAACGCCTCGAAGGCGCCAAGTTCCGCGGCGTGCCCGGCGTCGGTTCGCTCCAGCAGTTCCTCACCACCCCGCAGCGCTACAACCTGAAGTTCGTCTTCTCCAACGACACGTTCTACGACCCGCTGCTCTTCGCGTCGGGGTGGCAGCGCCTCGGCTCGCTCCGCAACAACGTGATCGTGTGGGAGCGCGCCGACGTGCCGCCGCTGCCGGCCACGCTGCCGGTGCGCGAACTGCCCACCTGGCAACGTCTGCTCTGGGGGCTCCTTCCCCTCACCGCCATCGTGAGCGCCGCGTTCACCCAGGCGTGGAACCTGCGCGGCGAACGGATCCCGGCCCGGCTTCGGGTAGTCATCGGTCACCGTCGGCCGGCCGCCGGCTCCCGCATCGCCTCGTACCCTCAACGGTGGCTGCTGGCTCCGGCCCGACGCGTCGACGGCGGCAACGCCGAGCCGCTCGACTGGGTCGGGCGCCACCGACTCGCCGCCCTGCGCGACCGCATCGAGCGAGCGCCTCGACCGGGCGGGTCCAGGCGCCTCGGCACCATCGTCGCCGGGGTCATCGTGTTGGCCATGGTCGCCGTCACCGGCGCGCTGACGACCACCTCCACAACGAATCCGGCCGACCAGGTCTACGACTTCTACGACGATCTCGACTTCCGGCGGTTCGAATCCGCCTGGGCCCGCCTCGACCCGACCGTGCGCGTATCGCTCGACCAGTTTCTGCTCGATCGCTCCGTCGAGGACGGCCTCGTGGCCAGCTACGCCAAGCTCGACCGCATCGAGACGACCGCCGTGCGCATCGATGGCCGTCGAGCCGAGGTCGACGTGGCGTTGCGGTATCTGACCTCGGTCGAGGAATACGACGTCGACCGCACCCACCTGCTCGTCCAGCGAGATGGGCGGTGGTTCCTGAGCCCCGATGAACGCGACGAGGCGGTGCCGCCATCGCAGTTCGTCCGCCAGACCGCCGTCGACTACCTCGATCTCGGACGCCGCGAGCAGACGGTGGAGATCACCGACTACAACGACGTACTCGATCGACCCCGCGTCGAGATCCTCGACTCAACGCTCGTGCGGCGGGCGGGCCGCTGGCACATCGTCGGCCAACTGACCAACGTCGACGTCGACCCCGCCGACATCACCGTTACCGGCCGCCTCATCGACGCCGACCGGCGCGTGCTCGCCGCCTACGACGGGGGTCAGGCCACGGTGCACAAGGTGCGCCCCGGCGAGACGGTGCCCTTCCGTATCGACTTCGAAGGGGTCGCCGGTGCGAACGATGCCGCGGCACCCGACGCCGGCGACTTCGCCCCCGACTCGGTGACCGAGGTGATCCTCGATGCCCCCGTCGCCTCCTATGACCTCGCCGTGAAGGCCCTGGTCACCGGCCGCGACCTCGAACGGTTGACGGTCGAGAACCTCGACTATGCCGACGGCACCCTCGGCGGCCGGTTGCGCAACGACCTCACGACGAGCGCGACCGTTCCGCTCGTCACCGTGGCCCAACTCGACGAGCTCGGAGCGGTCCGGTGGGTCGATCTCCACTACCTCCCGGTGGGTATCCGACCCCAGCGCAGCGACTCCTTCGCCATGGCCCTCACCGATCTCTCCACCATCGAGGTCATCGACGTGCCGTCGGTCCGCTACGACAACGGCCGCACCGACCAGGTCGACACCGCGTTCTCCGGCCCGCCCACGCTCGCCATCACCACCCGGCCACCTTTCGCGGCCGACGAACCCGCATCCCTACGGGTCACCGCGCGGACCTTCCTGCGGGAGCTGGCGCCGTGAGCATCGAAGCCGGCACGAAACGCGCGACCCGGCTTCGGGTACTCGCCGTCATTCTGCTCGCCAGCGTCGCCCTCTCGGCCGTCGTCTGGTTCCGGGCGGACGAACCCGACCCGGTCACCCTTCCGGTGGTCTCGTTCGCCGGCCCGAACACCGCTGAGGTCGGTGACCCGGTCGAGTTCAGGGTCGCCACGGATGGGTCCCACCCCGAGGGCGGCGAAGTCGTGGTCGTGGCCCTGTCCGGGCTCACCGCCCACGAGTTCCGCGTGGCGATCGGAGATCGAACCGGTGCCTTCGATCTGCCCGGGCCATTGACCGAGACCGCGGGGCTGCTCACCCTCGTCTCCGGTGAGGTTCGCCACGATCTGCGCATCGCACCCGGCGATCCCACCGACCCGACCGCGGCCCTGGTCGGGCCTCGCACCATCGTGGCCGACGGGGCCGACTTCACCATGGCGGTCGCGGCCCCGGCCGACCGATTCGGCAACCCCGTCGCCGACGACACTCCGGTTGCGTTCAGTCGGGTCAATCCGCTCGGCGCCATCGCCACCGAGCAGGCCACCACCCGGTCGGGCCTCGCCTTCACCCGCTACACGGCCGGGACGCTCGCCGGCCGGTCGGAGTACTGGGCCACCGCCCGCGACATCGCCGGCCCGGCCGCAATCGTCGACGAAGTTCCCGACCTCGCCCGGGAGGTCACGGTCGTGCTGCCCGATCGCATCCCCCCGGCCGATGGTCGAACCACGCTCACCCTCGAGACCGAACCGATCCTTGACGCGAACGGCAACCATCTGCTCGACGGTACGGCCGGCGAGTTTCGCATCACCTCGCGCGCCGGCGTCGTCGTCGTCCCCGCGGTGGTGCAGAACCAACGGCTGCGCGGGGTGTGGACCGTGCCCGGCGAACCGACGCTCATCTCCATCGTTGCCATCGTCAACGGCGTCGAAAGCGCACCCGTCGGCGCCGACGTGGCCACGGCGATCACCGCGCTTCCGGTCACCGCTCGATCCACCGACGACGGCGTTCGGGTCACCGTCGGACCCGCGGTCGGCGCGTTCGGTGCCTTCGTGGCCGACGGCACCACCGCGATCGTCGACGGTCGATCCGTCGCGTTGAGCGACGGAAGGGCGTCGCTCCTGCTGCCCGCGGGCACAACCACGGTGACGGTCACCGCGCTCGGCCGCTCGACCACCGTGGAGGTTGAACGGTGATGGCGGTCCGCGGGTTCAAGCGCGGCGCCCTCGCCGCTTCCGGCCTCCTCATCGCCGCGCTCGCCGCCCTGGTCGTCGTCGCCATCACCGTGCTGATCGTGGCCGCCGGGTCGGGCGCTGACCCCTCCGACGCGTTCACCGAAGCACCGCTGATCCCCGCCGACATCGCCGAACTGGTGACCTGGGAACCCGATGCTCCCGACCTCGTCCGCTCGGTCGAGCCCACGACGCGCGACGGCCTGGCGGCCACATGGGTCCGCGGGCACGCAGCCATCGAACGGGCCATCGAGGTGGGAGACCTCCGCCCGCTCGAAACCTGGTTCTCCGACGGAGGCCTCGTGCGCGCCAAAGCACTCAGCACCGCTCCGTCGGCCACCGCCGAGGTCGTCGTCTGGGAGCATCACGAGGCCGCCGTCCGCTTCTACAGCCTCGACGGCCAGATCGTCGGCCTCAACATCACCGCTACCGGACGGCTGAGCGGACAGCTCATCGCCGAGTCGTTCGAAGTCGTCATGGCCCTGCGCGACGGCAACTGGCGCATCGAACGGTTCGAGCGCACCGCCGGCGGCCTGGAGGTGCAGGGCGAATGACCGCACCGTCGAACCCGGGCCGGCGCTCATCGTCAGCGGGCCTTATGCCGATGGAGCAACCCATCGACGCCGGGGAACTCGTATGACCACTCCCGCCCAACCGACCGATGACCTCGAGTACGTGGCCAAGGTCTCCCACGAACTACGCGGGCCGCTACACGCCATCCTCGGACTGTCCGAGCTGCTCATCGACGGCGACCTCGACGGCGAGAACCTCCGCCTCGCCACCAGCGTGCACCGCGAGGCCCGCGCCCTCGGCGTCATGATCGACGACCTCATGGACTACGGCCGCATCAGCGCGTCGCGTCTCACACTGGTCGCCGATGTTTTCTCCCCCGCGCAACTCATCGCCGACATCGTCGCCGGCTTCCGGCCGAGCACCGATCGCAAGGGTCTGACCCTCCGGATCGACGTCGGCCCCGAAACCCCGCGCTGGGTCACCGGCGACCGGGGGCGCTACGGCCAGGTCGTGCGCAACATCATCGGCAACGCCGTGCGCTACACGCCGTCCGGCTCGATCGACGTGGTGGTGAGCGGTGCCCGGGACGGCGCGGTCACCTGCGCAGTCACCGACACGGGCATCGGCATCGCCGAGGACATGGTGCAGAACCTGTTCGAACCCTTCGTCCAGGCCCAACCCGGCCGCTTCGGAGGCACCGGGCTCGGGCTCGCCGTCAGCCGGCGACTCGCCGACCTGATGGGCGGCTCGCTCACCGTCGACAGCGCACTCGGTGCCGGCTCAACCTTCACCTTCGTCGCGCCGCTGCCTCACGCAGCGCCGCAATCGCATCACCCCCATCGCCCGGATGGCCCGACCGCGCCCCCCGTCGGCACGGGCGCCGTGCTCGTCGTCGAGGACAGCCCGGTGAACCAGACCCTCGCCACCAGTCAGCTCACCCGGCTCGGGTTCAGCGCCACGATCGCCGGCAGCGGTGAAGAGGCTCTCGAGATTCTGCGCGACGCCGGCCCCGCCAACCCGTTCGAGGTGATCCTGATGGACTGGAACCTGCCCGGGATCGACGGCCTCGAAACCACCCGGCGCATCCGGGCCGACGACCTCGTCGAAGCGACGACCCCCATCATCGCCATCACCGCCAACGCCCTTTCAGGGGATCGGGAGAAGTGTCTCGAAGCCGGAATGACGGACTTTTTGTCCAAGCCGATCAGCCTCGATGACCTGCGCGACGGCCTGAACCGCTGCCTGGGCCATCGGCCGATCGACACCGCTGCGCCGGCCCCCACCCCCCGACACAATCGATCGGTCGACGGAACCGTGCTCGCAACGCTCGCCGAAGAACTCGGCGACCCCGCCGTCGTCGAAACCCTGGTCGAGACGTTCCTCGCCGAACTGCCGACCCGGTCGACGGCCATCACCGCCGGCACCAACAGCAACGACTTCGTCAGCGCCCAGCGGGCGGCGCACACGCTGAAGTCCACCGCCGGACTGCTCGGTGCCAACCGCCTCGCCCAGCTGTGCACCGACCTCTGCTCGGCCGAGGATGAGCCGGTCATCACGAAGCCTCTGATCGACCAGATCGAGAACGAGATCGCCGACGTCGCCTCCGCCCTGCGGATCCATCTGCACCGCGGGATGGAACCCGACCAGCCACTCGTCACCCGGACCACCGACGGTCCCACCACCCACAGTTCCACCAACGACAGTTCCACCAACGACAGGAAGAACCAGAACCGATGAAGGGCATCATTTTCAACGCCGTCGAAGAAGCCGTGACCGAGCTGCACGGCGCCGACACCTGGGACGATCTCCTCGACCACGCCGGCGTCGACGGTTCCTATACCGCCCTCGGCACCTACCCGGACTCCGAACTCATGGCCCTCGTCGGAGCGGCGACCGAGATGACCGGCGTCGACACCCCGGACCTCCTGCGGGTGCTCGGCCGCCACGCGCTTCCGGTGCTGGTCGGCCAGGTCGAAGAGCTCGTCGACCGCGACGGTGACGTCTTCGATTTTCTCGCCTCGATCCACGACCTCATCCACGTCGAGGTCAAAAAGTTGGACCCCAACGCCAACCCGCCCGACATCGAAGCCGACCGGCTCGATGACAACACCCTCCAGCTCACGTACCGGTCGACCCGCGGCCTCCCGGCGTTGGCCGAGGGGCTCATCGTCGGCAGCGGCGACATGTTCGAACAACCCGTGACCGTCGTAACCAACGTCGGCGCCGACGACTCGAGCACCGTGTTCCGGGTTTCGCGAGCGGCATGACCGACCCGACCGTCGCCCGGCTTGAACGCCGCCTCGCCCGAGAGCGATCCGCTCGGGTCGAAGCCGAGCGAATCGCCGAGCGCGGCATGCGCGAGCTCTACCTCGCCAACCAGGACCTCGACCTGCTGGTCGCGGCCCGAACCCGCGACCTCGAACATGAACGATTCGTCGCGCAACAAGCCTCGCAGAGCCGATCCCAGTTCCTCGCGGCGCTGTCTCGGCAGGTCCGCAGTCCCCTGAACGGCGTCCTCGGGACACTGGAACTGCTGGAGGGACAGGTGACCAACGATCAGGCACAGGCCTGGGTCACGTCGGCCACCAGGTCGGCCGAGGATCTTCTCCGACTGTTCTCCCGACTCCTGCTCTTCGTGCAGCTCGACGACGACGGGGCCACCGATGCCGACAACTCGCCGACCGAACTCGACAAGGTGGGGACCCAGGTCCGCGAACGCTGGGCTCGGCCGGCGATCACCCACGGCAAGCTCCTGATCGTGGACGATCTGACCGCCCCGGGCACCGCGGTGTCCGAACCTCCGGGCCGACTCGGCCATCTGCTCGACGAGCTCATCGAAAACGCGATCGTCCACGCCGACCCGGGGCCCGTGCGAGTCGAGCTCCGGGAAGCGGACGGGGAGGTGACGATCGAGGTCACCGACGATGGCCCCGGTATCGCCGACGTCGATCAACTCCTCGACCCGTCAATCGACGACCCGAGCGGGCGGCTGCAATCGCTCGGCATGGGGTACCCGCTCATCCGCCGCCTGACCGACCAACTCAACGCAACGGTCGCCATCGACGTCGCCGCCACCGGTGGAACCACGGTGCGGGTGACGCTCGCCGCGATCGGCTGACGCCCGGAACGCCGGTCCATGACCCAGCACCGGAAACTCGCCTTCCCAAACCGGGGCGAACGGCATAAGCTGTTGGGAATAACGGGCATTATTTGATCACCGCCACCATGTCCGGACGCATCAGGGGATGTAGATGACCGAACGAGTGCAACGACTCCGTCGACCCATTGGCTTTTTCGCCGTGCTCACACTGGCTCTGGGAGTGACCGCGTTCATCACGCGCGACCAGTGGCTGTGGAGCGTGCAGAGCGACTCGGTAGAGTTCGAAGTGCCCGAAGCTCCCGAGCTCGAAGTCGAAACGCCCGACGAGCGCCTGTTCCGCATCGACATCGAACAGTCGTTGGCCACCTACCGCGTGGCCGAGCGGCTGGTCGGCAACGAAAACGTGGCCGAGGGGTCGACGTCGGCCATCGCGGGCGACATCATCATCAACACCGCGGACACCTCGGCGAGCACGGTCGGCACCATCGTGATCAACGTCGAGACCTTCACCAGCGACAGCTCGCTGCGCGACAAACGGCTCCGCCACGACTACCTCGAATCGAACCACTTCCGATTCGTGGAATTCTCCACCACCGAGATCGGCGGACTACCCGACCAGATCGTCGAAGGCACGCCCTACGAACTCACCCTCACCGGCGACCTCACGGTGAAGGAAACGACCGCGCCGGTCACGTTCACCGGGCCCGCCACCCTCCAGGGCGACACCCTCACCGCCTCGATGACCGCGACCATCGAACTGGCGACGTTCGACGCGGGGCCCATCAGCATCGCCGGCCTCGCCACCAGCGGCGAGACGGCCGACCTCGTCTTCGACCTGGTCGCGGTGAGCGATGCCGATGCACCCGAGATCGACGACATCACCGTCGACCCCGAGATCACCGATGACGATCCCAACAGCTCGTTCAGCGCGGCCGTACAACCGGTGCTCGAACAAAATTGCGCCTCGTGCCACGTCGCCGGCGGTCCGGGCCACGCCACCTTCGCCCTCGAAACCGCAGGCGACGCCGCCGAGGTGGCGAGCGGGCTGAAGCTGGTCACCGAAAGCCGCTACATGCCGGGTTGGCTTGCGTCGGATGAGAGCGTGCCGTTCCACGACGACCGCTCGCTGAGCGCCGACGAACTGGCCGCCATCGCCGACTGGGCCGACGCGGGCGGAACGCTCGACGTCCCCGCCGACACCCCGATCATCCCGAGCGAGCAGATCCTGGCCGACGTGCGCCGTGACATCGTCATGCGCGGCGAACCGTACGCCGGCGACCCCGAGGTGCCCGACGACTACAACTGCCAGGTCTATGACCCGCAGATCACCGAGACCAGCTACGTCACCCGTTTCGAGTTCGAGCCCGACCAGAAAGAGGTCGTGCACCACGCCGTCGTGTTCCTCGCCACCGCCAACATGGCCGACGAGGCCGCGGCCCGCGATGCCGAAACCGAAGCACCGGGCTGGACCTGTTACGGGCTCGCCGACCTGAACTCCACCGACGAGGGCGCCCGGGTCGACCAGGTGATGGGTTGGGCCCCCGGCCTCCAGCCGGCCGTCATGCCCGAGGGGTCGGGCCTCAAGATGGAACCCGGCGATTTCCTCGTCGTCCAGCTCCACCTGCACTACGACCACGAGGCCCCGCTCGATTCGTCGGCCATGGTTCTGCAGATGGCCACCGAGGAGGAGCTCGCCGATGGCCCGCTCGACAGCGTGGTCACCACCCGATACCTCGGCCCGGCCGAAATACCCTGCGTCGAGGGCGATCCGAACCCGCTATGCGATCGCGAACTCGCATACGCCAACGTGATCGAACGCTTCGGCGCGTTCGCCGGCGCCATCCCGTTGGGTCTGAACCGGCTGTGCGGGGTCACACCGGAGGACTTCGCCCACATGAACCAGGGCACCGCCTCATCCTCGTGTGATCTGAACGTGACCCGTCCCGGCGAGATCGTCTCGCTGTTGGGCCACATGCACGAGCTCGGTTCCTGGATGCGTATGACGCTGAATCCAGGAACGCCGGAGGAGCGCATCCTGCTCGACATTCCGGTCTGGAGCTTCGAGTGGCAGCTGACCTATTCGCCGGTCGAGTCGATCGTGCTCGACGGCGACGACGTCATCCGGCTCGAATGCGGGTGGGACCGATCGCTGCAGCCCGGCGCCGACCTTGGCTACGTGATGTGGGCCGAGGGCACCGGCGACGAGATGTGTTACAGCACGATCTCCACTCGAACCCCGGCCGAATAAGCAAGCCTGCTGACCTCCGGCCCATGCCGTGCGAGGTCATGATGGGTTCATGAACCCTCGCTGCCGGATCTTCGTCTCGTCGATCCTGGCCGGGTTCATCATCTTCGCGTCGGCGTGTGGCGGCGGGGGCGCCGGGGGCGACCTCGTCGATGGGGGTTGCGGCACCGATCCACCCGGGCCCGCCAGTCTCGTCGGCTTCGACACCGCTACGGGCGACGAAGCCTGGCAGCGGCCCGTCGGGGCAGCCGAAGGCGCCGCCACCCTCGACGGCGCGGTGGTCGTGCGCGGCCGGAGCGTCATGCGCGGGTACGACTCCGCCACCGGGGCACTGCGCTGGTGCGCACGGGTGTCTGCCCCATCGTCACCTGACCGAACCACCGAGGTGGTGACCATCGCCGACCAGGTCGCCATCCTCACCGGCGCCGATCTCGCCACGTTCGACGCGGTCAGCGGCGCCGAACGCTGGCGGGTTCCCATCGACGGCAGCGAGGCCGGTTTGATCGGCGGCCCCTACGTCTGGGTCACCGATCGGGGGGCGCAACCGGGCCTCCGGTTCGTCTTTGACGTCGACGGCCAGGCCCTCGACCAGGTACCTCTGCCACCACCGAGCGCCTCGGCGCCGGGTTTCGCGCCCGCGGTCCGCCAACTCGCCGGCTTTACGCTGCACACCGAAAGCCGCGGAGGCGACGGCGCCCCGGACCCGGCCGATGAGACGCGCCAGGAGCTGTCGGTCAGGGTCGCCACCGATACCGGTGACGCGTGGATGGCCGTCGTGCCCGGCTTCGTCGCCGCACTCGCACCGCACCCCGATGGCGTCGCGGTCGTGGTGATCGACCAAACCGGTGGCACGGGCGTAATCGGTGACCGGGCGCGCAGTCAGGCCACCGCTTACGCGGCCGGCGACGGCCGGGAGCTCTGGACGACGCCATTGGAAGGGACCCCGTCGATCATCCACGGCGCGTCGGACGCGCTCCTCGTCATACCCGACGGCTCATCGGTGATCGCCCTCGATTCCGCCACCGGCACCGAGGTCTGGTCAGCCGACCACGGCTCCCCGGGACGAGGCGGTCAGTTCTCCGCGGCGGGTAGCTACCGGCTATTCGGCGGAGACGGTTCCGTGGTCGCCGGGCTCATCGTCGCCGAACGTCCTTACACGGACTAGCGGGCTGACTCCGCACCTTCAGAACTTTTCCCTCTGGGTCTAAAGATCTACCCTCGCCGGTCAGAGATGGTTTACGCACTGCGGCCCCGTTGGTGTGCACTGTTTGGCATCCCAACCCTGGCGCTTGGTTTCCTCGTCGCCCTGGCGGAACCGGCGGCGGCACATTCACCCCATGACGAAGTCATGCGGATCGCGGCCGACCCGCGCCTGCCCGGACATCTTTTTGCCGTGGTGCGCCACATCCTGTTGGTATCGCTCGACCTCGGGGTGCACTGGACCCGGCTCAGCGCAGGCATCTGGCGGCATCGACTTCACGACGTCGCCGTCGTTCCCGACGGCCATCGGCTGGCCGACTCCGCCGATCTGGTGGCGGCGGGCGACGACGGCGCCCTATTCCGACACGAGGGCGAGTGGGGTCAGGCCGCCATCGGTCCGGTGCATCGAATTCTCCCCACCGCCGATGGACTCGTCGCCCTGACCGATGGCGGTGACCTGCTTCGCTGCACCGACCCCACCAAGCTCACCGACCCCACCGGCTGGGAACCGATCGCCCACGCCGTTGCCGCCGTCACCACCGACGACGCCGATCTCGTCATCGCCGGCACCGACGGGCGCATTCACTGCGATACCCGGGACTTCGCCACCATCGCCCGGGAGATCACGGCGCTGCTCCCGCAGGCCGACCGACTGCTCGTGGGTACCACCACCGGGTTGCTCGCCATCGACGACAACGGAGCGCAGGACCAACTCGACGATCGGCCGATCACGTCGATCGCGACCGCCGGCGACGAGGTGATGGCAAGCCTGCGCAACGACGGTGTGCTCGTGTCGCGCGACGGCGGTCGTCGCTTCGTCGAGGCAAACGGCGGGCTGACCACCGACCCGCAGGCCGACGAACCAGGCTTCGATGTCCCCCATTTCAACCAGGTTCTCGCCGCGGCCGACGGCGATGGCCACCGCTGGTTCTGCGCCGGGTTCGACGGCCTCTTCACCACCGACGATCTCACCTCGTGGTTCGAGCTCCCCGACGTTCTGCCCCGCACCCTGGTCGGGGGGCTGGCGAAACACGGCGATGACCTCCTCTACTCCACCTACGGCGCGGGCATCGTTCGCCGCCGACCCGACGGCACGGAGCATCAGGAGAACCGAGGACTCCGAGCCAAACGGCTGTTCGCCGCGACCCCCATCGGGGACGGGGTCATCCTGGCCAACCACGCCCAGGGCGCCCTCCGCTCCGAGGACGGGGGTCGGAGCTGGGCCGACGTCGCGCTGCTCCGGTCCGCCGATGGCCAGGTCCGCCAACGGGCTCGCCTCGAGCAGGCGGCTCGGCAGACGGTCTACCGGGTCGGCAGCCGCCTTCCCTCCGCCGCGCTCGATCGGGTGCGGGCGCTCTACAAGAAGCAACGGTCCACCCAGCCCCGCGACGTTCGCCTGCCCGCCTTCGGCGCGCAGATCCACCACGGTGACCAGTCGGTGTTCCTGGCCAGCCGCACATCGGGGCTCTATCGGCTCGAGGGCAGCGGCGAGTTCGTCCGGCTCCGACCCCCGCCCGACGGCGAAGGGCTCGGCATGGCCGAGCGCGACGGTTACCTCGCCCTGCTCTCACCGTCGGGCATCGACGTTCGCAATCCCCACGGCGACTGGCAGCACCACGAACGGCCCTACGCCGGACCGCACGACCGCATCACCGTGATCGATGACAACTTCTTTGTCGCCACGGCCGACGGCCTGTTCCGTTCACCGACCGGTCAGCGGTGGGAGCCGCATCCGGTCGGGGGTCGCGACGGCGGCGTGGCCGTCGCGCTCGCGATCGCCGACCACGGACTCGTGGTGCAATACGACGACGGCGACCTGTGGCACCACGGCGAGACGTCGGAGCCGCAACGGCTCGCCCCGCCCGGTACACCGGTGTTCCGTCATGCGGCCAGCTTTCCCGACCTCACACCCATGATCACCGCCGACGGCGACGGGCTGTGGGCATCGGATCAGTTCTCGCTGTTCCATCTCGACCCGGCCAACGGCTCCATCACGGCCGTGGATCGGACCATGCGCATCCAGGCCGACCGCCCGGAGGTGGGCCTCGGCACCGGGTGGCGAGTCGTGACCGACCCGGAGGCCAGCGGTGGCGTCACCGCGACGACCACCACGGGCGCACTCCGGTTTCGTTTCGTCGGCGATGGTCTCCGGGTGCTCGGCCACGGCCCCTGCACCGCCCGCCTGGACCAGGACCCGATCAACGTCGGGGCCGATGGCCCGGCCATCATCGACCTCGACGATCTTGCCCCCGGGCTGCACGTCCTCGACGTGACCGCTACCGGACCCGTCACCATCGATGCCATCGAGGTGCACCGGTGACCCGCCTGCCAAACGTGTTCATCCTCGGTGCCCAGAAGGCGGGGACCACCTGGCTGGCTTCGTCGATGGAGCGGCACCCCGAGATCGCTCTTGGGCGCACCAAAGAGGCGCACTGTTTCGACCGGCCGGAGCACGCCGCCGACCCCGAGCCGTTCTACGCCGACCACTTCTCCGAGAGCGACGCACCGCTGCTGCTCGACGGCACCCCCAACTACCTGTGCGACCCCGACGCGCCGGCGCTCATCGCCAAACACTGCCCGGATGCCAACTTCATCGTCAGCCTCCGTCACCCCGTCGATCGGGTCCGGTCGGCGCTGGCCCACTACGTCGCCACGAGCCGTCTTCCCGTCGGCGTGGACCAAACCGACTACCTCCATCGGCTCCTGGCCGGCGAGCCCGACCACTGGAAGGTGCTCGCGTTCAGCGACTACGCAACCGGGCTACGCCGCTGGCTCGACCACGTTCCGCTCGACCGGTTCTGCTTTCTCGTCTTCGAAGACGACATCGCCACCGACCCGCTCATTGGGCTGACCCAGGCACTCGGTCACCTCGGACTCGGCACCGACACCCTCGAACCCGGTCAGACAGCGGTCAGTAACGCCAGCCCCCGGAGACGCTCGACCATGCGCCTCGCCCGCCACGTGCGCGGCGGAAAGCGGTTGGCCCACAGCATCGAGCGGCTGCTTCCGGACGTTCCGCTCGAACCGCTCCCGGCCGAGGAGCCGTTGGCCGACCGGTTCCGCGACGACATCGCGTACCTCGAGAAGGTGACCGGTCGCTCGCTGGCGACGTGGAATCTCTAGCGCCATCCCCCACCCGACATCTGGCGTCCGCGGCGACCGAACGCCATCATGGTCAGAACCCGACGTGAGCGTCGGTTCACGAAGGCTGGGGACCGGTGGATACCGAGCTGACCAATTTCTTGCAGAGCCTTGGCGTCGCCGACGCCGACGACGCGTTGCTCGATGAGCTGCGCCGGGTTCTCGTTCCCCGCTCGTTGCGCAGCGGCGAACGGCTCTATAAAGCGGGGGCGGACGCCGACAGCCTCGGCTTTGTGACCCACGGCCGCTTGGTCGTCGTCGACGAGGATGACAACACGGTCGCCGAGATCGGTCGCCACGAACTCGTCGGCGAGGTCGGCGTGGTCGCCGGGGTCGCCCGAACCGCCGACGTCATCGCCGTGCGCGACAGTGAGTTGTTGTCGTTGTCGGCCTCGGACTTCGCGCAGCTCGCCGAACGCGAACCCTCGATTGCCTACGCGCTCTCGCGCACCGTCGTGAACCGATTGGCCGGGGTCGGAGATGCCGGCGAACGTCGGCGCGGGCCCGCCGTCGTGACCGTGGTGGGGGTTGGAGCCGAGTCCGACTCGGCGACGCTGCTCGAACTCGCGACCCACGCTGCTCCGGAGGCCTCCGTCATTCGCCCCGACGATCTGCTCGGACGCACCGATGCCGAACGTTCCCTGCTGCTGGAACGGGCCGAGCGCGAACACGCCCCCGTGCTGATCGATGGCGGCTCGCTCGCCCACCCGACCCCCGCCCTCTCGGTGAGTCTGCGTTCAGCCGACGCCATCGTGGTCGTCGTCGACGCCAACACCGGCAACCCTCCCCAGGCGGTGACCGAGCGCTTCCGCTCGGAAACCGAGACGCTGCGGTCCACCATCGAACTGGTCGTGGTCAACCCGGCCCATGCGACCATTCCCGCCACCGGCGGCGGTTGGCGGCGGGCGATGCGGCCCCATCGGCAGCACCAACACCGGGTGGGTTCGGCCGAGACCGGCGGCCGGCTCTGGCGGCTGATCCTCGGCCGCGGCACCGGTCTGGTACTCAGCGGCGGAGCGGCCAAGGGCCTGGCTCACATCGGGGTGTGGCGCGCCCTGTCCGAACTCCGCATCGCGATCGACGCCGTCGCCGGCGTGAGTCAGGGGGCGCTCCTCGGTGCGGGGATCGCGCTCGACAAACCCGCCGACGAACTCGCCGCGCTGGTCGAAGAACACGCATCCGACACCCGCGGTCTGGTCGACCCGACGTTCCCACTGGTTTCACTCGTGCGGGGAAAGGCGGTGACCGAGATCATTCGCACCCTGGCCGAGGGCCGCAGCTTCGCCCAGGTGTGGCGCAACTTTGTCTGCTGTTCGTGCGATCTGAGCAGTGGCGAACTGGTCGATCACACCGACGGACCCTTGTGGCAGGGCGTGCGGGCGAGTATGTCGATCCCGGTGATCTTCCCGCCGGTGCGCGTCGACGACCGGCTTCTGGTCGATGGAGCCGTACGCAACAACCTCCCGATCGACGCCCTGAGGCGCCGGCATCCCGGCCCGATCCTGACCATCGCGTCCGACGTCGGCAAGGACGGGGGACTCATGGCGGGCGCGACACCCGATTCGGGCACCATCTCCGGGTGGTCCGAACTGCGTTCCCGGATCCGGCGATCCAAGGACGCCGCCGCGCCGTCGATACCGCAGTTGGTGATGCGGGTCATGGAACTCGCCGGAGACGCCGATGTTGGTTCGGCCGACCATCTGATCCGCCCCGACCTCACCGGGCTGAATCTGGCCGACTTCTCGTCGCTCGCCGAGTTCGACCGCGCGGGCTACGACGCGACGATGCAGCTGTTCGCCTGATCTCGTCGTGGCGGTCGGCCGCCGCGGCCAGCAGCTCGCGGGTCCACTCGTGCAACATGTCGGTATCGACCGCCGCGTCGCCGGTCATCGTGCGAACCTCCGAAGCACCGACGGCGACGACGAGTTGGCGCCGAAGCGGGTTGAGGCGCGGTATCCGTGTGCCGCGCGGCCAGACCGGGTCGATGCCGACGTGGGCAAAACACCACACCGGCGTGGCGCAGGCATGGGCGATGCGGGCTGCGCCCGTGTGGAACTTCGACAGGCTCAACGGGTCGCCCGGCCGGCCACCGAGCCGACCCTCAGGAGTAACCAACAGCGGTATGCCCGCGTCGTTCAGCTCGTTCACCTGGGTGAAGGTTGGATGCAGGTCGGCTTTGTCCACCGATACCCAACCGAGTGACCGCAGCACCGCCCCCAGCACGGGCATGTTCACGTACCGCGCGTTGATCAGCGGGCGCGGGTACCGACCCACCCGATGAAAGCCCGCCAGAAGCGCCACGGCATCGAACATGGTGCGATGGTTGGCGATCACGAGCACCCGTTCGGTCTGCTGCAACACGTCGAAGTCGATGGTGCGCAGGTCGACGAACGGCCGCATCATCTGGGTGATCAACCATCCCATCGCCCGGAGGGACGCCGGGGGTCGATCGCCGTGACCACCCATGGGCCCGGTCACGTCGCCGGTGGGTCGTCACCGACCTTGGCCATGGCCATCGTCGACCGCTCCTTGAACTCGGCCAACGTCAGCGGGCGCAGCATCGTTGGCTGAGTGGCCCGGACGGTGGCCGAGCGCGGGAAGCTGAGCAGCGGCCCGTATTCGCCGACGTAGCCGCCCGCGGCGATCCGAGCCAGGGGTTCGACCCCACCATCGGTCAACTCGCGCACCACTTCGACCTCACCCGACTCGATGAGGTACACGTAGTCGCTCACATCACCCTGGCGAAACAGCACCTCTCCGGCGGTCAGCTCCACCGGGTCGGCGGGCGCAGCCAACGTGGCGCTCATGGCGTGCATCTCCACCGAGCGATCGACCGCTGGCAACAACCGCGTGTCGTGGGTCGACAACAGGATCGACCGCCCGGCATCGCGCAATCGCCGCAGCAGGGCGACCACGCCTTCGGCGCTGATCACGTCGAGGTTGGCGGTCGGTTCGTCGGCGAGCAGCAGATCGGGGTCGCCCACCAGGCCGCGCGCGACAGCCACGCGTTGTTGTTGCCCGCCGCTCATCTCCCTCGGCAGGTGGTGCAGGCGATCGGCCAGACCGACCTCGTCGAGGAGCTTCTCGGCCTTGGCCAGTGCCTGCTTTCGGTCGACCTTTGCCATCAGCAGCGGCGCGGCCACGTTCTGGGCCGCGGTGAGCGACGGGACGAGGTTGAAGCCCTGAAACACGATGCCTATGGTCGAGCGCCGGTACTCCTCCAGGCTGCGGCCGGAAAGCCGGAGCACGTCGACACCGGCGACGTTCACCGTGCCGGAGGAGGCGCCGACGATGCCGCTCAGCACGGACAAGAGGGTCGTTTTCCCCGATCCCGAGGGCCCGAGAATGGCGACGAGTTCGCCCCGTTCGATGCGCAGGGAAAATCCGTCGAGGGGCCGGATGGCGTACCCCTCCGATGCGTATTCGACCACGAGATCATCGATCGCCACGAGCGGTGTGCTCATGAGAAGGCCTCTGCGGGTGAGGTGTTCGCAACCTTCCACATCCCCCCGACCGCCGCGACCGTGGCGACCACGGTGCCGATGAGGGGAATCCGCCACCACGCCGAAGCGGGAATGCGGATGGTGAGCGGGAAGAACGGCGCCACGAAACTCTGGATGATCCCGGCCAGCGCCACCGCCAGCAGGGTCATCAACACCCCCTGGACCAACAGGCTCAGGCCGAGGTCGCGGGTACGACCACCCACCGCCTTCAGCACGGCGAAGTCGCGGGTGCGTTCGAGCGCAGTGATGTACACGACCGCACCGATGATGATGGAGGTGATCAGCCACAGCAGTGTCTGGGTGAGCGTTATCGAAGACACCGCGGACTCGAGCGGCGACAACGTGTCGGCGATGACATCGTCGGACGACAGGGCGACCATCCCGGCGGGCAGCGGCTCGGGCGGGTTCTCGCTCAGCGCGCCGATGGCGACCGCTTCGCCGGCAGCGATCCGGTCCTGAGCCTCGGTCAGCGTCGTGAACACGATCGGCACCCCGGCCAGCACGGTGGCCTCGTCGACGATCCCGACCACGGTGGCGGGCCGACCGTTGAGATCGATGTCGTCGCCCAGCTCGGCATCGATCGTGCTGTCGATCGCCACCTCACCGGGCCCGGTGGCGTAGCGGCCCTCGGCCAGGGTCGGGTTGTCCCAGCCATCGGAAGTACGGCCGGCGATAAAGACCTGGGTTCCTTCGGCGTTTGCCCGCCCGAGCAGCACCGGGTCGCCGACATTGGCGAACAGGGCCGCCGGCACGGCCTGGGCACTGGTGAACGGACCGGCCGTTCCCTCCGGAACCAGCCAGGTTCGATCGCCGGATACCTGTTCAACCGCCAGGGCCGGCTCGGCGTTGAACTGGCCCACCAGGCCGGTGAGCAGGAACAACAGTGTTATGACAATGGCCATGAGGACGGTGACGGCGAGCGCCCGCCACCGTCGAAAAAGCAGATCCCGCCACACGAGCAACAACAAGGGTTCAACCTCCGCCTTCCGCCTAATTCCACCTCGACGACGCCACCAAACCCCGGTTGCCGTCGTCGCAGTGACCAAACTGTAGGCCGACGTCACCCTGCAAGGCGAAAGTCTGGGCATCGACCACGCGAAGGACCCGGGCGCGACACCGACCGAGTTGCCGCGCACACCCAAGGGCTACGCTATGCCCGACGCGGTTGCGACCGTTTATCGCTATGGCCAAAGGGGGTGCGTATGACTACGGCTGGATCTGCCGCTCACGAAGGGGATCGGGTCATCGGAGCGGCGTTCTGGCTGGCCTTGATCGCTGCCTTTCCGATGCTGTTGTACTGCGGCCGCAACCTGTGGTTTCTCGGGGACGACTGGAGCTTCCTCGCAGAGCGGAACGCCGCGTCGATCGACGCAACACTCGTGTCACACAACGGTCATTGGACGACAACGCCGCTGCTGTGGTTCCGCGCCATGTTCCGCGTGGTCGGCCTCCACCACTATCTGCCGTATCAGGTACCCGTCGTCCTATTGCACATCGGTGTGGTGGCCTGCCTTCGGGCCGTCATGGAACGGGTCGGCGTTCGCCGAACTATCGCTGTACCCATAGCCCTCTGTTTTCTGGTGCTGGGAGCAGGGGCCACGAACATCTTGTCAGCGTTCCAAATGACGCTGACCGGTTCACTGTTCTGCGGGCTCGCTCATCTACTCATCGCTGATCGAGACGCACATGACCTTCGGCGGATCGACGGTGTCGGAGTGGCGGTCGGGCTGGTGGGACTCACCACTTCCGCGACGTACGTACTATTCCTTCCCGGCGTTTTCGTGCTCTGTTTGGGGCGACGAGGGGTCCGACCGGCGCTCTTTCACGCTCTCACGCCCTCTTTGGGTTTCGCCATTTGGTATCTGGCCTACGGTCGCTCCGACTCACCGGAGCTCACCTCAGAGGTCGGCGACTCAGTCGAGTATGTCGGAGACCTCTTCTTCGACAGTTTCGCCGCCCTCGGACGGTTCGCCCCGGCCGGCTGGGTCCTAGCCGGCATCGCCGGCTTTGGATTCTACGCCAGCGCTTTGAGCCGTTCGCCGCAGCGTCTGCGTTCACCGGGCCTCGCCTGGGCGTTGGCCTTGGCATCGTGCTGGGTGGGATTTGCCGTCTCAACGGCGCACACTCGGGCGACGTTTTTCAAGATCTTCGGCCTCGACGTGCCGGGTCGCTATCTACATATCAGCGTTGCCCTCCTTCTCCCGTTTGTCGGTCTGGGACTCGAGCGTCTGATCAGCCGCGGGTCCGGTATCACTCGATACAGGAATTTGGGACTTGCCACGGTTGCGGTGGCCTCATTGGCGGTCGGACTGCCGCCGAACGTCGCCGAGCTCAACGGGTGGGATTCGTTTGGGAACCAAAGCGCTACCTTCGCCGCCTTTGCCCACTCCGTCCACATCGACGACGCGCAGGCAGACCTGCGGCCGATCCCCACCCTCTTTAGCGGCCCGACAACAAAGTGGTTGGCCGACAATCGGTCGAAAATACCGAAGCCGGAGAACCATGCCACCAACGTGCAGCACACCGCTGACGTCCACCTGCTTTTGCGAAAGGGCACATCGGACGAGCCGTGTGAAGGGCCGCGCACCGAAAGCAGCGTGATAACTCTGTCGGTGGGCGAGTACATCACCACATCGGGAGCCTTCAGCGTCGTGCTCGATGGTGAAGATCCCTCATCGCCGGTGACTTTTCGCCCGACCGAGAACCCCGCCGCCTTACGACTCACCGCCGTGACGAAAGAGGTCTCGTTCACGGCGACCGCACTGGCCGGGCAGATGACGGTCTGTCGGAACTAACCAGCCGGGATCTCAGGCTTCGAGGTTGTCAAACTCATTCGGATCTATGAGCCGGTCATACCGCTCGACCGAATCGACGACCAGCGTTCCGTCTTGGTCCGCGACATAGTGGGTGGTGGTTCGGTACCGAGCGTCAGCGCTCACTTCAGAGAACGATGTGTCCCACTGGCTGACAGCCGGGCTTGGAGGCTCACCACCGAGGAGACTCGTGCCGGCGAAACTCTCGGGCGGTGAGACCCCGAGCAAGTCACAGATCGTGGGTGCAACATCCAGCAGGCTGACCGCGTCGTCTACATCGCCTGCGGGCAAGTCCCGACCCGGCGCACGAATCAACAGCGGGACTCGACAGGCTTCCTCAAAGAGCTTGGCCTTTCGCCATGCGAGGTGCTCGCCAAGGTGGTAACCGTTGTCGCTCACCAGTACGACATCGGTGTGGTCGCTATAGCGACTGTTCGCCAGAGCGTCGAGCACCTCGCCAACGAGGTGGTCGGAATGAGAAACACAAGCGAGGTACGCCTGCAGATGGTCGCGCCACAAGCCGGCGTTGACGATCACGTCGTGCTGGGAGGTCCAGCCGTCGGGTAGTTCGAGCAGGGTCTGCACCCGCTCGCGACCCAGCTCGCTGAGGTCGTCGTGGTCATCCGGCACGGTAGCGGGCAACACAACCTCCTCGAGCGGGTACAGATCGAAGTAGGACTGTGGGCACTTCCAACTCTGATGAGGCAGGTTAAAGCCGACGGCCAGAAGGAACTGACCATCATGTTCCTTTTGGAGTTCCGAGACCGCCCAGTCGGCGACCGCTTGGTCGGGGTGAACCCCGTTGCTGGGATCCCACGGCCCGTAGTCGAAGAACGTTCCGTGCTCACCAAAGCTGAACGGCAACCAGTCGGTCGGTCCATGACTGGTCCACGCCGGCGGGAACGGCTCATGGAAGACCTTTCCGGCTCCCATGGTCGTGATCCCCTGATCGCCCAGGTGTTCGGGGATGCTGGCGAAGGCGCTGTTGTAGAGGTCCAACCCCGGCTGTTCGCCCACCAGCTCGATCGTGGTTATGCCATGTTGCTGTGGACTGAGACCCCAGAGCAACGATGCTCGGGAACCCGAGCACACCGGCACCGTGACATACGCCCGATTGAACCTGGCCGATTCGGTCGCGAGTGCGTCAATCGATGGGGTGTGAACAGTTCCTCCATAGCCACCCAGATAACCGACGTAGTCATTGAGGTCATCGATAACGATGAACACGAGGTTGCGGGCCGACGACCCTGTCGAAATGCCGGTTGCTACGGGAGTCGACTGTCCACAGGCCGCTAGTGCCGTGGCCGCGAGAGCCGTCGAGAGAAATTGGCGCCGATGCATCGGGAGTACAACGTAGCGCGGTTGCATGTTTGGGACGCAATGGTCTAACGCAACCCAAGGACGTGTAACAGGGTAGCTACTCCTGGAAGCTCTCACAGGGGCCCGACGACAGGATCTGGGTCAGCTGAAGGCCGGCCCCGAGCAGCGTGCTGATCGCCGCCTGATCGAACGCTCCCGGGCCCGCGTCCACGATGGCGCCGATGTTCGCCTGGATGGTCAACAAGGTTGACTGTTGCGCCGGGGTGAAGCGGCCCAGGTCGACCGGGGCCGAATCGATCGCCCCGCGCAGAGCCTGAGCATCGGCATAGGTCGCCAGCGGCGCGTCGGCGACCAACGAAGCCGACTGGTTCTGGTTCGCCAGGCCGGCGACCAGACCGAGCCCGATATCGCGTTGATGGCCGAGCTTGTCGGCATCGAGAGCGGCGACATCATCGCCGACCGTGTGATAGCAGGGGCCCGTCGAGTCGGTGAAGAACACGGTGGGTACGCCGGCGTTCAGGAAGTTCTGGTAGTCCGACCGTCCCTGGCCGAACACCGCGCTGAGCTGCGCGAGGTCGAGCGGGCCGGCCGCTCCGGCGAGCTCGACCATGCCGCGCAGGTAGTCGCCACCGGTTTCGGCGCCGACACCGATGGTGAAGTCGCGCAGCGACGGCAGGAGGTTGGCGCCCTGGATGTCGTAGTTCACGTACGTCACGATGTCGGCGACGATGGCCGGGTTGTTCGCCACCCATTGGGCCGACCCGATGAGCCCGTCCTCCTCGCGATCCCAAAACGCGAACATCACGGTGCGCCGCGGCGGGGTGGGCGACTCGTTCAGGGCGCGAGCGATCTCGAGCAGGATTCCGACACCGGCGGCGTTGTCGGTCGCCCCGTTGCAGATCGAGTCGGCAGCGCTGATGCCATCGCAATCGCCGATGTGGTCGTAGTGGGCGCCTACCAGCACGATCTCATCGGCGAGGTCCGTACCCGGAATCTGCGCAACGACGTTGGTGCCCGCGGTGATCGGCGCCAGATAACTCGACGGCGTGGTCGTCCCGTCGAGCGCTTCGGCGTGCGCGCTGATGTAGGAAACGATGTAGTTCTGGGCCAGCTGCGAACCCGCCGTGCCGTTTTGGCGGCCATCGAGGCTGTCGTCGGCCAGCACCCACACGTGCACATGCGTGCAGGCGGTCGACAAGATGGCCAGGACCCCAAGCAGGGCGACGATACGCGGGCGAAGGTTCATGATGCGGCTCTCCGGTGGGCGGTAGTACGAGGGCTGGTAGCTAGTAGGGCTGGTGCTAGTAGGGACGGTCGCCGATGAGGGTGACCCGGGCCACCTTGCGTTCGTTGGGGAAGAAGTCGTTGGTGGCGAAGTGCTGGGTGCACCGGTTGTCCCACATGGCGAACGAGTCGACCTCCCACCGGAAACGGCACTGCACGCTCGGGTCGAGCACCGCCCGCTCGAGCTGGTCGATGATCGGCAGGGATTCCTCGCGGGTCATGCCGTCGATGTGGCTGACGAACGCCCGGTTGGTGTAGATCAGCTTGGCCCCGGTTTCGGGGTGGGTTCGAATGACCGGGTGGTGCGCCACCGGATACTCAGCCTGTTTCTCCGCCAGCTTCTCCGGCGAGAGGCGGGACCCGAACGTGTGGGTGAAGTCGTGCACGGCGACCAGACCGTCGACCTGCGCCTTCACCTCGTCGTCCAACCGGTCATAGGCGGCCGCGGCATCGGCGAACAGCGTGTCTCCGCCCAACGGGGGAATGATCACCCCGCGCAGGATCGAGCCCATCGACGGCTCCTGACGCCAGGTGACATCGCTGTGCCAACGATGCGCCGCGTACAGCTTCTCCGCCGTGGAATGGATCAAAACGATCTCGGGGTGGTCGGGATCGCTGTTCGCGAAAGGATGGACCTCGAGGTCGCCCCAGCGCCGACCAAAGGCAATGTGCTCCTCGGTCGTGATGTGCTGATCACGAAAGAACAGCACCTTCCAGTCGAGCCACGCCTTACGCAGCTGTTCCAACTGGTCGGCACTCACGTCGGCGAGATCGATGTTGTGGATCTCGGCGCCGATGTTCACCGTGAGCGGTCGGACGTCAATCGAACCGGTTGTTGCCACCTGAGCCCCCTCGGGCGACCGCTCGCCCGATGCGTCGGCCGCAGGGCCAGGGTACTCATTTCCCGGTGGTGATCGCCTGCCGAAGCGGTGGCGCCAGGTCGGTGATGACCGCCTGGGCCATGGCGTCGGCGTAGCGGTAGGCACCGGAGGACCAGCGGGGGCAGACCGAGGTAACACCGGCCATCGCCGGCCCCGAGCCCGGGCAGAAGTGAGCGCCGTCGGGCGCCCGAACCGAGATTCGGCCATCGACGCATCCGTGGGCGGCACCTTCGAAGGAGAGACACGGCTGGGTTTCGACGAACCGTCCGTCGGTGAGCACCGCGGCGCCGGCGGCGACGTATTCGACGTTGTCGTATTCGGCGGCGATCGAGGCGTACAGCGCACGAAGCCGGGCACCGATGCCCCCGACGACTTCGTCACGGTTGACCGGCGAGTCGGCGAGGTAGACCCGGGTGCCCGACCGGGTCAGCACCGAGATCGCCCGGCGGGTGTCGTACTCGTACTTCGTCAGCAACCCCTGATCCTGGTAGCGGGCGCCGGCGGCATCGGTCATGCAGGGGGTAAAGGAGTTGCCGGAGAATTCGAGCACGGCGATGTCGAGTTCGGTGGAACGGGCGACCGCGGTCATGTCGGCCAGGAAGTCACAGGTAGCGGTGCCGCCAAACGTGCGGGCGTTCGCGCGCACCCTCTCGGAACCCTCGAAGCGGGCAAGGAAGTACTCCTGGGACTCAAACGCCAGCGAGTCGCCCCACAGCATCACCGACACCTTGTCGTCGGATCCGCCGTCGACGTAGTTCCCCGAAGCCGACCAGACCGAGCCGGTCGCCGAGGCAGCGGAGGCGAACAGGGAGAGCATCAGGGTTGCGATGAGGGCAACGGCGACGATGCGGAGCGCTGCACGGCGGGCACGCGGGCTTCGGCGGCTCGCTACTCCGGTCCGGCTCAGCGCCGGGTCGATCAGTTCTTCGCAGGTGAAGTCGCTCATCGCCGGACCCGGTTTTGGGCGCGTTGTAGTAGCCATTCGGTTCTCCCATTCGCCTCTAGCCGACGGGGCGCGCAGGGTGAGGGCCCTGCCGCTGTCGTGCGTTCAGTGATCGTTAGACGTCTTCTTCCGCCGAATCCTTCCGAGCTACTCGGAACGTTTTCGGCTCCCTCGCCGTCTTCAATCGCTCATATGTCATACACACGTCCGAGGAGGCCAAAAGGTCTACTCCGGAATGTTGCGATTTCATGACGGTCGAAAATCGCTCGTCGGCCCGCCGTAGGTCGACGGTGACCACTCAGGGTCCGCTCAGGGTGATACCCCATAGAGTCAGCACGGCAACCTGGTCGATGATGGAGCCCATGGGACAGAACATTCTGCGAGCACGAGAGGTCACCAAGACCTATCGATCCGGAAAGCTCGAGGTACCTGCTCTGCGCGGCGTCGATCTCGACATCGACTCCGGCGACCTCATCACCGTGATGGGGCCATCGGGCAACGGGAAAACCACGCTGCTGAACTGTTTGTCCGGCATCGACACCATCGATTCGGGCACGGTGCACATCGACGGTGACGAGATCCACGCCATGCGCGACGGCGCCCGCACCCAACATCGAGCCGAGCGCATGGGCTTCATCTTCCAGAGCTTCAACCTCATCCCCGTGCTGTCGGCGGAAGAAAACGTCGAGGTACCCCTCGGCATCCTGGGCGTCTCCAACAAAGAGGCCCGCCAACGGGCCCAGGACATGCTCGAACGAGTGGGCCTCGCCGACCGCCGCCAGAACCGACCCCGCGAACTTTCCGGAGGCGAGCAGCAGCGGGTGGCCATCGCTCGAGCACTCGTGACTCAGCCGGCGATCATCTGGGCCGACGAGCCCACCGGCAATCTGGACAGCGAGACGGCCGGCGCCATCATCGATCTTCTGCTCGAGGTCAACGAGGCGGGCCAGAGCGTGTTGATGGTCACCCACGATCGCGGCATCGGCGCGATAGGCACCCGCACCGTGCACGTGCGCGACGGTCTCATCACCTACGACGGCGCGCCCACGACCGACGGGATCCACTGAGATGGTCACCGTCCTCGCGGCTATCGCCGTCCTGCTCACCCTGCCGGCCCTCGTCGACCTCATTCGCCGACCCGACCTTCGGCGCGTCGGGCTGCGCAACATCGTGCGGCGCCCCGGCGAAGCCGCCCTCGTGGTGCTCGGCTCCGCCCTCGGCACTGCGATCATCGCCGCCGCCTTCATCGTGGGCGACACCTTCGACCGATCCATCCGCGACATCGCCCGCACGGAACTCGGCCCCGTCGACCAGGTGGTGCGGGTCACCAACGTCGACGACCTCGATGATGCTCTGGTGGCGATCGAAGGACCCGGAACGATCGCGGGCGTCGACGGTGTCCTCGCGATCACGTCGATCGGTGCCGCGCTGTCCAACGCGGACGCAACCAACGCCGAACCGAGCCTGCGCATCTCAGCCGTCGACATGGACGCCGCTCGCTCGTTCGGCGCCGATCCCTCGATCACCGCTCTGGCGGACGTCCCGGCTCCCGGGCTCGACGAGATCGTGATCAATACCGATACCCGCGCCGAACTCGACGTCGAGATTGGCGACCTCGTCGCCGTCTACGCCTACGGAGAACGGATCGACCTCGAACTCATCGCGCTCATGCCGAGCGAAGGGTTGGGCGGATTCTCCGACGCCTACATCGACCCCGCCCTGCTCGACTCCGTCGCCGCGGAACCACCGCTCGGAGCCGAGCCTCCGTCGGCGCTGGTGCTGGTGTCGAACGACGGCGGCGTGTTCGACTCGACCGAGGATCCAAGGAACGTGCGGCGCATCGAAACCGCTACCGGCGACCGGCTCCGCGCCGCCGGGATCGACCACGACCAATCCCCCCAGAAACTCGACATTCTCCGCGATGCCGAGGAAGAGGGCGACGAGCTCACCCAGATCTTCTCGGTGGTCGGCGGGTTCAGCGTCGTGGCCGGCATCTTGTTGCTGGTCAACCTCTTTGTGATGTTGGCCGAGGAACGCAAGCCCACGATGGGCGTGCTTCGCGCCATCGGCTGGCGGCAGGGCACCCTCGTGCGATCGTTCGGGCTCGAAGGGGCCATCTACGCGATCATCGCCGCCGCGGTCGGAGCGCTCGGCGGCATTGGCGTCGGCTGGGCGGTGGTGAAACTCACCCAGGACATCTTCGCCACCAGCGGCAATGACTTCTCGCTCATTCTCGCCGTCGAGCCGATCAGCCTGCTTCAGGCGGCGCTCACCGGGTTGGTCATCTCCCTCCTGGCGATCTGGGTCACCTCATGGCGCATCAGCCGGCTGAACATCATCCGGGCCATCCGCGACCTCCCCGAACCGGTGACCGCGCGCGGTCAGCTCCTGCTGAGTGTCGGCGGATTGGTCCTCGCCGTGGTCGGGGTCGCCCTCCTGATTGGGCCGGGTCTCGGCGGAAAAAGCGTCATCCCCGCGCTCGCCGGCCCGGCGCTGATGATCCTCGGCGCGGGGCTGCTCCTGAAACGCTGGGTGCGCAACGACCTGCTCGCCGTCGCCGCGGGCTCCGCCGTCGTCCTGTGGGGAGCGTTCTGGGCGCAGATCCTGCCCAAGGACGTCACCACCGACGTCGAGCTACCCACGTTTCTGGTCCTCGGCATAATCCTCGTGGCCGGTGGCACCGCCATCGCCACCGTGATTGGCCCCTGGATGCGCCGACTCCTCGACCTGGGCAGCCGCCCGGCGACGGCCGCCCGGCTCGGCCTGGCCTACCCGGTCGCCCGGACGTTCCGGACCGCGCTCTCCCTCGCAATGTTCAGCCTCATCATCTTCAGCCTCACCTTCATCTCGGTGATGTCCAGCACGCTGGGCGGTCAGGACGACGACATCGTCACCGAGATTTCCGCCGGGCGCGACATGATGGTCGACGCCAATTCGGCCAACCCGATCGCCACCGGGGACCTCACGGACCTTCCCGGGGTGGCCTCGGCCTCCCCCATCATCCGGGCGGTGCCGCGGTGGTCGGCCGACTTCGACGCCGAGAGCATCGAAGACCCCGACCGCTGGCGACTATCGGGTATCGACCCCGGGTTCGGAAACACGGGTGCCCCCCAATTGGAACTTCGCGCCGACCGCTTCGCCACCGATGCCGAAGCGTTCGAGGCCGTCGCGACCGACCCGACGCTCGTCGTCGTCCCGAGCTGGTTCCTCGCCGCCGGAAGCGATGGCGTCGAGGTGAACCTCCAGGATCGGGTCACGATGTACACCGCCTCCGGGTTCACCCAGGAGATGACGGTCATCGGCGTCGTGCAGAACGACTTCACCTTCGCCGGGCCCTGGGTCTCCGCCGACCTCGTGCGCGAGCAGATGCCCGGCGGGTTTCGAATAACTCGGCACTACGTGACGGCCACGGCGGACACAAGCGCCGACGATCTCGCCGAGGCCATAGACGCCGCGTTCGTCACCAACGGTGCGAGCGCGGAGACCTTCCGACACCGCGTTGGACGGTTCCTGTCCCAGGAGCTGGGCTTCTTCCGGCTCCTGCGCGGGTACCTCGCCCTCGGACTGGTGATCGGTATCGCCGGCCTCGGCGTCACTCTCGTGCGCGCCGTCCGGGAACGACGCCGCGAGATCGGCATGCTGCGCTCGATGGGGTTTCCCACCGGCGGTGTCCGGTCGATGTTCCTCACCGAGGCGGCCTTCATTGGATTCCTCGGCATCGTTTCCGGCGCCGCGCTCGGGTTGTTGACCGCCCGCCAGCTCATCTCCGGGTCCGACGCGCTCGACGAACCACTCCCCTTTGTCTTCCCGACGAGCGCGCTCGTTCTGGTCGTGCTGCTGCCACTCATCGGTGCGGTGGTGGCCGCAATCGTGCCCGCGATACGTGCGGCACGACTGCGGCCGAGCGAAGCGCTGCGGCTGGCCGACTAGACGTTGGCGCCGAGAATGGCCTTGGTCTCGAGGAACTCGTCGAGCCCGTGGCTGCCCCACTCGCGACCGTTGCCCGACTGCTTGTACCCACCGAACGGGGCGTTGAAGTCCGGCCCGGCACCGTTGACGTGCATGTTGCCCGTACGGATCCGGCGGGCGACGTCGACCGCTCGTTCCTGGCCGCCCGATACGTAGCCGGCGAGGCCGTACACCGAATCGTTGGCGATGCGAACCGCGTCGTCATCGTCTTCATAGCCAATCATGACGAGCACCGGTCCGAAGATCTCCTCCTGGGCGATGCGCATGTCGTTGGTGACGTTCGCGAACAGCGTGGGCTTCACGTAGTAGCCGGCCGCGAGCCCATCGGGGCGCCCGACCCCGCCGGTCACGAGGGTCGCGCCTTCATCGATGCCCGCCTGGATGAGCTCCTGGATCTTGTTCCACTGCACCTCCGATACCACCGGGCCGAGCGTGGTGGCGTCGCTCGTCGGGTCGCCGACGGTGGTCGCTTCCATGGCGGCTTTGGCCACGGCGGCGGCCTCATCCATCTTGGCGTTCGGTACCAGCATCCGGGTTCCGGCGTTGCAGGACTGACCCGAGTTCATGCACATGCCGAACGCGTCGCGTCCGATCGCTTCGGCCAGATCGGCGTCGTCGAGGATGATGTTGGCCGACTTGCCGCCCAGTTCCTGGGCGACGCGCTTGACCGTCGGTGCCGCGTTCTTGGCCACCTCAACACCGGCGCGGGTCGATCCGGTGAACGACATCATGTCGACACCCGGGTGTGACGACAGGGCCGCACCGACCGTGGGACCGTCGCCGTTCACCAGGTTGAAGACCCCGGCGGGCACACCGGCGTCGTGCAGGATCTCGGCGAACAGGATGGCGTTCAGCGGTGCGACCTCGGACGGCTTCAGCACCATGGTGCAACCCGCGGCGAGGGCGGGTGCGACCTTGCAGGCGATCTGGTTGAGCGGCCAGTTCCACGGGGTGATCATGCCCACCACGCCCACCGGCTCCTTGACGATCAGCGAGGATCCGACCTGCTCTTCGAACTGGTAGTCGGCGAGGATGCCCGCCGTGGTGGCGAAATGCATGAGCCCACTCGGGGCCTGGGCCGCCTTGGCGAGACCGGTCGGGGCGCCCATCTCGGCGCTGATCGCGGCGGCGAGATCGTCGCCGCGGGCGCCGATGCCCTCGGTGATCTTGTTGAGCAGGTCGACCCGTTCCTCGACCGAGGTTTGCGACCAGTTGTCAAAGGCGGCGGCAGCAGCGTTGACAGCGGCGTCGACGTCGGCCGCGCCACCCATGGCGATCGAGGCGATCGGTTGCTCAGTCGCCGGGTTGATGACCTCGGCGGTGGTTTCGGTGCTGGGGTCGACCCAAGCGCCGTCGATGTAGAACTTGCCGGTGTTTTCGCTGAAATCCATGGTGTTCTCCTGTGCTGGCGGCCCATCGGAAACAACCGAGGGTGACCACTTTCCTAGCCGATGGGCCTCGGTTGCAGCACGGCGAGCAAGGGTCGTTCGACGCTTCGTGCTCCAGCGGCAACCGCTAAGAATGTCTGGTGCACACCGTGTGGATCCTCGGCGACCAGCTCCATCCCGATGTTTCAAGCCTCGCCGGAACCGAACCGGGCCAGTGCTGCGTCCTCTTCATCGAGAGTCGAGCCAAGGTCGGCGGCCGGCGCTGGCATCGCCAGCGCGCCCACCTCGTGCTGACGGCTATGCGGCGGTTCGCCGGAGAGCTGCGCGAGCAGGGCCACACCGTCGACTACCGCCGGGCCGAGAGCTTCGCCGCCGGTCTCCAGGCCCACCGCGCCGAGTTTGCGCCCGAGCGGATCGTGGCGACCGAGCCGATGAGCTGGGATGCGCTGGCGCGCTTCGGCGAGCTGGGTGTCGAGCCGGTTCGGTCCAATCAGTTTCTGTGTCACTACGACGAGTTCGCCGAGTGGGCCGAGGGCCGAAAGAGCCTCACCATGGAGCATTTCTATCGGTGGCAACGGTCCCGCCTGGGGTACCTCATGGACGGCGACCAGCCCGTGGAGGGTCGGTGGAACTTCGACCACGACAACCGGGAACCACCGCCTCGGGACGGCCGGGCCTGGCAACGGCCCCCGCCGATCGAACCGGACGACATCGATGCCGCGGTGCTGGCCACTGTCGAGGAATGGACCGAGCCCGTCGGCGCCGAACCCAGCGGCATCTGGCCGACCTCTCGCGCCCAGGCTCTCGAGCGACTTCACGACTTCGTCGACCACGCCCTGGGACCCTTCGGCCCGTACGAGGACGCCATGCTCACCGGCGAATGGAAGCTCGCCCACTCGGCCCTGGCCAGCTCGATGAACATCGGTCTGTTGCACCCCGCCGAGATCTGCGATGCCGCCGAAGCCGCCTACCGGGAAGGCCGGGCACCCATCGCGTCGGTCGAGGGGTTCATCCGCCAGATCATCGGATGGCGCGAGTACGTCTGGGGCCTGTACTGGCTGTGGATGCCGGAGTACCGAGACGTCAACGTCCTCGATGCCCAACACCCCATCCCTCCTGCCCTGCTCGGCGGAGAAACCGAGATGGCGTGCGTGTCCGACGTCGTCGCTCGAGTCGACAGCCACGGCTACGTGCATCACATCGAGCGGCTGATGATCCTCGGCAACCTCGCCCTGCTCATCGGGGTGAAGCCCCAGGCCATGGTCGACTGGATGTGGGAGCGTTTCGTCGACGGAGCCGAATGGGTGATGATTCCCAACGTGCTCGGCATGGCCCTGCACGCCGACGGCGGCCGGATGGCCACCAAGCCGTACGCGGCGGGCGGCCGCTACATCAACAAGATGAGCAACTTCTGCAAAGGGTGCCGGTTCGACCCCACCAAACGCACCGGCGAGAAGGCGTGCCCGTTCACCACGCTCTACTGGGACTTCCTCGCTCGCAACGAGGCGGCGTTGACGGGCAACCATCGGCTCGGCAACCAGCTCGGCGGAATGCGCCGGCTAGCGGACCTCGACGCCGTTCGCACGCGGGCCGCCGAAGTCATCGTCGCCATCGGTGCGGGTGAGCTCTAGCGAATCCACTCGGGGTCGCGCATCGCGAGCTTGCCCCGATACGACGTGAGCGGCGTGTAGTACTCGCAGCCTTCGAAGAAGTAGTGGGTGACCTGGCTGTGGCGAGTGCGCTGTGGATCGTTCTGCGGCGCGCCGCCGTGGAACAGGTCCGAGGCCCACACCAGGGCCTGACCCTTCTTCAGCAGGCCGTACTCGGGCTCGAAGCCGTGTTCGTCGACCTTGTCCATCAGGTACTCGAGGTAGCGCTGATAACACATGCCGAACCAGTCCGGATGCGGGGTTTGACCCCGGGCCCGGCGCAGGAGCTGACGGTGCTTCGGCAGCTCGGGAAGCCCGTCGGCGAGGTATCCGTCACGCTCGATGTCGGCGATCGAGATCTCCCCCAGCCGCTGACTGCCCGGGTAGTAGATCAGCGGCCCGTTGTCGCGGTCGATGTCCTCGAGCGCCACCCACACGCCGCACATGAAGCCGGCCGGTTTGGTACTGAAGTGGATGGCGTCGGCGTGGGGGCGCTGCTCGGTCCCCACCGGGAAGTTGAGGGTCTGGAAGGGCAGCGGGGCCCGCCCGTAGAGCGCTCCGAGCAGCTCGAGAATTCCCGCATCGAGGGCCAGCGAACGCACGGCACCGCTCACCCGCCAACCGTCTTGCACCCGCCCCGGCTCGACCGAGACCCCGGGAGCGGATTCTTCGCCACGGAGAAAGACGGCCATGTCCGAGACCGCCGCGTCGAGCACATCGGAGGTCACGTCGAGGTCGACCACGACGTAGCCGCGCGTTTCGAACTCGTCGGCCAGCGCGGTGAAGCGGGGGTCGGGTTCTCCGCTCTCGGCCATCGCGGCAGCCTAGGAGCCGAGGCCGTCGGCTTCGAGCACCTGGCGAGCCAGCTTCTTCGGCGCCACGAGCGTGTAGCTCATCCGCACCCACTCTTCGATTTCACGCCACCGACCCGGGGTCGGCTTCTTGGTGATACTCAGGTCGATCCAGCCATGGCGGCCAAGGCCGTAACCCATGGGCGATACCTCGGGATCCGACGCCACGACCGCGGCGGCCTCCTCCTTGTCGAGCTTCATCCCGAGCGTCGAGCCGTCCTCGCTCGCGAAGAGAAAGTTCTTCTTGCCCACCCGAAACGTCGGCGCATTATCCCAGGCCTCCACGTCGACGCGGTGGTACTCGGGCAGCCGCTCGCAGATCTCCACGACGGTGTCGAAGTACATCCTCCCACCCTAGAAGACCTACCGCTCCCCCACTCGACGGTCACCCTCGTCCCCGACCGCGAACCATCTGGTGCCTGGCACCAGATGGTTC
>CALHYX010000104.1 GCA_938041035.1 uncultured Acidimicrobiales bacterium | reverse complement strand
CTCGTTGCTCGGCTGCGTGGCGAACCGATCGGTTGTGGAGCACTCAAGTTCCATACTGGCCAGCCGGCGGAGATCAAGAGGATGTGGGTTGATCGATCGGCACGCGGACTCGGGCTTGGCCGACGGATCCTGGCCGATCTGGAGACGCACGCAAGGGAGAACGGTGCCGAACACGCACGGTTGGAGACGAACCGTTCATTGGCGGAGGCCATCAGGCTGTACCGCTCGGCCGGCTATGAGGAAGTGCAATCATTCAACGACGAGCCCTTCGCTCACCACTGGTTCGAGAAAGCTCTCTGAACGCCGGGGACAGACATGACCTCCCGCCCGGAAACATCAACGGAGCATGAGGACACCCTCACCGCAGAACCGGCGAAGTGTGGCAGTCCCCCGTTGATGACCGGCAGCGCATGATCACAGTGTGGCCAGGACTACTTGTGCTGTTGGAGGTGATGCTGCCAGGGTCCATGCCGAGTGTTCTGGGCGAGCCTGGCAGCGCTATCCGACGCTCGCTCGCCGAGGTGTGAGCCTGTGACGTAGTCGGCGATGGACTGAGCTGCGTCCGCTTGCATGCCGGGCATGACGTGGGAGTAGACGCTCAGCGTGACAGAGCTGTTCATGTGACCGAGCCGCTCCGACACGACGTGGATCGGTACGCCCGATGCCAGGGCAATCGTGGCGTAGGTGTGCTGTAGATCGTGGAACCGGATCCGTGGGAGACCGAGGTGTCGGCTAATGCGCAGGAATCGTTCGGACAGGTAGTCGGGCCGCACCGGGGCAAAGGCGGGAGTCAGAAACACGAACCGATCCGGATTCACTAGACCAAGGCGCTCACCGCCGACGGCCTGACGCTTTTGATGTTGGACAAGGCGGCGGATCGTTTCGGTTCGGTGTTGTGTAGGTAGCGCAGGATGCTTGGAGTTCTGACCTGGACTTCGTCGGTCGTCAGCGCACGTTCGCGTCCCGACCTAGGGTCGTGCGATGAGGTCTGCGTCGGATGGTTCCGCGATCACCAGCGACGAGTTGCAGCAGCGAATCGCCACCCTGCACGCCACCTTCGCCGACAAGGGAATCGAGCCCGGTGGCGAGCTGCTACCTCCGGCTACCAGCGCTGAACTGGCGCAGTTGCGCGAGCAGGTGGGGCCCCTCCACCCGGACCTGGAAACCCTGTGGCCCCTTCATGGGGGCCAGGGAAGCGACGACTTCGGCGGCACGACCGGCCTGTTTGTGAGCCATGCGTTGCTTTCGCCCGCTCAGGCAGGCGAGCAGCACGAAATGTTGGTCGAGAACTGGCTGATTCACCGGAGCGAGCCCGAGCCCCATCCGCCCGCCGATGACGAAGCTGGCGCGTGGAGTGTCAACCTCACCCCGTTCGCCGGATGGGACGCCTACCTCCTGTGCATGGATGCAACCACAGGCGAGGTGTGGGAGTTCTATCCCAACTCTGGCCTCGATCGGCACTACCCGAGCCTGCTCGCGTTGATCGACGGCATTGCCGAACGGGCAGCCGCCATTCCCCCGACGGCCACACCCGACGAAATCGCCGAGGGAATCTCCGATGACCTCCTGGGGCCCTATCGCCCGCACATCACCTAGCGGTCCGGGGCGAACTGCTGAGCTCGCAGCCCTCTCCGGCAGTAGTGGTAACCAGCTAACCACTATGGCCGGTTACCGGTTATGGTCGGCGACATGGCCGATCACCCCCGAGACGCCCGTGGTCGACAGCTTCCCGATTGCACCTGGCCGGCGGCCAAGGCGGCGCCGAAGGAGTTCGATGTCCTCCGGCGGTTTTGCAACACGTGCAACCACGAGAGCGGTGCCGATCGCTTCGAGACGATCGACGGCACGCGCTCGTGGCTGATCGAATGGTCGCTGATCGACGGTTCCCTACCCCTCGTCGAGTCCGACCGCCGGCAACTCGTCGAGGCTCGTGAACACCTCCGGGGTCACGCGTTGGCCCACCACGACGACGGAGCCGGATCTACCTTTGCCCTGGCACTCGACCCCTTCTTCACCGACGCGGAGATCACCCTCGAGGTCATCGACGGGCAGCTCACCGCCCGACCAGCGGGACACGATGCGGCAGGGTTGCTGATCGGGCACTTAGCGGTCGCGATCATGGCCGCTCAACGCAGCCAGCGGTGGCGGCGATTGAAGTCGTGCCCGAGCTGCGGCTGGGTGTTCTACGACCACAGCAAAAATCGGTCGGGGCGCTGGTGCTCCATGAGCGCATGCGGCGGGCGGGCCAAGGTCGCCGCCTTTCGCGAACGGCAACAACGGCCGACGCCATGAGCCGGCGCGCCACGCGGCTGACCCGGAGGCATTGGCGGTTCGCTGCCCTGGCAGCGCTCGCGGTGGTGACCGCGTGCACCGGAGCCGATGATGATGCACAGCCCGCCGCGCGCGACGAGTCTTCGATCGAGTTTCGCGATGAGGTTGGCCCGTCCGTGGCCGCGCCGGAGCGATCGATGGCCATGACCGTCGACGCGGTCGACGTGGCCGACGACGACATTCTGATCCGAGTCCGCGTGACCAACGGCGCCGACGACTACCTGGACATGGGAGTCCAGCAGACCATTTACGGGCCGCTGCTCGTGATGCGCGACGATCTCGAAAATCGATACGAATCGTACGCGGTCGAGCCCGCCGGCATACCCGGGCGGCGTCTGGCTGAGCTGAGCTTTCGCCTGGCCGGACCGCTCGACCCGGCCGCCTCGACCTTCACCCTCGAACTGGCCACCCAGCGGGGCGAGCTCACGTCACCGCCGGGACCGCTGCCCGAACGCGACGCCGTCCGCTGGCGGGTCGATGACGACACGTCCGCCGACCCGACCTTCGCTCCCGCCCCGAGGTTGCCCAACCTCATCCATTTCTGGCTGGAGACCACCGCCCTCCCGAACTGATCGAGAAGGGGACGGGGCGAGGAGGAGCGGGTCCGAACCCGAAGGAGGGAGAATTTCGCCCTGCGAAATTCTCCGGTTTGGTTGACTCGCCCTGCGGGGTCCGAACCCGAAGGAGGGAGAATTTCGCCCTGCGAAATTCTCCGGTTTGGTTGACTCGCCCTGCGAGTCAACCAATACGTGGAGCTGGAGGGAATCGAACCCTCGTCCGTCAAGCGGTCACTGCATGCGATACGACCATTTCTCAACTACGTCTTGCGGTTGACGCGCCGTGAGATCGACTGGCCCGAAGGCCGACCGGATGGTCTTTCCCAACCGTCAATGGTCTTTCCCATCGTCAGCGGTCTCTCCCTGCGGTCCTCCACTGCTTCTGTTGCCGGGCTGCAGTGAACTGGCCCCGCGTACCGTTACCGGTCGCAATGACTCTGCGTTACCTAACTAGGTCAGGCAGCGAGAGTGAGATCCGAATCGGCATCTCATTTTGGTGCCCCGTTTAGGGAGTCTGAGCAACTCCGGTCGCACACCCAACTTCCGGTCTCAACGTCGAAACCGATCAGCCCCGTGGTGCTGTGTGGTCAATTTTCAAGCAGCCCTTCCAGGCTACAGGCCGCGCGCTCGCAGCAGCAGGCGGAAACCGTCGTTGTCGACGAAGTGGGTCGCGCTCATGCCGACGGTTATGGCGCCGGGGAGTTTGGATGGGGAGTCGTCGGTGAAGAGGACCTCTTCAGGGTCGACCCCCAGAGCGTCGACGACGGCGCGGAAGGCACGTGGGTCGGGTTTGGCGTAGCCGATGTCGGCGGTGCTGAACACGGCGTCGAACCGGTCGTCGATGCCGAACTCGGCGAATTCGGCGGCGAGGGTGTCGGTGCCGTTGGACAACACCGCGACGACCACTCCCGCGGCTCGTAGCCCGTCGACGATGGCCAGCATCTCCTCGTCGATGACGCCGCGTTGCGTGAGCCACTCGGCGGCCGCGTCGGGCGAACCGACCGCTTCGCCGATCTGCACCACCCACTGGGCTCGGGTCGTCTTGCCGGTGATGACGGGTTGGAGCAGGTCGGGGTGATACGCCGCTCGGGTGAGCGCACCCGGTTCGAGGTCGTGACGCTGCTCGGCTCGGGTGGAGGCATCTTCGTCGAAATGACGGATGACGCCGTCGAAGTCGAGCAACACACACCGGGGGCGCCGGGTACGGGCCACCATGGTGATCGACGTGTCGACGTGGCCGACCGCGGTGAACCCGAGGCGGTCGTAGAGCCGCTTGGCCGGGTTGTCCGGGTCGACGCTGAGGCTCACCTGCGGGTAGTCGGCGCGCAGTTCGTCGAGCAGGGTGAGCATCAAGAGCGTGCCGACCCCGCGCCCGCGGGCGTCGGGCGTGAGCGCGATGCTGACCTCGGGGGTGTGGTCGTCGACCCAGCCGTAGCCCCGGTCGTCGCCGGCGAGCACCCGCGACCAGGCGGCGCCGAGCGCGACGCCGTCGTCGCGATGGGCGACCACGCCGACGTCGCCGGGTCGGTCGCCGAACCCGGCGACGTAGTGGGCGAGATCGGGCTGTTCGAGCACGCTGCGGCCGGGCCGGGGCCTCCCGGGTTGGACCCACAGCGCCTCGTACAGCATGTCCCACAGCAGCGGTTGGTCATCGGGCCCCGCAGCCCGCAGTTCGGTCACCGCTCCCGCCTACCTTTCCGCGTTGCCGACGAGCCCGGCGCCGAGCTGGGCCAGGCGGAACAGCCGGTCGGACCGGTCGGTGCTGCCGTCGATCTTATTCCGCAGCTCGAGCCCGATCACCAGCGAGAAGATCAGGTCGGCGAGGTCCGATGCCGGCAGCAGGCTGCCCAGCGGCAGCCGATCGGCAGCGAGGCGAATCTGCTCCTCGACAAACTCGAGCCACGCACGGGTTGATTCCTCGATGCCCTCGCGCAGGTCGGGGTTGGCGGTGATACCCCCGACGAGTTCGGTCATCACCGCGAGGTGCCCCGACTCGCGGTCCTCGCCGTAGAGCGTTTCGAGCTTGGCGACGAGCGCAGGCAGGTCGGCGGAGCCATCGATATCGGAGCGATAGCGCTCGAGCCGGCGTTCGCTGCTCTCGAGTAACGCCTGGAGCAGGAGGTCCTCGATACCGCCGAAGTGGTAGTAGATGGCCGCCTGGTTGCAGTCGGCGCGCGACGCGATCGATCGGGCGGTCGTGCCCCGAAATCCCTCGACCCGAAGGCTCTCGAACGCGGCGTCGACGAGCTGGGTGCGGGTTTCGGCCGGCGACCGCTTCCGGTTGCCGGATCGTCCGTTCTCGGCCCGGCTTTTTGGTGATTTCGCGATCTTTTTCTTGTCGGCGTTGGAAGAGCGTGGAGCCATGAATCCCCAGCGTAACGCATATCGAAACACTTTGTTGAAACTAATTATTGAAACGCTACATTGAAACACTTGTTGCAATTGTTCTGCCGATGGCATACCTTGCGGATACGTCGCCAGTTAAACAATCGTTTCAAAGGTTGGATTCATGCCTACGATCTTCGCCCGCACCACCAACAGCACGACCGCCGCCGGCACCGCCAACAGCACGGGCCGGAGCACCGCCGACGTTCCCGCGTGGGCCCGGCGCTCGCACCGGGCCCTCGACCACTTCGCCATGCCCCGGCTGGCCGACCTGGGCATCGAGGTGATGGATGACCTCCGCGCCGCCGCCTACCTGCTGATCGCCCGCCCGATCGTCTCGGTGCTCGCCTTCGCCGCCGCCGCCGCCCAGGGGTGGTGGCCACTGGCCATCGCTTTGGGCTGGCTGGTCTACGGCTCGACCCTGACCGCCGTCCACCACCTCATACACGGCAGCCTCGGCCTGCGGCCGCGCACCCGTCGCTTCTGGCTCACGGTGCTGGGTTGCCTGGTGGTCGAAAGTGGCCACGCCCTCCAAACCACCCATCTCGCTCATCATCGGGCGGGCGCCGACCTCCCGGACCCCGAGGGCTACATCGAAAACGTGTCCTGGCTCGGCCTACCGCTCGGCGCCCTGCGGTTTCGTTACCGCCTCATGCTGTGGGGCCTGCGCTACAGCCCCCGTCGCCGTCGGGTCCTGTTCGAACTCGGCGTGCACGCCGTTCTCCACCTCGCCAGCCTGGCATTGCTGCCGATCAACCCGATCCTGTGGGTGTACCTCACCATCATCCACGTAGCATCGTTCGCCTTTGCGGTGCTCGCGGGCAAGGGCCCCCAGACCAACTGGGGCCGAGCCGTCGACACCCCGTTCGTCCGGGTCCACACCCGCCTCGGGCAGATCCTGTTCTTCAGCCACGATCTGCACCTTGAGCACCACGCCTACCCAAAGGTCCCGCTCTTTCGCCTGCGCCGCCTGCGCGAGGGCATCGAGCCCGCCCTCCAGCAACTCGACCTCATCGATGTGGAGATGATCTGACCGTGGATTTCACACCGATGACCATCGTGCTCGGCCTGCTTCTCGTAAACGGCGTGCTGGGCGCCTGGGACACGCTCTGGTATCACGAGCACCGGGCTCGACTGGCGGAACGGGTCGCGTCCACCCGAACGGAGCTGCGTCTGCACGCGGCCCGCGACGCGATCTACACCCTGGTCTATGGCGGTCTCGCCTGGTGGCGCCCGGCCGGCTGGGTCGTCGCCATCGTCGCCGGACTGCTCACCGCCGAGATAGCGATCACCCTCGCCGATTTCGTGGTCGAGGATCGCGACCGCCCGGCCATCGGTGGCATCACCGCCGGCGAACGCGTGCTCCACTCGGCGATGGCCATCGTGTACGGCGCGATGCTGGCCCGATTCGTGCCGGTGCTCCTCGGCGGAGCGACCGACCCGACCGCGCTCGTCCGCCATGACGCACCGATGTGGATGTCGATCGCCGCCACGATCGGCGCCGCCGGCATCGCCGTATCCGGGCTGCGGGACCTCCTGGCAACCGTCGACATCGACCCGTTCCGGCCGGGGACCCGTGATGATCACCTCCCGCGGATACTCTCGGCCCTATGACCGCATCGTTGTTCGGGCTTCCCATCGGTTACACCTCCGACTGGATTTTCAACTGCTACGTGATCCAGGGCGACGAGGCGATGGTGGTCGTCGATCCCGGACTGAATTCGGTGGCGGACAAGGCGGTCGAGCTCGTGCGCCGCGACATCGAACGCGACCCTGCCGACATCCGGGCCGTCCTGTGCACCCACGGACACTCCGACCACGTGGGGGGCGTGTCCACGCTGCTCGGCCACTGTCAGGCCGACGTGCACCTGCCCGCGCGTTGTGAGGACTACCTGGCGGGCGAGACTCCTCGCACCTTCCCGATGGTCGAATCCTCGGTGCGCTTCCTGAGCGTGTACCGCGAACAGCCCTTCAGCGTGTCGGCCCTGCGCGGGGTCGCCGCCGGCCGCAACGTCGGACACGGCGGGGGGCAGGAGAAGATGACGGTCGACTTCACCCCCGGCGACTATCTCCACGACGGCGCCGCGGTGCCGTTCGGCGCCGGCTGGGAGGTGCTGTCGACACCGGGCCACACCGACGATTCCACGTGCTTTTACCACCGGGACTCGGCCACCCTCATCAGCGGCGACGCGATCGTCACCGAAGACGGAACCCCGTGGTTCAACCCCGAGTTCATCGACCTCACCATCTCCGATGAGACGACCGAGCGACTGCTCGAGCTCGAGGTGCGGCACCTGTTGCCCGGCCACGGCAAGCCGCTGGAGGCGGCCGACGTGTGGGCCAAGGTGAAACGCCCGCTCGACAAGCCGACGGGCCGATCTCTTCTCGGGTCCTGTTCGCGCCGCTTCGGCCGCTGGACTCCGTGACCCACCCGTTTCGCGACGTCGCCATCGTCGGGGTGGCGAACACCGAACAGGCCAAACGACTCGAGGGGCACACGTCGTTCTCCATCGCCGTCGAGGCCGTACGACTGGCGCTCGCCGACGCTGGGCTCGATCCCGGCGCCGTCGACGGGGCGGTTGGCGCCATGGCCGGACCGCTCGAATACCAGTTGGGTTCGGGCCCCGCCTGGCGGGGGTACGGTCCGGCCAACATCAACGGCGTCACGACGGCGGCGCTGGCCATCGGCGCCGGGTTGGCCACCACGGTGGTGATCGCCGACGGCGGCGCGTCGACCTACACCGACCGGGCGGCGACCGCTCCCTGGACCCGGCCCGAAAACGAGTTCGTCATGCCGTGGGGCATGTTCACCGCGGCGGAGTTCGCCCTCATCGCCCGCCATCACATGCACACCTACGGCACGCCGGTCGAGGCGCTGGCGACCGTGGCCGCAACCATTCGCAACAACGGCCACGTCAACCCGGAAGCGGTGATGACCGGCCGTGGCCCCTACACCGTCGACGATGTGCTGGCGTCGCCGATGATCGCCGACCCGTTCCGGCGCCTCGACTGCGCGATCAACAGCGAGGGAGGTGCGGCGTTGATCATGACCACCGTCGAACGGGCGCGCGACCTGGACGGCATTCCGGTGTACGTGCTCGGCGCCGGCGGCGATCGGTTTGGTCCGGCGTACCAGCACCCGCCGTCGTGGACGATGGGCGGACGCACCGACCTCGTAAACGGCTATATCGGCCGGCGAGCCGCCGCCCAGGCCTTCGACCAGGCCGGGCTCGCCCCGGACGATGTCGACGGGTGCGAATTTTACGATCCGTTCTCGTTCGAGATCATCCGCCAACTGGAGGCGTTCGGGTTCTGCGCCGACGGCGAGGCGGCCGACTTCGTCCTCGGAGGCGGAATCGCGATCGATGGCCCGCTGCCGGTGACCACCGATGGCGGGGTGCTGTCCTACAGCCACCCCGGCGCGTCGGCCCAGATGCTCCAGCGGGTGATCCGGGCGGTGCAACAGCTGCGGGGGACGTGTGTGAGCAACCAGATCGACGGTGCCGAGGTCGTCTTCGCGTCGAACGGCGGCGCCGGGGCCTTGTTCTGCGATGTGCTGGTGCTGGGTCGGGAGGCGCCATGAGCGCGGGTTCCGGCTCCGCACCCAACGGTGACCCGTCGGCCGAGCTTCGGCCACAGTCCAACGGCCCCACCCCCGCCCCGACCCCGATCAGCGCCCCGTACTGGTCGGGTGGCGCCGTGGGCGAGCTCCGCTACCAGTGGTGTGGCGGGTGCGAGTTGGCATTGATGGACCCGCAGCCCGCGTGCACCCGGTGCCTCACCCAGGACCTCGAGTGGCGGGTGAGCGCAGGTGTGGGCGCCGTGGCTTCGTACACGATCGTGTGGCGGCCACCACTCCCCCGGTTCGAGGTGCCGTATGCGCCCGCCATCGTGCGGGTGGACGAGGGCTTCGACCTGTTGACCAATATCGTCGGGTGCACGGTCGGCGAGGTGGAGGTCGGCATGCGGGTTTCGGTGCGGTTCGTCGATCGGGGCGACGATGTCTGGCTGCCCTATTTCGCCCCGGCGTAGTGCGCTCGATCGAAGCTTGACCTCCCACAGTTCGCCGCTTCCCGAGTGGTACGTGGCGCGGGCCGAAGGGTTCCAGTTCGCGATTATCGAACGGGCTGCGGAGCTGGCGATTCACCGATCAGGTGTGCCGATGCCGGGTGAGGCTTCGTCCGGGGACGGGTGTGGTTCTGGGCGTGTGAACTGGGGTGGCTCCGGTCTCGGTAGTGCGCGAGACCGGAGCCGGGTTCACTTGGTGAGTGACTTCCAGAAGGTGACTTTGTGGTCACCTGGGCCGTAGAAATCGCGCAATCTTGCTTCTTCGACGAAGCCGCGTCGTTCGTAGAACTCTCGTGCCTGGGCGTAGTCGCCCAGGCTTGATGTGTCCACGATCAGCGTTCGTGCTTTATCGGAGCCGGCTTCGATGAGCTTGGCTTCGATGTTCTCGACGAGCGTGGTGCCTGTTCCGGTGCCGTGCCGACTGGGATCGGTGGCGATGAAATAGAGGTTCCACATTCGGTCCGAGAACGGCTCGGGTGCGTAGTACGCGGCTGCTTCGAGATGGTTTGCAGGATCGTCGCTGGTTGCGACGATCCACTGGTGGTCTTCGAGTGTTCCCTCGAAGAAGCCAGCGAGCGCATCGTCGAAGAAACCCATCTCCTCGGGTTCGAACATGTTGTTGTCGAGCGCGAGTTGCTTGATGTGCTCCACGTCGCCAGGTTCGGCGACGCGAGTGTTGATGTTGGTCAACGGTTTGTCCTTTCGTGAATTTCGATTCCTGATTGACCGAGACGTCGATGGCGACTGAATCGGTGGAGATCAACGGCGCGCCAAACAGGCACGCCGGAAGTCAGGATGTAGCGATCGGATTCACAGAGTTCCCTTTGACTGAGCCAACCGTAGCAGCGACCGCCGACAAGAAGCCTTCCCCCAGCGGGTTCTGGATTGAGTCGACCGGGGTTCGACACGTCGAGTTTTTCGATATCAGAGGCGCAGAATCCCAGCCCCTTCCGAACCACCCGCCCGGTATCGACCCTTCCGTGACGGCGCAGAAGGCTCAGCCGCGACCTACAGAGTGGGTCGGAGCGCTCCCCGTACGATCTCGTAGCTCCCCTCATCAAAATCGCGCAGAACATCTGGCACCTGTTGCCAGTCGAGGTTGGTCACGCACTGAGCGTGGGCGCGCGCTGCGAGCTCGATCGCCCGCTTGAACTGATCTGCCGAGTAGGCGAACGAACCAATCAGGCGTTGTTCGTGCCGGATGAGTTCGTTCATGGCGACTTCGTGGGCCGGTGTTGCGAACCCGAGCAACACGACTCGTGCGCCTTTGTCAGCGAGCCTTAGCGCGAGCGTTCGGCTCTCAGCC
>CALHYX010000103.1 GCA_938041035.1 uncultured Acidimicrobiales bacterium | reverse complement strand
GAACCATCTGGTGCCTGGCACCAGATGGTTCGCGGATGGCGGGGGCGCGGGCGGGGCGATCGAACTGCGGGAGCAGCGGAGGGACTCCGGGAACCCGCCCGAGAAACAATGGAACCCGGCCGAGAAACAATGTGGCGATCGAGCGGGAGGCCGCTACGCTGCTTCGAACCCTTCGGGGATGGTGTAATTGGCAACACATCTGGTTCTGGTCCAGACATTGGGGGTTCAAGTCCTCCTCCCCGAGCCATCTTGAAAACTGAGACCTCGCCCCGTTCGTCTAGCGGCCTAGGACGCCACCCTCTCAAGGTGGTAGCACGGGTTCAAATCCCGTACGGGGTACCACCTCACGCCCGGGTCAGCCGTTGCCTGACTCGGGTTCTTTCCGTTCTGGACCGCTCGCAGGGCGACGGAAAGCGGGCGAATCCGGCCGGTAGCGTCGGGTGTCTCATGTCTTCTCCGCACACCATCTTCACTCCCCCGAATCGGTCGGCAGGCATCGTCGCGCTCAGCCTCCTGCTCCTCGCCGCCGGCTGCGGATCCAGCGCCGCTGACCTGCCCGTACCCGTTCCCACCGACACGTCGGCATCCGCCCCGACACCGACGTCGCCCCCGACTCCGGCCACCACGCCGCCGACCGACCCACCGCCTACGGCGACGGCGTCGCCCCCGGGCACCGACGCTCCGCCTGGAACCACCGCTCCCGATGCCGCCGTCGATGCCGCTGCCATCGAACAGCTCCGCGTCGACCTCGGTGCGAACCGGCTCGCCGTACGGACCGGTTCCGACGGCCCCGCCGACGGCGACTTCGGCACCGTGAGCATCTTCAGCGAAAGCGGGCAGGTCACCCTGGACGACCCCTTCCCCCGCACCTTCGCCGACCACGTGCTGGTGAATAACCAGATCCTCGACTACGCGGGCGAACCCGCGTGCGGTGACTTCGAGGTCCAGGGCGACTTCGCCATCGTCACCGAGGTCGCCGATGTCAACGGCTCCCCTGTCGTCACAATCGAGGACCGTCGGCTCCTCGTCGAGGCATTCGCCGAGGGCATCCTTGCCGATCTCGCCGACCCTCGCGTTCTCCCCCGGGTCGGCTTCGATTGCGAGGCTGACGAGCCGCTCGATGTCGACGCCGTCGCAACCATCCAGGACCGCGGCGACACGGTCGTGATCACCCGCCAGATGCCGGAGGGCCCGACCCTCATCACCGAACGCGGCCTTGGCGACACCCCGCCTCGGATAACCACCGGTGACGGCATCGAACTGGTCGCCGACGACATCACCGGTAACCTTCGGCTGACCAGTGACGGCACCATCCTGGTCACCACCAGTTTCGCCGGCACCGGCGCCGCCGAACCCCCGGTGGCGGTCTTCGCCGTCGACGTCGCCACCGGAGAACGCCTGTGGCAGGTCGATGTGGCCGGCATCCCCTGGCCGCTCGGCGACCGGATCGTGATCGACGGTCAGCCGTCCGACGATGGGGCCGAAGAGGTCATCGTCGTCGACGCCACCACCGGCGCCGAGCTCGACCGGTTCGCGTTCGACGGCGAGATCATCGGGCTCCACTGATCGGCCCTGAGTAGGTTGGCGCGATGATCGCCCAGCAGGTGCCCAGCGCCAGTGCCCGACTCGCGGTATCGATCTGGGGCGACGCCGGCCTCACCATGCTGGCGCTGCATCCGGGTGTCGCCGACAGCCGGGTCTGGCAGTGGTGCGCGCCGGCGTGGAACGAAGCGGGTCGTCGGGTGGTGGCCTATGACCGGCGCGGTTTCGGCGCCACGGAGACCGAGCCCGAGCCCCACGATGATCTGGCCGACCTGCGAACCGTCACCGCGGCTACCAACGCTGCGCCCGCGGTGATCGTCGGCAACAGCATGGGGGGTGGGCTCGCCCTCGACCTGGCGCTCGCCCACCCCGAGGAGGTTGAGGCGTTGGTGCTGATCGCTCCGTCGCCCCGCGGGTACGACTACGCCACGTGGCTGGAGTCGGAGGCCGAGGCGGCCCAGGACGCACTGGTGGCCGCGGCCGAGGAAGCGGGCGACGTCGATCTCGTCAACCGGCTGGAAGTCCGGTACTGGCTCGACGGTACGGAGCAGCCCGAGGGTCGGGTTGGCGGTGAGGCCCGCGAGCTCCTACTCGAGATGAACGGGCGCGCTCTGCGGGCCGGACCCATCGGCGCCGCGGCCGACCACCCGCCGGTCTGGGATCGCCTCGCTCAGATTCGGGCGCCGACGCTGGTGGTCTCCGGCGAACACGACCTGCCCGGCGTCCTGCGCCAGTGCGACGAACTCGCCGCGGCCATCCCGGAGGCCGAGCGCACGACGATCGCCGACGCCGCCCACTGCCCCCAGCTCGATCAACCCGCAGCGTTGTCGGCAGTGGTCATCGACTTCGTCGGATCTTTGCCCGCAGCGTAGATTCGGTCACCACCACCTGAGGAGTCCCATGGCTGACCCGATCGTCGACCGCGAGTTCGCCGAGAAGTTCCTGACCGCGGTCGACCGCCCGTTCGACTACGGCGTGTACCTCCTGTTCCACGACTGGTGGGCCGAAGCCCCCGACGAAGCGATCGAGGCGTACCACCAGGACCTGCTCTCGGTGGACGGCGCCCAGGACTTTCTCGCCGAGCGGTACCTGGCGGACCCGCTTTCGGTGGCCGATCTCGAAGGCTGCGAACCCGGCACGCTCGGGCACGCGTACCGCGGTTTCATCGTCGACAACGGTCTCGAGGAGAACCTCGGCCGCAACTACAAGACCTTCAACGAGGAGCTCCACGCCTCAGGCACCCTCGACCGCCTGCCCGAGGACATCAGCTACACGATCGTGCGCGGCTTTCAGATCCACGACTTCCTGCACACGCTCACCGGTTTCACGCCGAAGCCGACCGGCGAGCTGGCCCAGGCCGCGTTCCACTTCGCCCAGCTGCGGTTCCCGTATCACGCCATGCGCGTTGCGGTGACGACCGGTTACATGGCGTTCGTGAACCCGACGGTCATCCTGCCCGCCATGGATGCCCTCGTCGAAGGCTGGATCCTCGGTCGGGCCGCCGACAACACCCACTTCGAGCGGTGGGAGGACCAGCTCAACGAACCGCTGGCCGAGGTGCGCTCGCGCGTCGGCATCGCCCCCGACGGACTCGTGCCGGCCGCCATGGCCGGCTGACGAACCCGGTCACACCGTTTCGGTCACCCCGAGCTGCACGTTGAAGACCTCGCCGGTCATGCGGAGCTGATCATCGGTGTCGTAGCGGTCGCGCAGGCGGCCGAAGTTGGGGTCGGGGTCGACGGTGAGCTCGGCCACCTGGTCGAACAGCTCCAGCAGCTCGGGGCTGGGGTCCTTCGGCGGTTCGAAGTCGGCACCCCAGAGATCCCACGGCAACATCTCGACCTTGTTCAGCGCGGCCAGGTCGAGCCGCAGGTTGTTGGCGATCCAGAGGGCACCGTGTTCGCCGATCGCCGAAAGGCCGAAGCGGTTGCCGTCCACCTCGCCGCGCCGCCACGCCTGCCACGCGTGCCCGGCGGTCACGAACTCCGTCGGGGTCATGTCGAACGGGTCGCCCGTGAAGCCGACCATTTCGCACCAGGTGGCGTCGAGCTGCGCGTCGACCATCTGCCATCGCCCGGTCTCGCCGTTCCAGCATTCGGCCACCCAGTGATCCTCGTAGTGGTCGGGCACGAAGTAGGTGCCGAACCCGCAACGGGCACCCGCCGGGATGCCGGCGTGGCGTAGCAGCGCGACGGTGAGCTTGGTGAACAGGTGGCACCGGGCCCCGACCCGACACGCGGGTGGTCGCGCCTCACCCAGCGGCCGAGCGTCGACCGCCGACGCCGTGGCCAGCACGTCGCGGATGTCGCGCTGATTGATGGTGCCGGCCTGCTGATCGGTGAGGTCGACGTCGTAGAACGGTTTCGCGAAGACGTCGTAGACGAACAGTCCCTGAACGATCGTGAACGCCTCCTCGATGGTCGCGGCTTCCACCGGCAACTCGCCGAGGTCGGTGAACCGGCCGGGCGTGGCCCAGAACTCCAGGGCTTCGGTCGGGGCAGCGCTAGTGGACTCGGCAAAGTCGGCCGTGGGACAGCCTCTCGCACGCGCCGCTAACGTGCCAGAGATGTGCCGCAACATCACCATCCTCCGCGGGCTCGAACCACCCGCCACCGACGAAGAGATCGAGGCCTCGGCCCGGCAGTACGTGCGCAAGGTCAGCGGCGTGCAGAAAACGTCGGCCGCCACCGAGGAAGCGTTCGAGATCGCAGTCAAGGCCGTCACCGAAGCGACCGCCGTCCTGCTGGCCGACCTCCCTCCCCGCAAGGCCGTACCCAAGAGCGAACCGCCGATCCGTCGTCTCGCCCGCCGGTAGCGCTGGTTCAACGGCGCGACCGATACGGCCGGTCGGCGCAGGTGACGGTGAACTCAACCGGATGGGTTGTTCCGGGCCGCCAGCCGACCCATCTCGGACTCCGCCCCGAGCTCCACCAGTTCGCGCGCGGCTTCGATCACCGTCGGGTGAGTCGTGTCGTTGGCGAGAGAGTGAAACTGGGCCGCCCAGCGGGTGATGCACCTGCCGACCAGCACGACGTCGTCGGATGCGCTGAAGACCATGGTCATGAGGTGCTGGTTGCCGAGGTCCTGCACGCCGAGCCAGACCTCCGCGACGTCGTCGGCCTTGACGAGTTCGTTGAGTTTGCCGGCATCGGTCTTCAACTCGATCTCGGCGAGCTCGCCGGTCGCGCCAACCTCGCCGAAGGTAGCCACCCGTAGCGATCCGTTGTCGATCGCCTCCGCCACCACCCGTTGGGTTACCGGCACCCAGGAGTCGATTTGCGCGAGGTGACTGTCCACCCCGACCACGTCCTCGGAGGCGTCGGAGGCGTCGCAACGTCCGCCTGGCTTCGCCTGCAGTGCAGACTCCTGAAAGCCGGGTCGGGGCAACTCGCCGGCACACCCGGTGGTAAGGATGCACACCACCGCGACGACCGCCACGGCAGGCCGGAATCCCCAACGTTTCATCCTCTGGCTACACCGAACTGGCCACCGGAGCGGTTACGTTTCATCCGACGGCGAAGCGGGCAGCGAAACCCTGATCTTCTCCCACGTCTCACTCGGACGCCCGGCCCGTCCATCGTCGATCTGTTTTGCTACCCGCTCAGGGATCGTGGGATCTACCGCAAGCAGAGCGTCGACGCTCTTGGCGCGCACCACCGCGGGGAAGAGTGTGACCACTCCATCGTCGCTGACCCGCACCAGATAGTGGTCCTCGACGGTGTCCACCAGCTTGGTCAGCGGAATGCGCCCGCGAGAATCGGTGGAAACGAGAGTGGTAGCCATGACGCCACTGTACCCCTATTCGACGAAATCCACAATGGCTTATTCGCTATTACGTTACACTATTGCATTCGCACTTTCGAACCAAGGAACCCCTCCCGATGACGCTGCTGTTTAGCGACGAGGCCGAAAATCAGCTGCAAACCGCGTATAGCTCCCTTGTCGGCAGGGATGCCTATGACCGACTCGCCTCCGCCCTCGCCCGACTCGATGGCGTCGATCGCGACCTGTACGTGGAAACCGAAGCATCGGCCTATTTCGGGGACGACGGCGATGTGCTGTTCTGGTTCGTCGTCCTCGAAGCCACGCCGCCCGGACCCTCCCGGATGTCCATCACTTTCACGATCGATGACGAGACCGACGCAACGGTGCACACCATCGACTGGAAGTAGCGAGACGGCGGGGTAGGCCGTTCTGGAACCCACGCTTCCTCGCCCCGGTGAGATACTCGAACCATGGCCGATAACACCACTGCGAACCCACCGTCGATCGGGTGGAACGCGGCGGTGCCGCCGAACGGGTTCGCCAATCGAGCGGGTGCCGAAGCCGAATCGAACGACAACCCGCTCGGGTTGGCGACCACGCCTGGCGCCGTCGAGATCGAGACCACACCCGAGCACCTGAACCTGGTGGCGGGCGACCCCCGCTGCGCCGGGTGGACCCGCGCCCATGACGACCCCGGTGTCGCCGCGTTGCGGGAACGGCTCATCGAGCGCAACGGCATCGACGGCCTCGAGGTGGTGGCCGCGGGCGAGGTCGACCGAGCCACCCGGCTGTTTCACCGCGACGGGTTCGTCGCCATCGCCGATGTGCTCACCGCCGACCAGCTCGCCACGCTGCGCAGGGGCGTCGACGACATCGTCGCCACGCTCACCGAAGCCGACCCGGCCGGTGAGGTCGGGGGCGGCGCGGGCGGCCTCCCCCACCGCTATTCGTTCGGGGGCACCTCGGCGTCGCGCCACATGTTCCATCGGCCCGAGTGGTGCCAGCTCATCGACCTGCCCGCCATCACGCCGGTGCTGACCGCCATCTTCGGGTCGCCCGACTACATCGCCTACGGCTCGGGCGGCGACCTCGCCCTGCCCGGCGCCATCGAATACCAGGGCCTGCATTCGGACAACGTGTGGACCGAGCTCCACGACCCCACCGGCGGGGTCACGATGCGCGACCTGCCGGTGCCGGTGGTGCACGTAAACTTCCCGGCCGTCGATCTCACCGCCGAGAACGGGCCCATCCGTCAGATACCGGGCACGCACCGCTCGCGCGAGCCCATCCCGACCCTCGCCGACGAACCAGAATGGATGCGGCTGTCCACGGTGTGTCCGCTGCCGGCCGGCTCGGCCATCGTGCGCGACGCCCGCTGCTGGCACGGAGGCACGCCGAACCTGTCGCGCGAGGTTCGGGCCATGCCGAACATCGAATACATGGCGCCGTGGTTCCGGTCCGAGGCGATTATCGCGTCGATGGATCACGCCACCTGGCTGACGCTCAGCCCGCATGCCCAACGGATCTGTCGCTACATCGTCGCCGACCGCGGCGACGCCGTCGTCGGCGCCGGCTTCAGCCACCCCCGCCGGGCCGAGCGCGAGCGGTACCGCGAGGCCGAGTTCGACGCGATGGGCGCGGAGGCTGCGGCCGACTACCGGCGGCGCTACACCGCCGACTGACGCCGACGCTTAGAGCTTGCGGATGGTGTCGCCCGCCCGGATGGTTCCCGGCGTGACCACGCGGGCGTTGATGCCGCGCAGGTGCAGTTCCTTGCCCGCCGGGGAGTTCACGAAGCGGTGGGCCTCGACGCCGAACCGCTGGCTGAACTTGGCGCAACCGGTGTGGGGTTGGTCGGTGGTCTCGATGACTGCGTCGCCGATGGCGAGCTTGGTCCACGGCGCAAGGTTGGCATTGCTCAGGTCGAAGTCGACGATGAGCTGATCGCCGGCGAGCGGCATGCGCTCTTCGGAGCCGGCGATCTGGGCGAGGATCCGAGCGTTCATGATGTTGAGCTGCATGTCCGGGTGCGGGCCACCGTCCTCGGTGCGGCTGGAACCTCGCTGGTTCCAGGTGTCGCCCGCCAGGCCTTCCTCGCAGTTGAGTTCGGCCTCGGCCAGCACGACGCGTTCATCTTCGGCCGGGCGTTGCACGATGAGCCGCAGCACACCATCGTCGGCGGGCGAGGCCCGCACGTCGGCGAGCCCGGCCTCGAGTTCGGCGGTGGTCAGGTGGCGGATCTCGTCGCTCATGGGT
>CALHYX010000102.1 GCA_938041035.1 uncultured Acidimicrobiales bacterium | reverse complement strand
GAAGTCGTCGAGGTCCGCCATCGACACCGGAGGCGTGCAGGGATTGTCGGCCGGCAATTCTGTGAAGCGACTCCACCGATCCGGCTCCCGGGCGAGCACCACCATCGACGCACCGACCCGCGCCGCACCCCAGATCGGCGGACCACAGGCATCGTGACCCTGCACGACCACCTGGCGGCGAACGTGGCCGGCGAGAACGGATTCCACTTCGAAGTGACCCAGCATCACACCGTCGGCCCTGCTCACCGCGATCAGCCGACCGACGAAGACATAGTCGGTGTCGAGCAGTACGGCCGCGGGCAGGTCCGCGCTCGCGCAGGTGCAGGCCGCGGCCGGCGCCGCGTCGACGGCCAGCGCGGCGACCACGACTACCGCAGCCGTCATGGCCCGGCGAGCCGCTCGGAGCGCGGTGCTGATCATGCGTATGGGACGACTGCCGCCCGCGTCTGGTTCCCGGCCGGACACGTCCGTCGATCTGTGGATCTGCTACGCCCGTTCGGCCCGTTCGCGCCGGGCCTTGGTCAGCGCCCAAACCACGAAGGCGGCGACACCGACGAGGACGGCGAGGCCGCCGATGCCGGCGGCGAGACCCCAACCGAGGCCGTCGTCGGAGGGAGGATCGACAACGATGCCGCCGGCGGACTCGTCCGGGTCGGTCGGCGGGTCGGGTTCGCCCGGGTCCGGGTCGACCGGAGGATCGGTTTCGGGTGGGTTCTCGCCGTCGATGGTGATGCCCGCACCGTCGCTGGGCGCAAGCAACGGCGGAGGCGGGGGCACGATCGGGTCGACCGTCGGACCGTCGGCGAGAGCGAGGATCTGCGCCGGCATCAGCTTGCCCAGGCCGTCGACGACCACCCGTTCGCCCGCACCGTCGGTGGCGATGATCCGCGGATCCTCGCCCGGGCCGAGATCCCAGGGGTTCTCCGCCGAGATCGTGACCGTGCCGATCTCGGTGGGTTGGTCGGTCGAACCAGTCGCGCCCCCGGGGCCGGGCCCGACCTGCAACACCGGTCCGTCGGCGCCGAGGATGCAGGAGGCTTCCGCGGTCGACACGTCCAGGTTTTCGATGGCGGTCGACGCAACGATCTTCATGGTCGTGAGGTCGCGCAGATCGGCACCATCCCACCGCAGTTCGACGATGTGGTCGGGCGAATCCACACACGGCAAGAGCCTGGCGGCCTGGCGGCCCGAGCCCCAGGCGAGCACCCTGCCGTTGACGTCGAGCGCCACGAGCGATGCCCATCGGTGCCGCAGGGAGACGACGGCGGCGACGGGACCCTCACCGTCGGGGGCCGCGAGTTCGCCGTCGAGCACCGACGTCAGCTCATCGACGCTCGGGTAGTACACGCACACCCCAACCTGGGGGAACTGCTCGAGTCCGGACGGATCGTCCCAGGCCGGGTAGGCCAGCACGACGATCGGGTCCGAGGTCGCGGCAGTCGCCCAGTTCGGCTCACCGCAGCTGTCGTACTCGCCGCCGGTCTGCACCACGGTCTGCGCAGTCACCTCGCCGCGCAGTACGGATTCGACTTCGAAACCGAGCAGCCGGCGTTCCTCCTGGAGCTGGCTGGCGACCTTCTCGCCAACGAACACGATCGGCGTGTCGAACAGGGCATCGTCGATGGTCGACTCGATACAGCTACAGGCCAGCGCCGGCGGCGCGCCGAATCCCATGGTGGCCGCGAGCACCAAGAGCGCCACGAAGATGTGACGTAGAGAACGACGTGAAGAACGACGTGACGAAGGACGAGAGGGCGAGCTCATGGTGATGGGACGACGATCGTCGCCGTCTGGTTCCCATCGGTCCGACATCGGAAAACGTCAGCCCGGCGCCAGAAGGCTTGGCTCATACCCTTCCGGGGCCTCGTAGCCGAGCAGATTGGCGAGGGTGGCGGCCACGTTGGCCAGACCGGCGTCGGCGACGTCGACGATGGCCCAGGGTTCGGCCTCAACCTGGTCGGCGGGGCGACCGTCGTGCACGGCGAAGGCAACCGGCGACAGCGTGTGGCTGGTCTTCGGCATCCGTTGCCCGTCGACCTCGGTGTACATGATGTCGGCGTTGCCGTGATCGGCGGTGAACACGAGCACGCCGCCCAACTCGTCGATGACCGAGATGAGCTCGGCGAGGCACTCGTCGATGACCACCATGGCCTCGATGGTCGCGCCGAGGTCGCCGGTGTGGCCGACCATGTCCCCGCTGGGAAAGTTCAACCGGCCGAATCGGTACTCGCCGGAGCGAAGCATCTCGATGGTGGTGTCGGTGATCTCGCGCACCTTCATGGCGGGCGTCGTGTTGAACTCGACGTTGTCGCTCGGGATCTCGACGTAGGTCTCCAGCGCCTCGTCCAGATACCCCGTCTTGTTGCCGTTCCAGAAGTAGGTGACGTGACCAAATTTCTGGGTCTCGGAGATGGCGAAGCTGGTCACCCCCTCGGCGCACAGGTATTCGCCGATCGTGCGGTCGATGGCGGGCGGTTCGACCAGGTAGCGCTTCGGCACGAGGGCGTCGCCGTCGTACTGGAGCATGCCCGCGTAGAACACGTCGGGATGCACGCCGCGGTCGAACACGTCGAAGTCGGCCTCTTCGTAGGCGCGGGAGATCTCGATCGCCCGATCGCCGCGGAAGTTGAACATGATCACCGAGTCGCCGTCGGCCATCGCCCCGACCGGTTGGCCGTCGTCGCCCACCACGACGAACTCGTCGAGGTACTGGTCGCCGGCGTCGCTTTCGGCGTACATGGTCTCGACCGCCTCGGTCGCCGATGCGAAGGCTCGGCCGACACCGTGGGTGTGGGCGTCGTAGCCGCGCTTCACCATCGGCCAGTCGGCGTCATAGCGATCCATGGTGATCGTCATCCGCCCGCCGCCCGAGGCGATGCGGGCGTCGACACCGGCGTGCCCCTCGTTCAACTTGGTGAGCACCTGTTCGGTCTGGGCGATGTAGCCCAGCGCCGAGCGGGCGGCGACGTCGCGACCATCGTGCAGGATGTGCACCCGGAGGCGGGTCACGCCGTCGACCACGGCCCGTTCGAGCAGCTCGTACAGGTGGTCGGTGTGGCTGTGGACGTTGCCGTCGGAGTGAAGCCCCAGGAAATGCATGGTGCCGCCGTTCGCCGCAGCGATGGCGTCGCGCCACACCGCGCTGTCGAATAACGAACCGGTGGCGATGGCACCGTTGACCAGCTTGGCGCCCTGGTCGAACACCCGACCGGCGCCGAGCGCGTTGTGGCCGACCTCGGAGTTGCCCATGTCGTCGTCGCTCGGGAGTCCAACGGCGACTCCGTGAGCGAGAAGTTCCGTGCTGAGCGACCCGCTGGTGAGCGCGTCGAGCACCGGCGTAGCCGCCTCGGTCACCGCGTTGCTCGGCCCCTCGGGCGCGATGCCGACACCGTCGGCGATGACGAGCAGGACGGGTCCGGTCGGCGCCGATCGGTCGGCGAGTGGACGGAGCGACAACGACGAACCCATGGGTTCAGCCTAGGTGACCATCGAGCCGCGATCAGGCGGTGACGGTGCGGGCCTCGAGCAGGTAGCCCTTGCTACGAACCGTGCGGATCACCAGCCCTAGCGATGCGATGCGACGCCGCAGCCGGAGCACGTGGACGTCGAGCGCGTTGCGGCCCGGGGCGCCTTCGGGCCAGCCGGCGGTGCCGAGATCCTCTCGGCTCACCACCTGGCCCCATGACGACAGCATGGCCGCGGTCAGGCGCGACTCGACGGGCGGTAGCGCCACCCACGCGTCGCCAAAGCGCAACAGTCCGTCGTCGTCGAGGTCCGGCCGAGCCTCGTTCGCGGCCGATGCCCGCAGCACCAGACCGGCTATCCGAGCTCGAATATCGGCATCGGTCGCCGGTACGCGAATCCAATCCTCAAGCCCCAAGTGAGCCTCGGGAGGAGCTTGTCCTTCTTCAACGAGTAGCAACCGAGGCCGACCGGAGGATCGAAGATCCTCCAAACGATCACGTTCCCCTGGCCACCGCACCATGGTTACGTCCATGAGAGCAGGATATTGCTGGTTTTTGACCGGAGTGTTTCGTCGCTATGAACTGAACACTGTATTTCGGCGATCTGAACACCATTCGGATCACCATTCGGGTCGGCATTCGGATCGGCAGGGCCAGGTCATCGCCGGGCCCCCGGTCGACCCCCGCTTCGTCTCGGCGAAACTCCACCCGGCGAGTATCGTCGGGGACGCATGTTCAAAGAGCTAAAACCCCAGCACCTCATCATCGGTATCGGCGTCGGACTCGCCCTGTTCACCATCGGCTCCGGCATCGTCCCGCTGATCACGGAGTTCCACGACGAGTCCGACCAGACCCGCGAGGTATTCGAGAACATCCCGGGCGCCATCAAGGTCGCGTTCTACACGGTGATTCCGATCCTCCTGGTGTACTCCACCGTGCTGTTCAGCTACCGGGTGAAGAACTGGCAGCGAGGTGGCCCGGACAACCGGTCGACCACGCCGAAAAACGCCAAGCGGCGCCTGGGCGACTTCCGCGCCGGCGTCTACATGCAGACGCTGATGCGCGATCCGAGCGCCGGGATCATGCACTCGATGATCTACTTCGGGTTCCTCGTCCTCGTCGGGGTCACGACGACCCTCGAGGTCAACCACCAGGTGCCCGAGGGTATGAAGTTCCTGCACGGCGGGGTCTACAAGGGGTACTCGGCCGTCGGCGACATTGCGGGCGCCATCTTCCTGATCGGCATCGTGTGGGCCGCAGCTCGCCGCTACGGGCCCCGCAGCATGCGCCCGTACCGCATCCGCATTAAGAACAAGCCCGAACACGCCGTCATCCTCGGCACCTTCTTCGCCATCGCCGTAACCGGCTTCGGGGCCGAGGCGTACCGTATCGCCCTCGACGGCACCCCGGACTTCGAGAAGTGGTCGGTGATCGGCTACCCGCTCGCCACCCTGGTCGATGGCAGCGGCAGTCTGGCCGGCTGGCACCAGGCCTGGTGGATCGCCCACGTCGTGAGCTTCATTGCGTTCCTCGTCATCTTGCCGACCACGATGCTGCGCCACATGTTCACGTCGCCGCTCAACATGTATCTGCGCGACCGTGACCGTCCCAAGGGCGCCATGAAGGCCATGCCGAACCTCATGGAGACCGAACTCGAAACCTTCGGCGCCTCGACCATCGAGGATTTCACCTGGAAGCAGCTGCTCGACACCGATGCCTGCACCATGTGCGGCCGCTGCACCTCGGTATGCCCGGCCCACGCCACCGGCAAGCCGCTCGACCCGCGCGAGATCGTGTTGAAGACCGGCGAGGTCATGGCCCGAACCGGCACCCCGGGGGTATCGCCCCCGATCGGCGTCGACGCCGACATCACCGTCCCCGCCAACTGGATGTTCGACCGCATCTCGAGCGAAGAGATCTGGTCGTGTACCACGTGCAAGGCGTGCGATGAGATCTGCCCGGTCAACATCGAGATCCTCGACAAGATCCTCGACATGCGCCGCTATCTGTCGCTCATGGAGTCGAGCTTCCCGAGCGAGCTCGGCAACGCCTACCGGGCCATGGAGAACTCCTCGAACCCGTGGGGCATGAGCCAGACCGAACGCGGCGACTGGGCCGACGATCTCGGCGTCGACATCGTCGACCCGGGCGACGCCTTCGACGCCGAATACCTCTACTGGGTTGGATGTGCGGGCAGCTTCGACGACAAGAACAAGAAGGTCAGCCAGGCGATGGCCAAGCTGATGCACCGAGCCGGCATCGACGTCGCCATCCTCGGTCCGAGCGAGCTCTGCACCGGCGACTCCGCCCGCCGCTCCGGCAACGAGTACATCTTCCAGATGCTCGCCATGCAGAACATCGAGACGCTCGACGGCATGGGGGTCAAGAAGATCATCACGCAGTGCCCGCACTGCTTCAACACCCTTGCCAACGAGTACCCGCAGCTCGGTGGCCATTACGAAGTGCTCCACCACAGCCAGTTCCTCGAGAGCCTCATCGCCGACGGCAGCCTCGACCTCACCGACGCGCGGCTCGACGAACGGATCGTGTACCACGACTCGTGCTACCTGGGCCGTCACAACGACGTCTATTTGGCGCCGCGCAAGGTGATTGGTTCGCTCGCCGGCGTGCAGATCGTCGAGGCCGAACGCAACGGCACCAAGGGCATGTGCTGTGGCGCGGGCGGCGCGCGGATGTGGATGGAAGAGAACATCGGCAAGCAGGTAAACGTCGAACGATCGCAGGAATTGATCGCCACCGGCGCCTCGCGCGTCGCCACCGCCTGTCCCTTTTGTTACATCATGATGGACGATGGCGTTAAAGGTGAGGGGATTGAGGACGACCAGATAAAGGTCGCCGATATCGCCATGCATGTCCTCGATGCCATCGAGGCGGGTGAGGCGAAGGAGTCTCAGCCCGTTGCTCAAGCGATCCAAGAATAGACGAACCTCCGGGGACAACCCCCGGGGCACCGGTCCCATCATGGTCGTTGCCGACCCGGGTCCCGGCATGCTCATGCGCCGACTTCTCGAAGAGGCCGGCCACGAGACCATCTACGCGGACACCGTCCCATCGGCGCTGAAGGCCATCGAGGCCGCCCGGCCCGCGTGTTCGGCCGTGCTCGCCGATCGCGACAGCGACCTGGGCGACCTCGTCGTCACGTTGTTGCAGCGCACCCGCTCGTTCGGCCCGGCCGTGCTGGCGTGGGTGCCGTTCATCATCATCGGGTCGAACACCACCAAGCAGTTCCTGCTGTGGGAATCCGGTGTCGACGCCTACGTTCTGCGCCCGGCCCACGCCGAGGAACTCACGGATGCGATCAACGACGTACTCGATCGATCCGACAACGACCGCCTCGATCACCGGGCGGACATGATCTCGGATCTTTCGCGACAAGAGGTCGACGCTTAAGCGTCGAAATTCTCCCAGTAGCGACTCGGTCGCGGCCCGACCTGGCCCTGGTACTTCGACTTCAGCGCGCCCGACCCGTAGGGGTTGTCGGCCGGCGTCGTCATCTCCTGGAACGAGATCTGCCCGATCTTCATGCCCGGGTACAAGGTGATGGGCAGGTTGGCGACGTTCGATAGCTCGAGGGTGAGCTGACCGTCCCAACCGGCGTCGACGAAACCGGCGGTCGAATGGATGAGCAGCCCCAGCCGACCGAGGCTGGACTTACCCTCCAGTCGGGCGACGAGGTCGTTGGGCACGGCGACGCGCTCGACGGTTGAGCCGAGCACGAACTCGCCGGGATGCAACATGAAGGCGTCTTCCTCGGTGACCTCGACCAGTTCGGTGAGGTCCTCGAGGTTCTTCTTCACATCGATGTGGCCCATCGTGTGGTTGCGAAAGACCCGGAAGTACCGGTCGAGATGGAGATCGACCGAGGACGGTTGTACGCACGCCGGGTCGAACGGCTCGATGACGATTCGGCCCTCGGCGATGGCTTCGTTGATGGAGTGATCGGACAGCAGCATCGGGGCGAGACGCTAGCCGATGTTGCGTCGGGTTTCGCAGGTGGCGTTCGACCGATCCGTCCCCGGACCACCGTCGCACACGTCGACACCGCCGAGGCCCTTGACGACATCGTCTCCGGCGCCGCCCTCGATGACGTCGTCACCGCCGTGCCCGGTCACCCGGTCGTTCCCCGTATCACCCAGCAACAGGTCGTCGTCGCCCAGGCCAAACACGTTGTCATCGCCCGAACCACCGCGAACCTGATCGTTACCCGCGCCACCCCACAACGTGTCGTTGCCGGCGTCGCCGAGCACCACATCGTCACCGCCGCCGGCCCGCACCCGGTCATCACCCTCACCCGCCACGACCTGATCGTCGCCCGAACCCGGGAACACCCGATCGTTCCCCGACCCGGCAAACACCTGATCATCGCCGGCACCGGTGCAGATCACGTCATCACCCGCCAGCGCACTCACCAGATCGTTTCCGCCGAGGGAGTGGATCACGTCGACCCCATCGGTGCCCATGATCACGTCATCACCAGGTGTACCCACCATCGTGGCTTCCAAGCCTCCACAAAACACCGGCTCCGGATCCGGCGCCGGAGGGTCGGTCGGGTCCGTGGGGTCCGCCGGACCGATCGGCGTCGGATCGACGGGTGGGGCACACAGAATCGGCCGCCGGAAACACGGGTTGGCGACGACGACAATCTGCTCTTCTACCTCCACCCGAATCCGAACCCGGGCCCGGGCCCCTTCGCCTCCGTCGTTTACGTGCGCGCTGCCACAGTCGAAGGGCCGACCGAGCCCGATGCCCGTGACGACACACGAGTCAAGGTCGAGCGACAGGTTGAGGTTGCGCTGACCGTCGGCCTGGCTGATGTCGACGTGGTCATCGCGGCTGGCCGTGTCGTCGTCCCAGATGCCGACCGTGATCGGCAAGGCGTTGGCTGATGCGGGGACGCGGTGCTCGAACGTCCAATTCGGCCGGACCGTGAACTTGTCGGCGATCGTGCCGGTGCGAACCTCGGAGGCATCGCCCATACGGACCTTGGCGTAGAAGTCGGGAGCGGCGCAGAACAATTGCGAGGTGGTCCGATCGATACAGCTGAGGCCCTCGACGTATTCGATTTTGAACGTCACGTCGTATGCCACCACCCGCTCGGCGTCGACCGACTCGTCCTCGGCCTGGGCGCCGGCCGGAGCCAGACCAACGCTGAAAACGGCAACAGCCACGGCGGCGACGCCGCCAAACCAGCGAAGCGCAGCCCTCACCGAGGCGAGCAGACCGCCGGCCCGCGGCGACGCCTCCCGCCGGTCCCTACCACCAACCCAAACTTGCTCAGCCATACCGCATCCCTTCGGTTCCGCCGGCCGAGCCGGCGACGGCATCAACGTCGATGCCTTTCCCAAAGACTGCACCCCGCGATCGCCCCGAACCGTGTCCCCGCACACGCAACCACCGATCGCACCCCAACACGCCCCGCGGTCGCGCCAGAGCGGTCGCGAGTGCCGGGTTCGTCGGTCGGGTTAGGCGCCGGGGGTGAGGAACTGGCGGACGAGAGGCTCGAAGTGTTCGAGCGGCTCGCTCTTGTAGTCGGCGTCGAAGGCGGTCTGGTCGTACTTGGCGCAGAACTCTTCGGTGTAGGCGAAGTGCGGCGAGTCGCGGAACTCTTCGCGGGCGTCCTTGTCGAGCCCGATGTAGTCCCAGAAGTAGTACCCCTGGAAGATGCCGTGCTTTTCGACCATCCAGTGGTTGGCCTCGGAAACGAACGGCTTCACAATGCTGGCGGCGATGCTCGGGTGGTCATAAGGCGACAGGGTGTCGCCAATATCGTGGATCAACGCGCAGAACACGTACTCGTCGTCGCGGCCATCGCGCTCGGCGCGCGTCGCCGTCTGCAGGCAGTGTTCGAGTCGGTTGATCGGGAACCCACCGTCGTCTCGCTCGAGATCGGCCAGCAGCCCCATCACCCGGTCGGCGACGAGGGCCTGGGTGTGCTCGAGGTGCGGAATGATCTTGGCCCAGTCCTCCTGCGTCGACTCCTCGAACGTCTTGAACTGTGCCCGCTCGGCGGTGATATCGCTCATGTCCCCATCCCCATCAGCGCCCCGGGGCGCAGTAGTCGGTACCCCAATCGTATGCCGTCGCCGACCGCTCCGGCCAGCGCAGTGCACCGCGGCCCGACCAGGCCCGGTGCCGGTCCTACGCCAGCGACCGCAGCCGCTCGGCCGCCGTCTCGGGGGTGAGGTCGCGCTGGGGCTCACCCAACATCTCGTAGCCGACCATGTGCTTGCGCACCGACGCCGACCGCAGCAACGGCGGATAGAAGTGAGCGTGCAGCAACCAGTGCGCACTCTCAACCGCATCGGGCCCGGTCGGCGCGCCGTGCCAACCCATCGAGTACGGAAACGGCACGTCGAAGAGCCGGTCGTAGATGGCGAGCAGTTCGGCGAGGCCGCTCGCAAGATCGTCCCGGCCGACGTCGTCGATGTCGGTCAGCCGGGTCCAGGGATGCTTGGGCAGCACCAACGTCTCGAAGGGCCACGACGCCCAGTAGGGCACCACGACCAACCAGCAGCGATTCTCGACCACGGTGCGATCCCCGGAGTCGGCCTCGGTGGCGACGTAGTCCGACAGCATCCGACTGCCGGTGGCCTCCAGCCAGTCACGCTGGGTCCGGTCCTCGGTCGCCGCCAGCGTCGGGAGGTGCTCACTCGCCCACACCTGCCCGTGGGGATGCGGGTTCGAGGCGCCCATGGCCGACCCCTGGTTGGCGAACACCTGCACCCATCGATGCGCCGGGCCGAGCTCGTCGATCTGGTCGGCCCAGAGGTCGACCACCGGACGCAGCCCGTCGGCACCGAGCAGTGCCGGCGTCTTGCTGTGATCGGGCGAGTACACGAGTACGCGCGCCGTGCCGGACTGATGCGACCAGCGCAGCAGCGGGTTTGCCGTCTCCGCCGGCGTCTCGATCGACTCGCGCAGCAGGGCCGGGTAGTCGTTGTCGAACGCCCACGTGCCGGTGTAGTCCGGGTTGATCGGACCGCCCGCCCGCTCATTGCCCGGGCAGAGATAGCACCCCGGGTCGTAGGTCGGCCGTTCGGCTGAAGGCGGCGGGGTGACCTCGCCTTTCCACGGCCGTTCGTTGCGGTGCGGCGACACCAGAACCCACTCGTCGCGGAGTGGGTCGTGGCGGCGGTGCGGGTGTTCGGTGGGGGCGCTCATGAAAGGGGGAAGCCGGGCGGCGGCCGGGTAGGGCCTAGCCCTTGTCCGCGCCGAGGGCGAGGCCCGCAATGAAGTGCTTCTGCAACGCGAAGTACACGAGGATCGTCGGTATCACCACGTAGACCGACGCGGCCGCGATGAGATTGTCGTCGGTGAAGAACTCACCACCGAGGTTTGCGAGCGACGACGTGATCGGTCGATCTGCACCCTGTTGTTCGAGCACGACCGCCCAGAAGAAGTCGTTGTAGATCCAGGTGAACTCGAGCGTCGCCAGGGCGGCGAGCGCCGGCCGGGTGAGCGGCATGATGATGTTCCAGTAGACCGTCCACACGCCGGCGCCGTCGACGAGGGCAGCCTCGTTCAACGACTTGGGTAACAGCTTCATGTAGTTACTCAACACGAAGGTGCAAAAGCCGCTCTGGAACGCCACGTGAATCAGGATCAGTCCCCACGTACTGCCGTTGAGCTTGCCGCTGTTTGACAAGAAGTCGGGCAGCGGGATGCGGTTGTAGAGCTGAAACAGCGGCTGGATGATGATCTGCTGGGGCAACAGGTTGCCGGCGGTGAACAACACGAGGAACGCGATGTTGAACCGCCAGCTGTACCGGCTGGCGGCGAACGCCACCATCGACGACAGGAACAAGGTGAGGATCAGCGCAGGGATCAGCACCAGCGCGGTGTTCCAATACTTGCCGAGAATGTCGCCCTGTTCCCACGCGTTGCGATAGTTGTCGAGCGTCAGTGAGTCGGGCAGGGAGATGTAGCCCTTGTCGACGGTCTCGGCGAAGGGCCGGAACGACGAGTAGAGCGCGCCGAGCAACGGCACCATCCAGATCGCGGCCAGGACGATCAACACGAAATGGAGGAACACCCGGCCGGGCGTGAGCCGGGACTTCTTGGGGTCCTTGAGCTCGACCGGGGCGTCGGAGGTGGTTGGAGCGGTGGCGGTCATTCGCTCAGCTCACTTTGCCGGTAGTGGTTGGTGACGTACCAGATGACGAAGCCGATGCAGAGCAGGAACAGCAGCGTGGCGTAGGCCGAACCCCGGCCGACGTTGCCGCCGCCCTCGCCGAGCAGGTTGTTGGTCGTCAGGATGGACAGCACCTCGGTCTTGCGAGGCGTGTTGAGGACGAAGATGATGTCGAAGGCCCGCAGGGCCTCGATAACCGTGATGACCGCAACCACCACGTTGATGGGTTTCAGCGTCGGGAACAGCACGTGGCGGAACGACTGCCATTCGTTGCAGCCATCGATCGACGCAGCCTCGCGCAACGAGGCGTCGACACTCTTCATGCCGGCGAGGTACAGCACCATGATGTAGCCGGTGTGCCGCCAGGCGATGGCGACGAGGATGGCGATGAAGTTCTTCGACACCCCGTAGTTGCCGATCGAGATCAGGAAGTCCTGGTTGCCGATCCAGTCGATCGACTCACCGCCGCCGAACAGTGCCGTGCCCAGACCGTTCTCGGTGGAGTAGATGACGCTCTGCCAGATAAAGCCCACCACGGCGAGCGACAGCACCACCGGGGTGTAGAAGACGCTCTGGTAGACGCGCGAACCCCGGAGGTCCTTGTCGAGCAGATAGGCGAGCAGCATCCCGAGTGCGGTCGGGCCGAGGAACAAGAAGATCAACAACACCAGGTTGTTGATGACCGCCTGCCAGAAGTCCTTCTCGAAGACGGTGAAGATCTGCTCGTAGTTGATGAAGCCGACGACATCGATCTCGGAGAGCTTGAAGCCCTTCCAGTCGGTGAAGGACAAGAAGATCGATGCCAGAGCCGGGAACCACACCAACGTCACGTGGAGAAACGTCGGGATCGCGACCATCAAGAAGAAGACGATGCGATCGCGCCCGGTGAAGAGCAGTTTCTGCTTCTTCGGTGGCTTGATCTGCTGCGGAGAATTGCCCGTCTCTGCCACGGTGTCGGTGGTCGTTGCAGCCAACCGATGCCCCCCAATAGTCGTGGACCGGAGGGGTGATCCGTCCGGTTGGACGG
>CALHYX010000101.1 GCA_938041035.1 uncultured Acidimicrobiales bacterium | reverse complement strand
CCCCAACCCACGTTCGACCCAGACGTGCCCTGGCAGCGTGGAATCCCGCAAGAGATGTACGAGGCCCTCATCTCGATGCCCGACGATGTGGTGACCGAGCAGATGAGCGAAAACACTCCGCCCGTCCTCGTCGAGGACTGATCGGATCACGTGATCGACTTCACAGGGCGCACCGTCCTCGTCGCCGGGGGAAGCAGCGGTATCGGGCTCGGGATCGCCCGCTGTTTCGAGGCTGCCGGTGCGCTCGTGCACATCACCGGTACCCGAGCCGGCAGTGGCGACTACGCCGGTACCGATCTCGGTGGCCTGGTCTTTCACCAACTCGATGTCGCCGAAGCTGGGGCGGCGGCGTCGCTCAGCTCGGAGCTCGGTGCCGTCGACGTCGTCGTCCCGAGCGTGGGCACGGTCGCCTACGGAGGAGCCGAGTACGAGATCGAGACCTTCCGTCACGTCATCGACGTAAACCTCAACGGCGTGATGGAGCACTGCACGGCGTTTCGGCCTCAGCTGACCGAAAGTGGGCAGGGGAGTGTGGTGGTGATCGGCTCCACGTCGAGCTTCATCGCCACGCCCGGTCAACCCGCCTACTCGGCGAGCAAGGGCGCGCTCGTCACGCTCACCAAGTCGCTCGCGACCGCGTGGGCGAAGCACGGCATCCGGGTCAACGGTGTCGCTCCCGGGTTCGTCAACACCAAGCTCACCGCCCGGAGTCATGACGACCCCGACGTGTACGAGGCAACGATTGATCGGATTCCCATGCGGCGCTGGGGGGAGCCCGCAGAGATGGGCAACGCTGCCCTCTTCCTCGCCTCGTCGATGGCGTCGTACATCACCGGACAGATGTTGCTGGTCGATGGCGGCATCACGCTGATGTGAGGTGGCATCGAACATGAACCCGCAAAACGAAACTGCGCTGGTGACCGACCAGCTCGACTGGCCGAAGCTCGAGGGCTGGCTACGGACGCATCTGTCCGAACTCGATGGCGAACTCGATGGCGACATGGAGGTCGTCCAGTTCACCGGTGGGCACGCCAGTTTGACCTACTGCGTATCGTTCGGCGATCAGGAGCTCGTCGTCCGGCGTCCGCCCTTCGGCGAGATTCCGCGCGGAGCCCACGACATGGCGCGCGAACACCGGGTCCTGAGTGGCCTCAACCCGGTGTTCGATCGCGCCCCGAAAGCACTTGGCTTCTGCGCCGACGAGTCCGTCATCGGCGCCCCGTTTCTCGTCGTCGAACGTCGAACAGGCGTGGTGGTGAGGGGGCAGATCCCCGACTCGCTTGGCCGATTCCCCGACGTGGAGCGCCGGCTCTCGGCGGCGCTCATCGATGCTCTGGCAGAGCTTCACGCGGTGGACCCGGGGGAGGCCGGGCTCGAGCGGCTGGGGCGGCCGGAGGGCTTCCTGGACCGACAGCTCGCCGGATGGCATGACCGCTGGCAGCACGCCGCACCCGAGCCGATGCCCGTCTTCGACGCGGTACACGCTCGTCTGGTCGGGGCCCGGCCCGGTCGGTCGCAGACGTCGCTGGTCCACAACGACTTCAAGTTCGACAACGCCATGTTTGCCGCCGACGAACCCGATCGCGTCACGTCGATCTTCGACTGGGACATGGCCACGCTCGGCGACCCGCTCGTCGACCTCGGAACCCTGCTCAGTTACTGGAAGGACCCGGACGATGCGATCGAGCGGTCGCCGACCGTCGATCTCGACATGACGGGCTTTGCGACCCGAGCGGAGGTGATCGAGCGCTACGCCGCCGCCGGCCGCTGCGTCGATCACATCGACTGGTACGAGGCGTTCGCCACCTGGAAACTCGCGGTTGTCCTGCAACAGCTGTTCAACCGGTTCGCCGCGGGCGACACCGAAGACGATCGACTCGGTCGGCTGGGCCAGCACGTACTGCCCCTGGCCGAGCACGCCCATGACATGCTTGCGGCCGGGTAGAAGTTTCGCGATGACCTCTCACCGCCGCGCCCAACCCACGAGACGAGAACCATGACCCAGCCCAACGTCCTGTTCATCATCACCGATCAACATCGCGCCGACCACGTCGGGTTCGCGGGAAACGAGGTCGTGCGGACACCGAACCTTGATGCGCTGGCCAGCCGCGGCATGGTGTTCGACCGCGCCTGGGTGAGCAACCCGGTCTGTATGCCGAACCGCTCGACCATCATGACCGGGCGCATGCCGTCGAGCCACGGGGTGATCTTCAACGATCGTTCGCTGGAGTGGACGGCCAACACCCATGTGCGCCGGTTTCGATCGTCGGGCTACCGCACGGCGCTGTTGGGAAAGTCCCATCTGCAGCACGGGATGAGTCGGAACTCGGTGATGCAGGCCCCCGGCGAACCGGCGGTCTTCGACGCGTGGCCCGATGGGTGGGACCGGCTCGAGGACGAGGAGCAGTACGTCGACGGAGTCCCCGATTGGCCCGATGACTTCTACGGGTTCGAGACGGCCGAGTTGTCGATCAATCACGGCGCGAGCGTCACCGGACATCATTACCGGTGGGCCATGGAACGCGGTGCCCGTCACGAGGACCTCGTCGTGCCCCAGACGGCCGACAACCCTCGCCGTCGCGGTGGCGACGTGTGGTGGCAGGTGTACGACCCGCCCTACGGCGAGGAGTTCCACTCGAGCTCGTTCGTCGCCGATCGAACGATCGACTTCATCGAGGGCGCCGCGGCCGAGGACTCGCCATGGTTGGCGTGGGCGTCGTTCCCGGATCCCCATCATCCGTTTACCCCGCCGGGGCAGTGGTACGACCGTCACCGGCCCGAGGACATGGTGCTGCCCGCCACCTTCGACGACCCGCTCACCGGTGCACCCGAGTACCTGCGCCGGTTCCAGGCGCTAACGGTCCACGACATGAACTACTGGGTAGCCCTCGCGGGTGCGACGAGCCCCGAGGTCACCCGAGCGGCCATGGCGGCCAACTACGGCACCATCGAGATGATCGACGACCGAGTCGGCCAGATTCTGGCCGCGGTCGAGCGGCTCGGTCAGTTGGACAACACCATGGTGGTGTTCACCGCGGATCACGGCGACATGATGGGCGATCACGGCCTGCTGCTGAAGGGCTTCATGCACTATCGCGGCGTGCTCCAGGTGCCGATGGTGATCGTCGATCCGCGCCGCTCCCCGGGTCGCACCACCTCGTTGGCCAGCAGCATCGACCTGGGGCCCACACTGCTCGAACTGTGCGGCATCGATCCGTATCACGGGATGCAAGGCGTCAGTCAGGTGCCGGTGCTCGATGATCCGTCGGCTTCGGTGCGCGACTTCGTACTCATCGAAGATGACCTCGACCGCCCGCAGCGGATGCCGTTCCCGACGTCCATCCGGACCCTTATCTCCGGCACCCACCGCTACTCGCGCTACAACACCGGCGAAGACTCGCTGTACGAGCTGGGCGCCGACGACGAGTGCACCGAGATCTCGGCGACAGCACCCGATGTTCGACAGGAATTGATCGGGCACCTCGCCGACGAAATCATGGCCCACTCGGACAAGGCTCGCGGCGCGCCGGTCGCCTGACGTACGTTGGTCCCCGTGACGCTGGAGGAGATGCGGTCGCTGCTCGCCGACATTTGCGGGAGCAGTCTCGAATCGGAAGACGCGGCCTTGATGATCTCCCAGGCCCGCCCGGCAGCACGGTTGACCCCAACGAGCGCGGCGACCGGCTGCCATCTCGGTGGCGCCGCGTTGCTGGAGCCTGCGACAGCGTGGCCGGCCAACGCTCGCGAGAAACCGTTGTCCCTGCTCTGCGTACTCAACCTTTCCGAGTTGGCGTCCCTCGAGACGGATCTGGAGCTGCCGGCTTCGGGAATTCTGAATGTGTTCTATGACCACGTCGAGCAGCCTGCGGGGTTCGAGCCGACTCATCGCGATGGCTGGCGATTGGTCTGGGCCGATGAGGCGGCGGCGGTTGAG
>CALHYX010000100.1 GCA_938041035.1 uncultured Acidimicrobiales bacterium | reverse complement strand
ACTTCCCCTTCGCGCTCGAACTCGACCGCATTTTCGCCGAGCTCGCCGACGTGGCGTTTCGCGACGATGTGTGGGAACCGTTCCTGCGCGGCAACGCCGCCCGGATTCTGGGACTTTGACCTTCGGCCCAAAATTCGCTGCGGCGCGATCGCGTGCGTGCCCCTAGGGTGGAGGCGTGGCGTACCAGGCACCCGAGTACCACCCGGCCTTCGAGGAATACTGCGAAACCATCTTCGAGCTGGCCGAAGACGATGTTCCCGTTATCCAGGCGCGCATCGCCGAGCGGCTCGAAGTCTCGCGCCCCGCGGTCTCCGAGATGGTCCGCAAGCTCGAGCGCGAGGACCTGGTCACGGTCGACTCCGGGGTGATCAGCCTGACCGAGCAGGGCGGGTCGCTCGCCCGTCAGGTGGTGCGCCGCCATCGCCTCGCCGAGCGTTTCCTCACCGACATGTTGGGCTTGTCCTGGAGCGAAGCTCATCACGAGGCCGGAAAGTGGGAGCACGTGATCAGCGAGCCGGTCGAAGAGGCCCTGATCCGCGTGTTGAACGATCCCACCACCTGCCCGCACGGCAACCCGATCCCCGGGTCGGACTACCAGACGCCGGCCGGCTCGGTCGCCCTCAGCTCGCTCACCCCCGGCACCGCCTTCGAGGTGCAGCGCATCACCGAGGAACTGGAGTTCCGCGAAGGGTTGCTCGAGTATCTCGAAGGATCCTCGATCCGCCCCGGCGAAGTTGGGCGCATAACCGCGATCGGTCCCGACGGCACGACGACGGTGGAGGTCAACGGCGGACACGTCGGGCTGAGCTCCTTTGCCAGCGAACGAATTCTGGTGTCGAGCAGATAGCGGTCTGGGACGGTTTGTGACATGTGTTAGGTGGGCTTGACATCATCCCACTCGCACCCTTACCGTGCCTCCGATGGAACCCCACAACCCCCTGACCGCTCGTCTCCCGAACGTTCCGCGCCGCCGCCCGATTGTCGCCGCTCTGGTAGCCGTTCTGGCGCTGCTGGCCGCCGCCTGCGGCAGCGATTCCGCCGGCACCGATTCCGCCGGAGCCGATTCCGCCGGTGCCCCCAGCGATGGTGCCGACGGACTGGAGTTCGAGGGCGTCACGATCACGGTGTACTCGGGGCGGGGCGAAGACCTCATCAGCCCCGCCTTCGCCCTGTTCGAGGAGCGAACCGGCGCCACGGTCGAAGCCCGCTACGGAAATTCGGCCGAGATGGCCCTGCAGATCGACACCGAGGGCGACAATTCGCCGGCCGACGTGTTCATCTCGCAAAGTCCCGGAGCGGTCGGGTTCTTGAACGAAGGCGGCCGCCTCGGTGAGCTCACCAGCGCCACCCTCGATCGGGTGCCCGAGCAGTACCGATCCAGTGGCGGTAACTGGGTCGGCATCACCGGCCGGGTGCGGGTCCTGGTCTACAACACCGATCTCGTCGATCCGGCCGACCTCCCCACATCGATCTTTGATCTCACCCAGCCCGAGTTTGCCGGCCGGGTGGGCGTGGCGCCGAGCAACGGATCGTTCCAGGATTTCGTGACCGCGGTACGCAGCGACATCGGCGACGACGAAACCCTGGCCTGGCTCGCGGGCATGGCCGACAACAACAGCCCCAACTATCCCAAGAACGGCGCGATTCTCGACGCGGTGTCGCGCGGTGAGGTCGAGATGGGTCTGGTGAACCACTACTACCTGGTCGAAGCACTCGATGAGGACCCGTCGCTGCCCGCGGCCAACCACATCTTCGCCGATGGAGATCTCGGCTCGCTGCTGATCGTGTCGGCCGCCGCGGTGGTCAACACGACCGAGCAGGCGGCCGCCGCCGAAGCGCTGGTGGCGTTCCTGCTGTCGGATGAGGCGCAGGCCCTGCACGCGTCGGGAGAGAAGGAATACCCGCTGGTGCCCGGTGTCCCGATTCCCGAAGGGCTCGTGCCGCTCGAGGAACTGGCCGCCGCGACGATCGACCTCGAGGTGCTGGCCGGTGGGCTCTCGGGCACGCAGAGCCTGATCGAGCAGAGTGGCGTTCAGCAGTAGCGCTCCGCTGACCATCCCCGGCCGCCGACCGACCGTCGGAGGCCGGGGCGCGCTCGGCCTCCGCCTTGCCGCGGTGCTGATCGGCCTGTTGTTCAGCGCGCCGATGATCTACGTCGTCATCCAAAACATCGACCTCGGCGCCGACCTCGGCGAACTGCTGTCCTCGTCGAAGACCTGGTGGCCGTTGCTCCGATCGTTGTGGTTGGGAACGACGGTGGCGGGGAGCGCCGCCGTTGTGGGCACCGCCCTCGCCTGGGTCCTCGTGCGCACCGACCTGCCGGGTCGTCGGGTCTTCCGGGTCCTCGCTCCTCTGCCGCTGGTGTTTCCCTCGTTCGTGGGTGCGGCCGCGCTGATCAGCGCCTTTGCCACCGGCGGGTTGCTCGAGCGGGTGGTGTCGACGGTCGGGATCGGCGAGTTGCCCCAGCTGCGCGGGTTCTGGGCGGCGTGGATGGTTCTGACCCTGTTCACCTATCCCTACGTGTTCCTGCCGGTGGCGGGCCGGCTCCGCCACCTGCCGCGCTCGCTCGAGGAGAGCGGCCGGTTGCTCGGCCGCAGTCCACTGTCGGTGTTCACCTCCATCGTGTTCCCCCAGATCCGGCCCGCCGTTTCGGCGGGCACGCTGCTCGTATTTCTCTACACGATCAGTGACTTCGGCGCGGTGCAGCTCCTGCGCTACGACACCATCACCCGAGTGATCTTCTCGAACCAGCTGGCCGATCGGGCCACGTTCTTTGCTCTGAGTCTGTTGATCACCGTGGTCGCCCTCACCGTCGTCAGCGTCGAACGGGCGCTCGTGCGCGGTGATCGGCCCGTGGCGGGGCGGTCCTCAGCCACCGGCCTGGTGGTACCGCTCGGTCGGTGGCGCTGGCCGTCGTTCATCGCGGTGGCGGCCGTGATGGTCTTTGCGCTGGTCGGGCCCGTTGCCTCCCTCGCCCACTGGACCCAGCGCGGCATCGGTAGCGGCCGCACCAGCGGGGCGCTCGCGGTGGAGACGAGTCATCTGTTCGAAGCGCTGACGAACACCGTGTTCGTGAGCATCCTCACCGCGCTGGTATCGGTGGTGGTCGTTCTGCCCGTCGCGTACCTGTCGGTGCGCCGCCGAAGCCGAATCGGCGACGCCTCGAACTCGATGATCGTCGCCGGCTTCGCCCTCCCGGGACTCGTCTCGGCGTTGTCACTGGTGTTCTGGGTACTGCGCAGCCCCTGGCTCGGTCGGTTCTACCAGACCCTGCCGCTGTTGATCCTCGCCTACATGCTGCACTTCGGTGCCCAGGCATCGCGGGCCTCGCAGGTCGCGGTCGCCGCCGTTGGTCGAAGCCACGAGGAGGCGGCCCGCACGCTCGGCGCCGGCAGGCTCCGTCGATTGATGACGGTTGAGCTGCCGGCCATGTTGCCCGGGCTCCTGGCCGCGTCCGGCCTGGTGCTCCTGTCGACCATGAAGGAACTTCCGGCGACCCTGTTTCTCGCCCCGACCGGGTTCCGCACGCTCACCAGCGAGATCTGGGCCTCCATGGACAACGTCAGCTACGCCCAGGCCGGGCTCGAATCGATGGTGTTGCTGGCGGCATCGGCCGTGCTCACCTGGGTGTTGGTCATCCGCTCGGCCGACCATCTCGACTGACCGTTCATTTCGCCGGTTGACGGTCCTTGCCGGAAGGTACGGTATTGCCATGTCCACCCAGCCCGAGCACAACCGACGCGCCGAGGACCGCGCCGTCGATGGTTCCAGCGACGACGATCACCACGGGCATTCGCACATGGTGCACCATCATCGCGATGTGCAGGGCGGTGAGGCTCGGGCTGCGGTGTTCGGGGTGAGCGACGGGTTGGTGTCGAACGTCGCGCTCATCCTCGGGGTTGCCGCCGCTTCAACCGAGGCGTCCTCGGTGCTCGTCGCCGGGGTGAGTGGCCTGCTGGCCGGAGCCGCCTCGATGGCCGCCGGCGAATACGTTTCGGTGAAGGCGCAGGCCGAACTGGTCGAGCGCGAACTGGAGATCGAGCGGCGATCCATCGTCGAGAAGCCCGCGGAGGAGACCCGCGAACTCTCCCGTATCTATGAGCGCCGCGGCGTGGCCCGGGAACAGGCCGACGCCCTGGCGAGCGCCATGATGGCCGACCCCGACGTGGCGCTCGAAGTGCACGCCCGCGAAGAACTCGGGGTCGACCCCGATGCGGTCGGTCAGCCGGTGAACGCAGCCATCAGTTCCTTCGTTGCCTTCGCCATCGGCGCGATCATCCCGCTGGCCCCATGGTTCTTCGCCGAGGGCGACGGAGCGATCGTCGCGTCGGTCGTTCTCGGGTTGGTCGCGGCGGCCGGTGTCGGAACGCTCCTGGCGGTGTTCACCGAGCGTTCGAAGATTCGTACCGCCTCGCGGCAGGTGGCCATCGCCGCCGCCGCTTGCCTGTTGACCTGGCTGATCGGTACGGCGCTCGGCACCGCCGTCGCGTAAGCGGCGGTGGCTCAGTTCGCCGGAAACGCCGTGGTGGGGCCACCGCGGTAGGTCACGCCGACGCGATCACCGCGTCGATAGGTCACGTCGGGCGGGGTACGGACCTGTACCGATTGTTCGCCGGGCAAACCGATCAGCACCATGGCGTCGTGCCCGTAGTACTCGACGAGTTCGACCCTGCCGTCGTCGCCGTCGCCAATCATGAGGTCCTCGGGTCGCAGCAGCACATCGAGCGGGCCGGTGGCGGGCTCGCCGAGGGGCACGGCGCCCAGCACGGTGGTGGCGGTCGCTTCGCCGGTCGCGGCCCCGTCGACGAAGTTGACGTTGCCCACAAACGAGGCGATCCATCGAGTGCTCGGGTGGGTATAGAGGCCGTTCGGGGTGTCGACCTGTTCGATTCGACCGTCGTGCATCACCGCGACCCGGTCGCCCAGCACGAACGCCTCTTCCTGGTCGTGGGTCACGAAGAGGGCGGTGATGCCCACATCGAGCAGGAGCCGGTACACCTCGGTGCGAACCTCGACGCGAAGCGCGGTGTCCAGGTTGGAGAACGGTTCATCGAGCAGCAACACCGACGGCTGGGGCGCGAGCGCGCGGGCGAGTGCGACCCGTTGCTGCTGACCGCCCGACAGCGTCGGCGGCATCCGGTCGGCGTACTCGGCCAATCCAACGAGGTCGAGCACGTCGGCAGCTCGCGAGCTGGATCGTTCGCTACGTGACAACCCGTAGGCCACGTTCTTGGCCACGGTCAGGTGGGGGAACAGCGCCCAATCCTGAAAGACCAGCCCGATGTTGCGACTCTCCGGGTTCACCCAGGTGCCAGGACCGGCCATGACCTCGTCGCCGATTCGCACCTCGCCGGTGTCGGGTCGCTCCAACCCGGCCATGGTGCGTAGCAGCGTGGTTTTGCCGCACCCGCTGGGCCCGAGCAGCGCGACGACCTCTCCGGGCTCGACGGCGAGGCTCACGTCGGCCAGGACTTCCGTGCCGTCGAACGACTTGGAGATACCCGTCACGTCGAGCGAGCGGGCAGTGCTGGATCGCATTGGGATCAAGGGTATTGGTTCCCCGCGCGATCGCCGTCATCGCCGCACCGCCCGGGTAGACCCGGACCAACGCAGCCGGATCGACGAGACTGTGTCCATCAGATCTCATCAGGTGTGTACGAACAGGAGCGAAGATGGCGTGGATCAGGAACAATCCGTTGGTGGCGGGGGCGGGCGCACTGTTGGTCGCGGCGATCGCCATCTACCTCGCGGTCGGCGTCTTCGGCATTCAGACGCTCTTCTTCGACGACGAGGTGGCTGAGGCCAATCCATTCGAGGCCAGCGCGGGCATGAGCGGCCTGGAGTCCGATGAGACCAGCGAGGAACTCGCCGCCGAGATGAACGAGGCGATGGAGGGCGAGCCGGCCGAGGTGACCAGCGAGGCCGAGATGCCGGATATGCCCGAGATCTCCACCGTTGCTTCGGGCATGTTCGAGGGTCGCTCGCACCCGGCGGTCGGTACGGCCAACATCATCACGGACGGCTCCCAGACGTTCATCCGCTTCGAGGACGACTTCGCCACCGACAACGGCCCCGACCTCAACGTGTATCTCTCGACGGCGCCGATCACCGCCGAGTCCGGTGCGTTCGACGACGACTTCATCGATCTCGGCGATCTGAAGGGCAACATCGGCTCGCAGAACTATGAGATCGACCCGTCGGTCGACCTCAGCCAGTACCAGACCGTCGTCGTCTGGTGCGTGCGCTTCGGTGTCGCCTTCGGCGCTGCACCGTTGAACTGAACGCAAAGACCCCGGCGCCGGAGCGCCGGGGTCCTGTCGTGTTCCGGTGGGTCACCGCCGCAGGGCGACGGTGGCGAAGCGGTTAGCCGATGAGCGTGAACTCGATCCGGCGGTTCATCGCCTTGTTTTCGGGGGTGTCGTTGGCGGCGACGGGCTGGGTCTCGCCGAAGCCTTCGGTCTCGAGACGATCGGGGTCGATGCCCTGGCTCTCGAGGTAGGCGCGCACCGAGTCGGCCCGGCGCTGGCTGAGGTCAAGGTTGTAGGCGTCGTCACCGTCGGAGTCGGTGTGGCCACCGATGTTGAAGCGGGCGTCGGCGTTCTCGTTCATGAACGGCAGAACCTTGTCGTCGAGCACGGCGAGACCGGCGGGGGTGATCACATCGCTGTTCACCTCGAACTCGATGTTCTCGAGCTCGAGCTGGTCGTTGATGGTGATCGCCGGCGGCGTGAGCACACCGTCGACCACGTGGATCACGCCGTTGTCGGCCGCGATGTCAGCGGTCACGACGTTCACGCCGTCGATGGTCACGGTGTCGCCGTCGACCACGACGTCGACCTCGCCACCCTGCACCGTCTCGTACGAGCCGGTCTCCAGGTCGGCGGCGGTGAGGGCACCGGGCAGCACGTGGTAGGTCAGCACGTCGCTCATGCCGTAGCCGGCGGGGAGACCGTCGAGCGCCTCGAAGGCATCGTTGGTCGGTGCGAAGACGGTGAACGGTCCGTCACCCTGAAGGGTCTCGATGAGTCCTTCGTCGGCGAGGGCGCCGGCCAGGGTCGAGAAGTCGGGGTTACCGGCCGCGATGTCCACGATCGTGTTGCCGGCCGCGGCAATCTCGATCTGGTTGTCGACGGAGTTGATGCCATCGACGGCCAAGGCTGCGTCTTCGGCCGCGGTGCGGGCTTCTTCGGAGTCGACCGTGCCGGTCAGGGTGGCGACGTCGCCGTCGACGAGACCGTCGATGTTGGCGAAGCCGGCTCCGTTGAGCGCCGAACGAAGATCGACGTCGAGATCGGCCGCCGGAGCTTCGGTTGCGGCCGGAGCTTCGGTCGCCGCGGGCGCTTCCGTTGCGGCCGGGGCTTCGGTGCCACCGGTCTGGGCAACACCGTCGTCGGTGCTCGTGCCGTCGTCGGAACCACCGCACTGCGAGAGCAGCCAGCCGAGCAGGACGACGAGGGCGATGACGCCGAGCAGCGGCAGCAGCCAGCCGAAACCACGCTTGTTGTCGTCGTCGTCAGGCGGCAGTACCCGGGTGGTCGATTCGCGTACGCCCGAGGCGGCGCCGCCGACGGCACCGGTCGCGCCGGATACGGCGCCCTTGGCGCTGGAACCAACGCCACTCAGCTTGGCCGCACCCGCCGCCGCGGCACCGGCGGCGCCGGCTCCGGCAATGCCGAGCAGGCCACCATGGCCGGCGCGTTCGAGATCGGCCTTTTCGGTGTTGAGCAGCGAGGAGAGACCCGCGGCGTTGAGGCCGTCGCCGGCCACCTTCTTCTTCAGGAAGCCGAGGACCATCGGGGCGAGCATCGGCAAGAGCTTGCCGATCATGCCGCCGCCAAGACCGACGCTGCCGGCCAGGCGACCGATCACGTCGTCGGCGCCACCAGCGCCGAAGATGCTCGACATCATGCCGGCGTCACCATCGGTGTCACGGTTGTCGAGAAAGCCGCCGAGGTTGTCGAGAATGCCGGCGTCCTGGCCGTCGACCAGGCTGGCGATGCGGTCGGCGCCGCCGTCTTCATTGGACCGGTCGGCGAGACCGCCGAGCAGGGCGGGCACCGAGGCGCCGAGCGCCTTTTTGGTGTCGTCGGCGCCACCTGCGCCGACGAGGCCGCCGATCTTGGCCAGGGTGTCATCGGTACCGATGAGCCCGAGGAGTGAGTCGGTAAGGGACATAGCGGGGGGTTTCCTTCGTGTTTGCAGGCACGCGCGGGGTCGCAAATGCCAGTGGTTTCCTACCAGCAAAGCTAGTGAATCACGACGACCGGCCCTGGGATTGGCCAGACGATCGACAGTAAAACCCCAGTTCAGGAGGGGTTCATGGCGGAAATATGACGGTTTTGCGACCGAGGCGCGATCCCTCGATCTCGCCGGCGCTGGCGCTAGGGCTTGTCGGCGCCTACCACCCACATCGCGTAGTACTGTGCGCCGCCCCCGTAGGCGTGGCCAAAGGACCGGCGGGCACCGTCCACCTGGTGTTCGCCGGCCTCCCCCATGACCTGAAGCGCGGCCTCGGCAAAGCGGATCATGCCCGACGCACCGATGGGGTTGGAGGACAACACGCCACCCGAACAGTTCACCGGAAGGTCACCACCGTCCATGTGAGTGGCCCCCGATTCGACCATCTTCCAGCCCTCGCCCTTCTCGGCGAACCCGAGGCTTTCGAGCCACATCGGTTCGTACCAGGAGAACGGAACGTACATCTCGACCGCGTCGATCTCTTTGCGGGGGTTGGTGATGCCGGCCTGGGCAAAGACGTCGGCGGCGCAGTCCTCGCTCGCCTGGGGCGACACCACGTTGCGGCCGCCATAGTTGTTCGCCTCGGATCGCATGGCGGTGCCGTGGACCCAGGCGACGGGCCCGTCGTGGGCGTCGCCGCCCGCTTCGTTGGTCAGCACCAACGCGCAGGCGCCGTCCGACGACGGGCACGTCTCGCTGAAGCGGATGGGGTCCCACAACATCGGGGACTCGACCACCTTGTCGAAGGTGAGGTCCGGGTCCTGCACGTGGGCGTACGGGTTGCGCAGCGCGTGCTGGCGGTCCTTGAGCGCGACCATGGCACCGATGAGTTCGGGGGCCTGGGTGACCTCCATGTAGCGCCGAATGATCGGCGAGAAGTACCCGCCCGCGCCGGCGTTTATCGACGTGGTGAACGGCGACGGCAGCGACAGTGCCCACATGGCGTTGGACTCGGATTGTTTCTCGAAACCGAGCGTGAGCACGGTTCCGTGGATGCCGGCCTGCACCAGGGAGGTAGCGACCAGGGCGGTCGAACCTCCGACCGAACCTGCGGTGTGGACCCGCAGTATGGGCTTGCCGACGCAGCCGAGGGCCTCGGCCAGGTAGATCTCGGGCATCATGACACCCTCGAAGAAGTCGGGCGCCTTGCCGATGACCACGGCGTCGATGTCGTCCCAGCTCCGCCCGGCCATCTCCAGGGCCCGGTACGCGGCCTCGCGCACGAGCCCGGCCATCGAGACGTCGCCTCGGGTCGAGGAGTACTTGGTCTGGCCGACGCCGATGACGGCGGCGCGCTCTTTGCTTCCGGTGGATCCCATGGTCACTCTCCCTCCAACACGCATACGAGGTTTTGTTGCAGCACCGGCCCGGAGCCGGCATGAGCGACCGCCCGGTCACCATCGCCGCGGCTGATCCGCTCGGCTGCTTCGGCGATCCGGATAAGGCCCGACGCCATCATCGTGTGGGCGCCCAGGGCGCCGCCCGACGGGTTGATCACCACGTCGTCACCGAGACCCAACGCCTCGGTCAACACGTACTCCGACGTGGTGAACGGCGCGTACAGTTCGGCGAAGTCGACCTTGTCGTCACCGACCCCGGCCTTTTCACCGGCGATGCGAGCCGACATGGACTGGGTGAGATCGCGAACGCCCAGGGTGTGGGCATCGGTGCGATGATCGATGCCGCGAATCCACGCCGGTCGGTCCGACAGCTCGCGGGCCCGGTCGCCGGCGGCGAGGATGACGACGCAGCCGCCATCGGCCGCGGCCGAGATGTCCGACGGGCGCAACGGGTCGGCCATCGGCGCCTCGCCCATGATGTCCTCCACCGATTTCTCGGTGCGGCGGACCGCGTGCGGATTGGTCGCCGCGTGGGTGCGGGCCCGGCTGGCGATTTCAGCCAACCGCTGGTGATCGACCTTGCCGGCCTCGAGCATCTGGCGGGCGGCGAGGGCTTCGATGGCGAAGGCATCGGGCCATAGGGGCGCTACGTAGTAGGGGTCCATCTGGGTTGCGAGCACATCGCGCAGGGACCCGGGCGACGACTTCGAATAGCCGTAGATGAGCGCGGTGTCGACCTCGCCCATCTGCAGTTTGACCCAGGCCTCATACAGCGCCCAGGCCCCGTCCATCTCGACGTGGCTTTCACTGATCGGCGGCACCGGGCCGGTGCCGTCGATGGTCATGACGAACGAGAACGCCTGGCCGGCGATGAAGTCCGATGACCCCGAGCACGTGAACCCGATGTCTTGCTGGGTGAGTCCGACCGATTCTTTGACCTGCTGCATGAGCGGGACCATGAACTCGACTTCGGACTCGTTGTCGATAGAGCGTTCCTGGCGTTGGGCCGAGGCGATGACGGCGACGTCTCTCACTGGGCACCTCCGTCGGTCGGGCGGCCGATTCTCATCATGTCGGGTACCTCGGCATCGGGTTCGCCGGTGGGCTCCCAATGCAAGATGTTGGCGGCGGACTCCTCGAGTTCGTCGTCGGGTTTCCAGACCGCCTTCACCCGCATACCGATGCGGACGTCGTCGAGGTCGAGGTCGTCACCGGCGACGAGTGCGATGGAACCCGTGTTCGAGCCATCGGGTACCACCCACGCCGACACGTACGGCGGGTGCAGGTCGTCGCGGCCCTTGATGGGAATCCGAGTGATGTTGAACGACTCGATGTAGCCCTCATCGGCCACGTCGACCGTCTCGGTGGTGCGCTTGCCCGACACGGGGCTGACCCCGCGGGGCGGAACGAACACCATGCCGGTATCGGGGCACACGTCGCCGATGATGCGCTTTTCCTTCATCGCCCGCAGATACTTCGAGAGCGAGGCGCCCGGGGTGGCGGTGTACTCCATCCGCAGGGGCGTGGTCACCGAGCGAACCGGTTCGAGGTCGGCGAGGGCGTCGGGAATGGAAACCGCACCGCTGAGCGCGGCCGGTGGCACGGAGGGATCCTGGTTGTAACCCATCAGCCGGCGTCTCCCGTCTCCGGCACGAACCCGGCGATGTCGGCGATGTGACCGGTGCGTTCTTCGCGCCACTGGATCTGCACTCGCATGCCGGTGCTCATGGCGTCGGCGTCATCGACGAGCACGCCGTGCAGCATCGGGGTGTCGGCGCCGTCGAGCTTCACCATCGCCCAGGCGAACGGCTGCTCGAACGGCTGTTGGGGCCGAGGGTCTCCGGCCCAGGACCAGGTCGTGACCTCGCCGGCCTGACCGATCTCGATCAGCTCGGTGATCGGTTCCGCGGTGAGCGGGTCGTACTCGAGTGGCGGGCACATCACCGTGCCGTCGCTGCGCTTGGCACCGAGCATCATGGCTTCGCGGAGCCCGGTGAGAAAACCGCCGATCACCGGGCCGGTGGTGCGGGTAAACGGATATTCGAGCACCAGCGGTGCTCGGAGGACATCGTCGCTCATGACGTTGGCCAACCCCCTTGGCTGAAGGACTGAGTAGGAACGGTGGCGCCATGCGAGATAGCACAACGGATGCTGTCAGCGCCTAGGGGTCACCTTTGCAGAGTCGCCTACGGCTGCACCAAACGACCGGTCGGTCGGTAGGCGACGATGCCGTCCAGGTAGCGGTTGATGGCCCGACGTTGGAGCCATCGCGTGACGGGCGGACACAGGTCGCTGGCCACGCCGCCGGTGGCCCAGACGGCGGTGACCTCCACGTGGTGCGAACCCGCCGGATCGCGGTACACGATGAAGCTCTCCTCGCCGCGTTCGGGGTGGTGATCGAGGGCGAGGTAGGCGAAGCCGAACCGGTCGGGTTCGTCGATCACCTCGACGATGCGACTGGTGGCGGTCACCGCCAGCGGTCCCACGGGGATGGCGAGGGCCAGGGTCTGTCCGACCTCGATCGGTGGGCGTTCGGGGTGACGGACGATGCCGGCGCCGGCGTGGCCGGCCCAGGCGGTGATGCCCGCGCACGCGTCGTCGTAGTCCGGCGCCGGTCGCCCCCACACGTCTCGTCGGAACCCGTCGGGGGTCGCCCGGTGGAGCAACCCGGGCTCGATCGGCGGTTCGGCGGTGGCGGCTTCGGCGTGGAGCGCGGCGAGGGTGCGCTCGCTGGGGCGACCCAGAAACATCGATGCCCGTCGCCGTGCATCGGGCGTCGGCGCGGGAGCGAGGGCGAGGGCGGTGAGTCCGAGGAGCCCGAAGCCGAGGGCGTTGAGCGAACCGTGGGTGCGGGCCATGAAGTCGATGCTCGGTCCGCCGATGTCGTCGAAGCCGATGGCGGCCAGGCCGTTGCTCCACGAGTACAGCAGCGACATGACCATGCCGCCGCCGAGCGCGATCCCGGCCGGGATCAGCAGCGGTGTGCCCCGACCGCCGCCGGTCGCCGCCCGCAGCATCGAGGCGGCGACGGCGAACCCGGCTCCGGCCATGAACGTGGCGGCGGCCCACTCGAGCACGCCGCCCACGGTGATGCCGATGGCGGTGAAGGGGACACCGACGATGGTGGCGAGCGGTACCCACCAGCCCCGGCGGCTGCGGATGGCGACGATGCCGGCCACCAGGGGCAGCGCGAACCCGGCGTAGTGGAAGTGCACCGCGGTGAGGCGGACGATGTCGTCGCTGAACCCCATGGGGTTGGCGCCAAACCGACTGATCGTGAGCCACGCGCCGCCGACGACGATGAACATAAGGCCGGCATCGACCCCGATACCGGCCTCGGTGAACGTTCGGCGCGACAGGAATCGGCCCAGCCCGACGGCCGCGATCGCTGCGGTGAACAGCATCCACGGGACGGTCAACAGCGCGGGCGTGAACCCCGGGTCGAAGGAGAACGCGAGAGCGGCGCACAACGCCAGCGGAAGCGTCAGCAGGCGAAGGCGGCCCAGGAGCGCGGTGGTGGGTCCGGTGCTCGGGTGTTCGGCGAGCCACAGGCCGAGGGGAACCAGGACGAACGGCGACATCATCAACAAGATGGCGGTCCACGACGGTCGGGTCGCCACCGCCCACACCAGCCAGGTGATCGCTCCCACCACGGGAACTGTGGCGGGATGGTCGATGGCGGAATGGTCGGTGGCGGAATGGTCGGTGGCGGGATGGTCGGTGGCGGGATCGTCGGTGGCGGAATCGTCAAGCGGCTGCGGCATGGGACCCCGATGGTAGGGGCGGGCGCACCCTCCGTTCGTTCGACCGCCACGAGCAACGCTGGCAGTCTCTACCCATGGCTGCAGTTACGACCCCCAACGGCTCCGCGTCCGAGGGATCCGCGTTCGCGCGATCCGACGAGGTCGCCGCGATCCGCGAGCGCATCGACCATCCGGTTATCGACAGCGATGGCCACCACATCGAATACGCGCCCATCGTGCGCGACCTTCTGGTCGAGGACACCGACCCGTCGTTCGGCAAGGAGTTCGATCAGGTCATCGAGTCCTCCCGGTTACGCCGACAGATCCCCGGAGAGCATCTGCGGGCCGCCGGCGCCACGCGCAGTTCGTGGTGGGCCCTTCCCGCCGATGCCCTCGACCGGGCCACCGCAATGTTGCCCCGCCTGTTGTACGACCGGCTCGATCAGCTGGGGGTCGACTTCGCCCTGCTGTATCCGACGTACGGGTTGTTGGTGACGGGTCTGCCGAACGATGAGCTTCGGCCGGCGCTCGCTCGGGCGTTCAACCGCTATGCCGCCGAGGCTTATGCCGACTTCGACGACCGGCTCTGCCCGGCCGCCGCCATTCCGATGTCGACGCCCGAAGAAGCGATCGCGGAACTCGACCATGCCGTCGGCGAGTTGGGCATGAAGGTGGTCATGATGAACGGCGCCATCGTGCGCCCCATCCCCGGTCTCGAGGATCGACGGAGCGCCCGGTTCGTGAATGGCGTTGGTCACGACAGCGTCCATGACTACGACCCGGTCTGGCAGCGGTGCGCCGAACTCGGTGTCGCCCCGACGTTCCACGGCAGCGGCATGGGCTGGGGCTCCCGGGTGTCGACGAGCAGCTACGTGGCGAACCACATCGGCAACTTCGCGGCCGCGGGCGAAACGGCGTGCCGGTCGCTGGTTCTCGGCGGCGCGCCGATGCGGTTCCCGGATCTGCCCTTTGCGTTCCTTGAAGGCGGTGTTGCCTGGGGCGCCAATCTGTTCAGCGACACGCTGGGTCACTACGAGAAGCGCAACCGCTCGAGCATCGAGCACTACAACCCGAACCGGCTCGATCGGGCTCGCCTCGAAGAGCTCATCGCCGACTATGCGTCGCCGAGGGTCATGGCGCGCATCGGTGATCTCGACACCGCGCTGTTGATGTTGTCCGACGCCGATGAGGACCCGGCCGGCATCGACGAGTTCGCCGAGAGCGGGTTGCGCGACGAGAACGATCTCGTCCGGATCTTCACCGAGCAGTTCTACTTCGGGTGCGAGGCCGACGACCCGATGAACGCGCTCGCCTTTCAGACGGACCTCAACCCTCACAAAGCCCGCTTTCAGGCCACCTTTGCGAGCGACATCGGCCACTGGGATGTGCCCGACATGGCCGGCGTGTTACCCGAGGCGTGGGAGCTGGTCGACGATGGTCACCTCGACCTCGACGACTTCCGCGACTTCACGTTTGGCAACATCGCCCGCTTCCTCACCGCGGTGAAGCCGGATTTCTTCGCCGGCACCGTGGTCGAAACCGAAGCCGCCGCGTTCGTAAAGACCGCGCGTCGGGCCTAACCGGCCTGGATGGCGTTCGCCCGATCGACGATCGGTCGATCGCAGAGATCCTCGGCGTACACCGCACAGGGCACGCCGAGCTGAGCGGCCTGTTCCTCGAGGATGCGGGCGGTTCGAGCCGCCCGGCGCGGGGTCCGGGTCACGCTGCCGCGCGCGATGCGACTGCCGTCCGCGGTCGTGAACTCGACCGCGGACCAGTCGGTGCGGAACAACAGCATCGATGGCACGGCGTGGGCCCGGGTGGTGACGTGTTCGACGTCGCGCCACCGGATCGCCCGCTGGGGCCAGAGCCCCGCGATCGAGACGTACTCGGGCGCCATCACCATCATCTGGATCTGGTGCATGCCGAGCAGCAGGAACGGAATGCCGACCGCGAAGCCAATGGCGCCCCACAGCTCGTGGGCCAGGGATATCGCCAACAGTCCGATGATGAACAGGACGCCGGCGGCGATGACGCCGGCTGCACTGATCGAGACCCGCGGGATCGAATTCGGGTGCACGACCCGCTCGGCCTCGTCGTCATCGGGCGAATAGGGCGCGGCGGGGAAGCGGGGGAGGGGGTAGTCGGCGCGAGCGTGCCGTCTGACCTGTTCGAACGGTTCCGACCGGTCCTCCAGTTCGAGCAACGACGCGATGCGGGGTCCAACCGTCGGGGGGAGACCATCGAGGCGGACGTGATCCGACGCGGTCTTGACGACGAGGCGGTCGCGCTCCTGGTCGATCGTGAGTTGCTCGATCCCCGACAGCGGGGTGGCGAAGAGCGGTTCTTCGAGCACGAACGGTTCGGCCCGGTACTCGATGGCGAGGGCGTTGGCGTCGTCGAGCGACATGGCGTCGGACACGACGAGATGGGTGTTGTCGAGGGTCACGACGTAGTGCCGTGATCCCCGCCCGATCCAGGCGGCGGAAGGAGTGGTTGCGAGCACACTTTTCACCGCGCGGTTATCGGTAGGTCGTATCGACGGCCTTAACAACGCATCCGGATGATCGTCGGCGCTGCGCTGGCTACGCTCTCCCCGTCTGCTGAACCCGCAGTCCCACGACCGAAGCGAGCAGTGTTGAGCGTTACCGATCTCCCTCCGTTTGTCCGAGCCGACGGGCCGGACAAGGTCACCGGCAGCGGCCGCTACACCGCCGACCTCACCTTCACCGGCATGTTGGTGGCCAAGTTCCGGTACGCCGAGGTGGCCCACGCGCGGATCACTCGGCTCGACGTCGCCGCCGCCCGGGCGATCCCGGGGGTCTTCGCCGTCTTGACCGCCGCCGACGTACCCGACCTGCGCTACACCCCGGTGATTCCCGACCGCACGCTGTTCGCCCGCGATGTCGTGCGATTCGAGGGCGAAGTGCTGGCCGCCGTCGCGGCCGTGGACGCGGCGGTGGCCCAACAGGCGCTCGACGCCATCATCTTCGAGTACGAGGAGCTGCCGGTCGTCCGCGATCTCGAGGCCGCCATGGCCGACGACGCCCCGCTGGTACACCAAGGGTGGGAGTCCTATGCGGTCACCGGCGACACGCCGCGCGCCGGCAACGTCGCCACCTTCTCCTCGTTGGAGATGGGCGACGCCGCGGCGGCGATGGCCGAGGCCACCACCGTGGTCACCAGTCGGTACGTGGCCGACGGCTGTCATGCGGCGCCGATCGAACCGCGCGCGATCGTCGCCCAGTGGGAGGGCGAGAAGGTGACGATCTGGACCAGCACGCAGGTGCCCTTCGACGCCCGCGCCGGGGTGTGCGAGACGCTGGAGCTCCCCGCGAGTCGGGTGCGGGTGATCGTGCCGCATCTCGGCGGTGGTTTCGGCGGCAAGTGCGGATTTCACTTCGAAGCCCACATCGCCGCGTTGGCCCGGGTGGCCCGCCGGCCGGTCAAGCTCGTGTTCTCCCGTTACGAGGAGTTCATCGCGCCGGATCGCCGGCGCGAGGGGATGATCATCGACATCACCACCGGCGTGAATACCGAAGGCGACATCGTCGCCCGCACGGCCTGGATCGCGATCGACAACGGCGCCTACGTGGCCGACGCGGCGTTTTTCCCCCAGCTCGCCGCGATGCATGTCGCCGGCCCGTACAAGACGCCGGCGCTGAAGATCGAGTCGAATCTCGTGTACACCAACCACCAGCCATCGGGCTCGGTGCGCGCCCCAACCGCGCCCCAGGGGTGTTGGGCTGTCGAGTCCCACACCGACGAGGTCGCCGCGGCGGCCGGGCTCGATCCGATCGAGTTTCGGCGGCGCAACATCGTGCGCACCGGAGATGTCGGCCCGGTCGGCCAGACCTACGCCGAGATTGGCCTCGATCAGTGCCTCGACCGGGCGACGGCCGCCGCTCGCGAAGCCGTCGGCGAACTGCCCGACGACGAGGCGCTCGGTGTCGCGGTCGGCTGGTGGCCCAGCTTTGCCTCGCCGGCGGGCGCCTACGCCAAGATGCACGACGACGGGTCGGTACAGGTGATCACCGGCGCCCAGGAGTGCGGCACGGGAGCGGTGATGACCCTGCGCAAGATCGCCGCGGAGGAGCTCGGCATCGCCGAGAGCGATATCGAACTGATCTACCAGGACACCGGTGCGGCCCCGGCGGGGCCCGGCGCCACCGGCTCGATGACCCTGTTGAATCACGGCCGGGCCGTCGAGCGGGCGGCGCAGGAGATCGCCACGCAGCTCCGCGAACTCGCCGCCGACCATCTGGAAGCCGCGACCGACGACATCGTCCTCGCCGATGGGCTCGCGTTCGTGGCGGGCTCCCCGGCGAGCAACGTCGCCATCGCCGAACTCGCCGCGACGGCGGCCGGGGGCGATCTACTGCTCGGCAAGGCGTCGGCGCCGATGCCGGAGTGGCCGGAGATCGTGGGGTCGACCTGTGTCGGTGATCAGGGGGTGGCGTCGTGGCTGGCCCCGCAGTTCTCCTGCCATGTCGCCCACGTGCGCCTCGACCGCGATACGGGCGTCGTGCGGGTGCTCGACGTGTACGCCGCCCACGACTCGGGCACGATCATCAATCCCATCGGTGCTCACGGTCAGGTCGAAGGCGGCATCTTGATGGGTATCGGCCAGGCGCTGACCGAGGGCACGCAGTACGGCGAGGACGCCAAACAGCGCAACGCAGGACTGCTCGAGTACAAGCTGCAAACGATCGCCGATGCCCCCGGCGTCCACACGCAGTTCGTCGAGATACCCACGCCCGACGCCGGCCCCCGGGGCGCGAAGGGATTGGCCGAGGCTCCCAACGTGGCGACCGCCGGCGCGGTTGCGAACGCGGTGGCCAAGCTCGTCGGTCAACCGGTCGGGCGGTTGCCCATGACCGCCGAGCGGGTATGGAACACGCTGCGGGAGGTGACGCCGTGAGCTTCACCATCGCCACCTCGATCGACGAGATCGTGGCCGAACTCGCCGCCGGGGCGCGACCCATCGCCGGCGGTACCGACCTGGTGGTCGGCGCCCGCCAGGGCAAGGCTCCGCTTCCCGAGCGGCTCATCGCCATCGACCGGGTGGCGGAACTGGCCACCGTGACCCACGCCGACGCCGAGATCCGCGTCGGGTCCGGGGTTACCCATGCGGAGCTGATGACCGATGCCGTGGTCACCGAGCACCTGACCGCGATCGCCGATGCGGCGGCGTTGGTCGGTTCGCCCGCCACGCGAAACGTGGGGACGATCGGCGGCAACGTGATGAACGGTTCCCCGGCGATGGACACCGGTGCTCCCCTGGTCGTGCTCGGCGCCGAGGTCGAGCTGCGATCGAGCGAAGGTACCCGCCGGGTCGGTCTCGCCGACCTGTGGACCGGGCCGGGTGAGACATCGGCTCGCGCCGACGAACTGTGCACCGCGCTGGTGCTGCCGACGCCCGTCGACCACAGCGGCTCGGCGTATGTGCGTTTGGAGTACCGCCGGGCGATGGAGATCGCCATCGTCGGAGCCGCGGCCCACCTCACCCTGGGAGCCGACGGCAGCGTGGCCGAGCTGCGGGTCGCCCTGACCGCGGTCGCGCCCACCATCGTCGAGGTCAGCGATCTGCCGGGCGGTCTACCCGTCGCCGACATCGCCGCGGCGGTCGCCGCCGCGGCGTCGGCCCAGGCCGCGCCGATCAGTGATCTGCGAGCCAGCGATGAGTACCGTCGCCACACGGTCGGGGTGATGGCGGCCCGAGCGGTCCGGGCCGCCGCCCGCCGAGCGAGTGGCGAGGTGATCGCCGTACCGGTGAATCGAGCCCTGGGGATCGGAGCCGAGCGATGAGCGACCACGACGAACCCACGACCGTCGAGCTGAAGGTGAACGGTGTCGCCTACCCGGTGAGGGTGGCCACCGGTCGAAATCTGTCCGGGGTGATCCGCGACGAGATTGGGCTCACCGGCACCAAAGAGGGCTGCGATGACTGCGAGTGTGGCGCCTGCATGGTGCTGCTCGACGGTCAGCCGGTGAATTCGTGCTCCTACCTGGCCGTGCAGGCGGAGGGCCGCGACATCACGACCGTCGAGGGCCTCGCCGACCCCTCGGGTCTGCACGCCTTGCAGGAGAATCTGCTCGCGACCGGCGGTGTGCAGTGCGGGTTTTGCACTCCGGGCATGTTGTTGTCGGCCCATGCGCTGCTCGACCGCAACCCCGACCCCACCCCCGAGGAGATCCGTATCGGCCTTTCGGGCAACCTGTGTCGCTGCACGGGATATGCCCGGATCGTCGACGCGGTAACCGCCACTGCGTTCCCTCGCGCCGCGAGCGGTGGCGACTGAACGACCCCCTCAGGTTCCCTCGCAACTCCGCGCCGCGACCTCGACCGGTCTGGCAAAGAGTTCTAGGGTGGGAGTGTGCGGACGGTAGGGACTCTCGTGGGCTCTCTGGCACTCCTGGTGTCGCTGCTGGCTACCGCGCCCGTCGGTGCGCAGGCCCTGCCGAGCAAGTGCGACCCTGACGATGCCACGCTTGTCGGCACGGCCGACGATGACGTGCTCACCGGCACCGAGGGCGACGACATCATCTTCGGTCTCGGCGGCGACGATCACATCCTGGGTCTCGGTGGCAACGACATCTTGTGCGGCGGTTCGGGCCACGACCGCCTCACCGGGGGAGACGGTACCGACCACCTCGAAGGCGGCCCCGGGCGCGACCGGCTGTACGGCGGGCGAGGCACCGACCGCCTTATCGGCGGTCCCGGCCGCGACGGGTGTCGGATGGGCCGCAACAATCGCATCGTGACTCGGGCGACCACCTGCGAGCGGGTGGCTCAGGCTCCTGAGGCCGTCGACATGATGTGTCGCGGCTTCGGGCTCGGCGTGGCCACCACCGGCGGGTTCGACCTCGACGGCGACGGTCGGGCCGACCGGGCCTACACCGTCGAACGGACCGACGCCGATCACCCCAGCCGGGGCGGCGCCCGCGTCGGCATCTGCCTCAGCAACGGACTGCGGGTCGAGAAGGCCGCCACCGGTGACAGCCCGGCACTATCGCCGAACCGCGCCATCGAGGACGGCCAGGCCATGCTGCTCGCCAGCTCCCGGGTCGGGCCTACGCGGTTGGTCGAGATGTTGGTCGCCGAGCCCCGCTCGTGGCGGGTCGACTACGTCCGAATTACGAAGAGCGGTCAACCGACCGACGATCGACTGCGGGTGTTGTCGGGTCCTCGGGCGATCGACGACGACGAACCCGCCGGGCCGTTCCTCTGGGCGGTCTCGGGGTGCGGAGATATCGATGGCGATGAACAGATCGACGTCGTCCAGGCGGTCATCACCGCTCAGCCGGACGGGTTCGACCTCACCGGCACATCCATGAACGACAAGGCCGAACTCGACTGGTTTGCCACCGGCTACGCCATCCGGGGCCGCGACGCCGTGCAGGTCGGCGCCACGGGCGGCCGGGCCGACGCCGGCGACACCGCCGCCGACCTGGCGGAGCGGTTGACCGACGAGTTGGTGTCGACCGAACGATGCGCCGGGCTGCGCGACCGCAAGCCGGGCCGGATCATCTACGAGGGCCGGACGGGCTGACGTCGGTTCACTCGTCGGCGAGCAGTGCGATGGCGTTGATCGCCACCGGCAGCGCCGCCGACTCGTCGACCGGTGCCTCCGGATTGGAGATCCCGGTCGCCATGACGAACTGACGACCGTCGCTTCGTTCCAGCCACCAGGCGAGGGCGAGCACGCCGGGTTCGTTGCCACCCTTGTAGCGGACTTCGGTCCAGGTCTCGGGCTCGAACGGAGCGCCCGGCTCTTTGCCGACGCGGGCATCGAGGTGGTGGCCGAACGCGGCGACGCTCTGGATCTGCCCGAGGTGGTCGGCGAGACGAAACCCGACCTGGTGGTCATCGATATTCGCATGCCACCGACCCACACAACCGAGGGCCTCGAGGCCGCCGTCGCGCTCCGGAAAAGCCACCCCGAGGTGGCGGTGATCGTGCTCTCCCAGCACATCGAGACCCGATACGCGTTCGAGTTGATCGAGGGAAGCGCCGAAGCGGTTGGCTACCTGCTGAAGGACCGCGTCGCCGATATCGAGGAGTTCGTGGCCACGGTGCGGCGGGTCGCGGCGGGCGATACCGCGATCGACCCTCAGGTGGTGGCGCGACTGCTCGAGCGCGAGCGCCGCGACAATCCGCTCGATCAACTTTCCGACCGGGAACGCGAGGTGCTCGGTCTCATGGCGCAGGGCCACGACAACGCGGCGATCGCCGACCACCTCGTGCTCAACGTCCGCACGGTGGAGAGCCACGTAAGCAGCGTGTTCACCAAGTTGGGACTGCTGATCGAGACCGAGGGCCATCGTCGGGTGAAAGCGGTTCTGACCTACCTGGACCACGCGTCGGCCTGAACCCGGCTGCGCACCCATACGGTGGACCGGTGGACGAGCTGACACGACGGGGCACGGCGCGCGATGCGCTGGCGGGAGACGACTTTCGTCGGATCTACGTTGCGTCGTTCCTGTCGAACACCGGCCGGTGGATGCAGACCGCTGCGCTCGGCGTGCTCGCCTGGGAGATCAGCGAGTCGAGTTCCTATCTGGGGGCGGTCATCTTCGCTCAGCTCGGACCGCTGGCGATCCTCAGCCTGATCGGTGGCTCGCTGGCCGACACCGCTGACCGGCGCAAGCTCCTACTCATCACCCAGACCTGGCAGATGTTGTGGACGTTTGTCCTCGCCTATCTGGTGATCGACGGGTCGATCTCGAAGAACCTGTTGCTGTTGCTCGTGTTCATCATCGGGTTGGGGCAGGGCATCTTCGCGCCCGCGTTCACGTCGGTACTCCCCACCATCGCCGGGCCGGGCAACCTGCAGGCGGCGATCGCGTTGAACTCGATGCAGGTGAACGGGGCCCGGGTCATCGGGCCGGCGATCGGTGGCTGGTTGACCAGCCGGTTCGGGTTCAGCGAGGTGTTCGCGTTGAACGCCGCCAGCTATCTCCTGGTCATCGGTGCGATCGCCGTGACGACGATCCCGGCCGCGCAGGCCGCTTCGCGTTCGTTGAGCGACCGACTGTTCGGCGGGTTCAAGGTGGCGTGGCGGGCACCCCAGGTGGGCCGGCCGCTGCTGTTGATGTGCCTGTTCTCCCTCTTCTGTCTGCCGTTCATCGGCCAAATGCCGGCGATCGCCGAACTGAACCTCGGCATCGAGGCTCGCAGTACGGCGTATGGATGGTTTTACGCGGCGTTCGGCCTCGGTGCGCTCGCGGGAGCGACCCTCGTGGCCACGGTGCTGCTGCGGTTCCCCCGGCCGTCGGTCGCTCGTGGCGCGCTGCTCGGGTTCGCCGCTGCACTTGCCTGGATGTCGACCGTCGACGATCTGGCGGTCGCCTACCCGTCGATCTTCGTGGTGGGTCTCTTCTACTTCACCTTGCCGACCACCCTGTCGACCGCCTGGCAGGAACACGTCGGTGAGGCGATCCGAGGTCGGGTGGCGGCGATCTGGGTGCTGTCGTTCGGCGGGACGGTTCCGATCGCCAACATCTTGGCCGGGCCGGTGGTGGAGGCGACCTCGCTGCGGGCGGTGCTGGGTAGCGGGGCGGTGGCCGCGGTGGTATTGGCGTTCGTGATCCGGCTGCAGCCCGGGCCGATCGTCGGCGAGGAAATCGCCGTCTGATCCACCCTGTGCTACATCGGGGGTACGCCGGGCCGAGTCGGCGGGGGAATGGGGACGTGGATGACGGCGGAGAACAACGCAGTAGCAAACAAGGCGGTGCTGCGGCGGTGGTACGACGACATGTGGTCCCAGACCAACTTCGATCTGATCCCGGAGCTGGCCGGGCCGACCTACACCCGCCACGATCCGATGGGTCGGCGCACGGTGACGGCCGAGGAGTACCGCGACGAGTGCCAGGCCAACTTTGGTGACGCCCGGTTCAGCGCCATGACCTACTGGCTCATGGCCGAGGGCGATCACGTCACCGCCATCGGCACGTGGGTGTACAACGACGAGCAGCGGTGGAGTTGGGTGCAGACCTTTCGGATCGAGGACGGGCGCATCGTCGAGACCTGGTTGGCATCGATCGGGTTCGGTGATGCGTGGGACCCGGCCGACATCCCGACGGGCACGCCGTGACCCTCGAGGTCGAGCGGCTGCTGGCCGACGCGGTTGCGGCCGCCGGAAGTTCAGATTTTGGTGAGCCGTCGTTCCGGGACGGGCTCGAGGTACTGGTGGCGTCGCTGAACGGCGAAGCTCAGCTGAATCCGATCGGTCAGGCGGCGGCCGAGGCGTCCATCGTGACCGACCTCACAATTCGGCTCCAGGCAACGGAGTATCAGTCGGCCCACCCCGAGCTCGCCCTCGCCGAGGTACCGGCCCCGCTTTTCATCGTCGGAGTCTCCCGGTCGGGCACGACGGCGTTGAGCCATCTGCTTTCGGTCGACCCGGCCAACCGGTCGCTCCTGGGATGGGAGATCTCACAGCCGGTGCCGCCGCCCACCGCAGCGACCTACGGCACGGACCCGCGGTTCGTGGCCGCCATGGCCGGGGCCGACCACGGGCCCCTCGACGACCTGAACCCGGGCTTTCGCGCCATGCACCACGACCCGCCCAACATGCCGCTCGAGTGCGTCACGGTCATGGCGCAGGACTTCGTCAGCCTCCGGTTCAACGCCACGTTCAACGTCGAGACCTACGGCCGGTGGCTCCTCGAACGCGACCACGTGCCGACCTACCGGTATCACCGTCACATGCTCCAGTTGCTGCAGTCCGAAGCGCCGGGGCGGTGGCAGTTGAAGACGCCGCATCACGGTCTGGCGGTAGATGCGATCGCCGAGGTGTACCCCGACGCCCGGTTCATCTGGACCCACCGCGATCCCGCAACCTGTGTGGCGTCGACGGCGAGTATCACCAACTCGTTGAGCGGCACCTTCAGCGATGGTGACTGGGCGCACTACGAGGGCCGGGTGTGGACCGAAATGCTCGGCGAGATGATCGAGCGAACGCGGGCGGCCCGGCGCCGGTTGGGCGACGACCGATTCGTCGACGTCGACTACCGCGAGCTGGTGGCCGACCCCGTGGCGACGGTCGAGGGCCTGTATCGCGATCTCGGCGAGTCGCTCTCCGCCGACGCCCACACGGCAATGGTCGCCCACACCGAGGAGCACCGTCAGCACCGGTACGGCCGCCACGAGTACGACATGGCCGACTTCGGTCTGGATCGGGGCGAACTCGACGAACGCTTTGGCGATTACCGCAACGAATACGACCTTTAGGGAGAGCGAGCCGATGGCACTTTTGCAGGACCGGGTAGTGATCGTGTCCGGGGTGGGCCCCGGGATGGGGCGCGACGCGGCGCTCGCGTGTGCCCGCGAGGGCGCCGATGTGGTGTTGGCCGCTCGGACGCAGGCCAAGCTCGACGAGGTGGCCGGCGAGGTCGAGGCGCTCGGGCGTCGAGCGCTTCCGGTCGTTACCGACGTCACCGACGTGCCCGCCATCGACGCCATGGTCGCCGCGACGATGGCGGAGTTCGGTCGAATCGACTCCGTGGTGAACAACGCGTTCAAACAGCCGCCGTTCGAGACGCTCGAAGCCATGTCGCTGGCGACCTGGAGCGAGAGCATGGAGCTGAACTGCACCGCGGCGCTGAAGGTGAGCCGGGCGGCCCTGCCCATCATGCGCGAGCAGGGATCGGGTTCGATCATCAACGTGGCGACGATGTCGGTGCGCAACAACCTGCCCAACTTTGGTGCGTACGCGGCGGCCAAGTCGGCGCTCACCTCGGTGACCCGCACCATGGCCAAAGAGGTCGGCCCGGCGGGCATCCGGGTCAACGCCATCTGCCCCGGGTTCATCTTTGGCGATTCGGTTCGGTGGTACCTCGAATCGCGGGCCGAGCAGAACGGCACCACCTATCAGGACGAGTACGACTCGGTCGCCGGCGAGATCGCGCTGCGCTACATCCCGGACTCCGAACAGATCTGCGGCACCGTGGTGTTCTATGCCTCCGATCTCTCCGCCGCGTGCACCGGGACCAGCCTCGATGTCAACGGCGGCCACTGGACCACGTTCTGAACCATGGGTGTGTACCGCGACCAGATTCTGCCCCGACTGATCGACAAGGCGTGCAGCACAGAGGGGGTGGCGCGGTGGCGGCGTCGGTGTCTCGAGGGGCTGCGAGGCGTGGTGGTCGAACCTGGCTTTGGGTCGGGTACCAACGTTGCCCACTACCCCGACGACGTTGAACGGATTTACGCCGTCGACCCGGCGGTCGTGGGGGAGAAGCTGGCCGGCGATCGGTTGGCGGCGAGCTCGGTTCCGGTGGAGTTCGTCGGTCTCGACGGACAGCTGCTCCCACTGGATGACGCCAGTTGCGATGCTGGGCTGTTGACCTTCACCCTGTGTACCATCCCCGACCCCGGTCGAGCGCTCTCGGAGCTCTTTCGGGTGATCAAACCGGGTGGCGCGTTGCACTTTCTCGAGCACGGGATCGCACCGGAGGAGAACATTCAGCGGTGGCAGCATCGCATCGATCCCGTACAAAGGCGGCTGTTCGACGGCTGTCATGTGAGCCGCGATCATACGGCGCTGATCGAGGCCGCCGGGTTCACCATCGACTGGTCCGACGCGGCCTATGCCGACGGCCCCAAACCGTGGGCGTACTTCCATGTGGGCCGGGCGATTCGCCCGTAAACGCCGCAATTCGAACGGCGGTCGACTCGGCCCGCCTCATCTTCGTGCCCGGTGGGTCGATTGGCTCATGTATCGAAAAGCTCAGGACGGGACGGGAAATGTCAGGCACCGAAACGATCGCGGAGCAGCTGTGTGGCGAGCTTGACTCGTCCGCTCTCGCTGCGGCGATCGACACTGTTGAAGCGCCCCCGCGGGTTCACCAGGCGGTCGAGGCAGCGATCGTGCTGTCCGCCGGCGTCTTGGCCCTGCACGGTTCGGTCGCCGCCGGGCGAGATGCGCTCATTGGCGATCTTGCCCTGCGCAGCGAGACCACGAGCGCCGAACCGGTGGTCCTGTATGCCGCCCTGGTCGGCGACCGACAGACCAGCGGTCTGGCTCGAGCCATCGTTGGTTCGCGCTACGTGTCCGTCGTGGAAACGGTGTCCGAGCAGTTCGGCCTGTCGCCCGCCGCCACCGACCAGGTCTTTGCCCTTGCGGTGGGTCTGCTCATGCGCAAGCTCGCCGACCATCGCATCTCGTGGCGCCTCGATGCCCACGGGCTCGCCCACGATCTCGGCGCTCAACGCTTCGCCCTGGCCGACGGGACCCACGGTCATCTCCTGAACCTGGTGCCCGACCTGTCGGCCGAGGATCGGGCCCGATTCGTCGCCGAGCTCGGCGTGGGGATCGATGCCCCCCGTCCGGATCTGTCCAGCCTCGATCTCGCGCGTGGGACGACGCACGCGACCGACTTCGATCTCCGAACCCCGAGCGCGGCGGTGCAGACCTCCTTCGCATCGACCGGTCGTACCGCCGGACCGCGTAGTTCTCGGGTCGCGAGCCTGGTCGGCATCGCGGCGACCGCGTGCGCGGCCTTCGCCATCCTGATCGGTGGCGGCGTGGTTTCCATCCCCGAAGCCGACTCCGCTGACCCGGCGGCCGAAGAAGAGACCCAGGTACTGGGCCTCGTCGAAACGCGCGCCGACGTGATCATTCCTCCGTTCGTTCCCATGACGCCGCCTCCGCCGGAACCGGGTCTCTACCCGTCGGTCACCATCAGCGTGAACCGCGGACTCGTCGAGGTCGACGGCATCGTTCCCGATCAGGCTACCTACGACGCGATCGATGAGCAGCTGACCTACAGCTTTGGCCAGCTCGCCACCAACGACCTGCGGGTCGAGACCGACGCCATTTCCCCGGCGTGGCTTCCCTATGCCGCCACGCTCGTGCGCAGCGTCTCCTCGCTAATCGAGGGTGAAGTGTCCATCGATCGTGAATGGGTGCTGGTAAACGGTGTCGCCCGGGGCAACGGTGAACTCGGTCCGCTCGTGGCGTTGCTGAACCCGCGCAACGGGTTCCCGGTCGCCCGCCTGGGACTGACCGACTAGTTCTTCCAGTCCGGGCCTAGCGATCCTCCAACGCCAGAACGCGGGCCCCCCGTCTTGTCGGCCCAGTACATGCCCCAATCGCACAGCGGGGACAACAGCGCGTCGAGTTGGTCGCGTTCGGCCGGGTCGATGTCGTATACGACCTTGGGCGGCACCTGGTCGAACACCTCCCGGGTCACGAGGCCGTCGGCTTCGAGCTCGCGCAACTGCTGCGTGAGCATCTTCTGGGTGATGGTCGGCACGAGCCGACGAAGCTCCCCGTTACGGCGAGGCGCCTGCAGAAGGTAGAAGATCAGCACCAGCTTCCATTTCCCGCCGAGCACCGAGATCGGGGCATCGACGGGACACTGGTAGATGGGGCGGCCATCGTCGGTCGTCGGGTTGGTCACAGGTACTCCGCCATCCACTCCGCCACCCGGTCGACCGCGGGGTCGACATAGGCGGGCTGGTCGTACAGGTCGATGTGGTTTGTGGTGTCGAGCCACAGCAGATCCTTGGTGCCCTCGATGCGCTCGTGGATGGCGGCCGCCGCGTCCGGCGAGCAGAAGTCGTCGTTGCGGCCGTGGACGATGAGGGTCGGTGTCGGGGCGATGAAGTCGGCGCCGATGGCCGCATCGAACGTGAGCAGTTCCCGAATCGATGAGCGGGTGATCTCGTTTTGCCACCCCGGCGATGCCGATCGCTCCGTGCCGTAGTACTCGAACGGTTCGGCGCCACCCATGGCGGCGTCCTCGCCGTCGATGTCGGTGACGGCCTTGATGTAGTCGATGGTGCCGCTCGCCTGTTCGGCCTGAAGCACCGCGGCCATCTCGGCCATCACGTTGCGGTATCCCTCGGCGCCCATGCCTTCGCGCATCGCCTTCGGGTCGTTGAATGCCGCGGCCACGACACTCAGGGCCTTGATCCGAGGGTCGAATGCCGAGTGGCGCAGGGCATACCCGCCGCCCATGCAGATTCCGACGCATCCGATCCGGTCGGGGTCGACGGCGTCGAGCTCGGCCAGGTAGCTGGTTGCTCCGAGGAGGTCGTTGAGCTTGCCGGCGGAGTCTTCGTGGTGGCGTCGGGGGCTGTCGCTCGCGCCAAAGTTGCGGTGGTCGAACGCCAGGGTGATGAACCCCCGTTCGGTGAGTCGTTCGGCGTAGAGGCCAACGACCTGCTCTTTGACGCCGCTGAGGGGGCCGGTGAACACGAGGGCGGGTAGGGGGCCGACGGCATCGTCGGGCATGCGGAGGGTGCCGGCGAGGCGGAGACCATCGGCGGTAAAGGAAATGTCGGTGCTGGTCATGTGGATCTCCTTCGATACGAGGAGCCGCGGCTCATTGAGGTGAATAGAGCACATACCGGTTGCGTTGACCAGCACGCACCTTTTGGTGCCTGTGGGGCGAGGGATTCGACGGGCCGCGACCCGCCTTCGGCGGTGACCTGGCAGGCTGGCGATATGCAGGGCACGCACGGCACTCGCGGAACGCACATTGCGTCGGGCCGTACCTCCGAGGTGTACGCGTTTGGCGAGTCCTCGGTGGTGAAGGTGCTACACCCGGATGTGCCGCGCAGCTGGGCAGCACTCGAGGCCCAACTCACCGAGGCCGTGACTCGGCAGGGCGTTCGTGCCCCGGAGGTCCGCGATGTGCTCGAGGTCGACGGTCGGCCGGCTATCGAGTTCGAACGCATCGAGGGTCCGTCGCTCTGGCAAATGATGGTGGACGAGCCCGATGACATCGATCGGCTGGCGGAGGTGTTCGCCGACGTGCATCGCACGGTGCTCCGGGCCGGTCCACCCGCCGGCGTGCCCGATGTCGTCGAGCGGCTCTGCCGCAAGATCGAGGATGTCTCGATGCTCGAGCCCGCGGAGCGATCCGAAGGCCAGGCCATCACCCGCTCCCTTCCTCGAGGCGCGGCACTGCTGCACGGCGACCTCCATCCGGCGAACGTGTTGATGAGCACCGGCGGCCCGGTGATCATCGACTGGTTCGACTGCGCCATCGGCCACCCGGTGGCCGACGTGGTGAGAACGTCGATTCTCTTGCGGCCGAGCGCCAACCAACTCGACCTGCCGCATCTGCCCGGCGCTCGGTCATCGATGCTCACCCGGCTGCTCGAGCGTTACCTCGGCAACTTCGTCGATGAGTTGGCGGCGGAACGCGATCGGCTGGCGCGCTGGCGGTCGGTGCTCGCCGCCGGCCGACTCGCCGAAGGCGCGCAGGCGGACAGTTCGATGCTGCTCGAGCTGTGGAACGCCCGGAACTACGTGGCGCGCGATCGCTCTTCTTCCGGCTCTACTCCGCCGGTCGACCCGGCCCGGTTACCTCGGTCTCCCCAACCCGGTCGATGAGGCGCCGCAGCCCATCGAACAACGACGGAGCCGTAGCGATCATGAGGTCGAGGTCGTTGCCGGCCGGGAGCTCCGTGGTGGCACCGGCCTCCGCGGCGATCAACGCGCCCGCTGCGTAGTCGTAGATCTTGATGTCCTGTTCGTAGAACGCGTCGAGGCGGCCGGCCGCGACCCAGCACAGGTTGAGCGCCGCCGAACCCATGCAGCGGATGTCGCGGTAGGTCGGCAACAGGGCGGCCAGAATGCCCGCTTGAGCAGCGCGTATGCGCGCGTCGTAGGCGAAGCCCGTGCCGACGAGCGCGCCGGAGGCGTCAGCCGGGGTGGAGCAGCCAATGGGTATCCCGCCGAGCCGAGCACCGCCGCCGGCATGAGCGGTGTAGACGTCGCCCCGAAGGACGTCGGCTACGGCACCGGCTACGACCGTGCCGTCGATCGTGGCGGCGATACTGACCGAGATGACCGGCAGGTCGTACAAGAAGTTGACCGTGCCGTCGATCGGGTCGACGATCCACCCCACGCCGTTCGAACCGGTCTCGTCGGCCAGTTCTTCGCCGACGATGGCAGATCCGGGACAACGGCGAAGCAGTTCGAGCCGGATGAGCCGCTCCGATTCGACATCGGTGGCGGTGACGACGTCGGTGGGGGTCGACTTGGTTCGTGACGCGGCGGCGTGGCCGACCTGGTGGCTGACGAGTTCGGCGGCCAGGCCGGCCACATCGGCGGCAACGAACTCGAGGTGGCGGGCGGGCGGGATGACGATGTCGGCGAGGGCGCTCACGAGGCGCGAGTTGGGCCGCTGGTGTTCACGCCACCACGACGGTCGTGCCGGTCGCCTCGATGGTCGCAATGATCGTCGGGGCGACCTCGATGTTGGTGATCAACACGTCGATGTCGGACCATTGGGCGAACCGCACGAGTTGGTCGGCGGAGAACTTCGAATGGTCGACGAGAGCGACGACGCGTCGGGCCGCATTGATCATGGCCCGCTTCAGCGAGGCCTCCTCGGAGTACGGCGTGGTGAGGCCGGTCTCGGCTGACGCGGCGTCGCCACTGATGAAGAGGGTGTCCACGGTCAGCGGGGCGACCGCGGCCATGGCGGCACCGTCGACCATGGCGAGGGTGTTCTTGCGCACCTTGCCGCCGATGACGGTGAGTTCGATGCCGTCGTGTTTGGCGAGGACCTGTGCGGTTTGCAACGAGTTGGTGATGATCCGGATGGCCGTACCGGCGGGGATTTCCTCGGCGAATCGATTCAGCGTGCTGCCGGAGTCGATGATGATGCTGCCCGTGTCGGGAAGCTCGGCGACGGCGGCCTTGGCCAGCCGACCCTTCTCGGCCGCGTGGTGGTCGCTACGGACCGAGAGCAGCGGCTCGAATCGATTGCGTTCCCACGGAACGGCGCCGCCGTGCACCCGGCGCACCAGGCGCTGGGTCTGGAGGTCCGAGAGATCGCGGCGGATGGTCTCGGTGGTGACCCGAAATCGGTCGGCGAGCTCGGAGACTTCGACCCGACCTTCGTCGACCGTGAGCGCGACGATCGCCTGTTGGCGTTCGCGCTGGAAGAGCCCATGGACGCCGGGTTGATCGGTCCTCGAAGTGCTACTCACGCTCGCTTGGTCCCCCAGACCGTTTGGCCTTCGTTTGGCCTTCGTGTGGCCTTCGTGTGGCTTTGTCGCCGTTGTTGGAATTCGGTTTCTGTCTGTCGTTTGTCCTGGGTCCCCCCGACCCGGGCTCGCGCTGTGTACCTAGGTGAGTACAGCGTACCTAGGTGAGTACGGCGTCGATCGAGGCGCGCAGCCCCTGGCGGCGGAGTTGCTCGAGGGCGGTGGTGAACGCCTCCGCGAGGCGCGGATCGCTCGAGAGGGTCGGGTCGAAGACCTCATCGAACTCCAGGAACGCGGCCGGTTCGTCGGCGGATCGGGCGGCATGGGCCACCGCGACGTCGAGCAGTGGGTCGGCCGCCAGGTCGATGGACTGGCCGGCCAGGGTGGATCCGCCGAGGTACTGACACCAGCCGGCGAGGGCCAGGGCCGCGAGCTCGATGTCGGCGTCGGTTCGAGCGAGTTGGTCGCGCAACGTCGGCAGAAGGAACTTGGGGAACTTGGCACTGCCGTCGAGGCAGAGCCGGGAGATCTGGTCGCCGATGTTGGGGTTGGAAAATCGCTCGACCAGCGACGCGATGTACTCGTCGAGGTCGATACCGACCACCGACGGCAGTACCGGTAGGGCCTCGCGTTCGAGGAAGGCCTGCACGAATCGGCGGAGGTGGGGGTCGGCCATGGCGGCGTCGACGCTCTCGATGCCGTCGAGGGCGGCGAGGTACGCGAGGCAGGAGTGTCCGGCGTTGAGTAGCCGCAGCTTCATGTGTTCGTAGGGGGCGACGTCGTCGGTCACGATGACATCGAGCTTTTCGAGCGGGAGGCGGGCGCCGGCGAAACGATCTTCGATAACCCACTGGCGGAAGGGTTCGGTGACGACCGGCCAGCCGTCTTCGACCCCGTGGTGGTCGACGAGCCAGGCGCGGTCGGAATCCTCGGTGGCCGGGGTAATGCGGTCGACCATGCTGTTGGGGAACGACACGTTGGCGTGGATCCAGGCGACGAGGTCGTCGCTCACCTCGGCCGCGGCACCCAAGGTCGCGGTGCGGGCGGCATCGCCGTTCGACATGATGTTGTCGCAGCTGAGCACCGTGACGGCACCGGCGTCGGCCGCCCGGCGGGCGTCGAGCCCAGCGGCGATTAGCGCAAACGTCGAGGATGGGCCGGCGACCGGGGAGTCGGATCGGTAGTCGCCGGTGGTGTCATCGATGGGGTAGCCGCCCTCGGTGATCGTGAGCGAGACGAGTTGCGTCGTGGGTCGGGCGACCTGGTCGATGAGCGATTGCGGGTCGTCGTAGGAGCGGAGGTAGTCGACGATGCTGCCGATGATCTCGACCTCGGTGTGCTCGGGGCCGCGAACGATGAGGGTGTACATGCCGTCCTGTTGGCTCAGGGTGGCGGCCATACGGGCATCGCCGGGCAGGACGCCCGCACCGACGATCGACCAGTCCGTGTGGCCGTGAGTACACAGTTCGTGCACGTATGTGGCGAGATGCGCTCGGTGAAAGCCGCCGACGCCGATGTGTACGATCGAGGGCACGAGCTGCTCACGATCGTACGCGGGGGCGCCAATGGTCTCGTCGAGCGCGGTGAGATTCGAGTCGCCAATCGTGAGCGGTGTGGACGCGGACAGCACGGTCGGACCTTATACCAACATAAACAAAGGCGACGAATTTCTTCGATATTTCGCGGTCGCCACCCCATTACGGCCCCGTCACCACCCTGTCACTACCTTGTCACCGCCTTGTCATATCAGTGTTGTCGGCCAGCCCGAGCCCTGTTTCCGCACGGTGCTTGCGCGGTTTGTCCGCGGCCTCGGGCGTGGGAGTTCTCCCGTGAACGGGCACAGATGCAGTGGATGATGTTGCAAACCAACACAAAACCAACTAAACATCAGCCCATGCTGAGAGCAGAGTGCTCTTCGCGTAATCAAACAAACCCCAGGGGGGGATTCATGACCAGCGAGAACCGACAGCGGCGCAAGCCCTGGCTCCTGCTGCTGAGCGTCCTGACTGTCTTTGCTCTCATCGGCGCCGCGTGCGGCAGCGATGAGCCGACAGCAAGCGGCGACGACAACGCAGCCACCGATGACGCCGCCACCGATGACGCCGGCGACGACGACGCCATGGCCGAAGACGATGGCGAAGAAGACGCCATGGCCGAAGACGATGGCGAAGAAGACGCCATGGCCGAAGACGATGGCGAAGAAGACGCCATGGCCGAAGACGACGGTGGCTCCGAGGGTGTCACCATCAAGGTCGCGACCGTCGCCAACGGCAACGTTGAGCGCATGGCCGAGCTCGCACCGGAGCACTTCACTCCGGACTCGGGCATCACCGTCGAGTTCACGATTCTGGACGAAGCCACCCTGCGTGAGGTCACGACCCGTGACGTCGCCGCCGGCGGCGAGCAGTTCGACGTCGTGACCATCGGTATGTACGAGACGCCGCAGTTCGGTGCCAACGGCTGGTTGGTCGGGCTCAACGAACTCGCCGCCTCGACCCCCAACTACGACATCGACGACCTGATCCCTGCCGTTCGCAGTGGCCTCTCGGTCGACGGTGAGTTGTACTCCTCGCCGTTCTACGCCGAGTCGTCGTTCCTGATGTATCGCGCTGATGTCATGGAAGAGGCCGGGCTCACGATGCCCGACGCCCCGACCTGGCAGGAAGTGGCCGACATCGCTCGCGAGATCGACACCGACGAAATGGCCGGCATCTGCCTCCGCGGCAAGCCGGGCTGGGGCGATCTTGGCGCCGCGTTCACCACCGTGCTCAACACCTTTGGTGGCACGTGGTGGGCAGCCAACGACGACGGCTCCATCGGTGCGGCCCAGGTCGATCAGCCGGAGTTCGCCGAAGCGCTGAACTTCTACGTTGACCTGCTCAACGATGCCGGCGAAGACGATGCCGCCAACTCCAGCTTCACCGAGTGTCTGACCCTCTACCAAGAGGGCAAGGTTGCGATGTGGTACGACGCCACAGTTGCCGCGTCGATCCTCGAGGCCGACGACAGCCCAGTCCAGGGCCTGAACGACTTCGCTCTCGCACCGGTCAACGTCACCGACAACTCCGGTTGGCTGTGGGCGTGGACCTTCGCCATCCCGGTCAGCACCACCGACCAGGACGCCGCTTGGGAGTTCATCAGCTGGGCAACCGGTCCTGGTTACCAGGAATTGGCCGCCAACGAGCTTGATGGTGGCTGGGCCGCTGTTCCTCCGGGCACACGTCAGTCGCTCTATGACAACCCGAACTACCAGGACGTTCCATTCGCAGCTGCGACTCTGAGCGCCATCCTGGCCGCCGACCCGCTGAACCCGACAGTTGATCCGGTTCCTTACGTCGGTGTTCAGTTTGCTGCCATCCCGGAATTCGCCGGCATCGCGACCGACGTCAGCCAGGAATTCTCGGCTGCCTACGCTGGTCAGCAGACGGTTGAAGAGGCTCTTGCCAAGGCACAGGCCATTGCCAACGACGCAATGGAAGCCGCTGGCTATCGCTAAGTTCTAGCGACACGATAGTTCCCAGGGGCGGCGCGCCCGCCCCTGAGATCCCTGCCAAGTTAAACCCTTTCGACAAGTCATTCTGAGGCGATCCAAAGTTCGCCAACAGAGGAGATGTCCGATGGCGACCCAGCATTCCCGATCCGCAGCCCGCATGATGATGGCGCCCGCAGTGATCCTGCTTTTGGGTTGGATGCTCGTGCCTCTGACGATGACGCTGTACTTTTCGTTCAAGAAGTATC
>CALHYX010000099.1 GCA_938041035.1 uncultured Acidimicrobiales bacterium | reverse complement strand
CTTAGTGCCTTGGGCACGTATTCTCTAGCTCCGTATACCGCTGGCAAGGCGAAGTCCACAGGAATACCGAAGCCTACGCAATCGTTCGCCCAAGGGCTGGCTGCTTCGACGACGTCGACCGCTTGACGACGAGGCTGCATCCCTACGAGGCGGCTCATGGGCATCGCCGCCGCGAATCGCGATCCCCGCGTGCACGACGAACCCGACGCGTTCCGGATCGACCGCCGGCCCGTGCGGCTCCTGACCTTCGGCTTCGGCAGCCACCACTGCCCGGGCACGCACCTGGCCCGAACCCAGATCGCCATCGGCATCGGCATCGAGCAGCTCCTGACCCGCCTCCCCGAGCTCGAGCTCACCGAGTCGGACGGCGCCCGGGCCAAAAGCGCCGGCGCTAGTCAACCCTCCACGTCGGTCTCCGGTTCGCCGCGGGCGCTCAGCACCAGCCGGCGAAACGGTGGTGGGCTCTTGGTGCTCGAGTCTCCGAACGGCACGTCGATCGCGCTGTCCACGGCCCTGCGCAGGTGGCCAGTCGCCGTGTCGGTCCAGTCCGAGGCGTACGGCAGATACCCCAGCGTGCCGACCTCGGAAACGAGGTCGGGGTACGTCATGGCGCTGGCCTCGGGCCCGGCCTGGGCAACGACTTCATATGAGCTCCAGCCCGTTTCGAGATCGTCGAGATGCTGGTCGAGGCCGAGCGCGCTCGACCGCAGTCGAGTCCAACGATGTCGCACCCACTGGGCCCGCAGTGCCGGAGTCTTGTCGTCGTCGACACCGGCGGGCGGCTCGCCGCGCAGCATCCAGGCCAGGTTCTTTCCGGCGGCAGTGCCCCTCGGCACCAACCCGCGCACCGTGTCGGCCGACATGTCGAGGTTGAGGCCACCCTCCCCTTCGCCGAGCCGTATCGTGCAGATGCGGTCGCGCACGCCGAGCGCTCTGGTCATCGAATTGTCCGACCAGTTCTGCATGGTGTTCAACACTTCGCCCAAGAACCCAAGCGGCCCGGTGATCTGGCCTACCGGGGCTCCCCCACCGGCCCCGGTGCGAATCGGCCGCCACACGTTCTGCTGTTCAGCTGCGATCCGCTCGTCGCCGTCGAGCCCCTCCAACGAGATCGCCCCCGACCCGAGACTGATCCCATACGTCGGCCGACGAGGCAGAGGGCTATCGAAGAGATGAACCGGGATGTTCGAACAGATACCCCCGTCGGACAACCAGACCTTCTGGTACTCCACCGTCCAGTCGCCGTCGGCGTCGCGCGTGGGCACCAGTCGCCACAACGGCACGGCGGAAATCACCAGCGGAAACGACAAGCTCATCCGGGCGCCGAGCAAGATCGGCAACTCGTCCGCAGGCGGCAGCTTCAGCAGGCCGTGCTCCTCGAGTTCGACCTGTCGATGCGACGACTCGGTAGCCGCTTCGCCGCGCTCCATGAGGTGACGGAACACCGGCTCGGGAAACAGCGCCTCCATGTCGGCCGGATGGAACGCCCAGGTCTGGTCCGAGAACGGGAAGTTCTCGCTCGCCGCCTGCGACAGGTTCGTCGTCAGGGTGACGAGCCCAATGTCGTGGCGAGCCAAGTGGCCATAGGTCAGTGGCTGGCCTTCCTCGCCCTTCGGGCGCACGTCGCCGGCGAGCCGATCGATCACATCGTGCAACCAGTCGGTGAGCCCGATGTCGTCGCGCACCGTGCGGCCGCTGACCAGACCGAACCGGTTCTCGGCCAACCCATCCTGCACATCGGTGCCAACAACTTTGATGCCGTCGACGGAGCGCAGCACGACGTAGGCACCCAACCCGACGAGAAGTGCGAGCAGCGCGAACGCGATCGTGCCGGCCGAGAAGGCGACAACAGCCCAAACCACTGCGGCCACCGGCAGAGCCGCGGCCAGGAACAATGCCCACCCGGGCCCCGGCAGGGCAGCGCCGCGGGTGAACAACGTTGGCGCGACCTTGCCCAGCCGGGTGCCCAGCGCGAGGCCGGAGATCTCCCGCTGATCGAAGAACAGCTCGAAATACGGCGCAGTGCCGTCCTGCGGGACGAACAGCCGTTGCAGCTGCGTGCGCCCATCGTGCTCTTCGGCCAACTTTCCCGGAATCGTCCGGAACTCGTCGAACCCGCCCCCACCGGTCTGGCGTCCGTACTCAGCCGCCGCCGCGCCCACGGCTGCGATCGCCCCAGCGGACGAACCGCCGATGTTGTGCAGCCGATGGTCCTCGGCCAACTCGGCGATTGCGGTCGGGTACACCACGCCGCTCGTGAACCCGCCCTTCATCACCAGGTCGCAGGAGAACGGCAGGTCCTGCGCCCCGGTGGCCACGCCGCTCACCGCCACGGACCCGGAAACGGACGGGGCGGAATGCCAGAAGGCGGCCAGTCGTACACGGACGTCTTCACCTCGCGCTCGTAAGTCACCCTCGAGACGGACCGAAACACGATGACCCCTGACCGGCGCTTCGTGGTGAGCGTCGCCTCCACTGCCCCGTAGGTGTATTGACTTATCTCGATGGCCAGAGCCACCGTCGTCGCCGTTGCCGCTGCGGGCACAAGAATGACCGCGTCACCCTCGAGGTCCACCTGCTTCTTCTGGAACAACAGTTCGCCGCCGACCTCGTAGGGCAAATCCACCTTTCCGACCTCGCTTAGCGCTGATCCCTCCAACCCGGCCTGCGCTACGACTCCGACGTTCCCTTTACTCCTTCGGGTCGAAGCCACTCGGTAACTCGCGTCTATCTGAGCTGCGTATCCGATCTCGATGAGCTGTTCTTCCTCTCTGGGCTCGATCTCAAATGTGGACCGGAACTCGACGACGAGCGCACTGTCGTCCGCCCCCGGTCGCAGCGCCGCCGCCACATCACCCCGGCACCACTTGCCGGCCGGGGAGCCGAGGATGTTTGTGAAGTCGAAATGCTGCTCGCCGGTTTCGGTCTCCACCGCGAACAGGTCGGCCTGGTCGGGTTCCTGCCGTTGAACCTCAGCGTCAAGACCCGTGCAGAGATCGCGGTATTCCTCGACCCTCGGCATCCACACGACGTCGTAGTACTTCCGGGTGCTCCGCGACTCCGGTAGTTGTGGGTCCGGAATCGGGTAGCCACCGGGTCGCTCGGCCATCCCCCAGGCCGCCGGGGGCTCGGTGGGCGATACGCGTTCCAACGAGCGGGCGAATCGCCTACCCACGACGCCTGCAAGCGGTCGGCCTAGTTCTTCAGGATTCATCGCGTTTCCTTCTCTTTGAGCGACCAATTTCGATCGCTGGGTTGATCTGTCCTTCTTTCGGTGGATGGCTCAGACCGGACAGCGCATATCCCAGCGGGCGCGACTCCAAAGCGAATCAACACTCCGACAAAGGTCGAAGCGGCGATGTGCTCCGAGGGTCGCCCGGATGCATGGGAACGCGTGGCCTCGCTTTCCGCCGTTTTCCCGCCTATCGGTTTGCTATCACTGCAGTCTCAAAGCCTGCTCCGCGACGCGCGCAACCGTCATGACTTCCCTGGAGTATTCGTGTGGAAACGAAGGCGGCATCGTGCGGGATGGGCGACCAATCCGCCTGAAGGCCCACCCCACGAACGCCATCGATTCCCGCCGGGCCCGCCGACCCTCCATACTCAATCCATGGAGAAGATGGGGCGCCTTGAATTCACGACACCGCGGGAGGCCTGGGGCGGCGAGGCCACGGCGTTCACGCCTCTACTGGCGAACGACGACTTGCTTGCCTACCTCGGCGATGCGACCGGCATTGGGCAGCTCTCGCTGATCGAGGCCGAACACGCGACCGCTGGCAATCGTTCGCTCGACATTCTCGCCGAGACGATGGATGGCCGCCGCGTCTCCATCGAGAACCAGTACAACGCCGCCGACCACGATCACCTGACGCGCGGATTGGCCTACGCGGTGGCCACAGACAGCGTGGCGCTTGTGGTGATCGCAGAAGATCACCGCGAGGAGTTCATCAGCGTGGCCGACTACCTCAACGAGGTAGCCGTCGCATCGGACGAACGCAGTATTCGCGTCTGGCTCGTGCAGGTGCGCGCGGCGAGACGCGTTGGCGACGACATCTGGTCGCCAGAATTCGTCGTTCGCGCCAGCCCGAACGAATGGGAAGGAGCCGTCCGACGTGAGGTTTCACCGCGCCTTCGGAACCTGGACGAGTTCTACGCGATGTGCGATGACGGCTTCGCCGACTTCGCACGAACGACGATCGAAGCCTGGGTTCAACGTGACGGAGCGCACGAATCGCACAAGAGCCGGAGCACAGTAGCGCTGTATCACCGCTCGCCGAACAACCAGACGCGAGGCAGCAACGTCGTGCAGTTGCAGGCGCCACACCACATCACTATTTGCCGCGGCTACATCCGCGATTCCTCGGGGCTGTATGACCCTGACGCTGACCCGATCGAACTCGACGAAGCTCTTGGCAAACACTTCCCCAACCTGCAATCGACAGCGAAGGACTACTACCCGAAGGTCGACAATGACCGCGAGGGTCTGGCGCCGTTTCTCGACTGGCTATCGGCGCGGCTCAACCAAGCGATCGAGGGCTGACCGCCGCCCGTTACTCATTTCGACCGAAGGCGGACCAGCACCGAATCAATCGCGTCTCGCAGCTCGTTGGCCCCGGCGTCCACAGGTTCGATCCGACGCTTCAGCGACGCAAGGGTGATCGTCTTCTGGTCACCGCATACGTGATCGAGAGTCCTTGTGGCGGCCACGTAGAACATCCAGTCGGCCGGGTCGCCGGGCTCGACTCCGACGTGGTGGCAGAACACATAGACATCGCTGCGCCGCTTCCTCACCTCGTCGGTGAAATAGCTCCCATCGGCCTGTATGACGTATCCCTTGGTGCGGGCGATTCCGAACGAAATCGGCGACCGGCGCTGCTGCGGCCATGACTGAATGTCGCCGGCAGCCTTCACCTCGACCCGGAATCCGTCGTAGTCGAGATCCCAGTCGCCATAGCCCTCGCCAACCATCGCCGCGCCGAGCAGCTCGGCGACCAGCGCCTCGGCCAACCGACCCCGGTTGTAGTTGTCCATCAGATTGATCGACGAAAGCAGCCGCTCGCGGATCGGGCCCTTCGCAAAATCGGCAAGCGAACGGGAGACGGGGTTGGCTACCGGGTCGAATTCCATTCCGAGATCCTCGCGCGAGCAACGCAGCGATTCCCGACCCCAGGGCCACGACGCGGCCGTTACACAAAGGCGCGACGTCAGGCCACCCGACAGGCCATCGCTTCATCCCAGGTGCACACCACGTCGCCCTCGAACCGCAGGTCGCCGGTGAAGAAGTGTCTGGCGGACACGGACAGTTCGGCTGTGTAGGGCCGGCGCCAGGCGTTCAGTGCATCGACGTTGAAACCGATCTGCACCTCCGGGTCTGACACGACCGCTCGGAAGGCCGGGTCGGCGAACAGCGCGTCGTACAGCCCTCTACCGGTGATCGCCAGCCGCACCTCCCACACCCGGGGTGCGGACCCCGGCGTGTACACCACGACGCCGTTGGGAATCAGATCACCGGGGTACTGCTCGACGTAGGCGTTCACCAGAACGTCGCCGGGAATCACCGTCGCATCCTCAACCCGGGACCGAAACAACGACAGGTTCCCGCCGTTGCGATAGCCGCGGTTCGCGTTCAGGAAACCGGGGCGGCTGAAGAACGGGTGCAGGTTCCAGAAGAAGTCCGGATCGAACGGATCCTCAACGATCTCGCCGACCAGCGTCTCCAGCCCCAACGGGCTCCCAGGAGGCGTCGTCGCTTCACAACTCGACGGGTTCACCGACTCGGCAATGCACACATCCGAGCCGCCCTGCCCATCGGCCCGGTCGTTGCGACCCGCACCGCCACGGAGAACATCGTTGCCCCCGCCACCGCTCAGATCATCGTTGCCGAAACTGCCCGTTACCCGGTCGGCGCCCGGCCCACCGAGGACCCGGTCATGGCCACGACCGGCTTCGACCCGATCGTCTCCGCCGCCGGCGTCAATGACGTCGTTGCCGTGCCCGGCGCAGATGAGATCGTCACCGCCCAGCGAGCGAATCTGGTCGTGGCCGCGGCGGGCAACGATGACATCGCGGCCCTTCGTACCGACCAGCGTGTCCGGGCCGTTGGTGCCCACGATGGTCGCCGGCACACCAAAGCACGTGAAGCTCTGTGCGTTCACGGTTGGGGCAGCGGTTAAGCCAGCCACCGCGACAACGAGCGCCAGCGCCGCTCGTGCGAGAACGTTGCGTCGGTAGATCCGCATGAAGTTTCCTGTTCGTCGGAATTGGGGAAGTGTTCAACCGACAACGTCGAACAGCGAGAACACGTTACGCAGGACCCGCCGAGCGTCACAAAGTGGCTTTCGGTTCGCCGGTCACCGCGCCACATGGCCTAGCAACCGGTGCTGGCTTCATCGCACAGTGGCGTCCAACCCAGCGATCGAGAGCTGATGGCCTGCAACAGGGCCAAGGCTTCGCAACGGTGGACGCATCGCCGTCCTCGTCTGGCCTAGCCGCTCCTACTGATGCCGCATGACGTCGGCCATCAGCTGGTCGAAGTCGATCGGCGGGGGTGGGCCGGTGTCGATGCGGACCGCGGTCAGCGAGGCGGGTGCCGGGAACGGCGGCGTATACGCGTCGCTCACGGGGAACGGACGGCCATAGCCAATGGTCAGGAAGGCGCCGTCGGGGCTGAAGGCCATCGGTGGGTGAACCTTCGATACCGCGGTGGCACTGGCACCGGTGTCGGCGCGCAGCGTGAGCGCAAAGCCTTGCTCGGCCGGTGTCCCGTCGATCACCAGGAGCTGTTCGCCGCCCTCGATGGGGATCGACACCGAGTACTCGTGACCGTCGGCGGCCAACACCCAGCGGGCCGCACCGTCGGCCAGGAACCAGGCCCAGCCGCTGAGGCGGTCGCCCTGTTCGCACAACACGCCGCTGGCACCGGTGGCCAGCCCTTCGGCGAAGCTGGCCGTCATGCGGAAGCCCCCGCCGAGCATGGGTCCGTTGGCT
>CALHYX010000098.1 GCA_938041035.1 uncultured Acidimicrobiales bacterium | reverse complement strand
GCAGCGAATTTTGGGCCGAAGGTCAAAGTCCCAGAATCCGGGCGGCGTTGCCGCGCAGGAACGGTTCCCACACATCGTCGCGAAACGCCACGTCGGCGAGCTCGGCGAAAATGCGGTCGAGTTCGAGCGCGAAGGGGAAGTAGCCGCCGTACAGCACGCGGTCCGCGCCGCGGGTGTTGGCGTAGTCGACGATCGCCTTCGGGTAGTACCGCGGGGCGAACGCCGAGGTCGAATAGTGCAGGTTCGGCCACTTCAGCATCAGCTTCACCGCGAGGTCGGCCCACGGCTCGGCCCCGTGACGCATGACGATGGTGAGTTCGGGGAAGTCGTAACAGACCCGGTCGAACCGATCGACGATCTGGGCGTCCATCGGAACCCGCGGCCCGGGGACGCCCGCGGTGACGAAGACCGGCAGCCCAAGCTCGACACAGGCCGCATAGACGGCGTAGGCGTGCGGGCCGTCCACCGGCGCCGACGGCACCGAACCGACCGGGAACATGGTCACCGCCCGAATCCCGTGCTCGGCGTGGTCGGCCTTGATGCGGCGAACCGATCCCATAACGTCGGTGGGGTCGACGTGGGTCGAGAGCACGAAGCGGTCGGGGTGCCGGCGCGCCGCTCCGGCTGCGGCGGGGTGGTCGAGCCCGACGAGTCCGACGGCCACCTCGTTGGCATCCATCGCCGCCAGGGTCTGGGCCACGACGTCGGCGTGGGCCTCGGCCAGCTCGGGGATAGTCGAGTACATGTAGTCGGCCGGGTGATCCGTACCGCGGTGCGCCGCGGCCACCTGCGGCAGGTTCCGGTCGGTCCCTTCGGGTTGACGGAAACCGATCAGGGTGTCGATAGCGGCGATGTCGCGCATAACGAACGAGTCTGGCCCGCAGCGTCGCGCTGCACCAGACTCGCACCATGCAACTCGAGGGACGCACCGTACTGATCACCGGCGGCAACGGCGGGATCGGCCTGGGTATGGCCGAGGCCTGCGCGGCCGCGGGCGCCCAGGTCGTGGTGTGGGGCCGCAACGAGGACAAGAACGCAAGCGCGGCCGCGCGGCTGCACGCCGCCGGCGCAACCGCCCACGCCTTCGTCTGCGACATCGACGACCCCGACGCCATCGCCGCGACGATGACCGCGTCGGTCGAAGCCGCGGGCGGGCGAGTCGACGCGGTCTTTGCCAACGCCGGCCGAGGGGGCACGGGCACACCCTTTCTCGACCTCACGCTCGACGAGTGGCACCAGGTCATGCGCACCAATCTCGACGGGGTCTTCCTCACCCTCCAGGCCGCGGCCCGCCACATGGTCGATGGCGGTCACGGCGGGTCGCTCGTGGCGGTGTCGTCGACCTCGGCCATCCACGGGGCGGCCGGCAACGAGGCCTACGGCACCTCGAAGACCGCGCTGCTGGGGCTGATCCGCGCCCTCGCCGTTGGTCTGGCCCGCCACGAGATCCGCGTCAACGCGCTGTTGCCCGGGTGGACCCAGACCGACCTCGCCGCCCCGGCCTATGCCTGGGACAAGTTCCGCGATGCCACCATTGCCCGGACCCCGGCCCGCCGGTGGGCCGACCCGGCCGAGATGGGCGCAGCCGCAGTCTTTCTCGCCGACCCGACGGCCACATTCCACACCGGTGACCACCTCGTCGTCGACGGGGGCTACACGGTCTTCTAGGAAGATCGAGGAAGAACGACTGGGCGTCAGTCGTTCGGTTCGGCCTCGAGCACGGCCGCGAGATTGTCCTGGAGTCGAAGCAGGAGCCCCGCCAGCACCTGCCGTTCCTCGCGACCGATGCCCGCGCGCAGCTCCGACCGCAGGACCACGTCGATCTCGACGATGCGGCCCACCATTTCCTTGCCGGGCGCGGTGATCTGCACCAACCAGACCCGCCGATCGCTCGGGTCGGGTTGGCGCTCGACCAGCGCTCGCTTCTCCAGCGCATCGATGATCGAACCCGTGGCCGCTCGACCGATGCCGAGCCCGCGGGCCAGGTTCGTCTGGGTGTTCGCCCCGTTCTCGGCGATGTACGCCAAGAGGCTGGCCTCGCTGAGGCGTAGATCGAGCACATCGAAACGGCTGTCGAAGGCGCGCCTCAGCGAGCTGGCGGTAGCCATGATCGTCGACTCGACGCGCAGCCAGGGCGGCGCGTCGAGCTCGTGGCGGGGAGCCAAATCAGCCGCGCCGAAGCAGGGTGCCGGTGCCGAGCCCACCACCGCAGCACATGGTGACGATGGCGTGTTCCTTGTCGGCGCGATCCAATTCGTGCACCGCCTTGGTGAGCAGGACGGCACCGGTGCCGCCCAGCGGGTGGCCGTGGGCGATGGCGCCGCCGTTGGGGTTTACGCGGTCCATGTCCGGGCTCAGTTCCTTTTCCCATGCGAGCACGACCGAGGCGAAGGCCTCGTTGATCTCGACCAGGTCGATGTCGTCGATCGTCATGTCGTTGTCGCCCAACAGCTTCTGGGTGGCGCCGATGGGGCCGGTCAACATGAGCACCGGATCCGAGCCGACGAGGGCGGCGTCGACGATGGTTGCCCGCGGGGTCACGCCCAGCTCTTCGGCCTTTTCGCGCGTCATCATCAAGACCGCGGCGGCGCCGTCGCTGATCTGGGACGACGAACCGGCGGTGTGCACACCGTCGGGCATGTTGGTGCGCAGGCCGGCGAGGGCCTCGAGGTTGGTGTCGCGCAGACCTTCGTCGCGGGCGACGGTGTGGGTGGTGTCGGCCGGCTTGCCGTCCTCGCCCAGGTCGGGGGCATCCATCGCCAGCACCTGGCTACCGAAGCGATCTTCGGCCCACGCCGCCGCGCAGAGATCCTGACTGCGCTTGCCGAACGCGTCGGTGTCTTCGCGCGTGATGCCCCACTGCGCAGCGATTCGCTCGGCGCCATCGAACTGCGAGGTGAGTTCATAGTTCTGCCAGTAGTTCTTGTTCACCGGCTTGCCAACGGAAGGCTCCTTGGGGATGGTCGCGCCCATAAAGACCTTGCTCATCAACTCGACGCCGCACCCGACCGCGACATCGACGACGCCAGCCTTGACCATCGAGTAGGCGAGATTGGTCGCCTGCTGCGACGAGCCGCACTGGGCGTCGACGGTGGTGGCGGCCACCTCAAGCGGCAACCCGGCGGTGAGCCATGCGTTGCGGGTGACGTTCATGGTCTGCATGCCGACCTGGCCAACGCAGCCACCCACGACCTGCCCGACCTCGGACGCGGCGACGCCGCTGCGCTTGAACAACTCGGCCTGCACCGCGCCGAGCAAATCGATGGAGTGCATGGCGGACAGGCCACCGTTGCGCTTTCCGAGGGGGGAGCGGACGGCTTCGACGATCACGACTTCGCGCATGGGTGGATTCTCCGTGTCTTTTTCTGGTGGATGCTGAGTGGCGACATACTGTATGGCGTCATACTATATGGCCCAAGCCAGATCGGCCAGAAGGCCCGGCCCAGTACGAGCGAGCACCAAACCACAGGGGATCTCCATGACCACAGGCGCGACGATGACCGACGACGAGCTGCGCGACCGCACCCGGGCCCTCCTCGAGGAGGTCGACCCCCACGAGGTCGATCAGTACACCTTCCGCGGCGCCCAGTTCGACGCCGGACTCGCGATGATTCACTTTCCCGAAGGCAAGGGCGGGCTCGGCCTGAGCCGCGGCAAGCAGGCCGTCGTCGACGGCGTTCTGCGCGAGGCCAAGGTGCCGTATCACGACCTCATGGTGAACCCCATCGGCATCGGCATGGGTGCGCCCGTGGTGCTGAACCACGGCACCGAGGCCATGCACGAAAAGCACCTGCGGAAGATCTTCACCGGCGAGGACATCTGGTGCCAGCTGTTCTCCGAGCCCACCCATGGTTCCGACGTCGCCGGTATCCCCAGCCGCGGCATCCGTGACGGCGACGAGTGGATCGTGAACGGCCAAAAGGTCTGGACCACCCTGGCCCACGTCTCGAACTACGGCATGTTGCTCACCCGTACCGATCCCGACGTGCCCAAGCACAACGGGTTGTCGTACTTCGTGCTCGACATGCACGCACCGGGCGTCGAGGTCCGGCCGCTCTATCAGATCACCGGCGAGGCCGAATTCAACGAGGTCTTCCTCACCGATGTGCGCATCAACGACGACCAACGCCTCAGCGAGGAGGGGGACGGCTGGCGCGTCGCCATCACCACGCTCATGAACGAGCGCGTCGCCCTCGGCGGCGGCGGGGGCGGTAAGGGCGGCGGGCCGATCCGATCCCTGATCGACACCTGGAACACCCGCAAGGACGACCTCGATGCCTCCGCGCGGGCGTCGATGCAGGACAAGGTCTCGCGACTGTGGATCGAGGCCGAGGTGCTCCGCCTCACCAACCAGCGGGCCAAGGAGCTCGCCAAGAGCGGTGATGCCGGACCCGGCGGCTCGGTCGGCAAGCTCATGTCGGCGGAGATGAACCAACGCATCTACGAACTGACGATGGATCTGCTCGGACCCGACGCCATGCTGCACGAGCCCGGCTATCCGATGACCCGCAGCGACGAGGCGCACGCCTTTGGTTCGCTCACCGGCAGCTTCCTGCGGTCGCGGGCCAACACGATCGAAGGCGGCACGTCGGAGATCATGCGCAACATTCTCGGCGAGCGAATCCTGGGCCTGCCCGGCGATGTGCGCGTCGACAAGGGTGTCGCCTGGAGCGAGATCCCCAAGTAGGCGCGCACCGGCCGCGGGCGCCGATCAGCAGAACGTCGGGTCGACCGCCACGCGGGCGTATTCGGCGCGCACGGCGTCGCCATCGGCGCGGGGGTCCGGTTCGACGGTCGTGCCCGCCCCCAGTCCCCAGGCCGACGTGAGGTCGGCGATCGACGAGCCCGTCGCCACCGCGGCCGCCTGCGCAGCGGCCCCGGTCGCAACCGTCTCGTCCGCATCGGGCACCACGATCGACGCGCCCCGAAGGTCGGCCGCCCGTTGCCGGTAGGCCGCCGAGCGGGCGCCGCCCCCGATGAGGTGCAGGGTGCCCGACGCGCCCACCCCCGCGGCGACCAACGCGTCGACGCCCGCGAACAGGCCACAGAGCACGCCGTCGTGGGCGGCGCGGGCGAGCTCGGCTCGGGTGGTGTCGTTGCGCAGACCGGCGAACGCACCGGATGCGTCGGGCAGGTTGGGCGTGCGCTCACCATCGAAGTACGGCACGAGGATCGGTGTCGACGCGGCGGGGTCGACCTCGCCGGCCAGCGCGGCGAACCCGGCCGGATCGCCGCCGAAGCCCAGCCAGCCCGCCACCGTGTCGGTGACCTTGGTGGCGTTGAGCGTGCACACGAGGGGCAGGAAGTGACCACTCGCGTCGGCGAAGCCGGCGACCGCGCCCGAAGGGTCGGCCGCGGGCGTCGCAGACACCGCGTAGATGGTGCCCGACGTGCCCAGCGACATCGCCAGATCGCCGGGTGCCAGCCCGAGCCCGAGCGCGGCCGCCATGTTGTCTCCGGTGCCGGGGCCGATCGCGATACCGGCAGGGAGCCCGAGGGCTTCCGCTGCGGCGGTGGTGAGGGTGCCGGCCGGCTCGAACGGTCCGAGCACCTCGGGGAGGCAGTCGACAAAATCGGCGCCGACCCCATCGATCAACGCCAGTAGATCGGGGCGATAGTCACCGGTCCGAGGGTCGAACCAGCCGCTCCCCGAAGCGTCGCCGCGGTCGGTGACGAAGCGATCGCACAGCCGCCACGTGAGCCAGTCGTGCGGCAGCAACGCTCGCGCCGCCCGGGACACGACATCGGGTTCGTTCTGGGCAACCCATGCGAGTTTCGTGATGGTGAACGCGGCCACCGGCACGCTTCCACACGCCGCCGCCCACGCCTCGGTGCCGAGTGCGGCGACCAGCTCGTCGGCCTGGGGCGCGGACTCGGTGTCGTTCCACAGCTTGGCCGGCCGCAGGATCGCCCCGGCATCGTCGAGCAGCACCAGACCGTGTTGCTGGCCGCCGACGGCGATGGCCGAAACGTCCGCTCGGACCGCGGGGTCGAGTTGTCCGCACGCATCGACGAGGGCCGCCCACCACGCGTCGGGATCCTGCTCGGAGACCGGCGGGCTGGTCGGCGGATGGGCACCCCGCCCGGTTCCGACGATGGTCCCGGTGTCTATCCGGCGGGCTTCGACCTTGGTCGACTGGGTCGAGGAGTCGACCCCGAGAGAAATGCTCATGCTTCACTCTGGCCGACGCTGAACCGTTCGCGCAGTTCGCGCTTGAGCACCTTGCCCGAACCGGTGCGAGGCAGATCTTCGACGATCGACATCGCCTTCGGCGTCTTGTAGCCCGCCAACCGTTCGCGGGCGAAGGACTGCACGGTGGAAAACGACGGTGGGCGTTGCGGGTCGGCGGCCACGATCACCGCGTGCACGGCCTCGCCCCACTCCTCGTCGGGTAGGCCGATCACGGCGACCTCGGCGACGCCCGGGCACTCGTCGAGCACCGCCTCGACCTCGGCCGGGTACACGTTCGAACCGCCGGTGATCACCATGTCGGACCTGCGGTCACAGATGTACCAGTAGTCCTCTTCGTCGAAGTACGCGATGTCGCCCACCGTCTGCCAACCCTCGTGGTTGTTGGCCTCGAACTCGGCGTCGTTGCGGTAGTACGTCTCGAAGACGCCTGCCGAGCGCACGTACAGGTCACCCTCGGTGTGCGGCTCGGTGATGCGCACCCCGTCGGCATCGAACAGCGCCATCTCGACCCCGGGCGCCAGCTGCCCGCAGGATCCCGGCTTGCGCAGCTGATCCGCCGGTGCGAGGACGGCCGAAACCGACAGTTCCGTCGACCCGTAGACCTCCCACAACGAATCGGTCGGAAACCGTTCGAGGTAGGCCCGCTTCAGGGCCTGGGTCCAGGGTGCGGCGTTGGCGATCATCGTGCGCATCGACGACACGTCGTAGCGCGCCCACACCTCGGCGGGCAGGTTCACCAGCCGCCGCACCGGCGTCGGCGCCGAGAACGTGGTGGTCACCCGGTACTGATCGACCAGCCGCAGCCAGTCCTCGGCGGCGAAGGTGTGCTGGAGCACCACGGTCGAACCGCGCAGCCAGCTGCGCATGGCAAACCCCATCGGTCCCGAGTGATACAGCGGCCCGGTCGTCAGATACACGTGCGGATCATCGCCCCACAGCAGATCGAGCAGGGCGCCGAACTGGCCGGGCGCGCCGGCCTGATGCCGCAGCGCGCCCTTGGGGCGGCCGGTCGTCCCGGACGTGTACAACAGCATCGAGGTCTGCGGCGCCTGCCTGTCGAGGGAAACCTCGGTGCCCGACAGCGCTGGTTCGAGCCGCGGGAGGTCGGCGGTGAGCAGACCTTCGTAGCCGCGGTCGGCCCAGCCGAGCGCCGCTTCGCTGTTGGCCACGATGTAGTGGGCCTCGTCGACGGTGAGTTTGTAGGGCACGGGCACCGCGATCGTGCCGGTGCGGCGGGTGGCATGGGTGATCGCCATCGACTCCGCGGAGTTCGGTCCACACCATGCCACCGTCGACCCCGCGGGAACGCCGCTCGCCAGGATGGCCGCCGCCCACCGGTCGACCTCGGCATCGAACTCGGCATAGGAGTAACTGCGGACGCCCGCGTCGCCCCGATCGTCGATGAGCGCCGGTCGGTCGGGATGCAACGAGGCGTGGTGGCGCAGATGATCGACGGCTGGGTCGGTGGATCCGACATCGGTGGTCATGGCCAACGGTCTAGCCGCCATCGCGATGTCTGTTCACGAGCAGATCAACCGCCTTGATCAACACGGCACTGATCAACCGCACTGATCAGCACGGGCGGCGAGGCCGACACTACGCTCGTTCGGCGATGGAGTTTCACCCGGTCGAAATCGGCTACAGCACACCGAAGCGACGCATGCAGGCCGCCGGGTCGATCGGCGACCACAGCATCGACCTCGCGTCGCGCAGCGGGTTCATCAGCGCATCGGTTCGGGTCGAGGGAACCCACTCCGACGACGACCGGCGCCGAACGTTCTCCGTCGCCGGCAAGGCGAAAGGCCTCGTCACCCGAGACGCCAACATCGCGGGTACCTGGGGCGACGAGCAGGTTCGCCTCGACGTGGTGGCCGACGACGACCGCTACCTGTTGAAAGGCTCATTCGCCGGCGAGCTGATCCGCATCCCGTTCGAACGCCACCGCCGGGGTGGGTTTCAGACCGATGGTGCCCTCGAGCCCGCCATCGCGCTCGCGTTCGGCACATCGTCACCCGGCTTCGGCGACAACCCGGTGTTGCGAGGATCGGTGGCCCGCTACCACGACGCCGCCGCCTTCGCCGTCGCCCTGCCGTTCGTGCTGCGCAACCAGTCGGGCCGGGCCATGAACCCGGCCTGGATCGGCTAGATCGGAACCCTCGTGCCCGGACCCCTCGCCGGACTTCGCGTCCTCGATCTCTCCCGCGTGCTCGCCGGGCCGAGCTGCGCCCAGATCCTCGGCGATCTCGGCGCCGAGGTGATCAAGGTCGAGCGGCCGGGCGTCGGCGATGACACGCGGCACTGGGGCCCACCCTGGTTGACCGATGCAAATGGGGAGGACACACGCGAGTCGTCGTACTACCTGTCGACCAATCGAGGGAAGCACTCGATCACCGTCGATATCACCACCGACCCCGGCCGCGAGATCGTGCTCGCACTGGCCCGAGCCAGCGACGTCTGCGTCGAGAACTTCAAGGTCGGCGCCCTCGCCGCCCGGGGGTTGGGCGTCGACGATCTGCGGACCGCGAACCCGGCGCTCATCCACGTTTCGATCACCGGCTTCGGCCAGACCGGCCCCCGCGCCGACCAGCCCGGCTATGACTACCTGGCCCAGGCGCTGGGTGGGATGATGAGCATCACCGGTCGGCCCGACGACGAGCCGGGCGGCGGGCCCCAGCGCACCGGCGTCGCTATCGCCGACATGTCCTCCGGTCTGTTCGCGACCATCGCGGTGCTCGCGGCGCTGTTCCATCGCGAACGCACCGGCGACGGACAGGCGGTCGATATTGCGCTGTTGGACTGCCAGGTCGCCATGTTGATGAACCAGGCGCTGAGCTATCTGGTCAGCGGTAACGTGCCGCAGCGCACCGGCGCCTGGCATCCGAGTCTGGCGCCGTACCAGCCCTTCACCACCGCCGATGGCCAGGTCGTCATCGCCGTCGGCAACGACCGCCAGTTCGCCCAGCTGTGCGGCCACCTGGACCTCAACGAGCTGGTCGACGATGCCCGCTTCGCCACCAATCCGGCCCGCAACGAGCATCGGGCGATCCTCGCCGGGAGGCTCCAAGCCGTTCTCGCCACCATCCCGAGCGCCGACCTGCTGGCGGCGCTACCCGATCTCGGGGTGCCCGCCGCGGCGATCAACGACATTGCCGACACCTTCGCCGAACCTCAGGTGCAACACCGCGGCATGAGGATCGACCTGCCGCACGCCAGCGCCGGAACCGCGCCCGGCATCGGTAGCCCGATCAATCTGTCGGCGACACCGGTCGAGTACACCACCGCTCCCCCGCTTCTCGGCGAACACACCGACACCGTGCTCGAGCGGGTGCTCGGCTACGACGCCGAACGCATCGCCGAACTGCGCGCGACGGGCGCCATCTAGAGACGTCGCCGCTTCCGCTAGGTTTCACCGGATGGACCGACGGCAGTTCCTACGCGGCTCCGCCGGTGCCGCCCTCGCGGCGGCGGTGGCCGGATGCGGATCCACCAGCGATCTCACGGGTCCGCCCACCCGCAAGACGGTGCCGCCCACCTCGGCTCCGCCCACCACGACCGCCGGGCCGAGCTACACCGGAGCCACCCGCACGTTCGGCGGTACGACGGTGCGCCAGCGGGTCGCCGCGTCCGATGCCCCCAACGTGGTGTTCATCTCCATCGACGACATGAACGACTGGGCCGGCTACCTCAACAACCACCCCGGAACCCACACCCCGAACCTCGACGCGTTGGCGGCGGAATCGATCGACTTCCAGAAGGCCTACTGCCCGGCGCCGATGTGTCTGCCCGCGCGCAACGCCGTGATGTTCGGCATGCAGCCCGACACCGCCAACGTCTATGACCACACACCGGACTCGCTCAACGAGTATCGCCGTTGGAGCCCGAACACGGTGTCGTTGCTCGACCACATCTGGGCGGCCGGCTACCACACGATGTCGGCGGGAAAGATCTTCCACGACGTCAAGAGCGACCGGTTCGACGACCACGAGATCGTCGTGAAGTACCTACCCGGCTACAGCCGACCGCTGCCCACCCCGAGCCCGCTGTTCACCTTCGATCCGATGTGGGATTCGCCCTACGGCGACGGCGCCATCGACGGCAGCATCGACTTTCCGACCTCGAAAATCGACTTCGGGCCGAGCGGACTGCCGCCGGAGGAGGACCCGGACGGACTCATCGTCGAGTTCGCCAAACGCAAGCTCAACGAAACCCATTCCCAGCCCTTCTTTCTGGCCCCGGGCTTCTACCTGCCCCACCTCCCCTGGCGGGTGCCCCAGCGCTATCTCGACCTGCACCCGCTCGAAGAGATCGAGGTCCCGGCCTTTCGACCCGATGACCTCGACGACCTCAGCGATGCCGCCAAATTCAACATCGATCGCTTCAACATCTTCGAGACCCTGCGCGCCAGCGGCCTCTGGGAGGAAGCCGTGCAGGCCTACCAGGCGTCGATCTCCTACGTCGATGACCGCATCGGTCAGCTGATGAACGAGCTCGCCGACAGCCCCTACGCCGACGACACCGTGGTGACGGTGTGGAGCGACCACGGCTTCCACATGGGTGAGAAACTGCACATCCGGAAGTTCACGTTGTGGGAGCGCTCGACCCGCGTGCCGATGCTGTTGAAGCTGCCAGCGGGCGAGAGCGCCAACGGGTCGACCATCGACGCCCCGGTGGCGCTCACCGACCTCAGCGCCACGGTTGCCGAACTGTGCGGGGCCGAGCTGCCCGGCGACTACGAATCCGACAGCCTCACGCCCATCATCGCCGATCCAGCGGTCGCCGACGACCGGCCACCGGTCACCACCTGGAAGCCGGGTAACTACGCGGTGCGACGCGGCGACTACCGCTACATCCGCTACGCCGACGGAAGCCAGGAGCTCTACGACCATCGGGTCGACCTCGACGAGTACAACAACCTCGCCGTCGACGCGACCGCCGAGGTCAACGCGGCCATGGACGAACTCGACGCGTTCCTGCCCCCGCCCGAATAGGTCCGGCCCGAATGGCTCGGCGGACCGGCTAGGGGATCTCCAGAAAGCCGCCGTCGGCGAACAACGCCACGACGGTGAGTTCATCGATGCGGTCGGCCAACGCCGGGCTCAGCGCCAACTGAAACCCAGAGCTCAGCGTTCCCTCACCGTGCTGTTCGGCCACCGCGGGTCGGTCGATGCGCCGGAACCCCGTCGACAGCACTTCGCCGTTGGACACCAGCAACAACGTGTCGGGCACGACGTCGGCGTCCACGTCGGCCACCCACCCCTGAAGCAGGGCCGGGTCGGCATCGTTGTTGGCAAACCCGAGGTACCCGTCGGCGCCGCCGGTCCACGTCTCCCCGTCGAGCTGCACCTCGGTGACCCTTCCGTCACCGTCGAGCACGAGTTCGTACGGGACCGTGTCCAGCACCTCGATCGGCCGGAGCTCACCCCCGTCGAGCACGTAGGCTTCGATCGAGTTGGCCCCCTCGACCATGGCGGCCGGGTCGAGCAGTGCGGCCACCTGAATGCGGTCCTGCCACGAGCCGGTGGTGGCCGCGGCCGCGACCGTACCGTTCAGCGCGAACAACACGTCGGTGCCCGACGCCAACCCGTCGACGGTGGCGACGAATCGGGAGGGAACGAACGCTCCGCTCGGGTCCACATCGGCCAGCAGGTCGGCCCGATCGGGAATGACGCTCGCATCGACGGCTTCGCCGACCGTGAACGACGAGATCGCCCGACCGCCGTAATTCTCGCCGTCGAGCGACGAGAAGGTTCCCCCCACGTCGCTTCCGGCCGGGACCACCGACGTGAGCCGGCCGACGGCCGCGGCGAGGTCGAGGTTGGCTTCGAAGTCCTCGCCCTCGGGCCAACTCAAGATGGTGCGCTCGGCGTCGGTCCAGTCGCCGCGCAGCGAGCGCCCGTCGACCTCGTCGGAAAGCGTCACTCCCATCACATCGGCGATGGTCGGGAAGACGTCGATGGTCTGGGCCTGGCGGTCGTCGCGCACCGGTTCGGTCTGCCCGGGGTACTTGACGAACAGCGGCACCGAGGCGACGTCCGCCAGATTGTTCGCCTGCGGTTCGCGCCGGGACTGACCCGCGGTCAGCGCCGTACCGTGATCGGCGGTGATGACCACCAACGCATCGTCGAGGCGGCCACTCGCCTCGAGCGCGTCGAGCAGCTGGCCCACCCACACGTCGGCCAGGCGGGCCTGCTGGTGATAGCGCCGGATGGCGGTGTCGACGATCCCCTGGTCGCTCTCCCAGGCGTCGATCTTGGTGTCGAGGCCGTCGAGCAGCTGACCGTTGTAGACGCGACCGTCGCCCAGGTAGGTGTACGGCGCATGCGGAAACAGCGAGTGATGATACGAGACGGTGGGGGCGTCGACGGTGCCGAGCGCGGCGATGAAGTTGTTCCAGCGGCCCAGGTGATCGCGGCCGAGGTCGCTGAGCAGCCAGTCGAACTCCACGTCGTCCGCGTCGGCTTCACTGGGGTCGATAGTGCCGTCGGGCGCGACGGTCGTACCCGGCGCGGGCTCGTCGTCGGTCGACGCGGCATCGTCGTCGCCGAAGCCGGCCCACCGGTCGGTGATCGCCGGTAGCCACCGCTGCGCCAGACCGGTCGGCAGGGCCGAGTGGCCATAGGCGATGGCTGCGTCCTTGTAGAGACTGGGTGGGTCCGCAACCGCCTCGGTGGCGGCACAGATGCTGGTCGGACACAACCGGGTGACGATCTCGTCGGCGTCGACCCCGTGACTCGGCGCCAGCACGGTGAACAGGTTCTGCGAGTGCAGCGCGGCGATCGGAATCGCCCCCCGATCGGGCCGATTTCCCGTGAGGATCGACGGCACGGCCCATTGCGTCCGCGGCGACACCGTGGTCGTGTCGTCGTACCACGTGCTCGTCGCGGCCAGCCGGGCGAAGTTCGGGAACCGTTCGGCGTCGATCTCGAGATCGTCATCGAGCAGTGCGGCCAGCGAGAACTCGTCGAACACCACCATCACCACGTCATCATCGGTGGCCGCACCCTCGCCCACCGCGGCGACATCGCCGGCGAACACGATGTCCGACGCGCCGGAACCGAACAGGAACAGGGCGAGCACAGCCGGGCTGATCCAGCCGATGGTCTGGAGGAACAACCGGAACGGTTCGGCCCGATGGAACAACAGGGTGATGCCGACCAGCAGCGCCACGCCCACCAGGAGGTACACCACCGTGTTGGGCAGCACCGACTCGGGCAGCAGCTGCAGCAGCGCCACCGCACCGGCCAGACCCACCAACCCGGCGAGCACCCCACGGCCGAGCGCCGGCTTGATCGCCCACGCCAGCCCGACCAGCGCGAGGCCGATCAGAATCGGGGCGAGGAACACCACCAGGGCGAAGCGGACGATGTCGCCCGGCCCGGATTCGTGGGCCACGAAGAACGTCGCCTCGCTGCCGAGCAGGTCGAAAAGGGGTTGGGCTATCGCCAGGCTCAGCACGGCGGCCAGCGCCAGCGCGGCGTTGGCCACCTGCGAGAAACGACCGGGTGGGTCGGCCACATCGGGGTCCGCCGAGAGGGCAGGGTTTGCCGCGGCGGACGTGGGGGTCTCGGACATCGCCGTCACTCTAGAACACGGCTTGTTCAGATCCCCGACGCTGCGCCGACGGCTTGGCGGCGGTATTTGTTAGGGTAAGCGGTCGTCGCTGGCGTATCCGCTGGTAGCTCAGTTCACCCGCCACAACGCCGATGGGCACCCTCGCGGGAAGCCCGACATCGCTCTACCCCTCTCGGAGGAATCCTGTGATCGCATATCTGGACGCTGGAACCGCAAGCGTGGTCATCGCCGCTATCGCCGGCGGGGTCGGTGGCGTGCGCGTCGCACTGAAGACCTACGGCCAAAAGCTCGCCTTCTGGCGCAAGAGCGACACCTCGGCGGCCGCGGCGATCGACGATCGCCTCGACGGCGTGAGCGACGACGCCCTGATCGACCTCGATGGCGACATCGACGGCGATATCGACGCCGCCGATCTCACCGATCCGGCCGAGATCATCTGACCAACCGCGGTTGGTTCAGTCGCTCACCCGCGGGGTGGCGAGCGAGAGAATGAAGTCTCCGTCGGTCCAGTAGCCGGCGAGGGAGAAGCCGGCGTAGCTGAGTTCACCGGCGAGCCGCTGGTGGGTGAACTTCGACGACACCTCGGTGTGCAGGTAGTCGCCCTTGGCCAGCCGGCGATCGATGCCGAGCTCGGGCACTTCGATGCTCACACCGCGAGTGGCGACCAGGTGCATCTCGATCCAGGAATCTTCGGCGTTCCACACCGCTCGGTGTTCGAACGCGTCGACGTCGATGTCGAGGCCGGCGATGTCGTTCACCACCCGCAACATGTTGCGGTTGAACTCCGCGGTGACACCTTGGGAATCGTCGTAGGCCGCGATGAGCCGCGGGATAGGTTTCACGAGGTCGGCGCCGAGCAGCAGATGGTCGCCCGGGTTCATCGTCGAAGCGAGCCGACGAAGCAGGGCGACGCGGCCCACGCTGTCGTAGTTGCCGATCGTGCCACCGAGTAGGGCCACGAGCCGACGGCCGGCGCGGGGCAGTTCTTCGATGTGCAGGTCGAGGTCACCGACGACGGCGTGGATTCCGAGATCGGGGTACCGCTCGGTCAGTCGGCCGATGGCGACGTCGATGGCGTCGCGGCTGATGTCGAACGGCACGTAACACACCGAGTCGCGGGCGGCGGTGAGCGCATCGAGCAGCACGGTGGTCTTGTCCGAGACACCGGAGCCGAGCTCGACCAGGGTGTCGGCTCCCGAAGCGGCGACGATATCGGCGGCGCTCTGGCGCAGCAGGCGACGCTCGGCCTCGGTCGGGTAGTACTCCGGCAGCCGGGTGATCTGTTCGAACAACTCGCTTCCGGCCTCGTCGTAGAACCACTTGGGCGGGATCATCGGCGGGTTCTGGCGGAGGCCGGTGTCGAGGTCGGCGAGCAGTTGTGTACGCCGGTCGGCCAGTTCGTGCTCATCGATGGCGATTGTGGCGACGGGAGGGGCAGAGGGGGAGGTCATCACTAGATCCAACCCCACCGACCGCCGGTTTCATCCGCGGCTCGTCAAAATCACCGGATTCCGGGCGCGTACGAGGCCTAGCCTGACGCGATAGCGCCCGGGCGCGACGGGGACGGTAGAGTGAATCCCGACCAATCTTGTCGGGATCAAAGAGACCGACCAAACGTTCTGCCGACCGGGCCGGAGGCCCCCGATGACCACGCCAACACCCATCGCCGAATTGTCCAGTGACGAGGCGTTCTACGCCCTCACCCACGACCCCGATGCCGTCCTGATCGACGTGCGCACGAATGCCGAATGGAACTTCGTGGGGGTGCCCGACCTCAGCTCGATCGACAAAGACGTGCGTCTCGTCGAGTGGATTGCGTACCCGACCGGCGCCGCGAACCCGAACTTCGTCGCCGAGGCCACCGCCGACCTCGACCCGGCGACGCCGATTCTGCTCGTGTGTCGCTCCGGCGCCCGCTCGCTGGCCGCCGCCACCGCCCTGGTCGAAAACGGCTTCACCAATGTCACGAACGTCGCCGACGGGTTCGAGGGCGACGTCGACGCCGACGGCCATCGCCACGGCGGCTGGAAGGACGCCGCTCCGTGGAAGCAGAGCTGACCCCCGGGCCGGCCGGCGACTGGTCCGAAGCCACCCGACTGATCCGCGGTGGCGTCGCCCGCTCGGCCTTCGATGAAACCGCCGAGGCGATGTACCTCACCTCGGGATACGTCTACGGCTCGGCGGCCGAGGCCGAGGCCGCCTTCAAGGGAGAGCACGACCGCTTCATCTACAGCCGCTACGGCAACCCCACCGTCGCCGCGTTCGAGGAACGCCTCCGACTGCTCGAAGGGGCCGAGGCGTGCATGGCCACCGCCAGCGGCATGGCCGCCATCTTCGCCGCGCTCGCCGGGCGGCTGAGCTGCGGTGACCGTATCGTGAGCTCGCGAGCGCTGTTTGGTTCGTGCCACGTGGTCGCGGCCGAGATCCTTCCCCGGTTCGGCGTGGAATCCACCCTCGTCGACGGGACATCGCTCGACGAGTGGGAACAGGCGTTGGCCGGCGGCGCCGACGTCGTGTTCCTCGAGACCCCGTCGAACCCCGGCCTCGAGATCATCGACCTGAGCGCGGTGTGCACCATGGCCCACGCGGCCGGGGCGACGGTTGTCGTCGACAACGTGTTCGCCAGCCCGGTGCTGCAAAAGCCGCTCGACTTCGGCGCTGACGTGGTGGTGTACTCGGCCACCAAACACATCGACGGGCAGGGCCGCACCCTCGGGGGCGCCATCCTGGCCGACCAGGATTTCATCGACGAATGGGTCATGCCGTTCCTGCGCCATACCGGCCCGAGCCTCAGCCCGTTCAACGCCTGGGTCCTGCTGAAGGGCATGGAAACGCTGCGGCTGCGGGTCGAAGCGGCCAGCGCGAGCGCCGATGCGCTCGCCCGCCGACTGCACGCTGACCGGCGGGTCGCCCGGGTCACCTACCCGGGACTCGAGTCCCACAGCCAGTTCGATCTGGCCAAGCGCCAGATGAGCTCCGGCGGCACCGTGTTCACGGTCGAGCTCGACGGCGGTAAAGATGCCGCCTTCGCTTTCCTCGACCGGTTGGCGTTGTTCGACATCTCCAACAACCTCGGTGACTCCAAGAGCCTGGTGACCCATCCGGCCACGACCACCCATCGCCGCCTGCCGCCCGAGGCCCGCGCCGCGGTCGGGATCGGCGACGGCATGGTCCGGCTGTCGATTGGGCTCGAGGACTGCGAAGACCTCTGGGGCGACCTCGACGCCGCTCTGGCCGACCGCTGAGCCTCGACCGCAACCGGACGGCGCGGTAGACCGGGGCCATGACGAACGCACCGTCGACGGCGATCCCGGTGGTGGACCTCGGCCCGCTGTTCGGGTCCGAGAGCGAGCGCGCCGAGCTGGCCGAGCAGGTGCGCGAGATCTGCCATGAGATCGGATTTTTCGTGGCGGTGAATCACGGGATCGATCCGGCGTTCGTCGACGCCGTATTCGCGATGATGCACCGGTTCTTCGCCCTGCCGCCGGAGCAGAAGGTGCTCATCGACAAGATGCGGTCGCGCCACTTTCGCGGCTGGGAGGCCGAGGGGTCGGAGTACACCAACAACCGGCCCGACATCCGCGAACAGATCGACCTGTGGAGCGAATGGCCGGAGCGATCCCGCACCGCGGAGCCGCCCTACCTGCGGCTCCTCGGCCCGAACCAGTGGTTGCCCGACGACGTGTTGCCCGAGTACCGCGAGCTGTCGATCGAATGGTTTGGCCGTCTCGGCAGGTTGGCCGACCGGGTTCTCGGGTTGTTGTCGCTTGGCCTTGGTCTCGATGAGGACCACCTGCATCGATTCTTCGGTTCCGAACCGATGTCGCTCACCAAGCTCATCCGCTACCCACCGACCCCGCCGGGCCAGGCCGGGGTAAACGCCCATCACGACGCCGCCTTCCTGACGATCTTGGCGGCGGGGTCGACCCCCGGGCTTCAGGTGCAGCTGCCCGACGAATCCTGGGTCGACGTGCCCGTCGTGGCGAACTCGTTCGTCATCAACCTGGGCGAGATGCTCCAAGCCATGACGGGGAACTACTTCGTCGCCACCCCGCACCGAGTGGTCACGGCGGAGGAACGGTTCTCGGCCGGCTACTTCCATGGCCCATCGCTCGACGCGTCACTGGCGGTGCTTCCCCTGGACCATTCCTACGCCGAGGCCGTCGCCGCCAGCCCGCGCCACGCCAAAGCCGGCTTCATGGCCGGGCGGGCGGAAACCGAGGCCGGCGTCGGCGACATGCGCAGCGCTCACAAGCCCGCCGTATACGGCGAGCAGCTGTGGAACTACTTCTGCCGCAGCTACCCCGCCAACGTCGCCCACCATTACCCCGACACCACCCTCCCCTAACCAGACCGAACCATCTGGTGCCAGGCACCAGATGGTTCGCGCGGGTGTTGCAAACGGTCGTGATGGCTAGGGGGCCGTGGCTTGGGCGACGATGCCGGCCGCGGCGTCGGAGAGTTCGATCTCGGCGGTGAGGGCGACGGCTTCGGGGCTCATCTTGGCGAGGGTCTTGGCCACGACGCGCACGAGGTGATCGCGTTCGAGCCGCGCGACCATGGCGTCGAACTGCGTTTCGAGAAACACCAGGCACGCCGAGTCCTCGACGAGCTGGGTGTCGGGGTCTGACCCCAGGCCTTTTCGCCGCAGCAGCTCCTGCACCCGCTGCACCGTCGAACGGTCATAGCCCAGCGCGCCGAGGATGACACCGGCCGAGTCGGCCTGATGCGCCTTGTTGTCCCGGCGCCAGCGCAGGTAACCGGCCCGCCCTTCCGGATACGACGATCGTTCGATCTCCCACCGCTTCAGGTGGTGAGCCCGCACGGCCAACACCACGGGCTCGGCGGGCGAGTCGGTGAGCCGATCGGCCCAGCGACTCGCCAGCTCGCCCTGCACGAGCGCGAGGCCGCGCCCATCGTCGTATCGGTTGGGGTCCTCGGCGTTGGCGGTATCGATCGCCGCGACCGCCAGCGCGAGCCGGTCGCTCACGCACACTCCGACTCGCCGATATCGGCGGTGAAGGGGGCGGTCTCGTCGAAGTCGACGTAATACGACGAATCCTCATCCGGCGTTGGGATCACATCGAGATCCTTCAGTCCCTTGGCGATCTCGCGGGCGCCACCGGCCCGCTCCATCCAGGAGCGGAAGGACTCGCCCGCGTTGCGCTCGCCGACGAATCGGTGCAGCACCCGAACCGAAGCCTCGGGCGCGGACTTGGCGGGCAGACGCAGGGCCTTATCGCCGAAGTGGGCCTGGTCCTGGCCGATGTATCCGCCCAGCAGCATCTGGTAGCCGGGCGCCGATTCGCCGTGGGCTCGGCGCTCAACCCCGAAGAACCCGATGTCCGCGATGTGATGTTGACCGCACGAGTTCATGCAGCCGGAGATGTTGAAGCGCACGCCCGGCACATCGGCCAGGCCTTCGAGCTCGAGCCGCTCGCCGATCGCCTTGGCCAGGCCGCGGGACTGGGTGACGGCCAGCGAGCAGGTGTCGGCGCCCGGGCACGACACCACATCGCGGCTCAGCTCGGCGCCGGGCTCGGCCATGTTGAGGGCGACCAGACGTTCATAGAGTTCGGGGAGCCGGTCGTCGGTGAGGTTTCGCAGAATGAAGTTCTGCCGGTTCGAGACCCGGACATCGACGTCGAAGTCCCGGATGATCTGGGCGGTGCCGCGGAACTGCGTCGCAGTGATGTCGCCGAGCTCGCACCAGGCGTAGGCCGACACGGTGCCGTTGGCGACGCCACGCACGACGTTGGCTCGTTCCCACCGGTCGAATGGCGTCGGGCCGCCGATGCGTACCGCCACGCCCTGCCCCACCGGGGTGGCCTCCACCGTTGGATCGGCACCCGCCGGAGCGTCGCCCCGCTCGGCGACGATCGCGGGGATGCCCCCGGGCCAGGCGGCTGACGCGGGGAGCAGTCGACGGGTGGCGAGCACCCGGCGTTGCACCTCTTCCCACCCGAGTTCGTCGACGACCCACTTCATGCGGGCGCGCAGCTTGTTGTCGCGCTTGCCCGTCTGCTCGAACACCCGCAGGATCGCTTCGAGCGTCGGCAGCAGATCTTCTTTGCTGGTGAAGTCCTCCAGGGCGAGAGCCGGGTGGGGGTTCGCACCGAGGCCACCGGCGACGTACACGCGGAAGCCCGCTTCGACGGTGCCGTCGTCGAGCGTGCGGGTGGTGGCGATGACCCCGGCGTCGTTGAACATCGCCTGTCCGCAGTCGGTGTCGCAGCCGGAGAAGTTGATCTTGAACTTGCGCGGCAACCGCTGGCCGAGCGGGTTGCGCAGGAAGTGTTCGTTGGCGGCGTCGGCCCAGGCGCTGATGTCGAGCACTTCGAACGGGCAGGCGCCGGCCAGGTGGCAGCCCTGCACGTTGCGGATGGTGTCGCCGCAGGCCTCCCGAGTGGTCAGCCCGACGGATCCCAGGTGCTCCATGACCTCGGGGATCTGCTGCAGTTGGATGAAGTGCATCTGGATGTTCTGGCGGGTCGTGATGTGACCCCATTGGCGCGAGTAGTTGTCGGCCACGAACGCCAGCATGTCGAGCTGATCCGCGTTGATCGTCCCGTAGGGCATGCGCACGCGAATCATCTGGTTGTAGCCGCCCTGCCGTTGGCCGTAGATGCCGTTGGTGAGCCGGAACACCCGGAAGACGTCCTCCTCGAGGTCGCCGGCCAGGTAGCGCTCGAGCATCATCTCGAACTTGTCGATGTCGGCCCGTATCGCCGGATCGGTGACCACCGGTCGGGGTTGATCGCCCCGCCGGGCCGAGGACACCTCGACGTGGTCGGTGAGCTGGGGAAGGTCGGTCAGTGCCATGGCAGTGGGTCCTCGCTGGTCGGTCCGGGGTTGATAGGCGCGGTGCTTATAGGCGCGGTGCTTATGGGCGCCGTGTTTGTAGGCGCCGTGGTGATGGGCGCGGTGTACACAGGCGCGGGGTCGATGGGCGCGGTGGTCGAGTGATCGAAGGCGATCGAGGGGTGCTGGTCGACGAGCGTGCGGGTGATCACCGGCGAGGCGGCGACGGCACCGATGACGATGATCGCCGGGTTGGGCACGGGTTCGACGCCGAGATCGGCGAGGGTGAGCCGCCGCACCTCTTCGTTGTCGGTGGTGGCGGCGATGATGACGGCGACGGGGGTGGCGGCGCTCAGGCCTCCGGCGATCAACCGGTCGCGCACCTGTCGCGCTCGGCGAGCACCCATGAGGACGACGAGGGTCGTGCCGAGCCGGGCGAGGGCATCCCAGTTGAGGGCGTCGTCGTTCGCCGGATCCTGGTGGGCGGTCACCACCGTGAACGCGCTGGAGACCCGGCGATGGGTTACCGGAATGCCGGCGGCGGCCGGGCCGGCGATCGCCGAGGTGATGCCGGGCACGACCTCGGTATCGATGCCTTCGGCTTCGAGCGCCAGCGCCTCCTCGCCCCCGCGGCCGAACACGAACGGGTCGCCGCCTTTCAGCCGGACCACCGTCGAGTGCCGCAGGCCGCGATCGACGAGCGTGGCGTTGATCGTCGCCTGCGAGGTGCGGCGGCCGTTGGGGTCCTTGCCAACATCGACGAGCTCAGCCCACGGGGCGACCATGTCGAGAATCTCGGGACCGACGAGCCGGTCGAATACGACGACATCAGCGATCGTGAGTAGACGAGCGGCCTTCAGGGTCAACAGTTCGGGATCGCCGGGGCCGGCGCCCACGAGGTACACGGTCACGATGGCGCTCCGGTCGGGACCACCCGATCGGTGAGCCCGAGGTATTTGCGCAGCCGTTCCCGGGCGAGATCGAGCTCGCCGTCGGCCACGAGTTCGAGGAGCCCGTCGTCGAGCGCTTCGTTCCAGCCGCGGATCTCCGAGGTCCCGAGCGTCGTGCGCGCTTCGGCCCGGACGTCGGCGAGTACATCGAGGAGGGCGGCGTAGGACTCATCGAACTCGCGCTCGAAACGGCGGCGCAACCACGCCGACAACGCCGGGCTGCGACCGGTCGTGCTCACCGTCACGGCCAGGTCGCCCTGGCGAGCAACCGATGGCAGGGTGAAGGCGCAGTTCACCGGGTCGTCGGCGCTGTTCGCCCACACGCCGATCGATTCGGCGTCGGCGTACACCGCGGCGTTGACCGCCCGGTCGTCGGTGCAGGTGATCACCAACCGCTGACCTTCGAGGTCGCTCGGTTGGTAGGCCCGTTCGATCAGGGAGACGTCGAGGGCTCGGATTTCGTCGCGAATCTCCGGAGCGACGACCGTGACCAACGCGCCGCTGCGCAGAAGTCCGCCGATCTTGCGAACGGCGACGTTGCCACCACCGACCACGAGGCACCGACGACCGGTCAGAACCAGGTGCACCGGATAGGTGGGCGGAGCGTTGGGCGCAGAGGTGGGCGGAGCGTCGGCCCCGCTCCCGGTCATCGTTTCCCGCACGCTCATGGCGTAAAACCCCTAATTCCGATCTGAGTAGTCGGCATTAGAGTAGAGACCGCCGATGACAAAAGGCAACCGGAAAGGTCGGAATTCACATCGATGGGCTCCCGAGCCCGGTCTTTCGGCCGTCCTCCGCGCCGAAAATGCCCGCCGAGCTCCGGCCGTTCGCCCATGATGGAGCGGTGATCACCTCATGAGCGGCATCGTCGTCTCCGACCTCGAATACGCCCCTCCGGGGGCCGACTCGTTGTTCTTCGACATCAGCTTCGGCGTGGCGCCCGGCGACCACGCGGCGATCGTCGGCGCCAACGGCGTGGGCAAGAGCACCATCCTGCGGATTCTGTCCGGCGAGCTGTCGCCCGACGAGGGCGAATTCGCGGTCGACGGGCTCGTGTTGACGATGACGCAGGACGTCGGCATGTCCCGCCCCGACGACACGTTGCGCGAGATGCTGTTGGAGGTCGCCCCGCCCGAACTGCGCACCGCCGGCAAGACCCTGGTCGCGGCGGAGCGGGCGATGACCGCCGGCGAAGACGATGGCATGGCCTACGCCGAAGCGCTCACCGTGTGGGGCGACCTGGGCGGCTATGACCTCGAGGTCGCCTGGGCATCGGCCGCCGAACGAAGCGTGAAGTCCAAGGTCGACGACGTGAACACCCGCAAGGTCGGAGAGCTGTCCGGCGGCGAGCGTAAGCGCCTCGTCCTCGACCTGTTGCTCAACGCCGGCGCCGACATATTGCTACTCGACGAGCCCGACAACTACCTCGACATCCCGACCCGGGTTTGGCTCGAAGAGCAGATCACCGCGTGTCCCAGCACCATCTTGATGGTGAGCCACGACCGGTCACTACTCGAACGGGTCGCCACCAAGATCGTGGTCCTCGAGGGTTCCGGGTGCTGGGTGCATGGCGGCTCCTACGCCACGTTCGGCGAGGCCCGCGAACAACGCCAGGCCCGCCTGGGCGATGCCCTGAAGCGGTGGAACGACGAGGAGCGGCGGCTTCACAAGCACATGAAGATCATGAAGGCGCGCGCGGCGCAGAACTTCAAGAACGCCACCAAGGCCAACGCAGCCGAGACCCGATGGGAGAAGTTCGTCAAGGCCGGCCCGCCCCCACCGCCGGTGCGCGACCAGAACATCCACGTGAAGCTGCGCGGCGCCGATTCGGCCCGTCGCGTGCTCGACCTGCGCGACGTCGCCATCGACGACCTGTTCTTTGCGTTCACCGACGAGGTCCACTTCGGCGAGCGGGTGGGGTTGATCGGCCCCAACGGCACCGGCAAGAGCCACCTGCTTCGAGCGTTGGCCGGCGAGATTTCCCCGAGCGAGGGGACGATCGGGCTCGGGCCCCGGACCTCGGTGGGCACGTTCACCCAGATAAACGACCGGCCCGACTTTCTCGGGCGCGAGGCGGTCGAGATCGCCCGCGAGCGAGTGGCCGACGACGAGAAGGCCATGAAGTCGCTCGCCCGGTACGGGCTCAACGCCCACGCCCGCCAGGAGTTCGACACCCTGTCCGGCGGCCAGAAGGCCCGACTCGAGGTGCTGTGTCTCGAACTCGAGGGCCACAACGTGCTGCTGCTCGACGAACCGACCGACAACCTCGATATCGAATCCTCCGAAGCGCTGGAGCAGGCGCTCGACGGCTTCGAGGGCACCGTCGTCGCGGTCAGCCACGACCGCACATTCCTGCAGAACCTCGACCGGTTCGTGATGATCACCGACGATGGCGAAGTTTTCGAATTACCCGACTACGACATCGCCATGCAGGCGCTGGCCGACCCGCACGCGGTCGGCGCCATTCGGCTGGCCAAACGGCTGACGGCCTGACGACGCGCCATACACGCCGAGGGAACGGCTACCGAACGCCGGCGGACGAAGGACGAACTGGATGGGACGTCACGTCCACAGCCTGTGGACAACCCTGGGGAAAACCGGTTTCGGTGAGCCGAATCTGTGGGTATCCGGTGGACGGCTCGCTACAGGTGCGAGTACCAGTCATACCCCCGCTCGGCCCAGAAGTCGGCCGGCTGGGTGTTGGTGAAGCTGATGGTGCCGATGCGCTTGATCTGTTTGATGCCGTACTTGAGCGGCGTGGCCAGCCGCAACGGCGCGCCGTGCTCGGAGTCGAGCGGGTCGCCGCCCATCATGTCGTAGACCAGCAGGGTCTGCGGGTGCATCATCGTCTCGATGTCGAGTCCGACGTAGTACTCGCGATCCGGCGTGTTCATGCTTACGAAGTCGAATCCCTCGACCGCGCTGCCGAACGACTCGGCGAAGTCGCTGAACCGGGCCCCACCCCAGGTGGTCACCTGGCTCCAACCCTCGACGCATTTGTGCTCGATGGTCATCTCGTGGCGCGGCAGTGCCTTGACGGCGTCGAGATCGAGGGTGGCAATCCGGCCACCCACACCGTCGACGTTCAGTCGCCAGGCGTCGAGGTCGATGTCCTCGCGGATCCCGTGGCGGCCTTTGACCCGCAGCACCGAGGCCTCCGATGGCGGAAAGGTCTTGGCCAGGTGATCTTCGCGGTAGAGCCGCCGCCACAGGTCTTCGTTGAACTCGTGGGTGGCGCGCAACAGGCGGGGAATGTTGTCGGCCTCCTCCTGCTTTTGGATACCGCGGAAGCCGAAGAAGCCCGCCGCGACGGCAACGCCACCGAAGAGCACCGAGCGGCGCGAGAGTCGGCGGAACTCGTCGACGCTGAGCGACTTCGAAGCCGCCAGCTCGGCTTCATAACGCGCCTGGCGAGGGTCGATGGGTTTCTCGCTGGCGGTAGGGATGGGCTCGGCGGTGGGGGTGGGCTCAGCGTCAGACACGGTCGGCCTCCTGTTCGTTCTCGGGCTGCTCGTTGTTGGCACCGTCGTCGGGGGTGGTGACAGCACCGTGGTCGGCAGCGCCGTCGACAGCGGTGACCTTGGGCTTGGGGTCGAGTTCGTAGCCCGTCACCATCGAAAAGAAGTTTCCCCAACCGGCCTTGATGACCTGGAGGATGTGGATCACGAAGAAGGCGATGAACGCCATCGTGATGATGAAGTGAATCGCCCGGGCGGATTCGTATCCGCCGAAGATGGTGGTGAGCAGGTTGGCCTGGTTCGGCTTGTAGATCGCGACCCCGGTGAGCACCGCGAAGGCCCCGAGAATGAGGATGCCGGTGTAGCTCAAACGTTGCGCTGCGTTGTAGCGACCCTGAGGCGGCGCCTCCTTGCGCAGGTACAGGTCGTGGGCGAGGACCAGAAAGCTCTCCTTGATCGACCGGCGATCGGGCACCAGGTGGCGCCACTCGCCGGTGACCAGGGTGTACAGGCCGTAGAGCACGCCGTTGATGGCGAACAGCCAGCCGAAGGTGAAGTGCCAGGCCATGCCCTTGGCCAGCTTGCGGTTGAGTCCGAGCGGTTCGTAGAAACCGTCGGGGAAGAACTCATAGAAGGTCCAGCTGCCGATGCTCAGGTCATAGACATCGTTGGCCCAGTAGATGCGAAGACCGCTCCAGATCATGATGGTCAGCAGCGGGAAGTTGACCCAGTGCATCCACCGGCTCCCGCGGCGATGCTTCAACCTCGCTCGCCGCTCCTCGGGGGCCGGAATCGCCGCCGGACGTTCGGTTACAGCCGTCATCACTTCCTCCTGGTCCCCACCGATCGTAGGGAGCCGACACCACGCTTAACGCCATGGTCGGTCAACTGGTTCCCGACTATCCACGACCTGCGCGGACGGATTCAATATCGTGGGCCTCCATGCCCATCCCCCGGGCCCACTTCTTCTAGTTGGAGCAGACATGCGCAAGACCATCGCCGCGTTCGGCACGATCGTTCTCACGCTGGCGGTAACCGCCGGAGTGGCATTCGCCGGCGAAATGTCGGTCGACCCAGCGAGCGTTGACGCCGCCGGTGAGACAACCCTCACGGTGTCGCTCACCGACTTCTCGCCGGGCCTCGCGATCTTCGTCCTTCCGTGCGAAGTGCCCGAGTCGGGCGACCCCGCCGACATCGACGGCGACTCGTGCGACACCGGCCAGCTCACCCCGGTGACCGTCGGCGACGACGGTACGGCCGAACTCGAGGTCACCTATGAAATCCCCGACGGCGGCATCGCCATCGCGGCGGGCGACGCAGCCCAGACCGAATCCGCCTTCGCGATCGTCGCCTTCGGCGGCGGTGGCGATGACGGCGGCGACGATGGCGCCGGCGACGATGACGGTGGCGACGACGAAGCCCCCACCACGACCGCCGCCGCCGAAGAGGAGCCCGACACGCCCGACGAGCTTCCGGCCACCGGCCTCGACAGCTACGGCTTCGCCGCCATCGGCATGGCGCTGCTGGCCCTCGGTCTGATCGCCGTGCGCGCCGAGCGCCGCTCGCAGGCCTAGTTCACGAACCAGCGAAGGCCCCCGCACCGGACCGGTGCGGGGGCTTCTGCGTTTTCGGCCGAACCAAACGTCAGTCCCGCAGGTCGGTCAGCTCGTCGCTCGACCAGATCTTGCGCTTGAAGCGCGGGTTCTTCGACGACATGTCGATGCGGTACCCGCCGGCATCATCGGGGTTGGGCAGTCCGAGGATTTCGCACAGCCGTCGAGCCAACCAGATCTCGATCTTCAACACGACCATCTTCTTGCGGAGCCGGCCCTGAACATCGCGGTTGAGCACCGTCGGCAAGGTGTTGAGGGTGAGAATTTCGTCGATCGCGGGATTGGCCATCTTCTGGCGCCCCTCGTCGCTGGCATAAAAGTGCGTCACGGCGAACACGACCCGCTTCGGCCCGACCTGCTGTATGAACTCACACGAGCTGACCACGGTGGAGCCGGTGCGCACCATGTCGTCGAACAGCACCACATCGTGGCCCCGGATCTCCTCGAAGGTGGCGTCGGATTCCGGGTGCAGCGTGATCTCCACCTCCCGCTCACCGGAGCGCTCCTTGTCGAGCATGATGAACTTCGCTTCGGGAAGGTCGAGCTGCTCGTAGATCGCGCGCACGAAGTCGCGGGCCCCCTTGTCGGGGGCGCACAGCGCCAGGCCGGCGCCGGTGGGCCCGTGGTCGATGATGTTCGACTCGCGCAGGTAGTCGATGTAGACGTCGTAGGGGATCAGATTGTGGAACCGCCCGTCGAACACGCGGGTGAACTCCGCCTGCACCGACGTCGAGTGGTTGTGCACGGTCACGACCCGGTCGACCCCGGCCAGCTTCAGCATCTCGGCGTAGAGCCGGGCCGAAAATGGCTGGCCGTCGAACTTCTTGCGGTCGGCCTCATCGCGCTCGAACTGCGTCGTGCCGTGGTCGGCGCGCGGGCCGCGGTCCTGGGCGCTGTAAAACAGATCGGGCTCCACCAGCACGACCGCGGCGGCCCCGTTGTCCTTGGCGGCACGGGCGATCAGGGTGTTGCGCATGGCCAGGTTGTTGCGGCTCATGACCCGGTTGGTCGTGCTCACGATGACCACCGTCTTGCCGCGGAGCTGATCGCCGATCGCGCTCATGTCCTGTTCGTCGCTGATGAACCGGGGGCAGAACTCGGTGTTGGCGAACGTCTTGATGCTGATGAGGTCGGCGATGTCCTCGGCCTGGCCCACCGCAAAGGCCACATCGATCGCGAAGGGGTCGTCGGAGAAGTTGCCGACAACGATGACGTCGTCGGGATCGAGCGTGGGGCCGGTCATGCCCCCTGTCTATCGGATGGACCCCCTGCGAACGGGCGACGGTGCGCCGGGCTCGATCCACCGGGCGCCCACCGTGACCGACCTATGTCAGGATCAGACCGATGAAGCGCACCGCACTCAACGATCTGCTGGTCGATATCCGAGCGTGCACCGTCTGCGAACGCGACCTCGAACACGGGGTCCGACCCGTCGTCCAGGCCGGTCCGCGTGCCCGGATCGTCATCATCGGCCAGGCGCCCGGGCGCCGGGTGCATGAGTCCGGGATCCCCTGGGACGACCCGAGCGGACGGACGCTTCGCCGGTGGCTCAACCTCACCGACGAACAGTTCTACGACCCCGACCTGGTGGCGCTGGTGCCGATGGGGTTCTGTTACCCCGGTGCGGCCTCATCGGGCGACAAACCGCCTCGGCCCGAGTGTGCCCCGCTGTGGCACGAGCGGTTGCTCGCCGAGTTGCCCGAGGACCGGCTCGACATCGTCATCGGCATGTACGCCCAGAAGCGCTACATCGCCAACCGGCGGAAGACGCTCACCGAAACGGTGGCCGACTGGGCCACCCACCTCCCCGCCCAGGTGGTGCTGCCCCACCCCTCACCGCGCAACCAACACTGGCTGACCAAGAACCCGTGGTTCGAGACCGAGACCCTGCCCGCCGTGCGCAAGCACATCGCCCGCCACCTGGCGACCTGACCCGCCCGTCGTCCGAATCCGTCGAGTGAAACGGATGGCGCTGCTCTACGCTCGGCCCCATGACCACCGAAGTTCTCGGTACGTGCCACCACGACTGCCCCGACAGCTGCGGGTGGGTCGCGACCGTCGACGGCGAGGGCGATCAGCGCGTCGTCGTGAAGCTGCGGGGCAACAAGGACCACCCTTTTTCCGTCGGTGAGCTGTGCCCGAAGGTCAATCGATTTCTCGACCGGGTGTACAGCCCCGATCGCATCCTCACGCCACTGCGCCGCGTCGGGCCCAAGGGCAGCGGCGAGTTCGAACCCGTCAGCTGGGAAGACGCGCTCTCGCTCACCGCCGAGAATCTGCACCGGGTGATCGACACGCATGGCGCCGAGGCGATCGTGCCGTGGGGTTCCGCCGGTACCCAGGGTCTGTTGCAGCAGAGTTCGCTCGACCAGCGCCTGTTCGCCCGCATGGGCACGTCGCGCCAGATCGGGTCCCTGTGCGGCGAAACCGCCGGTTGGGGGATGACCGCCACCCACGGCAACGCGCACGGCGCCAACCCCACCGACGTCGAGCACGCCGAGCTGGTCGTGTTGTGGGGCACCAACACCCGCTTGACGAACCGTCACCTGTGGCCCTTCGTCGAACGGGCTCGCGAACGCGGCGCCACCATCGTGGTGATCGATCCGATGCGCACGATGACGGCGGAGTCCGCCGATCGATTCATCCAACCGATGCCGGGCACCGATGTCGCCCTGATGCTGGCGATGATGCACGTCGCCATTCGCGATGACCACGTCGACCACGACTACGTCGAGCGCTACACCGAGGGGTTCGACGAGTTGGCCGCCCATGTGGCCGACTGGACACCTCAGCGAGCGGCCGACGCCTGCGGCATCGACGTCGAGACCGTCGAATGGTTGGCCACCACGTGGGCCGGGACCCGGCGGTCGTTTCTGCGCTCGCTCATCGGACCCGAACACCATGACGACGGGGCCATGTTCTTCCGCACGCTCAGTTGTCTCCCGCTGCTCAACGGGTCGTGGCGCGAGGTGGGCGGTGGGTTCGCCCGGTCGTGTGGCGCCTGGTTCGATGTCGCTATCGACTTCGGGGCGTTTGCCCGGCCCAACCTGACGAACGGGGCACCGCGGCGCGGCCTCAACATGAACCACCTGGGCGCCACGCTCACCGACCCCGACATCGGCGCGCACGCCCTGATCGTCTGGAACGGCAACCCGCTGGTCACCGTGCCGAACGCCGAGGCCATCCGCGCCGGGCTCTTGCGGGACGACCTGTTCACCGTCGTGAGCGAACAGTTCATGACCGACACCGCCCGCTACGCCGACGTGATCTTCCCGGCCTGCACCGAGTTGGAACAGCTCGACGTGATGCCCGCCTGGGGGCACCTCTACCTCGGCTGGAACAACGCCGCGATCGATCCACTGGGCGAATCGGTGCCGAACACCGAGCTGTGGCGGCGCATCGCCGGGGCGATGGGCTACACCGAGCCGGAACTGTTCACGAGCGACCTCGAACTGATCGACGAGGCGCTGCGCGACACCGTCGATCGCGAGACGCTCGAGCGCGATGGCTTCATACGCCTCGATCTTCCCGATCCCCTGCTGCCGTACGCCGAGGGCGGCTTTGGTTTCGAGAGCGGTAAAGCGCAGTTCGCCAGTCCGAACCTCGAAGCCCAGGGGCTGCCCCGGCTGCCGACGTTCACCCCGCCACCGCCCCTCGACCCGCGTTATCCGCTGGCCCTGACCACGCCGAAGGTTCACGCCCGATTCCTGAACTCGTCGTACAGCCAGCTGCCCAAGCACGGTCCGGCCGAGGGTGGCCCCTGGGTCGAGCTACACCCCGACGACGCCGCCGCCCGCAACATTGCCGACGGCGACGAGGTCACGGTGCATAACGAGGCCGGAGCGCTCGTGCTCACGGCTCGGATCGCCGATCGAATGCGGCCCGGACTGGCCGCCGTGCCGTTCGGTTGGTGGAGCCAACACCACGACGGCGAGGGCACGGCGAACTCGCTCACGAGCGCGGCCGACACCGACTGGGGTGGCGGGGTCGCCTACGGCGATACCCGGGTCGAGGTGAGCGCCGGGCGGCGCTAGCCGCGTCCGCCCTCTGTCGGCGCAGAACGCTCGCGCCTACACTCGCGACCACCCGGCCTCTCCGGGTGATCGATGGCGGTAAGGCGAAATGGTGAGCGAAGCAGCGATTCCTCTCGGATTCGACGACGAGAGCAGCGTGCACATCCCCTACGACCACGGCGCCCGGCCGTACCACCGGCGGGTCGCCGAGCTCGTGGTGGATCACACCGGACCAAACGGCTCGGTGCTCGACGTGGGCTGTGGTGTCGGCCACACGCTGGCCGCCACGAAGCAGCTCGGGCCCGACCGGGAGCTGACCGCGGCCGACGTCGACCCGACGTGCCTGGCCCTCACCGCCGATCGGGTCGAGCTCGCCGCCACGATGAACGCCGACTTCTACGAGGTGATGCGGTCGGACCAACGGTACGACGCAGTCGTCGCCTCTCACGTGCTCGAACATCTCCCGCGCCCGGTCGATGCGGTCCACGCCATCTTGCAGCTGCTGAAGCCCGGCGGGGTCGCCGTGCTCGCGGTGCCCAACCCGGTTCGCCCAGATGTCATCCTCGGCAACCTGCGCAAACGGAACTACGCCAACAAGGGCCACGTGTGCTGTTGGGACCGGTCGCACTGGATGAACTTCTGCGAAACGATCGTCGGCGCCGACGTCGTCGAGTACGCCGTCGACTTCGTGCCCCTGCCGGTGCTGTCACGCCTGCCGACCGGACCGGCGCTGCAACGCCGGGCAGGCGATCTGATGCCGTGGTTGTCGTTCTCCAACATCGCCGTCCTGCGGGCGGCACCCGAGGCCGAATCGTCAACGAAGTAGGCTGAACAAAACCTAACGACGGGAGTGGGCGAAGAGTGGGTCTGGCAGGAGAGGTGGGCGATGACGGACGATCAGTTTCCGGCGCCGGGGTCTGACCCCAACGCCGACACGGGGCAACTACCAGCGGCACCGCCGCCCGATGGCGCGGCTCCGCCTCCCCCGGCCGATCTCGGTCCGCCGCCGGCACCGAACTACCCGCCCACGACCCAGCCGCAGCCGGTCATCCCCACCGCGCCGCCGTACCCACCACAGGCCTCGCCCCCGTATCCCTCGCAGCCGTATCCCTCGCAGCCGGCCTACGGCGTCATGGCGCCGAGTGGCGTGCAGGCGCCGCTGGCTCACTACCCCGGGCCCGCGGTCAAGAAGGTGGGGTTCGAGTTCGGGAAGCGGCTGGTTGGACTCGTCGTCGCGCTCGCCGCTGTGTTCGGGATCTGGGGATTGTTGACCCTGGGCGGCGACGACTCCATCGTCGACACCGAAAGCACCTTTCCCACCATCGGTGCGGTCGGCGAATCGCTCGGCGACCTCATCAGCAACGATGACCTTCGGGGGGCATCGTTCTGGTCGAACCTGGTCGACACCCTGGCGCGTTTTTTGGCCATTGTGGTGCTGGGCGCCACGGTGGGCACGATCGTCGGCGGAGCCATGGGCTGGACGAGCTGGCTCCGATTCATCCTGGACCCGATCGCGTCGTTCTTTCGCATGGTGCCCATCCCCCTCTTCCTCCCTCTCGTGTTTCTCTGGCGCGGCCTCGGCAACGACGCGATCATTCTCAGCGGCACCCTGGTCGTGGCCTGGGTGGTCGCCGGCGGTATCCAGGAGGCGATGGCCGCGAAGCGACGCGGCACATCGCTGTCGGTGGCCGCCGATGTACTCGGCGTGCTCCGTTGGGCCGTTTTCGTCGGCTGGTGGGCGACCATCAGCAGCGAGGTCCTGGGCGGCGCGCCCGACGGCCTCGGGACCATGGCGTTCGCGGCCCGCAACTTCTTCCGGATCGACGTCATGGTGGCCCTGCTGATCATCATCGGCCTGATCGGGCTGCTCGCCGAGTCCAGCGTCCGGGTCGTCCAGTATCTCGTCCGCTCCTCGGCCGCGAACCGCAACGCCGTCCAGTTCTAACGCCGCCGGGCAACCCAAAGATTCGCCAAAATTGCCCCCGTGGTGGAAAGAATGGGCGTTCTTTTGGAATTTTGGGGTGGCTGGGGTGCCCCGTTAGCCGTCGGTGTCGCCGTGGACGTACTGCCAACCGAATCGGCCCTTGATACACAGGTTGCCGCTGGTGACGCTGTGATCGTTCGGTGAGGTCACCTTCACGATGCGTTCGTCCTGGGTGTGGAGTTCGAGGTTGCAGCCGACCCCGCAGTAGGAGCACACCGTGGTCGTCACCGACTGGTCCTCCGGGCGCCAGTTGGCGGCCTGGCGCAGGTCGAACTCGGTCTTGAACTGCAATGCGTTGGTCGGACACACCGCCACGCAGTTGCCGCAGTACACACAGGCCGACTCCGGGAGGGTGACGTCGAACTCGGTGGAGATCCGGGCACCGAAGCCGCGGCCGGCCATCGAGATGGCGAAGGTGTGCTGGGCATCGTCGCCACAGGCTTCGACGCACTTGTAACACAGCACGCACTTGTCGTAGTCGCGCACGTAGAGGTCGTCCTGCACCTTCACGTCCTCGTTCATCCGCTCGGCCGCCGGGCCGTACCGCGTCGGGTCGGCGCCGTACTGCTCGCTCCACGCGCGCAGGTCGTCGGCCTCGGACAGGTCGACACCCGAGCCGAGAAACTCGAGCACCATCTTGCGGCTGTGACGGACCCGCTCGGAGTCGGTTTGGACGACCATGCCGTCCTCGGCGGGGCGCGAACACGACGGCACCAGGGTGCGCGAGCCGTCGAGTTCGACCACGCAGACCCGACACGCGTTCACCGGCGTCAACGTCGGGCCGTAACAGATCGTGGGTGTGTCAATCCCGGCCTTGGTGCAGGCCGTCAGGATCGTCTCCCCCGCCGCGACGCTGACCTCGGCGCCGTCGACGCTGATCGTCACGGTCGTTTCGGTCTCGAGCGGTTGGTTGGCCACATCGGTCATCGGGAGCCTCCCAGCAGTCCGAGGTCGAACGCGGATTGGATGGCGGACCCCGCCGTGTGGCCGAGCCCGCAGATCGAGGCGTCGGCCATCACCTGCACCATGTCGTCGTGCAGTTGACGTTGGTCGGCCGAGATTGGCTTGGCGCCGAGCTCCACCACCATTTCGTGCTGGCGTACCGCCCCCACCCGGCACGGCACGCACTGGCCGCACGATTCGTTGCGGAAGAACTCGGCGATTCGGGCGCACACGTCGGCGAGGTCGACCTGGGGCCCGAAGACCATCACGACGCCAGACCCGAGCGTGACCCCGGCGGCCCGGGTGTCCTCGAGGGTGAGGGCCAGGTCGAGCGATTCGGCGGTGACGAACATGCCCGCCGCGCCGCCGAGCAGGATGGCCTGGGGGTCGGCGCCGCCGGTGACGCCGCCGGCCGCACCGAGCAGTTCGCCGAGCGAGATGCCGAACGGAAACTCGTACAGGCCCGGAGCGGCGACATCTCCCGAGACACAGAACAAGCGGGTGCCCGGCGAACCGTCGGTGCCGGCCGCTCGGTAGGCGTCGGGGCCGTCGAGCACGATGGGCAGGACGTTCAGCAGCGTCTCGGGGTTGTTGATGGCGGTGGGCTGGTCGAACAGGCCGTTCGTCGTGGGGTACGGCGGCTTGTTGCGCGGTTCGCCCCGGAAGCCCTCGAGGGAGTTGAACAGCGCCGTTTCCTCGCCGCAGATGTACGCGCCTGCGCCCCGCCGCACCTCGACATGAAACGCGTGACCCGACCCGGCGACATCGTCGCCGAGCAGACCGGCCGCGCTCGCCTCGGCGATGGCGTTTTCGAGCCGGGCGGTGGCCTGCGGGTATTCGCCGCGGATGTACACCCAGCCCCTGGTGGCGCCGGTGGTGACCCCGGCGATGGTCATGGCCTCGATGAGCGCGAACGGGTCGTGCTCCATGACGATGCGATCCTTGAACGTGCCCGGCTCGCTTTCGTCGGCGTTGGCCACCACATGTTTCTGAATCGGGCGTTTTTGGGCAGGGCGTTCGTCCGCCCCGCTGGCGTCGCGGACCGCACGCCACTTCACCCCGGTGGGGAAGGCTGCGCCACCCCGGCCCGAAAGGCCTGCGTCGGTCAGCGCGGTGAGGACGGCGTCGGGGCCCATGGCCAACGCGGCGGTGAGCGCCTCGTAGCCGCCGTGCTCGCGGTAGGAGTCGAGGCTCGTGGGGTCGACGACGCCGACCCGGCGCAGCAGGCGCAGCGCCGGATCCCCCGCCTGCGGTAGCGCGAACGGCTGGTCGTCGGCCGGCACGGAGTTGGCCTTGCGGCGGCCCTGAATGAAGACCGCCGGAGGCCGTTCACACTGGCCCAGGCAGGGGCTGCGATGCACGGGTGTCCCCGCCGCCTCGAGTTCGGCGATCCGATCTTCGGCCCCGGCGATGCGACAGGCCGGGTCGATGCACACGTGCACGACGTCGTCGTCGTGACCGGGTGGATCATCGACTCGGAACATCTCGTAAAAGCTGGCCACGCCGTAGGCCTCGGCCGGCGGTACCTGGAGGACCTCGGCGATGTGGTTCAGACCACCGGGGCTGATCCAACCCGATTCGGTCTGCAGCGCGTGCAGCGCCGGCAACAGCAGGTGACGCAGCGCATGACGCCGGGCGGTACCGCCCCGCACGAGCCGTTCGGTTTCGACCACGACGGCGGTTTCGTTCCCGATCGCGGCGTCGATGGCCGCGGCCTCGGACGCGGATGCCCGAGCCTCGGTGAGATGCAGATCAGCCAACCGTTGCTCCGTCGGTGCTCGCCAGCTTCTCGATACGAATCGCCGCGGCCTTGAACTCCGCCGTGCCCGATCGCTTGTCCCACGCGTCGTTGGTCAAGACGTTGGCGTCGACGAGGTCGGGGAAGTGGAACGTGGTGAAGGTCAGCCCGACGGGAAGGTCGGGCTGAATCCGGATCGGCATCTCGACCGAACCGCGCGGCGAGCTCACCAGCACTCGCTCGCCATCGACCAGGGCGAGGCGCTCGGCATCGCGCGGATTCACATCGAGGGCGTCGCCGTAACGGATGGGCGAGTCGTAACCCCCCGACTGCACACCGGTGTTGTAGGAATCCAGAGCCCGACCGGTGGTGAGCCGCAGCGGGAAGTCCTCGGAGAGCGCCTCGTGCGGGCCCTGATGCACCAGCGCGCTGAACGGCGCCCGGGGACGGCCCCCGAGGTCATCCTCCCACAGCCAGCCGTGCAGGAAGGGCGAACCGGGGTGATCGAGGTCGGGGCACGGCCACTGAAGGCCGCCTTCGTCCTCGAGCCGCTGCCAGGTCATGCCGCCGTGCAGCGGCGACAGCGAGCAGAGCTCGTTCCAGAGGGCTTCGGGGTCGGGACTGCCCCAGCCGTGGCCCATCCGGTCGGCGAGGGCGAACAGTATCTCGATGTCGTCGCGGGCCTCGCCCGGCGGCGGGACCGCAGCGCGCACGCGTTGGACGCGTCGCTCCGAAGAGGTCACGGTGCCGTTGGATTCGGCCCACGCGACCGACGCCGGCAGCACCACGTCGGCCAGCTCAGCGGTGCGGGTGAGGAAGATGTCCTGCACCACCAGAAGGTCGAGGCCCGACAGGAGCTTGCGGGCGTGCTGGATGTCGGCTTCGGAGTCGGCCGGGTTCTCGCCAATGACATAGACCGACCGCAGATCGCCCCGCTCCATCGCCTCGAACATCAAGGTGAGGTGGAGGCCGGGTTCGGGGTTCAGCTCGGCGCCGTAGACGGTCTCGAATTTCTTGCGGGCCTCGGGGTCGTCGATGTTCTGGAAGCCGGGAAATTTGTTGGGCAGCGCGCCCATGTCGCCGCCGCCCTGCACGTTGTTCTGGCCGCGCAGCGGGACGAGGCCGGACCCCCAACGCCCGATATGTCCGGTGAGGAGCGCCAGGTTGCACAGTGCCAGCACGTTGTCGACGGCGTTGTGGTGCTCGGTGATGCCGAGGGTCCACAAGATCTGGGCCGACTCCGCCGTGGCGTAGGCGTGGGCCATCTCGCGGATGGCGTCGGCGGGTACGCCGACCTCGGCTTCGGCCATCTCGAGGGTGTACGGCTCGACCGCGGCCCTGTATTCCTCGAACCCCTGGGTCGAGTGGGCGATGAACTCCTCGTTCGTCAGCCCGGCGGCGATGATCTCGCGACCGACCGCGTTGGCGAGCGCCACGTCGCTACCAACCTCGATGCCGAGCCACACGTCGGCGAACTTGGCCGACGACGTGCGCCGCGGGTCGACGGCGTACATCCGGGCGCCGTTATCGATGCCCTTCAGCAGGTGGTGGAAGAAGATCGGGTGCGCCTCGCGGGCGTTGGACCCCCACAGCAAGATGAGGTCGGTCTCTTCGATTTCGGCGTACGACGACGTGCCGCCGCCCGCTCCGAACACTGTCGCCAGACCGACGACGGAGGGAGCGTGTCAAGTTCGATTGCAGGAGTCGATGTTGTTCGACCCCATCACCACCCGGGCGAACTTCTGCGCCGTGTAGTTCATCTCGTTCGTCGACTTCGAGCAGCTGAACATGCCGAAGCCGTTCGGGCCGACGGTATCGAGGGTGTGGCGCAGCCCCGAGGCCACCCGGTCGAGCGCCTCATCCCACGTAGCGGGATGCAGCTCGCCGTCGGACCCCCGCACGAGAGGCGTGGTCAAACGGGCTTTGGGCAGATGCTGCTTGGTCTTGTGCCTGCTCACCGGTGGTCCCCCTCGTCAATGGAACTTCGCTTCCACGCTACCGAACGCGCTCGGGCTGGATTGGCTCAACGGCGGAATATCCCACCAGCCGGGAAACTGACCGGACCGGTCGAACCGGCAGAACTGACCGAACCGATGTAGAGCGGCTGCATGAACTCGAGTCGGTTGCCAAAGGGGTCGTCGGCGTAGATCCGGTCGTAGCCATCGAGCGGTTGATCGTCGACGACTCGGAATCCGGCGGCGGCGATGGCCGCGGCCAGTGCCTGTACATCGTCGACGATCAGCGCGGGATGGGCCTTCTTTGCGGGACGGAACTCCTGCTCGACGCCCAGGTGAATCTTCAGCTCGCCCACCTCGAACCAACAGCCACCCCGGGCCGCGAGATGTTCGGGTTTCGGCACGTGCGTGATGCCGAGCACGTCCTGGTAGAACGCGACGGCGGCGGCCTCCTCCCCCGGAGGCATGGCGAGTTGCACGTGGTCGATTCGCAGCACGGACATCAGCCCACTCTGCCAGACCGAGCCCGACGAAGAACTACCTCGCGAGCTTCGAGAACTACTCCGTGGAGTGCGCGGCCTTCCAGGCGGTGTGGAAGGCGGCCAGCTTGTCGGGGTTTACGACCGCGAACGAACCGGTGAGCAGGCCGTCGACCCAGTTCGACACATGCAACATGAACGGCTCGTCGTTCACGACCGTGTAGAAGGCCGGTTGGCCGTTGGCCGGTACGACGTGGAACTCCATCGCCGGGTCGAAACGCTTGGCGAGGCCGACAAAGAGCCGGGCGACGCGGGAGCGGCCGAGTACGGGGGCTCGGGCGGCGCGATGATCGGGGCCGCCGTCGGAGAGGTGCACGACGTCTTCGGCGAGGAACGATTCGAGGGTGGCGATGTCGCCGGTCATCGCCGCGGCGAGGACCTGGTTGGCGAGTTCCTCGACCTCGTCGGCCGCGGCCGCGTAGCGCGGTCGGGCTTCGGCGATGTGATCGCCGGCACGCTTGGAGAGCTGGCGGGTGGCGGCCTCGTTCCGCTCGATGATCGTGGCCACCTCGGCGAGAGGCGTGTCGAATACGCGGTGGAGGATGAACACGGCCCGTTCGAGGGGCGACAGCCGTTCGAGCACGGCGAGGAAGCCGAGCGTGAGCGACTCCGCCAGGAGCACGGCGTCGTCGGGCCCGGGACTCGGGTCGACCGGTTCGAACAACGGGTTGGCCAACCAGGGGCCGACATAGGTTTCGCGGCGATGCTGGGCCGAGCGCAGCCGGTCGATGGCCAGGCGGGTCACCACGGTCGTGAGCCAGCCGGCCGGGTTGTCGATAGCGCCGGCGTCGGCCGAGTAGCGCAGCCAGGCCTCCTGCACGATGTCGTCGGCATCGTCGGGGGTCCCGAGGATCCGGTACGCAATGCCGCGCAGCCGCGGCCGCTCGGCTTCGAAGATCGCGACGTCGGTGGCCGGCTGGTCGGTCACCGGGCGATACCGGTTGCCCGGGTGCGGCTGCCCAGGTGGGCGACGGCGGCGACCGCAGCCGCCCTGCCGCTGGCGAGGCTGGCCTCGGCCAGGTGCCCCGTCGGGCCGACCCAGTCGCCGGCGAGGAAGACGTGGTCGTGAGGTCCGGCGTCTACCCTCGGCCGGCCCCGATAGCCGCCGAGGGCAGCGGTGGGGATGGCGGAAACGACCGTCATCCGGTGCAGTCGCCGCTGCACGACGATGTCGTCGTCGACGACGCCACCGTGGCGAATGAACGAGTTGATGCCGTCGACGTTCGGGTCGGCGCCGGCCGCGAGGTACTCGACCGCAGCGGCATGGTGCATGCCCGAGGGTGCGAGTTGGGCGGCGGCGGAATGGTTGGAGAAGTAGTACGGCTCATCACCCCCCAGCACGAAGTTGTGTTCAGGCGGGCGGCGCAGCCCGAGGTCGAGGCAGCTGGCGACGGCCGCCGGACCGACGTCGAGCGTCGCGCCCAGCAGGGTCTGGGCATGGGTGGGACCGCAGGCGAGAATCACCGCCGGGGCGTCGGGGAGGGCGTCGACCGCCCGCTCGGTTTCGACGCTGATGCCCGGCTGGGCCAGGAGCTGGTCGACCAGGGTCTGCCAGCCGCCGTCGAGGTAGAGCACGCCGTCGCCCAGCGCGAGCTGAAGCTGGGAGACCGCGACCTCGGCGCTGAGCTCGGCGGGCGCGTTCACGTAGGTCGCAAGACGCGCCAGCGCAAGTAGCAGGAGACGAGCCCGTTGACCCTTGACCGCCGAGTCGATCCAGTCGCCGAGCGCCACGCCGGCCAGCGCGGACGAGTCGAGCTTCGGGAGGGTCGCCATCAGCCGACCGACCTGCACCTTGTCGGCCAACGGAAGCGCTTTGGTGCGCAGCATGGTCAGGGGCCCGCCGGGGGCGATCTCGGGACGACCGGCGAAGACGATCCGACCGGCGGGGTCGGGCCGGCCACCGCGCGGGACGATGCCCAACTCGTCGAGAACCGCGCCGCCCGGGCCGCTCTTGTTCAGCGCATGCGGTCCGCGGTTGAACAAGAACCCGTCGTGATCATCGGTGCGGGCGAAGCCGCCCGGTTGGGCCTGGCGTTCGAGCACCCGCACCGTGTGCCCGGCGCGCGCAACGAAGGCGGCGGCGGTGAGCCCGGCGAGGCCGCCACCGACGACGACGACGTCCGGGGTACCGCTGTTCTCACTACTGCTGTTCTCACCGTTCTCACTACTGCTGTGCATGTTGCTCATACCCCCTTGACGAAGCGGCCGGTGAAAATGTGACACGGCCGTTCCGGTCACCACCGGACGGGTCGAGCTCAGACGGTGGTCATCAGCGGTTCCTGGCGAAGGAACAACTCGATCGCTCTTCTCGTGGTGTTGTCGTCGGTCACGGTGGCGACGACCAGCACGACCGCACCGCGCTGCTCGACCGACCGCACGGTGAAGAAGTCCGAGACCGGCGTTTCGAAACCCACGAGCTCGCCGTCGCGCCAGTTGGCTTCGAGCGAGGGCAGGGCCGCAGCGGCCGAGGCGTCGTCGGCGAACACGTAGGCGATGGCGTTGGCCGCCTGGCCGTCGACCATGGTCACGCCGATGCCGAGGACCTCGAAGTCCGAGGCCCGCGCGTTCGCGAGGTAGGCGCTGACCGAGCCGGCGGAATCGAGCGCCTCGACGCCGGCGGCGAAGGAGGGCTCATCGAGCATGCTCGGGCCGCCCGCCAGCCATTCCTCGACCGCGGGCGTGGACCGGGAGGCGACCACCTTGCCGTCGTTCGAGGCGAGCCGCAGCGGCCGACCGAGCGGACGACCGGCCGCTGGGCCGCTCAGGTCGCTCACGAAGTCGTCACCCTCGCCGGCGCTGAACACGCCGTCGCCGAGGTCGCTGAGGTCCGACGCCAGGGCGACGTCGCCTTCGACGACCGCAAATAGCTGCGGCGGCGCCAACAGCACCGCCGAACGGTTGATGTCGAAGAACGAGAACCCGAACGCGGCGGCGACCTCCGGCGAGTCCTCGAGCGTCCGCACCTCCGGAAACAGCGGTGGGTTGATCACGAACCCGGTGCCACCCGCGTCGACCGGATCCATGAACGTGAGGTCCCGCGCCCAGGCGAGCGAAGCTTCGATATCGGAGGCATCGGGCCGATCCAGACCCGCCAGAGCCGACGCCGCGTCGTAGTCGTTGAGATCGATCTGTACCTGACCGCTCTCGGCGACCGCCCGGTCAAAGGAGGCGAGCGGAATCTGCCCGAGCAGATCGCTCATCGATGCGTCCGCATCCGGTCCCCCGCCACCGGCGCTCCCACAGGCCGAGATCACGAGGGCAAGGACGACGGCGGTATGACGGGCTCGCATCGCCCAACCCTATGGCGCTCAGCTCACGGGTGCCCCTCTCGCCCATGCGGTAACGAGCCGGCACCGCCCGGATTCAGTCGCCGACGTCGAGCTCACTCATCATCTCGTCCCACGAGATTTCGCCGGTCAGCATCCGAATCGCGGCTCGGGGCAACGGGTTCCGGGGCCACAGCGACGGATCCTCGATGAAGTGACAGGTGCTCGAGACCGAGCCATCGGCGCCGAACTCATAGGTTCGGTAGCCGGGCGGCAGGAGCGTGCCCGCGACGTAGTCGATGTTCACCGTAAAGGCCGGGCAGGTGTGGACGGTGGTCCCGGCAACGTCGACGATGCTGTCGGTGTGGGTGTGCCCAGCCCCGACGCCGCGCAGCTTTGGGTGGGCGGCGGCGATCGATGCCACCTCGGCGTCGTGATCGGGATTGCTGTAGCCACCGGGCGCACCGGGTGGGTGGTGGACCCAGATGAAGGCGTGGTCGGCATCGGTGGCACCGATCGTCTCGCTCAACCATGCCGTCTCGACCGGACCGAACTGCGGGGTGCTGTGCAATCGTTCCTCGTGGTCGACCAGCCGACCGGACGAATCGACCTCTTTGCCCTGGAAGTTCGAGTCGGCGAACAGGAACAGCCACTCCCCCACCCGAAGGGTGCGACTCATCGTGAGCCCGGGCCGGGGGAAATGCGATTCGAACGGCAGGTGGTAGTCGTGGTTGCCGGGACACGAGTTCATCGGCGCGGGTACCCGAGCCAACTTGTCGGCGGCCTTGATGTACTCGTCGGCCAACCCATGGTCCGCGACGTCGCCGGTGAGCACGACCAGGTCGGGCGTCGGTCGGTCCTCGGCGAACGCGTCGGCAAAGACGAGCTCCCACACGGCATCGACGTCGTAGCCGAAGCCGCCGTGGCTGCGCTCGCCGGTGGTCGAGAAGTGCAGGTCGGAAAACTGCGTCACGCGGATCATGCGTCTCATCCTGGCACCCACGGCCGACTCTGGCCCGCGACGAAACCTCGTCGGGCCCCGATGAAGAGGGCGCACTAATATCGCGGCCGATGAGCGCACCCGAAGATGCCGACTGGTTGAACCTCCGAGACCCCGAGTTCTACCGATCCGACCCTCAGGACACCTGGCGCCGACTGCGCGAGACCGACGGGCTGGTGCGCGACCGCAACGGTTATGTCGCCCTGGCCCGCCACGCCGACGTGCTGGCCGCCGAGCGGCGCTCGGCGGAGTTCGTATCGGGCCGCGGCTACCGGTTCGATCACCATCCGAACGAGACGACGATGATCAGCCAGGACGATCCCGGTCACCTGGCCCAGCGGCGCCGGCTCACCACCTTCTTCACGCCTCGCGCCGTGGGCTGTCACCACGAGCGGTACGCGGCGATGGTCGCGGAGATGCTCGATGCCGCCGTTGCGGAGGTCGACGCCCGGGGGTCGGTCGAGGTGGTGAACGCACTGGCCGCCCAGCTGCCGTGCCGGATCACCGCCGCCATGATCGGGTTCGGCGAGGACATGTGGCCCGAGGTCAAGGACTGGTCGGAGCGTCAGATGCGCATCGACGCCGTCCCCGATGACCCGGAGATCTTCCTCAGCTTTCTCGGCAGCATTCAGGAATGGGCGGTCGAGATCGACCGACTCGTCCCCGAACGCCAGGCCAACCCGACGGACGACTTCTTGTCGCGCTGGTTGCATCCGCCCGATGGTCAACCGCCGATGGCGCGCGACGACATGGTGCAGGAGACCGGGCTGTTGATCGCCGGCGGCGCCGAAACCACGCGCACCGCGATCGGCCACGGCCTGCGCACCTTCGTCGACCATCCCGACCAGTGGGAGGCCATGGCCGCGGACCCCGACCTGGTGCCGGGCGCGGTCGACGAGGTCATCCGCTGGGTCAGCCCGCTCAACAACATGTTCCGCACGACGAGCGGCCAGACCGACCTGAACGGCGTGACCATCGCCGAAGGCGAGCGAGTCGCACTGTTGTACCCGTCCGCCAACCGCGACCCGGCGGTGTTCGACGACGCCGACCAGTTCGACATCGCCCGCGAGTCGAACGAGCACCTGGCCTTCGGCCACGGCACCCACTTCTGCCTCGGCGCCAACCTGGCCCGGCTCGAACTGCGGTTGCTGTTCGGCGCGATGAGCCAGCGCTTCACCGACCTTCGGGTTGTGAACGAGCCCGATATCGAACCGAACGTGTTCGCCCGGGCCGTGCGCAGCTTCGAGCTCGCGTTCACGCCGCGCTGATATCGCCCGTTTGCCTTGACAGCATCCGGCGCCGGGTCGATAGTAATGGGAGTCATTAGATCGGCGTAGCTGGCGCCCGCCCGGTGCCAGCTCCAGGCAGTACGGAGTGTTTCCATGGAGTTCGGCGTTTTCAGCAACGGCTACATCCCGGGCCCGGCGGCCCACGACACCGAGTCTGAACACACCGAGTTGATGCGCGAGGCGGGCTACGCCGTGCTCGCCGACAAGCACAACTGGAAGTACGCCTGGTTCGGCGAACATCACGGTCTCGTCGAGTACAGCCACATGTCCGCACCGGCGCCGGTCATGGGCTGGGTTGCCGGCCAGACCGAACAGATCCACGTCGGGTCGGCCATCACCAGCTTCCCCACCACCAAGGAACACCCGGTCCGCTTCGCCGAGCGTGCCGCGATGCTCGACCATATGACCAACAACCGCTTCGAGTTCGGCACCGGCCGCGGCGCGGGCAGCCACGAGGTCCACACCTTCAACGGCATGACCCTCGACAAGACCAAGGCCATGTGGGAAGAGGTCATCCACGAGATCCCGCGCATGTGGGAGCAAAAGGACTACGAGCACCACGGCGAGCATTTCAGCGTGCCGACACCGCACAACATCTTGCCCAAGCCCTACGGCAAGGGTCACCCCCCGATCTGGGTGGCCTGTGGCAACCCGGCCACGTTCGCCAAAGCCGGCGCCCACGGCATCGGTGCCATCGCCTTCAACTTCGAGCCGATCCACAACCTGAAGGGCCGGGTCGACTCTTACAAGGAAGCCGCCGAGAACGTCACCGATCAGATCGGTCAGTACCAGAACAACAACGTGATGATGACCAACGCCGTCATCTGCCTGAAGGACCGCGAGCGGGCCCGCGAGATCGCGAAGGCCAAGGGCCGCGGCTACCTCGTGACGATGGTGAACCTTTACCACGACTCCATGCCGCAGTCGCCCAACGCGGTCGTGTGGCCGGACCCGCCGATGGATGTCGAGTGGACCGACGAGATCCTCGACATGGCCATCGACGGCGGGTACATGCTGTGCGGCAACCCCGAAGAGGTCACCGAGCAGCTCGAGGCCTACCAGTCGGTCGGTTGTGACCAGGTGGCGTTCGGCCTGCCGGTCGAGGGCATGCAACACGATGAGATCGAAGAGATGATCGAACTGTTCGGCGATCAGGTCATCCCCGAGTACGACAAGGACCCGGTGCACTCGACCACCCGCTACCGCGAGAACGCCGTGCCCCAGTTCGAGCAGTTCAACAACCCGCTGCCCGACGGCCTCGACGTCACGGTCATCCCCGACACGGCGATCCTCCCGCTCCCCAGCGCATAGCCCGGCCGTCGACCAACGGGTCGCCCCATGCCGCGCGACAGCTCCGATACCCGAGCTCGAATCATCGACGAAGCCGAACGGCTTTTCGCGTCGCGCGGCATCTGGCAGGTACCGACGCGAGAGATCGTCGAGGCTGCGGGTCAGCGCAACGCCTCGGCGGTGAGCTATCACTTTGGCTCGCGCGACGGACTGCTCGATCACATCCTGACCAGTCATGGCGACCCCATCGATGCCGAGCGGGGTGAACTGCTCGATGGACTCGATGCCAGGACATCGACGGCGGCGATCGTCGATGCGCTAGTGCGGCCGATGACGGCGCGCCTCGCCTCCGACAGCGGCCGACGCTATCTGCGGATCGTGAACCAACTCGCGTTCCGATTCGAGGGCTCGACCGCCGAAAACCAACTGCTGCCCGAGAACGTCCGCCGAGCGTTGGGGTGGCTCGAGGAACGACCCGCCGGGCTACCGGTCGAGGTTCGCCACGAGCGGGTGCGGGCAATGGTGCTGTTGATGTCAGCCTCGCTCGCCGAGCGGGCCCGCAAGGTGGGCCGCGGTATCGAGGAACTGAACGACGCGGCCTACGAGGCGACCCTGACCGACGTGCTGGTCGGCGTCATCGAAGCACCCGCGTCGATGCGGGCCTAGCGTTCGTTCGCCGCCGCGTCGCGCATCAGTGCCCACAGCTGTTCGACGTGACGGCGTTCGGTTCCCTCGACGCCGATCGATACCCGCACCATCCATTCACCGTCGAGCATCGACGGGGTGACGAACGCGGCACCGGTGGCGTTCAGCGCTCGCGCCCAGGCGAGGTTGTGGTCGCGGCGCGCCGCACCGGTGAGGCCGTCGGGCGCGTGGCGGACGCAGACGGTCTGAAGCTCGACCGGAGCGACGACAACCCAATCGGGCTCGGCGTGCACCTGGTCGGCGAACCATCGGGCGTTGTCGAGGTCGCGCCGGAGCCGGGCCTGGATGGCGTCGATGCCGTCGAGTTCGAGGTGGAACCAGAGCTTCAACGCCCGGAAGCGGCGACCGAGGGGAATGCCCCAATCGCGGTACTGCACGACGGTGTCGTCGGCGCCGGATGCCAGGTAGCTCGGATTGGTGGCCATCACCCGTTCGAGCAGTGCGGGGTCGCGCAGGTAGAACAGCGAGGTGTCGAGGATGGTGCCCATCCACTTGTGCGGGTTCCACGTCACCGAGTCGGCCCCCTCGACGCCGGCCCACAGGTGACGACATTCCGGTAACAGCATCGCGGTCCCGGCCATGGCGGCATCGACGTGCACCCACACGCCGGATTCGCCGGCGGCGGCCACGATCGCGCCGATGGGGTCGAACGCCGTCGTGCCCGTGGTGCCGGTCGACGCGACGACGGCTGCGGGGGTGCGCCCAGCCGCGAGGTCGTCGGCGATCGCGGCGCGCAGCGCGGCGGGATCCATGGCCCGGGTCTCGGGGTCGGTGGCAACCGATCGGAGGTTGTCCCAGCCGTAGCCGGCGAGCAGGGCGGCCTTGGCCACCGAACTGTGGGCCTGGTCGGTCGTGTAGACGACCAACGGTGCGTCCAAGGTGGTGAGCCCGCCCGTGTTCTGGATCAGGTCGGTGGCGCGTTCGCGCGCCGCGAGCAGGGCGACCAGGCACGACGTCGACGCGGTGTCGTGGATGGTTCCCGACCAGGCCGCGGAGAGGCCGACCAGTTGGCGCATCCAGTCGCACACCACCTGCTCGACCTCGGTGAGGGCGGGGCAGCTCTCCCACGAGATGCCGAGCATGCCGAGCCCCGATGAGGCAACGTCGCCGAGTACCGACGCGAGCGAGGCGTTCGCGGGGAACCAGCCGTAGTGCATGGGGTGTTGCACGATGGTCGACCCGGGGACGACGACCTCATCGAGCGCGGCGAGCATGGTGGCGAACGGCGCCGGTTCGGTCGGCGGGGTAGCGGCCATCGAGCGCTGCACGTCACCCGGCTCGACCTGGGCCCGCACCGGCAGCTCTTCGAGGTTCGACCGGTAGTCGGCGATCCAGTCGATGAGCTGGTGGCCGGCGACGCGAAACTCCTCGGGGGTCATGGCGAGAACTTACGTCCTCGCCGCGCGAGGAGCCGCTACCCGCCGGCGGGAGTAATGCGCAAGATGGCGTCGGACCGCAGATCATCGTCGCCGAAGCCCGAGTTCGAGGTCGTGACGTACAACGCCCCATCCGGACCGACGATCGCGGAGCGCAGGCGACCGTGCTCGGACCGGTCGAGTTCGGCCGGGACGGCCTGATCGATGTAGTTGCCGGCGGAGTCAAACCGCAGCAGACGCAGCCGTCGGTCCTTCAGGGTCGGCATCGCCAGGGCACCCTCGAAATCGCCCCACCCGGCTCCGGTGAGGAAGGCAATACTCCCCGGAGCGACGGTCGCCGCGCCGGAGCTCCAGGCGGCCGGACGACTACCGGGGATGTCGGGATCGGTCATGGTTCGTCCGACCTCGTCGTAGATGGGGAGCTGGTCGCTCCCGATCGGCCCGACCGGGTTCCATCCATAGTTGCCACCGGCGACGAGACGGTTGATCTCATCGTCGCGGTCGGGGCCATGCTCGACGGTCCAAGCGTCTCCGGTATCGGGATGGAACGCCAGGCCCTGCGGGTTGCGATGGCCGAGCGAGAAGATCCGCGGATCGCTGCCCGGGCCGAGCTCGACGTTCTCGGGGTGACCGACCCCGAAGTAGCGATCGATGCGCAGCACCTTGCCGTGGAGCACCGTGGGGTCCTGCGGGTGGGTGGCGACATAGTCGTCGCCGAGCGTCGCCCAGAGATACCCCTCGCCATCGACGCGAAGCCGACATCCCGAATGGGCGGCGTCGCGGGGCACATCGACCAGGGTGCCGACACGAAGCGCCGACTCCCGGTCGGGTGAAAGCGTCCAGACGACGATCTGCATCCGGCCGGGATCGTCACGCCCCTGGCAGGTGTAGAACCGGCGGGTGAGATCGAACTCGGGGTCGACAGCGAGGCCCAGCAAGCCCGAGGTACCCGAGGCGAGATTGGCGAAGTCGGCAGCCACGGTCGAGAGCGAACCGTCCGCGGTGAGCAGGCGCAGGCGACCGAGCCGCTCGGTGAACAAGAGCGCCCCGTCGGGCAGGAACCCCATACCCCACGGGTTGGTGAGCTCGTCGGCGAGCACCTCCACCGCAAGGTCCGGCGCCTCGGCCGGAGTCTCGGGCGGATCGGAGGCTCCGGCGTTGGCAAACTGCGCCCAGCCGCCGCAGAACAAACGGTCGAGACCGGTGTTGCCCTCGATGCAGCCCTCTCCGGGGCGGTACGTGCCTTTGGTTCGCACCGACGGGTGCGTCGTATCGAACCACTGGTCATCGATGAGGATGCCGTCGAGGAACACGTTGCGGTCGGTGCCGAACGCGTCGCGGCCATCGTTGACATAGTCGACGCGAACGTCGTCTGCCGCCACCGATGTGGGGTGCTCATGCACGTAGTCCCCGCCGGCGACGGTGAGGTTGAAGGAGGCGACGACCTCGCCGGCAATGCGGAGTTCGAGCCGCTCGGTTCCGGTGTCGCCGGCGGCGCGCACGGTGACGGTTGCACCCCTTGCCGGGGCGTCGGCGCCGTCGTCGGCGTACTGGAACCAGCCGTTGCAGGCGAGGAAGTCGGTGTTGAAGGTGCCCTCGCGGCAGCGGGCGCCGTTCTTCCAGGCGCCCTTGGAGCGGACGGTCGGGTGTTCGGACTCGAACCGGTCGCCGTCGATGGCGACGTAGTCGACCCACACGTTGCGGTCCTGACCGCCGTCGAGACCGTCGTTGGTGAACACCACCCGCACCTGGGATCCGGTGAGCGGCTCGGCGTGGGCGTAGCTGTAGCCGGCCTCGGCCCGGGCGAGCCGGAAGGTGTCGACGACCGCGCCGTCGATGCGGAGTTCGACCAGTTCGGAGCCGACCGCACCGCGCGCCCGGACGACCACGTCAGACCCGGTCGGCGGCGGAGGTGGTGGTGGTGGCGGCGGAGGAGGGGGCGGGGGAGGAGGTGGTGGTGGCGGAGGAGGAGGGGGTGGTGGCGGGGGCGGGGGCGACGAGCCGTCGGGGGTCACCCGCAGAATCTGGTCGACCCGGAGGTCGTCGTCGCCGAACCCGGAGTTCGAGGTCGTGATGTAGAGCGCACCGTCGGGGCCGATGATGGGCGAGCGCAGTCGGCCGAAGTCGCCGTCGAGTTCGGCGGCGATCGCCTGGTCGACGTACCCGCCGGCGTCGTCGAAGCGCATGATGCGGAGCTTGCGGTCCTTCAACGTCGTGACGGCGAGAGCGTTTTCGAAGTCGCCCCACTGGTCGCCCTCGAGGAAGGCGATGCCGCCGGGGGCCACGGTGCCGGGGCCCGACGACCACGCCGCCGGGCGGGCACCCGGGATGGTGAGGTCGGTCATCGGGTTGTTCAGCTCGGCGTAGCTGGGGAGCTCGTTGGGTCCGGGGTCACCGACCGGGTCCCAGCCGTAGTTGCCGCCGACGACCAATCGGTTGATCTCGTCGTCGCGGTCGGGACCATGCTCGATCATCCACGGCTCGCCCGAGTCGGGATGAAACGAAAGACCCTGCGGATTTCGGTGGCCGAGGGAGTAGATGCGGGCGTCGCTTCCGGGGCCGAGGTCGACGTTGTCGGGGTGCCCGACACCGAAGTAGCGGTCGATGCGCAGCACCTTGCCGTGGATCTCGGTGACATCCTGGGGGTGGGTGCCGATGTAGTCATCGCCAAAGGTGGCCCACAGCGCGCCGTCGGAATCGATGCGCAGCCGGCAGCCGGAGTGGGCGCCGGTGCGGGGTTCGTCGACCAGCGTGGCGACGCGGCTGGCGGACGCCCGGTCGGCGGCCAATTGCCAGACGACGACCTGCATGCGGCTCGGGTCGTCCTGGCCCTGGCAGGTGTAGAAGCGGCGGGTGAGGGCGAACTCCGGATCGACGGCCAGACCGAGGACACCTGAGGTGCCCGAACCGAGGTTGGAGAAGTCGGCGGCCACGGTGGCGAGCGAGCCGTCGGCGGCGAGCAGGCGCAGGCGGCCCAATCGTTCGGTGAAGAGCATCGCACCGTCGGGGAGGAAGCCCATCCCCCACGGGTTGGTGAGGCCGTCGGCGACGACCTCGACGGCGAGCGGTGGCGCTTCGACGAACACCTCGGCCGGGCCGGAGCCACCCGATGAGTCGAACTGGAACCACCCGTTGCAATACAGGATGTCGAGCCGCGTGTTGCCCTCCACGCAGCCGAGGCCGACCTTGAACGTGCCCTTGGATCGCACGGTCTCGTGCGCGGTGTCGAACCACACGTCATCGATGACGACGCCGTCGACGAAAAGGTTGCGGTCCTGGTCGTTGTTGTCGCGACCGTCGTTGACGTAGACCACCCGCACGTCGTCGCCCGAGACGGGTAGGGGATGGTCGTGGGTGTAGTCGGCGACCGAGGTGGTGACCGTGAACGTGGCGACCGTCGTGCCGCTGAGCCGAAGCTCGATGCGCTCCGAACCGGTGTCACCGGCGGCGCGCACGGTAACGGTCGAGCCCTCGAGGGCCACGGTGCCGCCGTCGTCGGCGTACTGGAACCAGCCGTTGCAGGCGAGGAAGTCGGTGTTGAACGTGCCTTCCTGGCAGCGGGCGCCGTTCTTCCACGCCCCCTTCGATCGCACGGTCGGGTGTTCGGATTCAAACCGCGAGCCGTCGATCTCGATGCGGTCGACCCACACGTTGCGATCCTGACCGCCATCGAGGCCGTCGTTGGTGAAGACGACCCGCACCGCACCGCCGAGCACGGCGCCGGAGTGTACGTATCGGTAGCTGGCTTCGGCTCGGGCGAGGCGGAAGGTCTCGACGGTGGTGCCGTCGATCTGCAGCTCGAGCAGCTCGGAGCCGACCGCACCCCGCGCGCGCACGATGATCTCCGACCCCGTCGTCGGCGGTGGCGGAGGGGGTGGCGGCGGGTTAGGAGGAGCCGGTGGGCTGGGCGGCAGCGTGGGGGGTGGTGGCGGCGGAAGGGGCGGAGACGGTGGTGGCGGTGGCGAGGTGGCGCCCGGGAGTTGGAACCAGCCGTCACACGCCAGGGTTTCGGTCTGGAAGAAGCCTTGCTCGCACATGGCACCGTTGGCCCACGCGCCGAGCGATTCGACCGAGGGTGCTTCGGTCTCAAAGCTGACGGCGTCGACTTCGATGCGGTCGACGCGCACGTTGCGGTTCACGCCCTCGTGGACTGCGTCGTTCACGAACGCCACCCGCACGTCGCCGGCCACGAGGGCGCCCGGGTGGCGATAGATGATCTCGGTGGTCGCGGATGATCCGGACCAGACGTTGCCGGTCGCCCGCACCCGCTCGGTCGCCCGGGTAACACCGGCGACCTGGATCTCGAGGTTCTCGGTGCCCGAGGAACCCACCGCGTGCACGCGTACGGTCGAACCCGACGGCTGGCCGCCGAAGTGGAAGAAGCCGGCGCAGTTCATCAGCTCGCTCTCGCCGAACGCGCCGGTGCAACCGGTCGCCGACGACCAGTGGCCGGTCGAGTACACCTCCGGTGCCTCGGCCTCGCGCACGAGCCCGTTGAGCTCCACCCGGTCGACGAACAGGTTGCGGTCGACCGGCTCGTGCTCGTTGTTCAGAAAGCCGACGGCGATGTCGTCGATCGACGCGTCGGCGGGAACCGCGGCTGCGTAGTCCGCCCAATCGGTGCCGACCGTCCACTCCCCCACCACGGTGTCCGCCACGCGCACCTGCATGCGCTCGGCTCCGGTAACACCACGGGCGCGAACGGTAAGGCCGGACGCCAGCCCGGTATCGCCTGGTTGCGCCTGGGCCAGTCCGGGAAGGAGGGCCGCCAACACCAGGACCGCGGTTGCGATCGCCAGCGTGGCCCGAAGGCCG
>CALHYX010000097.1 GCA_938041035.1 uncultured Acidimicrobiales bacterium | reverse complement strand
CCCAACGCGCTGTGGCTCACCGAGTCGCTCGTCGAGGTGCTGCCCATCGAGTCGGGCATGAAGGTGCTCGACCTGGGCTGTGGCATGGCGATGAGTTCGATCTTCCTGGCCAGGGAGTTCGGCGCCCAGGTGTGGGCGACCGACCTTTGGATCGCCGCCGAGGACAACCAGCGCCGCATCGTCGAAGCCGGGGTCGAGGATCTGGTCACGCCGATCCACGCCGAGGCCCACACCCTGCCGTTCGAACCCGGGTTCTTCGACGCGATCATCAGCATCGACGCCTACCAATACTTCGGCACCGCCGACCTGTACCTCGGCTACCTGGTGGACTTCCTCGCCGACGCCGGTCGGCTCGGAATCGTCGTGCCCGCGCTGACCGCCGAGTTGGGCGAGACCCCGCCCGCCACCCTGGCGCCGTTCTGGGAGTCGGAGTTCTGCTGCTGGCACACCCCGGCGTGGTGGTCGCACCACTGGGCCAAGACCGGCAAGGTCGCCGTCGACGAGGCCGACTTCATCGCCGACGCCGTGGCGGACTGGCAGCGGTTCAACGAGTTCATCACCCCGCTGGTGACCGGCTGGTGGGTCGACGAGGTGGCCACCACCGCCGCCATGCTCGACGCCGACCGCGGCGAGAACCTCGGCTTCGCCCGGGCGGTGGCGACGAAGGTGTAGCGGTAGTGGTGGGTGGGGAGCCGGCTGATCTCAGAGACCCGCAGTTCGTTGATCGAGGCTGGGGCGGAGGCGAGCCTGCTCGTACTCGAGGTCGATGATCTCGTCTAGGTCGGATTCCGCCAGGTCGATTTCAGGTGCATCACTGGATTCGTAGCTGCCAAGTTCGATACGCCCGAGATAATCTGGCGACGATGGTTCCAAGCCGGGTGGCCATGTGGTGTTTGGCGAGTAGCGGGAACCACCAAGCAACGCCGTGTCGAGGTTCTTGCAGTCCGCCAGCAACGTGTCGCGTAGGTCCGAGTAGCGGAGATCTGCACCCCGAAGATCGGCGTGCTTCAGCGAGGCCTGAGCGAGTATCGCTCCTCGTAAGTCGGCACCTATGAAAGAGCAGTGGTCCAATTTCGCCCGATAGAGCCCAGCGCCAACCAGATCGGCACCCTCAAATCGACTGTGGCGAAAGTTGGCGTGGGTGAGACGGGCATCTCGAAGATTTGCATAACTGAGATCGGAGCTTTGCGCAGCCGCCTTCGACAACATCGCGCCGCACAACATCCGCCCTCGGAGGTATGAGCCTCGAAGATCTTGTCGAGACAGATCCGTCATGCGGAGATCCGTCGTGCCGCCGAGTCGGATCCGCAGACGCCGGCGGTTAACCGCCTCGTTGTTGACTCCTTGGGCGAACGTACCGAATCCGGCAAGTAGTCCGAGGGGGAGCGGATCCTCGTTGCTGACAGCTGCAGTCACAGCGCTGGTGATGCCAACCACGCAAGCGGGTACGAGCAACAGCGGCACTAAAAGCCTTGGTATTCGGGAGCAGAAGTGACGCATCTGTCGCCGCGGTTCAAAGGGCGGTCGATTCACGCTCTGCCGACGCGGAAGGGGAGCGGAGTGATGGTGACGTGATCGCTTCTTGTCTCCTCCGTCGGCATAGTCCATACGGCCTATGTCGGCAGCTGCTCGCACGTGTTGAGTAGCGCGCCCTCAGGGAGTTCATTGCTCAATATCAATCGCAACCAACTCGATGATGTCACCGCTGATCTGAATGCCCTGAACGACGTAAGCGTGCACGAGCGCGCCCGTCCCAACGAACATCCGCAGGGAGGGCACACCCGGAATGGCCTCGGCGAGGTCGTCGAACCCTACGGCGAACTGCTCGACGACCGTGGGGAGATCGATCACGATGAAGTCCGTTGCCGACGGCTTGCCATCGGCGCCCCGTTCGTTGCCAAGTTGTTCGTCCAGCCGAGCGAAGAAGGAGTCAGCGACCCGAACTTCTCGCCGGTTCACGCCTGTTCGGCGTCGAGTAACCCGTGCTCTTCGGCGATCCGTCGGCTGGTGGCCCGCACGCGAGCCTGAAATGCGGGATCGAGGCCGTCTAGTGACGAGCGTTGACCCTGCCTGACGATCTGGGCGCGTTCATCGGGGCTCATCGCCGCCATCTCTTCTGCGGTGAAGACCCGATCGTCGCTCATGGCGAGACCGTAACATCGGCCACCGACAACGAACGCAGCACCCCGGCCCGCTCTCATAATCAACCCGCCGACGCCGACCGAAATAGGTGGAGACAACGCCCGGCTATCGCCATGACCTGACCGGTCTGCGCGCGGTCGCGGTGCTGCTCGTGGTGCTGTTTCACGCCGGGGTTCCGGGCTTTGCCGCCGGGTTCGTGGGCGTCGACGTGTTCTTCGTGCTGTCGGGGTTCCTCATCACCCGCGGGCTCATGGGCCAGATCGAGGCTGACGGCCGGGTCGACCTCGTCGCCTTCTGGGCGGCGCGGGCCCGCCGCCTGCTTCCCGCCGCGACCGCGGTCATCGCCTCGACGGTTGTGGCGTCGATGGTTGTGTTGTCGCCGTTCCTGTGGCGGGCGCGCCTGACCGAGGCGTGGGCGGCCACGTTCTATTTCGCCAACGTGCACTTCGGCCGGGCCGAGCAGAGCTACTTCGCCGGCGAGGGCATCGAAAGCCCGCTGCTGCACTTCTGGTCGCTGTCCATAGAGGAGCAGTGGTATCTGGTGTCGCCGGTGGCGATGACGCTGGTGGCTCTGGCGGTGCGGGGCGATCGTCGGTCGGCGATTCTGCGGCTGCTGATCGTGGTGGTCGGGTGTTCGCTGGCGATGTCGATCGCGGCGACGGCGGTGCCGCCGACGGCGGGGACCTACTTCTCGTCGTTCACCCGGGTGTGGCAGTTGGGTGCCGGCGGCCTGCTGGCGCTCG
>CALHYX010000096.1 GCA_938041035.1 uncultured Acidimicrobiales bacterium | reverse complement strand
CCGGGATTCGAGGAATCGGGCCACGTTGGGGTCGGCCTCGGCCACGCGTTGCGCAGCCTCAGGTTCAATCGTGACCGTCGAACCCATGCGCCACGCCTCGTCGGGCGTGAATACGTGAAACAACGCAAGCGAGGCGAGCAGGCTGATGGCCACCGCCGTAGCGATCAAGGCAAGGATAAGCGACTGCTCGCGCCGTTCCTGACGGAAGAGGCGCCAGCCCCAACGCCATATCGCTCGTCGGGCGCTCATCACACACCAGCGTTTTCGAGCAGGGCATCAGGGGTTTCGGGTTTCGACTCGCTCACGATGACACCGTCGCGGATAAACACGACACGATCGGCCCAGGCGGCGAGGTGGGCATCGTGGGTCACCATCAGCACACCGGCGCCCCCAGCGGTGACGCCCCGCAGTTGACGGATCACCTGCTCGCCGTTGGCGGTGTCGAGTGCACCCGTAGGTTCGTCGGCCAGCACGAGTTTGCGATTGCCGACCATGGCTCGGGCGATGGCAACCCGCTGCCTCTCGCCGCCGGAGAGATCGTCGGGAAAGTGATCGAGTCGGTCACTCAGTCCCATCTGCTCGATCGCCACTTGCGCCTCGGCGTGTGCCACCTTGGTCTTCACACCATCGAGTTCGAGCGGCATGGCCACGTTTTCGAGGGCGGTGAGGCCGCCCAGAAGGTTGAGATCCTGGAACACGAAGCCGACGGCGCTGCGACGCAGAGCCGCCCGCTGACTCTTGGTGAGGGTAGAGATGTCGGTGCCGTCGATGAGCACCTGACCTTCGCTGGGCACATCAAGGCCCCCGGCGATGGTCAGCAGCGTCGACTTGCCCGAGCCGCTCGGGCCCATGATGGCCACCAACTCGCCAGCTTCAATGCGAAGCGACACGTCCCGCAGAGCCTCGACTCTGGTTCGGCCATCGCCGAAGTGTTTAGATGCGTTTGTTATCTCAAGAACTGGACTCATTCGTTGCGCTCCCGGCCGTGCGTGCTGGCCATATCTCGAGTATGTATACGGAGTATCCTTCTTACGGATTAGGTATACCCAGTATCTGTCGCCGTGTCAACGAGAGATCTCCAGGTCGGGGCCCCAGGCGTACCTTGGGACGTACCTAAAGAGACGGCCTACGAATCGCTCTTGGTGCCCTGGAGGCGACAACCGCTTTCGAAGCTTCTGGGGCCGCCCCGTGGGGCGGCCTCGTGGTGGGAGCGGGACTAGCGGAATGAAGTTCGAACCCCGGACAACGTTGACGGTCACTCCTTTTCGTTAGTGTGAACAACATGAGCGGCTCTGAGCAGAACAAGCCCGTCAGCCCGAATGAACTGGATCGAATGACGCCCGACGAGAGAGCCGCCGCCGTAAGGGACCGACTGGTCACAGACCCTGAGGAACTACCACACGGACTCCGCAACAGGATCTTCGAGACGGCGCGCCGTCTCGCAGGCGAACGCACAACGGCGAAGTGAACGAGCGACGCCCAGTCGTCGCCCTTCCCCAATTCTTCGATCGTCTCGACAAACTCCTTCCTACAGAGAGGTCTGCGTCCGGTAGGCCATCGTCAACAGACTTCCTGCTCCACGAACTCCCAGCGATCATCGACGCCCTGGCCGAGAACTATGAAGCCTCGACCATGCCAGTCCCCGGCATCGAAGACCGTGTCTTGGTCACCGGTGGTCTGACGGTCGAGTACATCGCCGTGTACGTCGGTCTCGTGGGCAGGACCGTTCAGCTGTACTGGGTTGACATCGAACCGCAGTAGAGCCGTCGTGGTTCGAACGTTCACCACACCCTTGGTTGCGTGCACGACACGCGAAAACCGGCTCCCACCAGGGGTAGACCCTGGTAAGAGCCGGCTGTCGTTGAATGGAGTGGCGGAAGGTGAGGGATTCGAACCCTCGGTAACACGAAGTGCTACAACGGCTTTCGAGGCCGCCCCATTCGTCCGCTCTGGCAACCTTCCGTCAACGAGGTTAGCGCCAAGTGACCGAGGGCCAACCCGTCTTTGGTTGGTGCCGGGTCGGGTTGGTCTGTGCCCGCTAGCGGCGTTCGGCGAAGAACTCGGTGAGCAGCGCGGCGCACTCGTCGGCACGAACCCCGCCGCGCACATCGAACTCGTGGTTGAGCCGCGGGTCGGCACCGAGGTTGTACAACGAGGCACACGCGCCGGCTCGGGCGTCGAACGCGCCGAACACCACCCGGTCGACCCGGCTCGACCACGCCGCACCCGCGCACATCGGGCACGGTTCGAGGGTTACCACCAGCGTGCAGCCGGTGAGCCGCCACGAGCCGAGCGCCGCGGCTGCGTCGCGTAGGGCGAGGACCTCGGCATGCGCGGTGGGGTCGTTGTGCAGTTCGCGTTCGTTGTGGCGGCTGGCGATGAGCTCGCCGTCGCGCACGACCAACGCGCCCACGGGAACGTCGCCGTGCTCGGTCGCCTGCTGAGCCTCGGCGATCGCCAGGGCCAGGAGCTCGTCGTCGGTCATCGATGTCACCGGGCCACCATGCCACGCGGGTGCGTCAGTACAGATAATCCATGCCGACGATGTCGAGCGTCTCGATCGAAGGGTGTTCGCTCAGCGCGTCGAGCGACAACACGTTCGGGTTGTCGATCAGGCGGAGCCGGTGCAATGAGGTCGAATCGGCCACCGGGTCAAGGTTGGTGATCTTCGAACACGCCTCGACGGTCAGGTCGGCCAGGCGCGGGCACGACTCCACCCCGGCGAGCGAGATCAGGTTGGTGTTGCGGGCCAGCACCATCGACTCGAGCGTGTCGGCCATGGCCTCGATGCCATCGAGGCGCTCGAACCGGGGTGAGTCGGTGATGGTGAGGTGCCGAAGCCCGAACGAGGCGAGGCCGCTCAGATCGATGGCCCGTAGCGAACCGACCGAGAGTTCCGTCAGCGGCGGTACCGGATTCGTCGTGAGCGACTCGAACCCGAGGCTCACCGCCCCGATGTGCAGGGTCTCGAGCGCCGGAAATCGGGCGAAGTCGAGCCGGCCCACCCAGCTGCGGACCTTCAGCGTGGTCAGCGCCGGAAACGGGCCGATCGACGCCCACCCCGACGGTGCCGGCCCATCGACGATCAGCTCGGTGACGTCGCCACAATCGCCGACGAGTTCGGCGACGTTCGACAGATCGCGGACCTGAGCTGACACGTGCATCGCCTTCCAGCATCGCGTATCGACTGTCCGCCGTGCTCGCGCCGGCTCCGACGGAGTGGCGCCAGCCGGCATCGGGGATACCATTTCCCCTGCACTACCGGGAGGGGTGCGAGAGCGGCCGAATCGGCACGCTTGGAAAGCGTGTGAAGGGCAACCTTCCGTGGGTTCGAATCCCACCCCCTCCGCCACGAGCATCTATTTCGAAACAACCTTCGGGAACACGCGTTATCGGCCGGCCGACGAGGTATCCGAGGATCGCCATGAAGTTACGCCCAACCGACGTGCGCGACGCATCGTTTCTCGATGTGGCTCCGCTGCGGACCGAGGGATCGTTGCTCATCCAGGCGCCACCCGATCGGGTTTTCAACTGCCTGGCCAGCGCCGAGAGTCTTCGGCGGTGGATGCCGGTCACCAGGAGCGCATGGACGTCGGATGCTCCTCACGGGGTGGGGTCAACGCGCTTCGTTGGTGCCCGGCGAAGCCGAGCCACCGGCAACCAGGTGGTCACCGAATGGGAACCGGGAGCCACGATCGCGTTTTGTACCACCCACACGCGGCGCTTCTCGCCCCTTCGCTCCCACTATGAACAGTGGACGATCGCCGACGCCGGTCGGGGAACCAGTCACGTCACGCTGCGGTTCGGCCAACAGTTACGGCCGTTCTTGCTGCCATTCGAAGTGTCCGAAATGGTCAGCATCGCTATTTTCGGCCCGCGTTTTTGTCGGTTGCTTCTGGGCCGTCTGGCTCGTCACGTGAGCGAGTTCGGCTACCTGTACCAGAACCTCGACGACTAGTAGCGGAGAACTGCGACCGGGCCCAAGAACAGCCGGCTAGAACAGCGGCCCATCGAGGGTGAGGGTCCGGCGGCTGAAGCGCCAGCCCTGGTCGGTGCGCACGGCTTCGTCGACGTAGCGGCCGGTCTGCACCGCCTTGGGTTCGTCGCCGGCCACCACGTTCGAGAGATAGGCCCGCATGGTGGCTGTATCGCCGTCGCCCTCGACCCACATGTTCTGCACGATGTGGCGACCGCCGGGCATCACCTGGGGGAACACCGAACAGTTGGCGACGATCTCGTCGTGGCCCGTGCTCTTCACCATGTCGACGATCTCCAGGACCCCGTCGTCGGCGAAGAGCGACGCCACGCCCTCACCATTGCCGTCGTCCATGTGGTGGCAGTAGGCGGCTCCGAGCTGTTGGATCGCCACGATGTCTTCGGTGCTCAACGTCATGATGACGACGCTAGTGCGCAGTCGGGCTGCCGGTCATCTACACGCAGCGGTACACCGCGTCGCGCAGGGCGAGTTCGCGCGGGTCGGTGGGCAGCGAGAAGCCGCCGCGGTTCATCGCGTACGCGTACCCCAGGCCGAGGTCCGGGTCGGCGAAGCCGAACGACCCACCCAACCCAGTGTGGCCGTACGCGCGACCCGATGAGCCGAACGGCAGGATCGGAAACGGCTTCATGAACCCCATCGCAAATGCACTGTCGAGCCGGAAGATGACATCGGGGCCGGCGGGAACGATCGCCTCGAGTTCGTCGAGCGTCGCCTGGCCGAGGCCGAGCTCGGCCCCACCACCGGCTAGCGCGCCGTAGACCTTGGCGATGCCGCGCGGCTCGCCCACGCCGTTCATCGACGGAAACTCCAACCGCAACACATCGGGCCGGTTGATGTTCTCCATCCTCATGGCCATCTCCCGCGGGTTCGAAAAGGCCTTGGCCGTATCGCTGCGGGGGTTCAACATCGCCAGTAGGAGACGCCTGGGCATCTCGTGCGCGTGCAGCATCGCGGCGAGGCGCCCGCCGCCCGCAAACACGGCCAGCCGGTCAGACGACACCTCGCCTGGCAACCCGATGAAGAACTCGGCCTCGAGCGGTCGAGCGACCTCGTCGGCGAAGAACGCACCGATGGCCCGGCCGCCGGGGTCCACCCGGCGAAGTAGCTGGCTCTCGTACCAGCCCAACGACTGCGCGTGGTACCCGTGGGTCGTGCCCGGCGCCCACCCGGGGGCCTGGGCGGCGATGAGGGCACCGAGGGCATCGAGGTCGGCGAGCGTTTCAAACCTGACTCGGCGATCGATCACCGCTAGCCCGGCTTCGTGGGCCAGCAGCTGACGTACCGTCACCCGGTCCTTGCCGGCTTGGGCGAACTCGGGCCAGTACGTGGCCACGGGCTCGTCGAGGTCGAACAGTCCGCGGGCGTGGGCAACCGCCATCGCGGTGGCAGCCATCCCCTTGGTGGTGGAGAACACCGGCACCACCGTGTCGGCCTCCCACCGATCGCCTCGATCGGCATCGCGCACGCCGCCCCACAGGTCGACCACCGCCTCGCCGTCGCGAAAAACCGCTACCGCCGCACCTACTTCGTCGCGGTCGCGAAAATTGGCCCGAAACGCGTCGGCGACCGCGCCGAAACCCGGTGCGACATCGCCGCCGACCTGCTCGCCAGCTGCGCCCATCAACGATCTCGCCCCATCGCCGTAGTCTGACGGGGCTGGGCTCGATGCGCTATCCGCGCGAGGTCATTCGTCGGTTCGTTTTCGGGGTGGTTGGTCGCTTTTGTGTTTGTTGTGGAAGCGGCAGAGGGCTTGGCCGTTTTCCTCGGAGGTTGGGCCGCCTCGGCTCCAGGGTATTCGGTGGTCGATTTGGGATTGTCGAGCAGGCACGGTGCAGCCGGGGTGTTGGCAGGTTCGGTCGCGCAACATGATGGCTTCGCGTAACGCTCCGGTGAAGAGTCTCTTTTTGCGGCCGAAGTTGAGGATGTGGCCTTGGCTGTCGATGACGATCCGGCGGGTGTGGCCGGTGAGCGCTATCTGGGCGGCCTGGCGGGGCGATAGCGGCGCCCCGGCTTCGGTTTCACACGTCCGATCGGGCGAATACACGGGATCTTGGGTGGTGCCGGCCCATTCGGCGAGCATGGTTTCGAAGGTTTGTTGGTCGATGATGACGTTGAGGCACGGCAGCGACGTGATGGGGGCTTCGCCCAACGACGCCGAACGCTGCGCCATCAACACCAACGCATCCGCGCGGCGTTGCTTCGGGGTGCGCCGCAGATCCCAAGCCAACGGGTCGGCGCCGAGCCGGGTCTTGGCTTCTCGCCAGTCCTCATCGAACAGCACC
>CALHYX010000095.1 GCA_938041035.1 uncultured Acidimicrobiales bacterium | reverse complement strand
GGACCCTTGGCGGTCTTGCGGACCTCGACGATGTAGGCCTTGAGCCGGGCGTTGGGCTCGGGCCGCTCGTAGGGCACCTGTTCGGCCTGGGGCAACAACGCCTCGACCCGACCGAGGTCGAGCAGCGTGTAGCGGGCGTCGGTCTGCTGGATCATGCCGGTGACGATGTCGCCCTCGCGGCCGGCGTACTCCTCGTACTTGAGCTCGCGCTCGGCTTCACGGATCCGCTGGGTCATGACCTGGCGGGCCGTCTGCGCAGCGATACGGCCGAAGTTGTCCGGGGTGACGTCGAACTCTTCGCCCACCGGCTCGAGATCCTCGTCGAGCTCCTGGGCCATCACCCGGATGTCCATGGTCTCCGGGTCGATGGTGACCCACGAGAACTCATGGGCGTCGGGCATCCGCTTGTAGGCGGACTCCAGAGCGTCGGCCAACGCGGCGAACAGCGCGTCGACGCTGATGCCCTTCTCCGATGCGAGCGCCTGCAGCGCCTCCATCATCTCGGCATTCATGAAACGGCCTTCCGGTTCGGGGACGAAGACTTCTTCTTCGTCTTGCCTGGCTTCGGGGATGGACCCCACTCGAACACGGTTCGGGCGGAGTGGATGTCGTCGTACACGAGTCGGCGTTCGGTGCCATCGTCGCTGAGCACGGTAAAGGATTCGTCGTCGGCTTCGGTCAGCTTGCCGGTGAGGCGGCGATCGCCGTCGACTCCGGGTTTCGTCTTGACCTTGATGTCGGTGCCGACCGCCTTGATGAAGTGCGCCGGGGTGCGCAGGGTGCGCTCGAGCCCGGGGCTGGAGACCTCGAGGGTGTAGGTGCCCGAGATCGGGTCGTGCTCGTCGAGCGCGCGCGAAACCGCCTTGGTGAGGTCGCGGATCGCGTCGATGGAGATACCACCGGGCTGGTCGCCGCTGATCTTGACGACCCCGCCTTCGTACACGAGATCGACGAGCTCGATGTCGAGCTCCTCGCAGAGGGGATCGACCAGGTCATGCAGTCGATCGACGATGGCCATGGTCTCCTCCTCGGTGCAGATTCGTGCGGTTCGTGCAGATTTGTGTCAGCGGACAAACGAAAGGCGTGGGCCTGAGCCCACGCCCCCAAGTACGACTCAGTGAAACGTAGGTTCCACACTATCGCCCGCGTCGCCGTTTCGCTTGTCGTCCTCAGCTGCGGGCTATGCGGGCACGACCACGCACGCGGGAGCCGAGTCGAAGTCCACCGGCGGGGTCACACCGATCAACGTCTGCTCGGCCACGAAGCACCACTCCCCCGGCCCGACGGGGCTGCGCCACACGACCCGGGCGCCGCTGAACAGCGGGAAGTCCATCTCCTGCACCTCGCCGATCTGGGCGAGCGGCGAGGTCGAGCTGACCAGCCGGGCGCGCCACACCGAGACCGATTCGTGACGGGGGTCGGGTTGGTTCAACCGCACGACGATGACCTCGGCGTTCGCATTCCACAGCACCACCGGTGGTGCCTCGGCGAGGCCGCCGAGGGCAAGGGCGGCGCCCGGGCCGCCGACGAAGCTCACGGGGTAGAAGGAGTCCGAGCTGGAGAACCAGGATCGCTCGTTGCCGATGCGGTCGTCGCCCGCACCGCCGATCACCGTGATGGTTCCCGAACCCGTCGTGAAACCGGTGGCGTTCACACAGATGACGTCGTCACCCGCCCCCGCATCGATCGTCACCGGGCCGTTCGCAACCACGATCACATCGTCCTGCGGCGTACCGCTGTAGGTCGCGCCACCCACCGGGTCGACGCCCGCCTGATAGCCGACGCCCATCGTCGCAGCCATGCCGTCGCAGGTGGCCAACTCCGGCGCGCCGACGACCTGGCCGGGGTCGTACTGACAGGCACTGGCCACGAGGGTCAGCACCAAAACACCCAAGGTGGCACTGCGGAGTCGACCCATCGCCCAACCCTAGAAGACCCTCTCGCGCGACGGTAGGGGCAGAACTACCCGTCGAGCGCGGTCACGGCCCGGGCAAAGGCGGGGTGGGCGCCGTGCAGCACGACCCGGCCGGCCCTGGTGTCGACTTCGGCGTCGGGTTCCATGGCGCCGATCCGGGACCCGCACACCCGATGGGCCGCGAGCGCGGCCACGGCGACCGCCACACAGATGAGGGCATAGCGGGGCTTGCTGCCGAACGCGACGGCCAACACCGCGAGCGCCATCGCCGCCACCTGGGTCTGCATCTGGAGCTTGCGCAGCCGCTGCAGCGTGTTGAAGTTGGACTGGGTGAGGGGAATCTTCAGAGTCTCGCCTCGAAGTCCCATCCACTTGCGGCCCACGGTGATGGGGGCCCGGCCGTCGGCGGGCTTGCCGGAACGGAAGCACACCATGGGCAGCGCCCCATCGCGGGCCGCGGCCAACGGCACCGTGACCGACTCGCGCTGCTTCAAGAAACCGACCTCAGCCGTCGCCGCGCCGGGTCCGCATCAGATCCACGATCTGCTCGGAGTCGTTGGCGTCGTCGCCCTGGCTTTCGAGCAGGGCGAGGCGGTCGCGCTCGGCTTCGCGGGCCGCCTTCTCGGAATCGACCCGAGCGAGAGCGGCCTCGCTGCCGTGTTCGGCGATGAACTCGGCCCACTCGACCAGCTGGTCGACCATTTCGTCTTCGGGAACGACCGCGGCGTTCTTCCCCTTGATGAACAGGTGGCCCCGCTTGTTTCCCGCCGCGATACCAAGGTCGGCGTCGCCCGCTTCGCCGGGCCCGTTCACGACGCACCCCATGACCGCCACCTGCAGCGGCAGTTCGCGTTCACCGAACGCCTCGAGCGCCTGCTGGGCCACCGCGTAGACGTCGATCTCGGCCCGGCCGCAACTGGGGCAGGCGATGAGGTCAACATTCTTGCGCTCGCGCAGACCGAGGCTCTCGAGCAACTGGCGGCCGGCCTTGACCTCATCGACCGGGTCGGAGGTGAGCGAATAGCGGATGGTGTCGCCGATCCCCTCGGCCAGCAGGGTCGCGATGCCGGCGGTTGCCTTGATGATGCCGCCCGGCGGCGGCCCCGCCTCGGTGACGCCCAGGTGCAGTGGGTGATCCGTAACCTCGCTCAGCATCCGGTACGCGTCGATCATCAACGGGACGCTGGACGCCTTCACCGAGATCTTCACGAGGTCGAACCCGACCTCGTCGAAATAGGCGAGCTCCATCTGGGCCGACTCGACCATGGCCTCCGGGGTCACCTTGTCGCCGTATTTGGCCTTGAGGTCAGGGTGCAGGGAACCGCCGTTGACACCGATGCGAATGGGGACGTTGCGGTCCTTGCATTCGCGGGCCACCGCCTTGATGTGCTCGGGCTTCTTGATGTTGCCCGGGTTGAGCCGCAGGCAGGCCACGCCGGCTTCGAGCGCCTCGAGCGCCCGCCGGTACTGGTGATGGATGTCGGCGACGATCGGAACCGGGGACCGGGGCACGATGCGGGCCAGACCCTCGGCGGCCTCGGGGTCGTTGCAGGTGCAGCGAACGATGTCGGCGCCGGCGGCCGCGAGGGAGTAGATCTGCTTGAGCGTGCCCTCGACGTCGGCTGTGCGGGTGTCGGTCATCGACTGCACCGAGATGGGGGCGTCGCCGCCCACCGCCACGTCGCCCACCTGGATCTGGCGGGTGGGCCGACGGTCGAACGTGGCCGAAACCTCCATGGCGGTGACGTTAGGCGATCGGGTCGAAGATGTCGCGATAGTGCGACACGAGCACGAGTACCAGGAACAGCGCCATCACCGCGTACACGGCGGGCAACATCTTGGTGATGTCGGCGAAGTGGCGTTTGCCGGAGATGGTCGAGCGGACCTTCTCGTAGGTGGCGATCAGTACGTGGCCACCGTCGAAGGGAAGGATCGGCGTCAGGTTGAACACGCCGATGAAGATGTTGATGAGGGCGAAGAACGTGAGGAACCCGGCGAGCCCGCCGTCGCGGGCCTGCTGGTTGCCGAGCCGAATGACGCCGTACATCGACAGGATGCGGTTCTCGTCGATCGGTTCGACGGCCTCGGTGGTGAGGCGTTCGGCGTCGAGTGGGGTGAGGTCGGCCGGCAGTTCAACGGCGGTCTCGCCGCTCTCGAACGCGCCCGAGATGAACCCGCCGATGTTGGAGGGCCGGAAGAAGTTGATCTCGGCTTTGATCGATTGCCACGTGAGGTCGGCGAAGTCGACGAAGGCCCGGGGGATGGCGGCGAAGAAGCCGACGTCTTTTTGAACGAAGTCCGGGCCGACGCCGAGGAAGCCGCGGGCGCCGCCCTCGACGGGGCCGTCGAACACGGCGACGTAATCGACCGGGGCCGGTTCGGAGTACACCGACACGGGGACCGGTTCGCCGATGCGGTCGCCGACGGCGGCGATCATTTCGTCGTAGGTGGTGACCGCCACCCCGTCGACGGCGGTGACGACGTCGTTGGGCAACAGGCCGTCGATGGCAGCTGCACCCGCGACCGTCAGGCGTTCGCCGATGACGGTGGACGCGGTGACCGATTCGCCGTCGCGTTCATAGATGATGGTGACCTCTTCACCCGCGAAGGGCTCCAACACATCGCGCAGGTCCTCGAAGACCGTGGCGTCCTGGCCGTTGATCGACACGAGGCGGTCGCCCGGCTGGATCCCGGCTCGTTCGGCGGCACTCGCCGGCGTCACCGCCGAGACCTCCCAGGCGTCGTCGGTGCCCGGGAGTTGGCCGTAGGCCACCAGGAACACGAACAACATCACGATCGCCATCATGAAGTGCATGGCGGATCCGGCGACCGCCACCGACAGTCGACGCCAGTACGGCTTTTGCCGGTAGGTGCGCGATTCCTCGGCCGGGTCGACCTCTTCGAAATTGGTCATCCCGACAACCTTCACGTAGGCGCCGAGCGGGATGAGCTTGATGCCGTACTCGGTTTCGCCCCGCTTGAACGACCAGATGCGCGGACCGAAGAAGATGAAGAACTCGGTGACCTTGATGCCGGCGGCGCGGGCGGTGAGGTAGTGGCCCAACTCGTGCATGAAGATCATGAACACCAGGGCGACGATGGTGAGCACCCAGATCCAGCTGGCGAAAACGCCGAGCGCGACCAACGAACCCACGAGCAGCAGCAGACCGGGGAGACCGGCGCTCGGCGGATCGGCCTCGTCGTGAGGCTCGGGAGCGCCCGGCTCCGCCTCGGTTCGTTGTAATACGTCGGTCACGCAGCAGCCTTTCCGTCCACCAGCTTACGGGTGACCGCACGCGAAGTTCGGTCGGCTTGGAGAACGGCTTCGATATCACTTGCCTTTGTACCGTCGTACGCCGCCAGTGCCTCCTTGAGGATTTCGGCGATCTCGATCCACCGGATCCGACCGGTCAGGAAGGCATCCACCACGACCTCGTTGGCGGCGCTGAGCCAGGCCGGGGCCGTCTCGCCTTCGCGACCGGCGTCGTAGGCAAGGTCGAGGCACGCGAAGGTGGCCCGATCCGGCGGCTCGAAGTCGAGCTGCAGGGCCGCCGACCAGTCGACCGGCCCGTACGGCAGGGTCAGCCGGTCGGGATAGGCCAGGGCGTAACCAATACACAGGCGCATGTCGGGCATGGACAGCTGGGCGATCGTCGAGCCGTCGCTGTAGGCCACCATCGAATGCACCACCGATTGGGGCTGCACGACCACGTCGATGCGGTCGACGCCGATCCCGAACAGCTCCTGAGCCTCGATGACCTCGAGCCCCTTGTTCATCAGCGTCGAGGAGTCGACGGTGATCTTGGGGCCCATGCTCCAGGTGGGATGGGCGAGCGCGTCTTCGATCGTCACCTCGGCCAGATCCGCGGCGCTGCGGCCCCGAAAGGGTCCCCCGCTCGCCGTGAGCACCAGGCGGTCGACCCGCTCGGGTTCGTCGTTGGCCCGCAGGCACTGGTGCAACGCGCAGTGTTCGGAGTCGACCGGCACGAGTTCGGCGCCCGCCACGTCGCGCAGCGGTTGCACGATCGGGCCGGCGGCGATGAGCGATTCCTTGTTCGCCAGGCCGAGGCGCTTTCCGGCGGCCAGGCTCGCCAGGGTCACCGGGAGCCCGGCGAACCCCACGACGCCGTTGATGACGCAGTCGGCCTCGGTGGAGGCGGCGGCCAGCGCATCATCGCCGGCCACCAGTTCGGTGCCGGCGGGTAGCCGGTCGCGCAGCTCCGCGGCGCGAGCATCGTCGGCGAGGGCCACCAGCGCGGGGCGAAACTCCGCCGCCTGTTCGGCCAGGGCGTCGACCGAGGTGGCCGCGCCGATGGCGACCACGTCGTACCGGTCCGGATCGGCTCGGGCGATGTCGAGGGTCTGCGTGCCGATCGACCCGGTAGAACCCAGCACGGCTATCGAGGTGCTCACGCCCCGACCATAGACCCCGCCCCGCCCGGGACACGGGGCGAGCATCGATGCCGAGCCGCCAGTGGAACCCCGATCCCCCAACCCGCAACCATTGAGTTGCAGGTTGAAGGTGGGTAGGGTCCGAAGATGCCCACCACCGCTGAACCGCCGCCATTCCGATTCGGGTACACGCAGTCGCGCTTCGGTTCGCGGCGCGACGTGGTCGAGATGGCCCGGTGGGCCCAGGACTCCGGGTTCGACGCCTTCTCCATCGCTGACCACCTCGACATGATCTCGGTGTTCGTGGCGCTACAGGCCGTCGCCGACGCGGCCCCGGACCTGCGCCTCGCCCCCATGGTGGTCAACAACGACCTCCGGCACGTCACGACGCTTGCCCAGGACGCCGCCACCCTCGACCTGTTGAGCGATGGGCGACTCGAACTCGGCGTCGGGGCCGGATGGGCCAAACCCGAATACGACGCCGCCGGGGTGCCCTTCGACCGGGCGGGCACGCGCGTCGACCGGCTCGCGGAGGCGATCCCGATCCTTCGCTCCCTCTTCGCCGGCGGACCCGTGGATCACACCGGACCGCACTACCGACTCGACGGCCACGTGCTCTCGCCCGCGCCGGCCCAGGGCGCTGACCTGCCAGTCCTCATCGGCGGCAACGGCGATCGGGTGCTGCGCCTCGCCGGAGAACAGGCCGACATCGTCGGCTTCACCGGCTTTTCCCCCGATGCGGCCGGCAAACTGCAAACGACCCACTTCAGTCGCGCCGGGCTCGCCGATCGCATCGCCGTAGTAGAGGCAGCACTAGCAGAGGCGGCACTAGTAGAGGCAGCGAAGCGGCGTCGGCCCGAATACAACCTGTTCACGCAGGCGGTGGTCGTATCGAACAAGCCTGAAGCGGAGCTGGCCGAGACGATGGCCGAGCTGTTCTCGTGCTCGCCGGCCGAGGTGGCCGATTCACCGTTCGTCTTGTTCGGCAGCGCCGACCGCGTCGCGGAGCAGCTGCGCGAACTGCGCGCCACGTTTGGCCTCAGCTACATCACGCTGCGCGGCGACGAGTCGGCCCGACCGAAACTCGCCGCGCTGGTCAGCGCCCTTCGCTGATCGGCACCGCGTTAATCGGCACCGCGTTAATCGGCATTGCGTTAATCGGCACTCAAGCCACGTGATCGACAAACCCGAGTTCGTTCCCATCGGGATCCGCGATTGTGAACTTCCGGGTTCCGTACGCCGTGTCGAAGAGCGGTTCGATGATCTCGACCTGGTCGCGCAGCCGCTCCCACAGCTCGTCGGGGTTGTCGACCGTGAAGTTGAACCGCGCCCCTCGCCCGTCGGCCTCCTGAATGGCGAAGACCGCGCCGGACCCGGCCCGAAAGTGGGCGTAGTTGGGCTTATCCGGGGGCCAGGTCGAGTCCACGACGAATCCGAGGATGTTCGTGTACCACGCGATGGCCCGACCGAGGTCGCTGACGTTGGCTCGGGCGTGTTCGAGTCGGGTGTCCATACCGCGATTCTTACCCACGGCCGGGCGACCGGACCGCTCGTTCGAGACGAGCTGCCTAGAAGACCCGCAACAGTGCGAGGTAGTAGACCGCCGGGAGCACGAACAGCAGCGAGTCGAAGCGGTCGAGCAGACCACCGTGACCCGGCAGGAACGTACCCATGTCCTTGAGCCCGAGGTCGCGCTTGAACAGCGACTCGGCCAGATCGCCGATGGGCGCCACGATGGCGACGACCACGCCGAGGAGCAGGGCGTTGAGGAAGTCATCGAACGGCGCAACGCCGAGCAACCAGACCACCAGGCCGGCGACCACCGCAGCCACACAACCACCGATGAGACCTTCGAGGGTCTTGTTCGGGCTCGCAGGCGAAAGCGGCTGGCGCCCCATGGCCCGGCCGATGCCCCAGGCACCGGTGTCGTAGGCCGCGGTGCACAGCAGGGCTGCGAACAGGAACCCGCGGCCGTTGGGTGGCGTGCTCAACATCAGCGCGGCGAACGAACCGAACACGCCGATCCACACCACACCAAAGAACGTCACCGCCAGGTTGGCGACCGGTCGTTCCGTACTCACGCCGGTCAGGTACCAGAGGGCACCGAACACGAAGGTCAGGAACAACACCACGGGATACGCGGCGGCGTGGCGCCAGTAGACGGCCAGCGACAAGAACACCACTGCGGACACGCCGAGCAGCACCGGCGGGTTGTAGCCCGCGACCCGCACGGCGTTGAGGAACTCGGCGGCGGCCAGGCCCAGCACGACGGTGGCCAGCACCATCACGGCCCACGGGCCGACGGCGAACGCCAGCGCCGCGAGGGCGATCAGCACGCCGGCGGTGCCGACGGCCATGGGGATGTTGCGATCGGAGCCTTCGCTCGGCGCCGCGACCTCATCGGGATAGGTGGTGCCGGCGTCGGGCGGGGACTGCACGGCGACGGGAGCGCCGAGCGATTCGGACTCCGGGGGCAAGATGGCCGGATCGAAGTCCGGCACCCGCTCGTCGAAGTCGCGGAAGGTGTCGCCCCCGTCGTCGAAGCTGAAGAACTGTTCACCACCGGCGGACTCGGTCTGGCCGACCGGCGCCTCGGGGGTCATGGGGCCGATCGGCTCGATCGCTACCTCGTCGGCATCGGCCCAGCGCGGGCCCTCTCGGTTCAGCGACGCCCAGTCGTCGGCCGGCGGCGGCGCCGGCACCTGGCCGGTGGGCGGCGCGGTCCACGGCGGGAGCTCTTCACCACCGCTGTCGTCACCGAAAACGGAGCGGCCGGGCGACACGTCGTCGCCCGCCGATTCGCCGCCGATGATTCGAATACCATCAAAAGACTCGTCAAGCTCTGAAAGCTCTGTGCGGTCATCTGCCATGTGGGGGCACCTCCGTCCCGAAAGTCACTTCAGACTTCCAGGAGCTCCTGTTCCTTGGATTCACGCGCTGCTTCGATAGAAGCCTCGTGCGTTTGGGTCGCCTTGTCGAGTCGAGCCTCGGCGCGAGCGATGTCGTCTTCGGACACGCCGCCGTCGTTCTCCACGTCGTCAAGGTCCTTGCGAGCCGAACGGCGAACGCCGCGGATGCGGTTTTTCGCCTCTTCGGCCATGCCGTTCACGACCCGAACGAGCTCCTTGCGTCGTTCAGCGGTGAGCGGGGGGAAGGAGAGCCGCACCATGCGGCCGTCATTGCTGGGCGAAAGCCCGAGATCGGAGTTCTGAATGGCCCGCTCGATGGCCGGCACATTGGCGGGGTCGTGCGGGGTGATGAGCAACTGGCGGGCCTCAGGGACCGCAAAGCTCGCCACCTCCTGCATCTTCATCTCCACGCCGTAGGCCTCGACGATCAGTTTTTCGACCAGCGCAGATGATGCTCGACCCGTACGAACGCTGGAGAAGTCACGGCGCGCCACGTCGGCGGCCGCCGCCATCTTCTCGTCGGTGTCGACGAGGATCATGTCGATCATCTCTTGGCTCATCGCCGGGGCCCCTTGGTCACTGACTCACCAGAGTACCGACAATCGCCCCTCGGTACCGTCACCGAGGCAGCGCCGGCATCGGTCGGCAGCCGCCGGGTGGTGTCACCGAGCGCGCCCGTCGCCCTCAACCGCCGATGAAGGCCTGCTCGAAGCGAGCGATGCTGCCGCCCCCGAGCGAATCGGCAACCTTGACCTTTTCGCCGTGCAGGCCCTGCTCGAGCAGCACCTGTTCGGCATACCAGGCCGACATCCGGCCTTCGACGATTTTGTCCCACGCCTGCTCGGGCTTGCCCTCGGCCTTGGTGATCTCGAGCAGCGCGGCGCGCTCTTTCTCGGCGGCTTCGCCGTCGATCTCTTCTCGCGTGAGCGAACCCGGCTTGGCGAACGCGATGTGGAGCGCAACCTGATGCAGCTCATCGGCGGGCACGCCGGTGCCCTCGACCACGACCGCGTTGGTGCCCCGACCGTCCTGCACGTGCAGGTAGGTGTCGAGATCGTTCCCGGCGCCGGCCTCGACGAGGACAGCGGTACCGACCTCGATGTTCTCCTTGAGCACGAGCTTGAGGTCCTCGAGTTCGGCACTCATGGCCTCGATGGCGCCCTCGCCGTTCGCGAGCACGCCGTCGGCCATCGACTGCACGAGGCCCAGGAAGCCGTCGGACTTGGCCGAGAAGTCGGTTTCGCACTTGAGGTGCACGATCGCCACCTTGCCGTCGGTGCTCGCCATCGCCACGGCGCCCTCGGTGTTCTCGCGGTCGCCGCGGCCCGCCGCCCTGGACAGGCCCTTTTCCCGAAGCAGTTGCTTGGCGGCTTCCATGTCGCCATCGCATTCGGTAAGCGCCTTCTTGGCGTCCATCATGCCGGCGCCGGTCTCGTCGCGCAGCGCCTTTACGTCCTTCGCGGTGAAGTCAGCCATGTTCTTCCTCGTCTTCGTTCGTTCTCGTTCTGGGTTGCTGCGGGCTTACTCGGCCGCAGCCGCGGTGCCGCCCGGGGCGGTGAATCCGGCAGCCTCGGCCGCTTCGGTGCTGGCGAACCAGACCTCGGCAACCGTCGCCTCGTAGTAGCGGCTGTCGGGCACGTGGTACTTCATCGAGTCCGCGTTGCCCTTGATGGTGAAGGCCGCGGGGTCAGGCGACGCGCCGCCCTCGAGCGCCTTGGCGCTGCCCTCGCCGAACGGCGAGTCATCGTCGGCGTTGGCCGAGCCGTCACCGTCGGAGTCCACGGCGGACTGAGCCAAGATGTTGGCGTCGTCGTCCACCGCCGGAGCCTCAGCGGCTTCGGCGGGCGCGGCCTCGTTGGCTGCCGGAGCCTCGGCCGGAGCGGCCTCGGCGGGCGCGGATTCAGCAGTCGGAGCGGCCTCGGTTGTTGCTTCGGCCTCGGCGACGGGTTCAGCATCGGCACCAGCGGCGACCTTGGCATCGCGTTCAGTGGCCGCCGCGGCCGCAGCGGCGCGAGCCTCGGCCTGAAACTCCTGGTGAGCGGCTTCCTGCTCGGGCGTGCGGTTCGGGCCCGTCGGCTCGGCGCCGGCCGGCTTACGGCGAGAAGCGATGAACCGGCCCTCGAGCACGGCATCGCACATCACCCGGGCCATCAGATGACCGGAACGGATGGCGTCGTCATTGCCGGGGATGACGTGACGAACCAGGTCGGGGTCGCAGTTGGAGTCGACCACCGCGATGATCGGGATCCCGAGCTTGTTGGCTTCGGTAACCGCGATGTGTTCCTTCTTGGTGTCGAGAATGAACACCGCATCGGGAGCCTTGGTCATGTCGCGGATGCCGTAGAGGTTCCGCTCGAGCTTGGCGAGTTCGCGGCTGATGAGCAGCGCCTCTTTCTTGGGCATGGCTTCGAACTCACCCGAGTCGCGCATGCGCTGGTATTCTTTCATCTTCGACACGCGCTTCGACATGGTCTCGAAGTTGGTGAGCATGCCGCCGAGCCAACGCTCGTTGATGTAGGGCATGTTGCACTTCTCGGCGTAACCCTGCACCGCGTCCTGGGCCTGCTTCTTGGTGCCCACGAACAACACGATGCCGCCGTCGGCGACGAGGTCGCGAACAAAACCGTAGGAGTCTTCGGCCCGGGAAAGCGTCTGCTTCAGGTCAAAGATGTGGATACCACCGCGCTCGCCGTGGATGAACCGCTTCATCTTGGGGTTCCACCGGCGGGTCTGATGTCCGAAGTGGACACCGGCGTCGAGCAGTTGCTTCATGGTCAAAACGGCCATGGTCTTCTCCTTCCAACGGTTGTTCTTCACCGGTTCCGACGCCCCGAGGAGCGACCGTTGGTGGATCCGGCTGATGATTTGGGTGTTCGATACGAAAGTCTTCGCGCCCCAGTTTTGGGACCCGCCGAGTCTATCGGCGTGCCCCGCCTTCGCGTCATTGGCCCGGAACCCGACGATGAGCGCCCGTCCGCTACGCGACGAGCCGGACGACGATGCGAGGGCGAGCGCCGAACAGCAGGGCCGGGTCGATGTAGGCGCCGTCGAGGCGAGCGCCGAAGTGGAATCGGGTTTCGCCCGCCCGCCCAACGATCTGGCCCTGCCGTATGCGGTCGCCCCGGCGCACCCGGATTGACCCCAGGAACGAATAGGTGGTGCGCAGCGCGGCACCGTGGTCGATACTCACGTACAACCGCCCGCCGATCGACCCGGCAAAGACCACCACGCCATCGCATGAGGCCTGGACCAACTGTCCCGCCGTGGTGGCGTACTGCAGTCCCCGGTTCCCCCTCCCCCATCGTTGGGCCGGCGGGCGGAACGGGTCGCTGATCACGGCGGTGACCGGCGGACGATGCGGCCCGCAGGGCGCGCGGGCGGCGGCCACCGGGGCGACCGCCGCGCTGGCCGAGCCGGTGAACAACGCGGTGGTGAGCAACGCGATAGTGAGCATCGCTACGACAACTATCGCGGCGAGGCGCTGGGCTGAGGAACGGGGACGCCACATGGGTCCCTCCCGTCTGTACCGATGGCGCGCCCAGGGGGAGCGCTTCTTTCGCAGGAGGGGAAGCCGACGATCAGCAGACGCGGAGGCGGTGCGGCGGTACCGCGTCGCTCGACCCGGACGACCCTAGCGGACACTCCGGACCGCGTGGCCGCTCAACTCCCGCACCCCGGCGCGCAGGTCGTCCTCGATCATGAGCCACGGGTGGCCTTCGTGGTCGCCGAGCTCGCCCGCGTTTGCCCAGCCACCAACCTCCACCAGCGCCCGCGCCATCTGAAACACCCGGGCCCAGCGCAGCTGATCGGGGTCCACCGCTCCACCGGACTCGCGCTCATAGACCTCGAGGAACCGCCGAGCGGCGAAGGCGCCGGCTCGCCGCACCAGGGCGCGCACCGGAGCCGGTCCGCCAACGGGGGCGAGTTCGAGCATCATCATCGTGAAGGCGAGGTCGACCGCGGGAGGGGCGATGGCCGCGGTGGTCCAGTCGATCACGGTGTCGGTGTCGCCGTCGGTCATCACGTTGAACGGATGCAGGTCGCCGTGCACCAAGACCGGCGGGCCCGAATCCGACCGGTTGGCGTCGAGCCAGTCGGTGACGGCCACGAGGTCGTCGCGACCGCACGCCTCGGCTTCGATGCGCCGCACCTGAACCTGGTACGCCATGTCATCGGCGAGGTCATCGGCGAGGTCATCGGCGAGGTCGTCGGCGAGACCCAGGCGATCGATGATGGGGGCGGGATCGACTCGATGCAGCGCGGCGGCATGGGTGGCGAGTCGGTCGGGCATCCGGTACAACCCCTGCGGATCGCTGACGACCGCCCGCACCGAAAGGTCACCCAGCAGCGGCGTTCCCGGGGCGACGTCCATGACCATCCACGCCGCGTCGAACCCATTGTCGGGTTCGCCGAAGAGGCGCACGGCCGGCACCGCGAAGCCGGCCTTGGCGAGTTCATCCTGCACGGCGATCTCGCGTTGGGCGAACCCGGCATCCGGCATGATGCGAGCCACGAACTCGCCGCTGAGCGTTCCCCGAAGTTCGAGCTTCCACATGTCGGCGTAGAACCCGCCGGAGAGCTCGATGGGGTCACCGATCAGGTCGAGCGTCGCGTCCCCCGCCGTGCGCCGCATCGCGCCCAGGAGCCCGTCGAGCCGAGAATCATGCATTACCATCATGTCGACATGATTGACTGTCGCAGTATCTACTGTCAAGATGAAATCCGTGGACGACACCGACCCGGCCCCGACCGGTGACAGCCAGACCGACAGCCCGACGGACAGCCCGACGGAATGGAGCATCGATCAACTCGCAGCGTTGAGCGACGTCCCCGTGCGTACGATCCGCGAGTACCAGCGACTCGGACTCCTCGAGCCTCCTCGGCGCGAGGGTCGGCGCGGGCGCTACGGCATCGATCATCGGCGGCGGCTGAGCGTGATCGCTCGACTCCAGGAACGCGGCTACTCCCTGGCCGCCATCGGTGACCTCCTCGAAAGCTGGCATCAGGGTCGGGGGCTCGGTTCGATCCTCGGTGTCGATGCCGACCCGACCGTGCTCGATGAAGTGCCGACACTCGTCGCGTCCGACGCCGTCGGCACGTGGGCGCCCAGCCTCGCCGACCCCCAACGGCGCGAGCTGGCGTTCGCCGCCGGACTGTTGCACGAGCGGGGCGAGCAGACGCACATCACCAGCATGGCGGCACTCGAATTCGTCGAACTGATGATCGGCGCCGGCGTCGCACCGAGCAACGCCATCGGCGCGATCGGTTCGCTCATCACCGGAGTCGCCGAGGGTGCCCGCGGCGTCGTTGGCGCCGTCGCCGATCTGGACCTCGGCCAGGCGGACGCCGTCTCGGCGTTCAACCCGACGTCACCGCTGACCCCGACGTTGCAGCGGGCGCGGCTACTACTCGCCCAGAGCGCGGCGACGGTCATGGTGCAACAACTTGGCGAGGTGTTGCTCGAACTGGCCGAAGCCGACCCTCGAGTGGCGCGGCTGCGAACGGAACTACAGATCGGCGCGGTGCGGACGCTCGACCCGATGCCGGGCACCGCCGACAAGACCGCCGAACGCTAGGGCTTCTGCGTTACGCCGCTTCGCGCTGCGCGGCCATGATGCGGCTGCGCAACTGGAGTACCGACTTGGTGTGGATCTGGCAGACCCGGCTCTCGGTGACACCGAGCACCGAACCGATCTCGGCCAGGGTCAGACCCTCGTAGTAGTAGAGGGTGAGGACCATCTTCTCGCGGTCGGGCATGCGGTTGATCGCCTCGGCGAGCAACTGACGCATCTCTTCGACCTCGTACTGACCAACCGGGCCTTCGCCCGGTTCGGCCAGGGTGTCACCCAGGGTCATCGACTCGCCCCGGTCGCTGCCGCCGATCGACAACACTTCATCGAGGGCGACCAGGCCCACGAAGGAAATTTTGCCCAGCAGGTCGGCGAACTGACCTTCGGTGAGACCGAGTTCTTCGGCGACCTCCTCGTCGGTCGGGGTGCGCTTGTGCCGCGCCTCGAGCTTGGCGTAGGCCTTCTCCACCTGACGGGCCTTGGCGCGCACCGAGCGCGGTACCCAGTCGATCGAGCGGAGTTCGTCGAGGATGGCGCCCTTGATCCGGGCGATGGCGTAGGTCTCGAACTTGTAGCCGCGCTCCAGGTCGAATTTGTCGATCGCATCGATCAACCCGAAGATGCCGTAGCTGACGAGGTCGGACTGCTCCACGTTCTGCGGGAGTCCAACCGCGACCCGGCTGGCCACGAACTTCACCAACGGTGAGTAGTGCAGAATCAGCTGATCGCGAGCCGCCTGGCCGCCGCTCTTCTTGTAATCGGTCCACAGACGCTCGATGTCGTCGACGGATTCGTTGTCCACAGTCGTTCCTACGCTCGCGGATGAGTGTTCTGGTGCACGCGTTGCAGGCGCTCACGACTCACGTGGGTATAGATCTGGGTGGTGCTCAGATCGGCGTGGCCGAGAAGTTCCTGTACAGCACGAAGATCGGCACCGCCGTCCAAAAGATGAGTGGCAAACGTATGTCGAAGGGCATGCGGATGGGTGGGCGCCGGGGCTCGACGGTCCAGGAGCCGCCGAACATCGCGCGGCGAGATCCGCCGACCACGGAGATTTACGAAGAGGGCCTCGGGTGGGCTGAGGTTGCTCTGCAGGACCGGGCGACCTCGATCCAGCCAGGTTTTCAGCGCCGTGACCGCCGGCGGCGACAGCGGCACCAGTCGTTCCTTGTCGCCCTTGCCGACCACGCGAAGCCGGGCCCGGGTGAGGTCGGCGTCGTTGCGATCGAGCCCGCAGAGCTCACTGACCCGAACCCCGCTGCCATACAGAATCTCCAACACCGCCTGATCCCGGAACCGGCGGGCATCGCTGTCGCCGCCCACCCGGGCCGGAGGCGAGTCGAGCAGGGTTTCGAGCTCGCGTTCGCGCAGGATCCGGGGCAACCGGGCCTGGCCCTTGGGCGCCGACAGCGTGAGACTGGGATCCTGGGTGATGAGGCCGTGGCGCAGGGCCCAACCGAAGTAGCGCCGCAGCACCGAGGCCTTGCGGGCAATCGTGCGCCGGGCGTAGTCCTCACCGTCGAGGTAGGCCAGGTAGCGACGCAGCGTGAGGCGATTCACGCGCGCCGGTTCGACCAGCGAAACGCCGTCGGCCCACCGCACGAACGATGCCAGGTCCCGCTGGTACACCGCGGCCGTTGACGCGGCTACCGAGGTCAACGAACTCACGAACGACGGCACGCGCCACGCCGGTGGCAGCGACGGCGAATCGGTACTCACCGACTCGGTGCGGGAAAACGGTTCGGGTGCGGGCTCGGCCGATGACGACGACACGGCCGATCACGGTATCGGGGATTCGCGCGTTCGCCGTCTACCCGATCACTCTGCGTGGCTATCGGCTCCGGGTTGCGCGGCGTTCGCCGGGGCGTCGACGAGGCCGGCGCGGTCGGCGCTCACCCGTTCGAGCCACCCCTCGCGACGGCTCAACCAGCCACCGCGAACCAGCTCGTCGATCGCCAACGCAACCTCGCCCAGCGACCGACCGGTGCGCAGAACGACCTGTTCGGTGGTGCTCGGATGCCACCCCACGGCCTCGAGGACCGGGGCTGTCGCCGCGCCCACCGGAGGCCTCCGTTCGGCGGCCCGGCGATGCGCGCCGGTACTCATGCCGAGCGCGATCAGAACATCCTCTACGCCCCCGGCCGGACCGGCGCCGTCGGCCAACAAGGCGTTGGTGCCGCGCGACGCGGGCGACCGCACCGACCCCGGCACCGCGAGCACCGGCCGATCTCGGGCGACGGCTTCCGCGACGGTCGATAGCGACCCGCCCGCCTCGTGGCTTTCGACCACGACGACCACGTCGCTCAACGCGGCGATCAGCCGATTGCGGGCCGGGAATCTCCAGCGGGCCGGACTGGTGCCCAGCGGTGCCTCGGACAGCACCACCCCTCGAGCGGCGACATCGGCCCACAGGCCACGATTCGCCTTCGGGTAGACCACGTCGAGGCCGCTGCCGACAACCGCTATCGGTGGGGCACCGTCGACGCTGATGGCTCCCGCATGGGCGCAGGCGTCGATGCCGAGTGCGAGCCCCGACACCACCGCCACTCCGGCCGCTGCGAGCCCGGCGCCGATCTCGAACGCCACATCGCGCCCGTAGCGGGTGCACCGGCGCGTGCCGACGATGCCGACGCGGGCGCCGGCGATGGCATCGAGGGAACCCTGGTGAAAAAGCACTGCCGGCGGCTCCGGATCGTCGTCGAACACGGCCGGAAACCCCGGCGAACCCAGTGCGGTCACCCCGACCGAAGCATCCCGGTACCGCTGCCACTCTTCGGCGACGTCACGGCACCGCGCCTCGCGCTGCCACAGCGCCGCCAGTTCGACCGCCCGCCGACCGATGGGGTGCAACCGATGCCCGAGCCGCCCGGTGACGACCGCTCGCCACGCGGCCTCGCCACCCCCGCCCGCGAGGGTGAGCAGCAGGCGCCGAGGGCCCATGTCGCTGAGCCCGAGGAGGGCGGCCAACCACGCCGCTTCGGGCAGGGGCGCGCCGTCGATGCCGTCGGCCGGGTTCATCGCCGTACCGCCGACGCGTAGCTTTCGGGGGTGAGCACAGGGAGTCGGAACTCGAGCGCCGCGGCAACATGGTGATCGGCCACCGCCGACGACTCGGCGAGGTCGGCGATGGACCGGGCAACACAGCGCACTCGGTGCAGCCCACGGGCGCTGAGGCGCCCGTCGCGTACCGCATTCTCGAGCAGGAGCACCGCCGCTGGGGTCAGCGGTGCCACCTCGTCGAGCTCGGCCGGGGCGAGTCGACCGTTGAGACATCCCTGCCGTTCGAGCGCCCGCACCCGGGCCGCGCCCACCCGGTCGCGTACCGATGCCGAGGTCTCGCCCGGCGAGCCCCGCAACAGATGCTCCGGGTCGGGGCGATGCACGTGCAGGCGAAGGTCGAATCGATCGAGCAGCGGACCGGACAGTCGCCGGTGGTACCGGGCGCGCGCCGCATCGCTGCATCGGCACGCACCCGGCGCCCCGGAACGGCCGCACGGGCACGGGTTCATCGCCGCGACCAGCACGACCCGGGCCGGGTACGTCGCCGACCCGTTGGCCCGACTCACCCGGACCACCCCCTCCTCGAGCGGCTGGCGAAGCGATTCGAGCGCCTGCGGCACGAACTCACCGAGTTCGTCGAGGAACAACACGCCGTTCGTCGCGAGCGAGACCTCGCCCGGACGCATCGACCGGTGGCCCCCGCCGACCAGAGCCACCGGCGACACGTTGTGATGCGGAGCTCGAAACGGTGGCCGGCGCACCAACCCACCCGGCGGCAGGGTTGCGCCCGACGCCGACCACACTCGGGTGACGTCGATCGCCTCGGCCGGCTCCAGCGGCGGTAGCAGGCCGGGCAATCGACGGGCGAGCATGGTTTTGCCCGCCCCAGGAGGACCGATCATCAACAGGTGATGCCCCCCGGCGGCCGCCACCTCCAACGCCTGGCGGGCCACCGGTTGGCCGCGCACCTCGGCGAGGTCGGGTAGGGGCGGCAACGGTGGGGGCGCCGGCGCCGCGGCGACATCGGGCCACGCGGCGTCGCCGCGCAACACGGTCAACAGCTCGGCCAAGGTGGCAACCGTGCGAACGCCATCGCCCCCGACCAGCCGGGCCTCGTCGACGTTGTCGGGCGCCACCACAACCCCGTCGGCCGCCACCGCGTCGACCAGCGGCAGCGCACCCGTGACCGGGCGCAGGGAACCGTCGAGGCCCAACTCGGCGAGGAAGCCCAACGAAGCGATCGACTCCGGCGGGATCTCCTCGATCGCCGCCAACAACCCGACCGCAATCGCCAGATCGAAGCCGGCCCCGCCCTTGGGAACCCCCGACGGCGCGAGGTTCACCGTCACCCGCCGCACCGGCCATTCCAGCCCGCTCGACAGCAACGCAGAACGCACCCGATCACGCGCTTCGCGACACGACGTGTCGGGCAGGCCGACCACCGCAAACCCCGGCAAACCACCCGAGACATGCACCTCGACCGAAACCGGAAAACCCTGGACACCCGATAGAGCGGCCGATGAAACGATGGCGAGCACGCCACACCTCCTGTGTGGCCAACCGGCCACAATCGCAGTACGGAGGAGAGCTGTTCGCCGGCCGCTCACAAGGCCACCGCACCGTACCCACCCCCTGAGACGGTCTTTCGCTCGGCACGTTCTCTCGCTCGGCACTTCCGGCCGAGACCCCCGAAAGACCACCGCTCCCTCTTTCGCTCGGCACTTCCGGCCGAGGTTCCGGCGCCCGTCACAAAATCGTCATGGGGGTTCGGGAACCGGTCGCGCCGGTGCGACGTCAAACGCTCCATGACACCGACACCGAGAACCCAAAGCCCCACCCGAGGCCGCTCGCCGGCCACACCGAGATCGCGAATGCTGATCGCACTGCTGCTCGCGCTCTCGCTGGTCGCCGCCGCGTGTGGCGGCGCCGACTCGGGATCGAGCGACGACAGCGCAGCATCGGGCGACGGCCTCTTCCGTGACTCCGGATCCGACGGCGACGCCGAAGGCTCGTTCGCCGATGACGCGGCATCGTCCGACGACGGCTCCAGCGGCGACGATGGCGGCGATGACGGCGATGCCGAGGGCAACTTCGCTCCGCCCGCGACCGTCCCCGCCGCAAGCGGCGCAGCCGGCGGCGGAGACAGCGGCGACGACGCCATGGCCGAAGACGACGGCGGGTACGCCGAGGCGCCGGCATCATCGGCAGCCCCGCCGGCCGACGGCAACGGCCTGTTCGACGACGACTCGCGCGACGCCGATGCCGAAAACCCCGACGAAGAAGACATCGACGTCACCACCCGCGACAACGGCATCCGCGGCTTCGTCGAGACCGACGAGGACCCCGAATCCACGTTCGCCCTCGACGTCGACACCGGTTCGTTCACCATCGGCCGCCGCTACATCGAACAGGGTCAGTTGCCGCCGCCGGAATCGGTGCGGGTCGAGGAATACGTCAACGCCTTCGACTACGACTACGACAGCCCCGACGACGAAGCCCTCGGCATCTTCATCGACGGCGGTCCCTCACCGTTCGACGACGACAACTACCTCCTGCGCATCGGCATCCAGGGTGAGCGGGTCCGCGAGAGCGACCGCCCGGACGCCCACCTGACCTTTGTGGTCGACACCTCGGGTTCGATGGATCGACCGGACCGTCTCGACCTCGTCCGGGAGAGCCTCACCCTGCTGGTCGAGGAACTCGACGACGACGACACCGTGTCGATCGTGACCTACAGCGACTCGTCCGGTGTGGTGCTCCAGCCCACCCGGGTGCGCGACGAAGACGAGATCCTCGACGCCATCGACGACCTTCGCCCCGGCGGGTCCACCAACCTCGAAGCCGGGCTCCGCACCGGTTACGCCCTCGCCAGCGAGGTGCACGAGGACGGCGACATCAACCGGGTAATCCTCGCCTCCGACGGCATCGCCAACGTCGGCCTTACCGACCCGGAGGGTCTCGCCGACCTGATCCGGGCCGACGCCGACCGGGGCATCCAACTGGTGACCGTGGGCTACGGCATGGACGGCTTCAACGACGTCACCATGGAGCAGCTCGCCGACAACGGCGACGGGTTCTACGCCTACGTCGACAGCATCGACGAGGCCGAACGGCTCTTCGACGAGAACCTGACCTCCACGCTGCTCACCATCGCCCTCGACGCCAAGATCCAGGTCGAGTTCGATGAGGACGTCGTCCGCGAGTACCGGCTGATCGGCTTCGAGAACCGGGGCGTGCGCGACGACGATTTCCGCAACGACGACGTCGACGCCGGCGAGATCGGTGCGGGCCACCAGGTCACGGCGATCTATGAGGTCGAGTTCGTCCGCGGCGTCGACACCGACGATCGGCGCGAACGGCTCGGCGAGGTCAACCTGCGCTGGGAAGATCCCGACTCCGGCGACGTGACCGAGATCGACGAGAACATCTCGATGCGAGACATCGAAGAGGACTGGACCGACACCGACGAGACCTTCCGGCTCGCCACGGTCGTCACCAGCTTCGCCGAGCTCCTGCGCGACAGCCCGTACGCCGACGCCATCGACTACGACCAGCTGGTCACCGAAGCGTCGGCCCTCGCCGACGACCTCGGCGGCGACGACCTCGACCAACTCGTCGATCTGCTCGCTGAGGCCGACCGCCTCGCCTGATCAGTGCGGGAGACCGGCCGGCTCCATCCCCGGTGTCTGGTGAGCCAGCCGCATCTCCGCCCCCATCCGCCTCGCGGGTGGGGGCGG
>CALHYX010000094.1 GCA_938041035.1 uncultured Acidimicrobiales bacterium | reverse complement strand
GGTCAGACCCCGCGAACCTCAACCTCTACTTGAGGTTGAGGTTTCGGGGGTCTGACCCCCAGGCAGAGCCCCAGTGCATGTGGTCGTGCATGCGGGGGTCTGACCCCAGTGAGGTGTGGTCTGCCTCGGCTACATCCAGGTGCCGGTGGAGGTTTCGACTTCGTAGAGGGCACGGTCTCGGAGGGCTTCGGCCTCGGCGACGGGGAGATGGAGCACCTTGATGGCGCCGCCGGCGAGGCCGAAGGTCACGGTCGCCAGGTCGTTGCGGCGGTGCCAGATGCCCTGGCGCAGATGCACCGACTGCACCTTGCGGAGCTCGATCGCCGACCGGTGCCGGGTGAGCCAGCCGTGTTCGACGGTGAAGGTGCGCTCGTCGATGCCCCACCGCCAGGCCCGCAGCTCGCCGCGGGTGGCGAACCACTGGTAGGCGAGCCACGCCGGGATCACGAGCAGGATCCAGTAGCTCACCCCGAACGCGGTCACCGCAGGGATAACGCACGGCACGATGCCGCCCCAGAGAAACCAGCGCCAGCGGGCTTTGGAACTGATGGTTCGGGTCGGCGCCACCGGGTTGGCGACGAAGGGTTCGAGCAGGGCCGGGAGGTGTTCGACCGGAGCGCCCGGGACCACGAAGCGCGAGCCCACCCCGGCGCTCGACGCGGCCGCTGCGGTCGCGGTCGCCGATGCTTGTGGCAGGTTGACGGTCACCCGATCCAGGAACCGTTCGGCGAGGGTCTGGCGCCACCGCACCATCTGCACCCGCTGCGTTCGAGCAAAGACCTCACGCTTTTGCAGCAGGCCGTTGGTTAGGCGCAGGCCGCTGTCGGTGCGCCACACCGTCAGTTCGTAGTAGGTGAGCACGGTGGTGGCGACGACGATCAACATGATTGCGAGGGCGCCGACGATCAACGCCACGGCCACGATGCCGATGACGACGGCGATCGATGAAGCGTCGATGCCTTCGAACCCCGAGAACCAACCCCGGTCGGCCGCGAATCCAAACACCGGCGCACCGAGGCCGATCGCACCCAGGATCACCCCGATGGGGGCGGAGCTCACGCTCACCTCGACCAGGTCGCGGTTGCTCTGTCGCAACAGAACGGTGTCCGGGCGAGGCGGGGTGAACGGAGCGGCGGCGCCCGCGGGTTGCGGGAGGCCATCGGCGTCGACGAGGGCGGCGGCGTCGGGGGCGGCGAACCGGTGCTGGTCGCGCCCGACCACCGCCCGACGGAGGCCCTCGGCAACCTCGTTGCTCACCGCGACGAGTTCGAGTTCGTCGCCCGCGGCGCCGGCGGTCTCGACCCGCACCTTCACCACCGAGAAGATCTGTTGGATGATCCCCTGTTCGGTCGCGACCTGTTGCACGCGGTCGAGCGGAATTTGCAAGGACTCACGACCGATCAGGCCGCGTTCGACCCGAAGTTCGTCGTCTTCGATCCAGAACTCGGTGCGCCACCACCGAATGGTTGCGGCGGCGAGGATGGCGAAGATGCCCACCGGCACGCCGATGATGCCCCACCGACTGCTGGCGGCACCGCCGATCAGGAACAGTAACGGGATGAACGCCTGAATGGTCTGGAGGCTGAACAGGTTGACGAGGATCCCGACCGGCGACTGGCGCTGGCGGACGGACAGGTCGGTGAGCTTCGGGGCGCTCAATCGGTGCCCGGTGGCGAGGTTGGTTCGCCGGTCGGTCCGGGCCCGCCGGGCGCCGGCGGCGGGGCGATGGTTGGGCCGGGCGGGGCCGCTTCGGTCTCCGATTGGGCGGCGACGGTGGCCGAAATGGTGTCTTTCAACGTGGCGGCCGTGTCGGTGGGCAGGCCCTGGATCACCAGGTCGGCGCCGGACCCGCCTGCGGTAAAGACCCGCACGGTCGCCAACCCCAGCATCCGGTCGAGCGGCCCGGTGTTCACCGCGACGTGCTGCACCCGGTTGAACGGAACCGATGTTGCCGACCGCAGGAGTACCCCGTGGCGCACCGAGACGTCGTGCTCGCGCACCGCGTAGCCCCAGTACTTGAACGACAGCACCGTGGTGGTGGCGATGATGGCCAGCAGGAGCAGTGGGGCGGCGGTGAGCAGCGCGATGAGCCAGGCCGACAGCCCGGCGATCGCCGTTACGACCGCCACCACGATGGCGATGACCACGAACGCGATCACGCTGCCCGCCAACCGGACGGTCAGCAGGTTTCGATGCAGCGGCAAGAAGTTGCCCTCATCGAGTGACGGAATGTCCTCCATGCGCAGCGCATCGTTCGAGAAGCTCATCAGTGTCGATAGTGCCACGACCGATGGGGCATGATGGCGCCATGAGCATGATCATTCACTCGAGCCCGCTGCCCAACGTTGAACTGCCCACGACCAGCGTCACCGAATACGTAATGCGCAAGGCCGACGAGTTGGCCGACCAGATCGCCATGGTCGACGGCGTAACCGGTAGGCAGTGGAGCTTCGGTGAGCTGAACGAACACATCCATCGCCTGGCCGGAGGTCTGGTGGCCGCCGGATTCGCCAAGGGCGACACGGTGGCGCTGATGGCTCCCAACATGCCGGAGTACACGATCACCTTCCACGGGGTGGCCACCGCCGCGGGCATCGTCACGACCGTGAACCCGGCCTACACCGCCGACGAGATCCGGCATCAGCTGCACGATTCCGGCGCCACGATGATGGTCACCATCGCCGCCGCGCTCGAGAACGCAACCGCGGCGATCGAGGGAACCGATGTCACCGAGATCGTTGTCATCGGCGGCGCCGAGGGTCATCGTTCGCTCGAGGACCTGTACGGCGAGGCCATCGAGCAGGTGCCGGTCGACCCGCATCAGGACGTCGTGGTCCTACCGTATTCATCGGGTACCACCGGGTTGCCCAAAGGCGTCATGCTCACGCATTTCAACCTGGCGGCCAACCTCGCCCAGGGCGATCACGCGCTGGTGTACGACGACGGTCACGAGGCGGCCATCGCCGCCCTGCCGTTCTTCCACATCTACGGGATGCAGGTGCTGATGAACGGCCTGCTGGCCAACGGCGTCATGGTCGTCACGATGCCGCGTTTCGATCTGGTGCAAGCGTTGGAGCTGATCCAGGAGCACAAGGTCACCCGCTTCTTTGCCGTGCCGCCGATGGTGCTCGCGCTGGCGAAGCACCCGATCATCGACAACTACGACCTGTCCTCGCTGAAGGTCGTGTTTTCCGGGGCTGCGCCGTTGGGTGCCGAGCTGGCCACCGAGGCGGCTGAACGCATCGACTGCGAGGTGGTGCAGGGCTACGGCATGACGGAACTGTCGCCGATCAGCCACGCCACGCCGCCCGGGAACTTCCGGGCCGGCTCATCGGGCGTGACGGTGTCGAACACGCAGTGCCGCATCGTCGATGCCGAGGGCGAGGACCAGGGGCCGAACGAACGGGGCGAGCTGTGGGTGAAGGGTCCGCAGGTCATGCTCGGGTATCTGAACAACCCGGAGGCCACCGCGGCCACGATCGACGAGGACGGCTGGTTGCACACCGGCGACGTCGCCATCATCGACGACGAGGGCCACACCTTTATCGTCGATCGGGTGAAGGAGCTCATCAAGTTCAAGGGCTTCCAGGTACCGCCGGCCGAGCTCGAGGCGTTGTTGCTCACCCACGACCAGATCGCCGACGCCGCGGTTATCGGCATCCCCGACGACGAGGCGGGTGAACTGCCGAAGGCATTCGTGACGCTTCAGGCCGGGGCCGAGTTGTCGGCCGAGGAGGTGCAGGAGTTCGTGAAGGGCCAGGTGGCTTCCTACAAACAGATCCGTCTCGTGGAGTTCATCGACGAGATCCCCAAGTCGGCGTCGGGCAAGATCCTGCGCCGCTTCCTGCGCGACAAGGATTCCGCATGACGGTGGCCGTGGTTACCGGAGCCAACTCCGGCATCGGCCGCCAGACCGCGGTCGACCTGGCCGCCAAGGGCTGGACGGTGTTCGGCACGATGCGCAGCCTCGAAAAGGGCGAGAAGTTGGCGGCCAAGGCCGCGGCGGCCGGCGTCGAGGTGACCCCGGTCGTGTGCGATGTCACCGACACCGAATCGGTGAACGCGGCGATCGCCGAGGTTGAAGCTGTGGCCGGCGGCATCGACGTGCTCGTGAACAACGCCGGCGTCGGCGGCAACGGCGTGGTCGAGGAGACCCCGCTTGAGGATTACCTCTCCGTGTTCGATGTCAACGTCGTCGGGGTGGTGCGCTGCATCCAGGCCGCGTTGCCGGGAATGCGCGAGCGGGGGAGCGGCACGATCGTCAACGTGTCGTCCATCGCCGGACGGATCGCCGCGTTGGCGCAGTCACCGTACGTGGCGTCGAAGTGGGCACTCGAGGGTCTGAGCGAGGGCTTTGCCCAGGAGGTCGCCGCGTTCGGTATCCGGGTGGTCATCATCGAGCCGGGCGTCGTGCGCACGGCGATCATGGCCAAGAACGTCGATGCGCCGGACTCCAGTGGCGCCTACGAGACGGCCTACAGGCGGTTGTTTGCGTTCTACGCGGCCGGCCTGGAGACGCCGGGTCTGCCGACCGAGGTGGCCGACGTGATCCACGAAGCGGCCACGACCGACGAACCGAAGTTGCGCTGGACCTGCGGGTGGGGCGGCCCGGAGCTTTCGGGCAACCGTTCGTCGTTCACCGATGAGGAGTGGGTGGCGCTTGGCGCCATCGAGGACGACGCCGAGTATTTGGCGCGGTTCTCCGAGTTGTTCAACCTCGACATCACCTGAGCGTGCCGCTCAGGGTGTGAGCAGCCGGTCGATCTGGCCGCGCAGTTCCGGTAGTCCGGTGCCCTTTGCCGCGCTCACCCAGGTGACGTCGGATTTCTCGACGCCGAGTTTGGCGACGAGGTCTTTGCGTCGGGCCTTGCTCTTCGAGGGGCGTACCTTGTCGGCTTTGGTGGCGATGAAACTCATCGGCAGATCGATGTGCTGGAGCCATTCGACGGTCTCGAGGTCGAGGCGGGTGGGTCCGACCTCGGCATCGATGAGCAGTAGTGCGCCGGCGAGCTGTTCGCGTTCGGTGAGGTACTCCTCGATCATCGTGGCCCATTTCGCCATCTCGGCCTTGGGTGCCTTGGCGAACCCGTAGCCGGGGAGGTCGATGAGAAACCGGCCCTTCGCCGGGTCGCCCAACGCATAGGTATTGATGAGCCGCGTCGCGCCTGGTGTCTTCGAGGTTTTGGCCAGCTTCTTCTGGTTGGCGAGGGCGTTGATCAGGGTGGACTTGCCGACGTTCGAACGGCCGACGAGCGCGAGTTCGACCCGGCTGTCCGGCAGCTGCGCCGCGGCCGAGGCCGAGCGAACGAACTGCAATGCGAGCGGGCTGGCCATCGGATCAGGTTAGGTGGCATCGGGCGTGCTGCGACGGGCCACTCACCGGCGCGCTACGCCGCCGTGGAATGCGGGCGCGGCAGGGATGGTTCCAACCAGCATGACCAGCCAACTACGCAACTTCCACGAAGGCGAGGCTCGGCTCCAGGCCGAATCCGGTATCGACACGGCCGCCTTCGACGCCGGAGTCGAGCAGGCATTTCAGCCGGAGTTGAACCCGAACGAGGTGGGCTTTGTGAATCGGCGGACCTTCTCGGTCGCGGCCACCATCGACAAAGACGGTCGTCCATGGGCGTCGCCGTTGTTCGGGGCCGCCGGCGAGCTGTTCACCGTGCAGGGTCCGATCACCGTGAGCATCGGTGCTCGCGTTATCGATGGCGACCCGTTGCGAACCAACATCGCCGAGGTCGGCGAGCTGGGTGTCCTGTACTTCGACCCGGCGCGGCGTCGGCGAGCCAAGTCGCTGGGCCGGGCATCGATCGAGCCCGACGGTGCGGTCACCTATCGCATGCATCGGATGTTCGGCATCTGCAACAAGTACATCTTCAAGCGCACCCACGCCATGGGCGCGGAACCCGCTATCGCCGAGCGTCCGGATCCCGGCGTTGGCGATCGGCTCGACGCCGACGACCAGGCCCAGCTGGGCGCAACGGACACCGTATTCCTGGCCAGCCACCACGTGGATCACGGCAGCGATCCCACCCACCGAGGCGGTCCGCCGGGGTTTATCACCGTCGTCGACGAGCGCACCATTTCGCTGCCCGACTATGTCGGCAACGGCATGTTTCAAACGCTTGGCAACCTGCTGCTCGACGATCGGGTGGGGCTGGTGAGCGTCGACTTCGGCACCGGTCGAACCGTGCAGCTCACCGGTCGCGGCTCGATCACGGCATCCCCGCCTGACGACGCGTACTCGACCCGCACGCTCAGGATCACCATCGATGAGGTACGAACCACGTGGCCCGACAACGGTGCGTGGACCGACGTCGAAGCCTTCGAGTTGCGGCCCGGGCTCATCAACCCGGCGACACCGTACGTCTGAGCATTTCGCCCGGTTGCCATCGGCCCGCGGACCGGTCCATCAGCCGGCGAAGATCCGAGTCGGTAGCCCGTCGATGCTGGCGGTGTTCTTTCGGTTCCAGTAGCCGTGGAGATCTTCGTCGGACATGGCGGCGTAGAAGGGTTCGAGTTCCTCGTCGCCCCGCACCGCGTCGACGCTCATGATCGGTACGCCGGTACCGCACGACGACGCCGTCTTCTCGATGGCGAGGTCGAAGATCTGGCGGGAGCCGCCCATGGTGGGGAACATCGATAACAGGTCAGCCCAGTCACGATCGCGCGGGTGAACCGCTCTAGCGGTGCCGTAGATGCGCAGGATCAGCGGCTGGTCCGTGATCGACATGAACATCAGCGTCATGCGTCCGTTCGCGGCGACGTGAGCGGCCGTTTCGTTGCCGCTGCCGGTCAGATTGAGCCACACCACGCGTCGTTCATCGAGCACGCGCAATGAGTCCATGCCCTTGGGCGAGAGGTTCACCCGGCCCTCGGGGGCCGCGGTGGCGACGAAGAACATCGGCTGTGATTCCACGAAGTCGATCTGGCCGGCGGTGAGTCGGTTCATAGGTGGTCCCTCAGGCGGATGGGAAGGGCGAGTCATTTGGTTTCTCGTGATGCTACGTTGCCGACTTGTGCCGACAGAAGTCCTCTTTTTGACTCCAGAGATACCAAAAAGCAATGACTGACTTCAGCCGAAGGCTGCCACCGCTCGCCACGCTCGTCCCCTTCGAGGCGGCGTTTCGACGCCGGAACTTCACCCGAGCCGCCGAGGAACTGCACCTCTCCCAGGGCAGCGTGAGTAGGCGAATTCGCGAGCTCGAGGCCGACCTCGGTGTGTCGCTTTTCGAGCGTCACCGCTACGACGTCACGCCCACCGCCGATGCCGAACTGCTCGCCGCTGCGGTCCGGTTGTCCTTTCACGAACTGTCATCGACCGCCGATGCGATTCGGCGTCGGGCCGCCGGCACGAACTCGTTCACCATCTTCTCCGACGTGTCACTGTCCTCGGCGTTGATCGCACCGATACTCGGGAGTTACCAGCGACTGTTCCCGGACCTCAAGATTCGCCTCTTGGCGTCGTTCGAGCCGATCGAATCGACCCGGGAGGACTTCGACATTGGTCTTCAGTACGGCCGGGGTAGGCCGAGCACGTTCGCCGTCGAGACCATCGCGGAGGAAGCGGTGTTCCCCGTTTGCTCGCCGTCGTTCGCCGCGCGTCTGCCCGCTTCGGTAGCGGCCGCCGACCTGGCCGGTCTGTCGCTGCTCGACGTCGACTACGACGATCCCAGCTGGGTTGATTGGCAACGGTTTCTGGCGTTCGTGGGGGTCGATGTCACCGACCACGAACGCGCCATGGAGTTCACCTCCTACCAGGTGTGCCTCGATGTGGCCGAGCGCGGCGAGGGGGTTGCGTTGGGCTGGGAACGGTCGGTGAAGCCGCGACTGGATGCGGGCACGCTCGTCCGAATCCCTGGACTCACCATGCCGAATGCAGGGGTGATCGCCGCGTACCTACCGAACCGAACCGTGAGCAATCCGCACACGACCGGCTTTCTCGAACTGCTGCGGCGCTCGGTCAGCCCGAGCGTATAGGTCGGCCGCAGAGGGTGGGTCAGCTCGCGTAGCTGCGCTTGGCGACCTCTTCGAGCATGACCTCGGTGGCGCCGCCGCCGATCGGCAGGATGCGGGCGTCGCGCGACATGCGCTCGACCGCCGTCTCGGTCATGTATCCCATGCCGCCGTGGAACTGCACGCAGTCGTACATGATCTGGTTCACCAGCTCGGCGCCGAACGCCTTCAGGCCCGAGACCTCTTTGGTGGCATCGACGCCCTGTTCCATCAGCCAGGCGCAGTGGTACATCGATGCCCGGACGGCGTCGAGTTCGCCCTGGCGCATGGCGAGTCGTTGCCGGATGGCGCCGAGGTCGTACAACGTGGCTCCGAAGGCCTTCCGGTTCTGGGCGTAGTCGAGCGTCATGTCGATCGCCCGTTGGGCGGCGCCGACGCCCATGCACACGAGCACCAGGCGTTCGTTCTGGAAGTTCTTCATCACCTCGTAGAACCCGCGGTGTTCCGTGCCGAGCAGCTTGGTGTCCGGTACGTAGCAGTCGGTGAACGTGAGCTCGGCGGTGTCGCTGCACCGCCACCCGGTCTTGTCGAGCTTGTTGGCGACCTCGAACCCTTCGGTGTCGCGGTCGACCAGGAACATCGACAGCCCGTACCGGTTGTCGTGGTCGGTGCGGGCGGCGACGATCACGAGCTCGGCGTACACGCCGTTGGTGATGTAGGTCTTGGCGCCGTTGATGAGCCAGCCGTCGCCGTCGCGGGCGGCGGTGGTGCGTACCCCGGCGACATCGGAACCGGCGTCGGGTTCGGAGATCGCGATGGCGGTGATGGTCTCGCCGGTGAGGATGCCCGGCAGGTACTCGGCCAGCTGGTCGTCGTCACCCGAGTGCACGAGGTGGGGCGACGCCATGTCGGTGTGGACGAGCGTGGTGGCCTCGAACCCGCCGAAGGTTGAAGCGCCGAGCCCTTCGGCGAAAGCCGCCGACGCGATGGCGCCGAGCCCGACGCCGCCGAGGGACTCCGGTATCCGGAGCCCGAACATGCCGAGCGCGCCCATGCGCTTGAGCACGTCGCGCGGGACCTTGCCCGCTTCCTCCCAGAGCGCACCGTGCGGCACGACCTCGTTCTCGACGAAGGTCACGGTCTGGTCGTAGATCGCCTGGAGTTCGTCGGTGAAATAGACGTTGCGGTTCATGGGGAGTTCCTGTCGGTGTTGAGGGCGGGGGAGTGAGCGGAGTTGGTGGCGCCGACCCAGAACAGTTCGACGATGGAGTTGGCGAGGTCGTCGATAGTTTCGGTGCCGGTGGGGTCGAACCAGTGGATGGCGCTGTTCATCAAGTCGAGGAGGTGGAGGCGGCGAACGCGGGGTGTGTTGGTCGCCGCCAGCGCTCCGTCGGCGACGAGGTCGTCGAGCAGGTTCTGCCACTTGGCCTCGTAGGCGTCTCGCAGCGGAAGCACCCCGGACCGCACGTCCTTGGGTGCGTAGTGAAAAGCGGTGACGTGGGTGGCGGTGTAGGGACCGAACTCGAACAGGGCGCGCAGGTGGGCCTGCACGACGGCGTGCAGTCGGACGAGGGGATCGGCGGTGTCGCGGCTGTGGCCCACGGCTTCGTCGAAGGCGTCGGTGACCGCGGTCATCCCGAGGCGCAGCACTTCGGTGAGGAGCTGATCCTTCGAGTCGAAGTGGTAGTAGATCGAGCCCGCCTTCATGCCGGCTTCCCGGGCGACCTGGCGCAGCGTGGTGTCGGCGTAGCCGTGCTCGGCCAACAGCGCGGCGCCGACGTCGAGGAGGCGTTGGCGGCCGCTCGGCTCGTCGCCGGGCGACGTGGGGGCGGTGGGACGGGAGGTCACGAGGGTCGATTGTATCGCGCCTGCCTAACGTATGTTAGGTACCTGGGGGTCTGACCCCCGCAGGTCAACCTGATGGCAATCTGACTGACCGGGGGTCTGACCCCACCCGATGTTCATTTGAGCGTTAGGGGAGGGTGGCGGTTTCGCCGAGATGGATGGTGCCACCGGTGAGGGCTCGGCAGACGGCGCCGGCCCGGCGGCGCAGCGCGGCTCGGGCCCCGGCGCCCACCGAGGTTTCGAGCACCGCGCATGGAGCGGCCTGCCGTACCACCTCGAGTTCGACCGCACCGATGCTGAACCGGTCGCCGGGGGTGAGCGGGATAATGCCCGAAGCCAACGTGATGTTGCGGCGGGTCGTGCCGGGGGCGATCGGCGTTCCGAGGACCTCCGCCGCCTCGCCGAGTTGGGTGAGCGATTGCACCGTCACGTGGCGGTGGCGGCTCCGCTCGTAGCGGTCGCCCACGATGCCGCCGCCGGAGCGCACCTCGATCCGCTCGACCGGTTCCATCGGGGCGCCGGATTCGGCGGCGATGTGCAGGGCGACGACGGTGTTGGCGTTCACAAAGTCCTTCACCGCCCCGACGGCCGGGCGTCCGAGCGAACAGATGGGCAAGATTCGTCCTAACGTATCGGTCCGGATCGGTTCGCGGCCTGCGAACGACATGCCCCGCCGAGGTCTCATGCCATCGCAAAGTTCCGTCTCTCAATGGGACTACATCGTCGTCGGCGGCGGCTCGGCCGGGTGTGCGATGGCCAACCGGTTGAGCGCCGATCCCGGTAACCGGGTCCTGGTGCTCGAGGCGGGGCGGCGGGACTGGAAGTGGGATGTGTTCATCCACATGCCCGCCGCGCTGACCTACCCGATCGGCAGCCGCTTCTACGACTGGAAGTACGAGTCCGAACCCGAGCCGCACATGAACGGACGCCGGGTGTATCACGCCCGCGGCAAGGTGCTCGGCGGTTCGAGTTCGATCAACGGCATGATCTTCCAGCGCGGCAACCCGATGGACTACGACAAGTGGGCCCGCGAAGACGGCATGGAGACCTGGGATTACGCCCACTGCCTGCCCTACTTCCGCCGCATGGAAAATCGCCTGGTGGGCGACGACGAATGGCGCGGCGGAGACGGCCCGCTGCGTCTCGAAACCGGGCCCGGTAACACGCCGCTGTTTCAGGCCTGGCTCGACGCCGGCCCGCAGGCGGGGTTCGCCCGCACCGACGACGTGAACGGCTTTCGCCAGGAAGGGTTCGCCGTATTCGACAAGAACATGGAGCGCGGTCGCCGGCTCAGCGCGGCCCGTGCCTATCTGCACCCCGTGCTCGACCGCCCCAATCTCGAACTGCGCACGCTCGCCCACGCCAACAAGGTCGTCTTCGAGGGCAACCGGGCGGTCGGGGTGGAGTTTCGGCGCGGGCGCAAGACGCAGGTGGAACGGGCCCGTGAGGTGATCCTGTGCGGTGGGGCGTTCAACACGCCGCAGTTGCTCCAGTTGTCGGGGGTGGGCGACGGTCCGCACCTGAGCGGCCTCGGAATCGACGTGGTGTCGGATCTTCCTGGAGTGGGCGAGAACCTGCAGGACCATCTCGAGGTGTACATCCAGCACCGCTGCACCAAGCCGGTGTCGATGCAGCCGTACCTGGCCAAATGGCGCATGCCGTTCATCGGCCTGCAGTGGTTGGCCCGCCGCGGCCCGGCCGCCACCAACCACTTCGAGGCGGGCGCGTTCGTGCGCAGCAACGACGAGGTCGAATATCCGAACCTCATGTTTCACTTCCTGCCGATCGCCATCCGCTACGACGGCTCGTCGCCGGAGGGCGATCACGGCTACCAGGTGCACATCGGGCCGATGTACTCCGATGTCCGCGGCACGGTGAAGATCCGTTCGACCAACCCCCGCGAGCATCCGGCGGTGCTGTTCAACTACCTGTCGACGGAGGACGACCGCCGCGAGTGGGTCGAGGCCGTGCGTACGGCGCGCGAGATCATGGCCCAACCCGCGTTCGACCCTTACAACGGGGGCGAGGTGTCGCCCGGGCCCGAGGTCGAGACCGACGAGCAGATTCTCGATTGGGTTCGCCGCGATGCCGAGACGGCGCTGCACCCTTCGTGCACGGCCAAGATGGGCCCGACGTCGGACCCGATGGCGGTGGTCGACCCGCAGTCGATGAAGGTGCACGGCACCGAGGGCCTACGCGTGGTCGACGCGTCGGTGATGCCCGTGGTGAGCAACGGCAACATCTACGCGCCGGTGATGATGATCGCCGAGAAGGCCGCCGACATGATCCTCGGTAACGAGTCGCTCGCTCCGGATCACACCGAGGTTTACCGGGCGCCCAACGCCGGCCGGCGCAACCACTAGGGAGCCGGGCGCTCGGGTCAGCGGCCGGCGAAGGCCTGTTCGACGAGCGTCATCCAGGCGTCCGCGGCGGCCTGGTCGCCGCTCACGGTGATGCCGGCTCGCGACCGACCCCAGAGCGCCGAGAGCAGGGCGGTGCCGTCGCCGCTGATCTCGGCGGTTACCTCGCCGACCCCGAGCGTGTGGCTACGGGTGTCCGACGTCGCCCGAACCGTGATGGCCGCCGGGGTTGCCTTCGACCACTCGGCGGCGAGCGGCAAGGCAAACTCGACGGAATCGGCGATCGCGTCGTTGGCCCGTTCGTCGGCCAGGGCCGGGTCGTCGCGGCCGAGCGCTTCGGCCACATCCATCCGGTGGAGGGTGGTTTCGATGGCCGCTCGTCGGAACCAGAACGCGGCGGTCCCGGGTCCGGCGTAGGTCCAGCACGGCGTGGTCGGGTCGGTGCGCGAGAACTGGTCGAGGCAGTCGCCCATGTGGCGATCGAACGCCGCGAGCGACTCGGGTCCGGTCGCCTGCTCGGCCGGCCAGGGCACATCGGCGAAGGCATCGGCGGCGGCGCAGTCCGGGGTCGAGCTCATGCCGTAGGGGTAGGCGAGGCCGAGCCCGTAGGCGAGATGGGTGACGACGTCGGCGACCGTCCAGCCCGCGCAGGCGGGCACGTCGACCTCGAGCGAAGCGGCGGGCAGCCCGGCGAACCACTCGGTGTTTTCGCGGAACCAGTCGAGGTGTTGGGCGGGTGACATACCGCCATCTTTGCCGATGCTGCAGCGCGCTGATAGGGGTGACACTGATAAGGGTGAAAGGATGAAGCGATGACCCGCGACGACTGGTGGACGACGACCGGGCCGGTCGAACTGTTCGACCGCCCGGGCGGATGGCACTTCGTACGGGTGCCCGACGACGCCACCGACGCGCTGGCGTCGCTGGCCGATCGAGGGTTGATCGCCGTCGATCTCGAACTGGGCGAGTCGGCCTGGAAGGCATCGCTCTTGCCCTACGGCGACGGCAGTCATTTCATCGCCCTCAACGCCAAGGTGCGCGGCCGCAACGACCTCGATGTCGGCGACGTCGTCACGGTGCGTTTTCGGCCCCGCTAAACGCCGCATCCGCCCGATCCGGCCCGAAGCGAGCCGGTACGGTGCAAAGGTGACTGTGACTCCCGGCTGCATCCGTGGTAAACATCCAATTCATGGTGAACATCGAAATGCCATGAAAAACATGAAAAGCACGGAGAGCGTTCGGAAGGGCGATGGGCAAAACCGGGGGACGAGCCGGGGAACGATTGCGGCGGCGATCGCGACGGTGGCCCTCCTCGCCACCGCCTGCTCGAGCGGGGAGTCGGCAACGCCGACGTCGATCGCTGCGACGACTGCCCCGGTGACCGCTACGACGGCGGTCCCCGCTCCAGCATCTACCGCCGCATCATCCACAGTCGCGCCGTCGACCACGCCTCCCGCGATCACGGTGGCGCCCACCTCGGCACCCCCGTTTGTGACGACCGGGCAATGGCCCGAAGAAGCCGACATCCTCCGAGCGTACCTGACCAACTGGGAGGTTTTCTTCGAGGTCCTCGGCGACCCCGAGAATGCCGATCTCGCGCGAATCGATGAGTACAACACGGGCGCCTCAGCGCAACGTCTGCGGGAATTGGTCAACCGATACGTGGCTGACGGCGAGATCAGCGTCGTGGTTCCCGACGGGGCTACTCGACATGATCCGGAGGTCACCTTCGTTGACGGTGACCTTGCTCAGGTCGTCGATTGCTTCGTGGACGACAGTTACGCACTAACAGTCGCGACTGGTGAGACCAGAGAAGATGTCACAACCGGCAAGTGGCTGGTCCAGCTGCTACTTATCGACGGCCAATGGAAGGTCTCGGAACTCTCGCAGGAGTGGTCTCGAGTTGGGGTGGTGCCTTGCGACGAGCAGTGACCCTCCTTCTGATTCTGCTGGTATACCCGTTGGCGGACGGAGCCACGGCCGGCACAGCCGATGACCGACCCTCAAATTCGTCCGGGACGCTCTATGACCAGGTCGGCGTCTTTGCCGCCTACTCCGATGTCAACATCCGGCCCACGGGGTCGCGCGGTGGCACCGGTGGCGGGCGCGAACACATCTGCGTGCTCACCGATGCCCGCACG
>CALHYX010000093.1 GCA_938041035.1 uncultured Acidimicrobiales bacterium | reverse complement strand
CCCCCTTACACCGTAAGGGGGTCTGACCCCGCTGAGGTGCTGCGTAGGTTCATATGGGCATTTCTGGGGTCTGACCCCCAGCATTGCCGCCCTTTGCACCCCTAGGGGGTCTGACCCCCCCCCAGCATTGTGACCCCCCAGCATTGTCCGGGGTCTGACCCCCGTTTGGTGGGGTCTGACCCCGGTTATGTTCATTTGAGCGTTGGGCGAGGGCGGCGGGTGTGTAAGGGTTCGTGGATGGAGCATCCAGACGCCGACGCAGCGACCGATCCCGAAGCGACGACCGAGCCCGAGTATCAGATCCGGGCGCGAGAGCACGGTCCGTTCGTGGTCACCGGCGGCGTGGCGTTGACCAGCCCCAACGGCGCGGTCATCGATGACGCCGACAACTACGTCCTGTGCCGCTGCGGGAAGACCGCGAGCGCTCCCTACTGCGACCGAAGCCATCGTGACGCCGGGTTCACCGCCACCGACATCGACGGTTGCGCCGCCCGTATTCCCGCCGACCGCGACGATGCGTCGACCGAACCGAGCGTCGCGCTCATGCCCCACGGCCCGCTGATGGTCACCGGGCCGCTGAGCATCACGACCAGCGCCGGCGAGACCTTCTGCCGCGCCGCCGGTGTGGCGCTGTGCCGCTGCGGCGGGTCAGCCACGAAACCCCTGTGCGACGGCACGCACGCCACCAACGGCTTCGCGCCCGTCGACCCCTCCGATGCGCCGGCCGATGGCTGACCTCGCACCCGTGCGCCGGCTTCGTTCGCTTTTGTTCGCGCCGGCCGTTCGTCCTGAGCTCCTGGCCAAGATGCCGGCCACCGGTGCCGACGGGGTCGTCATCGATCTCGAGGACGCCACACCACCCGATGCCAAGGATCAGGGCCGAGCCAACGTGGCCGCGGTCGCTCCCGGTCTGATCGCCAGCGGCGTCGCGGTGTTCGTTCGTATCAACGGCGTCGACTCACCGTGGTTCGCCGACGACGTCGAACACGGCCTGGTCGATGGCCTTGCCGGCGTGGTCGTCCCGAAGGTTGACACCATTGCTCAGCTCGACATGGTCACCTCCGGCCTCGCCGCCAACGGACGGCCCCAACTCGGCGTCCTCGCCGGCATCGAGACCTGCCTCGGGGTGGCCGACGCTCGCTCCGTCCTCGGCCACGAGGTGGTGATCGCCGCCTACTTCGGCGCCGAGGACTACATCGCCGACCTTGGTGGCGTGCGCACGGCAGCGAACACCGAGGTGCTCTACGCCCGAAGCCAGGTCGCGCTCGCCAGCCGCCTCGCCGGGGTTCCCGCGCTCGATCAGATCGTCGCCGACTATCGCGACGACGATCGATTCCGGTCCGAGGCCGCGGTCGCCCGGTCACTCGGATTCCTCGGCAAGTTGTGCATCCATCCCGGGCAGGTCGCCCTCGCCAACGAGGCGTTCGTGCCGTCGGGTGCCGAGATCGAGCGAGCCCAGCAGCTCATCGCCGCCTACGAGGCCGGCGTGGCCGACGGCGTGGCCGCCGTTTCCTTCGAAGGCCAGATGGTCGACGGGCCGCTCGTGGCTCAGGCCCGCAACCTTCTCGCCGCTGCGGACGACTAACCGGCTCATCACCGACGGGTCTACGGTTGGCTCATGCCGCTGCACCACGTCGTCTACGCCACTCGGGATGTCGAAGCGACAACCCACTTCTACGAGGATCTGATGGGCTTCCCGCTGGTTCACACCGAGGTTCAGGCGCTCGGCGAGTCGTGGGTCCGGCACATCTTCTTCGACATCGGCCCCAACGCCGATGGCCAGGCCGAAAGCATGGCGTTCTTCCAGTTCGAAGGCGTCGGCGAGAAGCCGGACTACACCACGGATGTCTCCGACGGCGTCGGTCTCCCCGTGTGGGTCAACCACTGCGCCTTCCGGGCCTCGGCCGATCAGCAGGAGGAGGTTCGGGCCCGCATGAAGGCCGAGGGCATCGAGCCGCTGATGGAGCAGGATCACGGCTGGTGTCACTCGCTCTATTACGTCGATCCCAACGGGATCATGGTCGAGTTGTGCCGCGACACGCCCGGGTTCGTTCCCAACGGGCCCGAGGCCAAGCGACTACTCACCGTCGACCCGCTCGATAGCGACAATCATCGGCCGCCGTCGGAGCGCGCCGGCGCGGAAGGAGCGGGCTGATGCCGCGGCTCGGCGAGGTGGCCAAGGACGACGCCCATCCGTTCGCCCAGCTCATGTATCAGATGCTGTTCGGCGAACGCGACCCCGTGGCCGAACCGGGTACCGCGAGCGGCACGCCCGGCAACTGGTGGACCGTCTTCGCCCAGGTGCCGGACGCGTTCGACCACACCACGGCCGGGTTTCAGTTCTACCGCTCCGAAGACCGCGAGATCGAGCCCCGGCTGCGCGAGCTGGGCCAGATCCGAGCTGGTTGGAACGTGGGCAGCCAGTTCGTCTTCAGCCAACACTGCAAGGCGTGTCGCGACGTCGGCTTCACCGATGAGCAGGTCGCGGCGATTCCGTCGTGGGCGGTGCACGATCTGTGGACCCCGGTGGAGCGAACCGTGCTCGCCTACACCGATTGCCTCACGCTGCAGAACGGTCGGGTGCCCGACGCGTTGTTTGCCGAGCTGAAGAGCCACTTGAGCGAGGTGGCGATCCTGGAACTCACCTACATCACCTGCACCTACGCGATGCACGCCACGATGTGCCGAGCGCTTCGCCTGGAGTACGACGACGTCGACGAACCCGTCGTCGAGGTCGCCGACCCCACCGGGGCGATGGCCGGGCTCGATGTCATGGCCGTGGTCGATACCGACGACTAGGGCCTTCGCTGGGGCCGCGGGTCGTCAGCCCTTCACCGACGGTGCGTGGGCCATCTTCATGTACACGCCGCCGGCGCGCAGTTCGTCGAGCATCTGCTGGAGGCGTTTCTCCCGGGTCTCCGGGCGTTTCGCTCGTTCGATCCAACCCAGGTAGTCGTTCTGTTGATAGGCGGGTCGTTGTTCGTAGTCGGCCATCGCGTCGGCCTCGACGAGTCGGGTGCGGACGTCGTCGGGCATGGGGTTGCGAGCGCGAGCGGCCATGAATCCATATACGCACACCTCGGCGTTGAAGTCACGACTTCTGCGCGACGGGGAGGACGGGCCGGAGTGGCCTACCGTCGCGCCATGGCCACCGACGCGCTGATCGCCGAGCAGATCGACTACTACCGCTCGATCGCCCCCGAATACGAGGAGCACGGTATCGATGCGCCGGGACAGGCGGAGCTCCACGCGGCGTTCGACGGTTTTGCCATCGGCGGCGACGTTCTCGAACTCGCCTGTGGTCCCGGCGCCTGGACCGAACAACTCGTCGCCCGCTCCGCATCGCTGACCGCGGTCGACGCGTCGCCGGAGATGATCGCTCGCGCCCGAGCCCGGGTGGGCGAAGCCTCGGTCCGTTTCGTGGAGGCGGACCTGTTCGCGTGGCGGCCCGACCGGCGCTACGACACCGTGTTCTTCGGGTTCTGGCTGTCCCATGTTCCCGACGACCGCTTCGACGCCTTCTGGTCCTTGGTGGGGGAGGCCCTGGAACCGGGCGGTCGGGTCTTCTTCGTCGACGACAGTTACCGAACCGCGGCTGAACTCATCGAAGGTGCGGAGTCTTCGGTGGTCGAACGGCGGCTCAACGACGGGACGGCCTTCCGGGCGATCAAGGTTCCGCATCGACCCGGCGAACTCGAACAGCGATTGCGATCGCTGGGCTGGGAAATCCGCGTCGCCGGAGCCGGCCCCTTCTACTGGGGCTCGGGCAGCCCCCGATCCGGCTGAAGAAAGCGGCGACCTTGTCCCCCCGATCACCGGGACGGTGCGTGTAACCCCGAAACGACACGATTGTTTGGGGTGCGCGATGAAAAGGCTGTTGGTGGCGCTGTTGGCGATGCTGTTGATGAGCGCATCGCTCGTCACGCCGGCAGGGGCCCGGGGAGCGCTCGGAGCACCGACGGGGCTGACGGGTTCGGGCTCGACATCGGGCGCATCGCTCAGCTGGAACCCGCTGCCGGGCGCCGAGGGGTACAACGTGTACCGCAACGATCGGTACGTCGACACCGTCCGCACCACCAACTTTGCCGAATCGGTAAACCCCGGCGACTACCGCTACTACGTGACCGCCTTCGACCGGGGCGCAGCAAACTTCTCGCCCAAGTCGGGGGTCGTCACCGTGACCGTTGGCGGCGCGGCGCCGCCACCGACGCCTCCCGCACCTCCTCCGACCGCACCGCGAACGCCGTCATCGCCGACGACGGGCGCCCTCGAGGTACCGGTGATCACCACCGCGTCGGCCACCGCAACCGACGCCACCGTGACGTGGGCTGGGTTTGGCGACAGCCGTGTCACCGGGGTGAACGTCTACCGCGACGATGACTACAAGGCGACGGTCAAGCTGCCCGCGACCTCGTGGACCGATCCGGGCGGGCGATCGGGGTCGGTGTACTACCTCGTCGCCTTCGACGAGGGTGCCGCCAACTTCTCTTCCAAGTCGGCCCGGGTGAACGCCACGCCCGTCCAGACCACGCCACCACCCCCACCACCTCCTCCTCCGCCGGCGCCCAACAAGCTCGAACGGCCGGTCATGACCTCGGTGCTCGCCCGTAGCAATGGAGTGACGGTCGCCTGGCGCCCGAACAACGACGACCGCGTCAGCGGTGTGAACATCTATCGCAACAACACATGGGTCCGGTCGCGGCCGGTCGACGAACTCAGCTGGCGCGACCCCAACGGTTCGGTGGGCGACGTCTACTACCTCATCGCGTATGCGCCGGGCGGGTCGATGTTCTCCGACCGCTCGGCCACCCGAGGTGCGGCGCGCGCCGAGGACAATCAGCACAAGCCCGATGCCGTGGTGTCGTTCGGCGATTCGTTCATTTCCGGCGAAGCGGCTCGGTGGGCCGGGAACTCACAGGACGATCTGGGCAGCCGGGACAGCACCGACCGGGCCCACCGGGCGATCTTCGGCAACACGTTGGCCCGATACAAGATCGACGAGGTCTATCTGGGTGGCACCTGGAAGAGCGGGGAGTGTCACCGAGGCGATTCTGCGCCGATCCACAGCGCGCGGATCCCGGGCGTGACGACGTTCAACTTCGCCTGCTCCGGCTCGCTCGCCAAGCACGTGTATCGCGAGGTCGACGGTGACAAGCAGCGCGATCTGCTCAGCCCGCAGACCGGGGAGATCGCCTCGGTCGTCGGGACCCACGACGTCGAGCTCGTCGTGCTCTCCATCGGCGGCAACGATCTCGGATTCGGCGAGCTGATCAAGTCCTGCATGCAGCGCTTCAACGAGGACCGGCGCGAGTGCGCGGCCGACAAGCAGCGCGAGGTCACCGCAGCGATGCCGGGGGTCCAGCGCGAGGTCGCCACCGCCATCAATGCCATCCGGGATGAACTGACGCTTCGGGGCGACACCGAGTACCGGTTCGTCCTTCTGTCGTACCCCGGCATCCTCCCGCGGGCCGCCGAGAATCGTTATCGAGAGAGCATCACCGACGGGCTTCCCCGCATCTCGGGTCGGGTCTACCCCGGGGGTTGCCCGTTCTATGACGGCGACCTCGACTGGGCCCGCGACAGCCTGGTACCTCAGATCGATCGGGCGCTCGGAACCGTCGCCCGTCAACAGGGCGTCGAGTTTCTCTCGCTGAAGGACGCGTTCCAGGGCAAGGAGGTGTGCGCGAGTTCGGTGCGATTGGCATCGGAGAACGATCGCAACAAGCCCGACCGCCACGAATGGGTGCGGTTCTTCACCATCGCCCAGGGCCACATCCCCGAGTTGTTCCACCCGAATTACTACGGCCAACAGGCCGTCGGCACGTGCCTGGGGCTGGTGTGGGAAGCCCAAGGCGACATGACCCATCGCTGCACCAACCGGCGCGGCACGCCGCAGCAGATGCGGGTGGCGAGCTCGTAGCTCGCCCAGGTGCACAAGCTCGAACGTCGTGGTCCACCGCCTCGACGATCGAAACGGTCCGTCCCCGGTTCACCCCCCGGGGGCGGACCAAACCACGCCTAGGCAGGCCGCCGGTGCATGAGGGCGGATCGGGTGGCCTGGCAGACCAACGTGTCGGCTTGTTGGTAGGCCCGGTGTTCGAACGTGACGATGCCCTGATTCGGGCGCGACCCGGACTCGCGGGCGGCCATCACTTCGGTTTCGGCTCGGATGGTGTCGCCATGAAACACGGGCGCCGGAAAGCTGATCTCGCCAAAGCCGAGGTTGGCGACAGTGGTGCCGAGCGTCGTTTCGTGCACGCTCAGCCCGACCAGCAGCGAGAGCGTCAGCATCGAATTCACCAGCGGTTGACCAAACTCGGTTTCGTTCGTCGCGTAATCAAAGTCGAGGTGCAGCCAGGCCGGGTTCATCGTCTGGGTGGTGAAGGCGACATTGTCGGCTTCGGTGATGGTGCGGCGCAGCGCGTGCGGAATAACGAGGCCGACCGTGAGCTCTTCGAACCACTTGCCGGTGTGAGGGCGATCCATACCTCCGTTCTAGCCGCGCACCTGGGCCGTCCGTTCGAACCGGGCCGGCGACCGGGAATCCCGAGCGCTCGGTCGACGCAGGTGTGACACCCGTCGTCGGGTCGGACAACTCGCCCGTCGATCTGGCATGCTGACCCGGGTAAGCGATCGCTAACGTCGCCGGCCTGTGGTTCCCGTAAGCCAGTCGGGCGGCGTGTGGAGGGGGACCAATGACCGCGGTGCACTACGAGATGACCGACCACATCGGGGTGTTCACGCTCGACCGCCCCGAGGCCCGCAATGCGGTGAACGCCGAGTTCGCGAGCGACATGGAGGCCGCGCTCGATGCCTTTGAGGCCGACGACGATGCGTGGGTGGGCATCGTCACCGGAACCGGCCCCGTGTTCTGCGCGGGCGCGGATCTGAAGGCGATCGCCAGCGGGGATGCCGGCGGCCTGGCCACCAAGCGGGGCGGGTTCGGTGGCTTCGTGTGGCGCGAGCGCACCAAGCCGATCATCGCTGCACTCAATGGTCATGCTCTCGCCGGCGGTTGTGAGATCACGCTGGCGTGCGACCTGGTGGTGGCATCGGCCGACGCCACCCTGGGTCTTCCCGAGGTGAAGCGCTCGCTGGTCGCCGCGGCTGGTGGTCTGTTTCGGCTTCCCCAGGTTGTCGGTAAGGCTCTCGCCACCGAGATGATCCTCACGGGCGACGCCATCAGTGCCGAGCGGGCCCGCGAAGCGGGTCTGGTCAATGTGATCGTGCCCGCCGACCAGGTGATGGACGCGGCACGCGAGTTGGCGGGCCGGATCGTGGTCAACGCGCCGCTCGCCGTGCAGGCGAGCCGGCGGGTGATGCTCGAGGCCCAGGTGGTCGACGAGCGAGCGCTGTTCGGCTCGAGCGGGGCGGCGATGGCGTCGCTGTCCACCACGGAGGATTTCGCCGAAGGGCCCCGGGCGTTCATCGAGAAGCGAGCGCCGGAATGGCAGGGCCGATAGCGGTGGGCGACGCCTTCGCTCGGGCTACCGCAATACAACCGGTCGGTGAGCTGCGGTGGGCGGCCACGGTCGACGATGGATGGGACATCGGCGGAATCGCCAACGGCGGCTACGTGCAGACGTTCGCGGTTCGGGCGATGCTCGCTGCGGTCGACAAACCCGATCCGCTCACGATCACCAGCCACTTTCAGCGGCCGGTGAAGGCTGGGCCGATCGACATCGCCGTGGAGGTGGGGCGCGAGGGGCGCACCCTATCGACCGCTTCGACGGTGCTGCGCCAGGACGGCAAGGAAGTGTTGCGCTCGATCGCCTCGTTCGGGGATCTCGACCAGCTCGACGGGCCGGAACTCATCACCGCCGAAGCTCCCGCCCTCGCCGCCATCGAAGACTGCATCCGGGCGGGCGGAAGTGGCGAAGGCGCGGGATACCCGCCGCGCTTCGCGGAACAGATCGACATCCGCCACGACCCTCGATACGCCGGCTTCGCCAAAGGGGAACCGGCGGGTGAGGCGATCATGGCGGGGTATCTCAATCTGCTCGACGACGAACAGGTCGACGAGGTGGCCCTGACCCTGCTCAGCGACGCCATGCCGCCCGCAATATTCAATACGTCGATCCCGGTCGGCTGGGCACCCACCATCGAGCTGACCTGTCACATCCGGGCGCGTCCTGCTCCCGGCCCGATCGCCACGACCTACCGCGGGCGGGTGATCATGGGCGGCACGATGGGTGGCGATCTCGAGATGTGGGATTCGGCCGGTCGGCCGGTCGCTCAAGCCCGCCAGCTGGCCCTGTTGCCCAAGGCGGCGATCGGCTAGTTGATCGCCGCGGTGCGACTCAGCTCGAAATCAGGGTGCCGATCTGTTCGCCCTGCACGATGTCGGCCATGGCGCCGGGCAACGTCGAGTCGAACACGCGGATCGGGAGCTGGTGGTCGCGGGCGAGGATGAACGCGGTGGGGTCCATGACCCGGATGCCGCGTTCGACCACCTCTTCGTGGGTGATGTTGTCGAACCGCTTGGCGTCCGGGTTTTGTTTGGGGTCGCTGTCGTACACGCCGTCGACGCCGTTCTTGGCCGCCAGCAACACGTCGGCCTTGAGCTCGATGGCCCGCTGCACGCTGGGGTAGTCGGTGGTGACGAAGGGCTGGCCGATACCGCAGGCCATAATCACGATGGCGCCTTTTTCGAGGTGGCGCATGGCCCGCAGGCGAATGTAGGGCTCGGCCACCGAGGTCATGGGCAGGGCGCTCATCACGCGGACGTCGCGCTCGGTCTTGGCGCTGATCGCCGCCCGCAGAATCACGGCGTTGATCGCCGTGCCGAGCATGCCGACGTTGTCGGCCTCGACCCGATCGATCTGGAACGCTTCGGCGTCGCCGCCCCGCATGATGTTGCCGCCACCGACCACGACCGCGACCTCGGCGAGCTCGCTGGCGGCGACGATCTCGTCGGCCAGCGCCATGACGGACTGGGGGTCAAGGCCGAAGCCTTCCTCACCAGCGAGGGTCTGGCCGCTGGCTTTGATCAGGATGCGCATGAATGCAGTGTTCCTCGGGTTGGGGGATTTGGGCGGGGCGGTCGGGTTCCGATCCGGACCCGGCCTGAGGATAGTCACAGGGTAAAGGGGCCGCGAGATGAGGCGCGGCACCGGCGCGCCTAGGTTGCGGTCATGCCTGGGTTTCGAATCCAACGGGTCGTGGGTCGGTGAGCTCGGAGGATCACCGCTGGCAGGCGGCGATGGGCGCGCTGACGGGGTCGTTGATCGCGGGGGCGCTCGCTGTCGACTCCGAGGTCTGGACGCCGCTCGGGCTGCGTTCGCTCGATCACGCTCAGGCCATCGTGCGCGGCGATGCCGCGCCGATCGACCTGCCGGCTGACGCCGCGTTCCCCGCCGCGATCGGGCTGGCGGCGGCGCCGACGCCGCTGCTGACCGAGCCGGCGACGGTGGCGATCGTCGACCACGTGCGGGCCTGGCTGGCCGACCCGGATGCGGCGCACGCGCCCCGAGCGGAGGGGGATCTTGTCTCTGAGGCGGTCGAGCGGGCCCGAGCGGGTTCGTTCACCGAGGTCGTCGAGGCGGCGCACGGCGATGAGCTGATGGGCGTGCTCGTCGGGGGAATCGCCGGGCTCGAGGGCGGCATCGGGGCCGTTCCCGCGCGACTTGTCGCCGGCCTCCGCGCCCCCGATGGTCGGCGGGGTCGGCGGTTTCTGGCCCGACTGTCGGCGCGACTGCTGGGCGTCGATCGAACGGACTGGTACGACCCTCGCGGTCGGCGCGGTCCCCGCGAGGTGCTGCCCGGTCTGTGGTTGTCGAATCTCTACGGCACGGCGGCGTTCGCGACCGAGCACCCTGACGGACTGGTGCTGTCGTTGTGCGACGACGAGGGCCGCCTCGATCAGCACGGCGACCACCTGGTGTTCCACCTCGAAGACACGCCCAAGGCCGAAGCCAACCCGCAGCTTCCGCTGGTGCTCGACGATGTGCTCGGCGAGGTCGCCGCGGCCCGGGCCGCGGGTCGGCCCGTGTTGGTCCACTGTCGACACGGGGCGTCGCGTACCGGGCTGGTGTTGCGGTTGATCCTGGTCGACGAATTGGGCCTCGACGCCGAGGCTGCCCTGATGGAGGCGCAGTGCCTGTGGCCGGCGACGAGCTCGTGGAACCGGGCGTGGAACCGCGAGGTGGAGCGGCGAGCCGAAGGCTGACGCACCGGTGTGGTGTACCGGTGCGCCCGGATCTAGGGTCGGGCGCATGATTTCGATCTTCGCCGGCGTCGGCGACACTCCGTACAACGTCATGTTGTTGCTGCACATCCTCACGGCCATGGCGGCGTTCGCACCGGCGTTCACCTACGCGGTGGTCGAGGCGCAGCTGGGCTCCGAAGATGCGAGCATCAAGTCGTGGGCGTATGCAAAGTTCGCCCGCAACGGCCGCATGGTGAACTCGCCGGCGCTGCTGATCTCGGGCCTGCTCGGTTTCGGTGTCGCCGGGCTGAGCGACAAGGTCTACAGCATGAGTCAGGGCTGGTTGATCGCCGCCTTCATCGTGTGGATCGCCATGAACGGCGTCGTACACGCGGTGCTGTTGCCCGGCGAGCGAGCACTGGCCGACGGCGACACTTCCGCGCAGGGAAAGGTCAACCTGGCCGGTGGGCTGACCGGCGTGTTGTTGTTGATCCAGCTGGTGCTGATGATCTGGAAGCCGGGCCTGTAGCCCAGCCGCTCGCTCAGGTGTAGCGGGCGATCTCGGCTCGACCGACCACCATGTGGTGGACCTCGTCGGGTCCGTCGGCGAGGCGCAGCGTGCGTTGACCGGTGTACATCCCGGCGAGCGGAGTCCACTGGGAGACGCCGGTGGCACCATGCATCTGAATCGCCTGGTCGATGATCTCGCAGACCCGTTCGGGCACCATGGCCTTGACGGCGCTGACCCACACGCGGGCGTCCTGGGTGCCCATGACATCCATGGCCTTGGCGGCCCGCAACACCATGAGGCGCATCGCCTCGATCTCGATACGGGCGCGGGCGATGATCTCGGTGTTGCCGCCGAGTTTCACGAGCGGCTTGCCGAACGCCTCCCGGCTCAGACCGCGTTCGATCATCAGTTGCAGCGCCCGCTCGGCCGCTCCGATCGATCGCATGCAGTGATGGATGCGGCCGGGGCCGAGGCGTAGCTGGGAGATCTCAAAGCCGCGGCCTTCGCCGAGCAACATGTTCTCTTTCGGCACGCGCACGTCGTCGAGCTTGATGTGCATATGGCCGTGGGGTGCGTCGTCGTGGCCGAACACGTGCATGGGGCCGAGAATGTTGAGCCCGGGAGCATCCATCGGGACGAGGATCTGCGACTGCTGGAGGTGGGGGGCGGCGTCGGGGTTGCTGCGCACCATGCAGATCATGACCTTGCAACGCGGGTCGCCGGCGCCGGATATGTAGTACTTCTCGCCGTTGATGACCCATTCGTCGCCGTCGAGCACCGCCGCGGTGGCGACGTTCTTGGCGTCCGAGGATGCATAGCCGGGTTCGGTCATCCCGAAACACGAGCGGATTTCGCCCGCGAGGAGCGGTTCGAGCCACTGCTTCTTCTGCTCGGGGGTACCGACCCGCTCGAGCACCTCCATGTTGCCGGTGTCGGGCGCCGAACAGTTGAGCGTTTCCGAGGCGAGGGGGTTCTTGCCGAGTTCGCCGGCGATGTAGGCGTAGTCGAGGTTGGCGAGGCCCTCGCCGGTCTCGGCGTTGGGGAGGAAGAAATTCCAGAGGCCCTGTTCCTTGGCCTTGGCCTTGGCGCCGTCGAGCAGTTCGAGCTGGCCGGGAGCGTAGGACCAGCGGTCGGCGCGGCCTTCGCCGAGCTCGAAGAATTCCTGGGTGATGGGCTCGACCTCGGCAGCCACGAACTCGATGACCTGGTTGAGGAGCGGCCGGGCGGCCTCGGACATGGCGAGGTTGTAGATCTCGCCGCCCATGTCGTCGGTGTTCAGCGGATTGGCCATCTCATCGTCCCCTCGAAGCGTGTTGCGGCCCACCTTGGACCGCACGGCAGGCTTGCACAAATCATGCCGGGCCCGGCGATGGAGCCGAACTCCGGTCAGCCAGTGTCGCCCGCGCCCTCGCTCAACGCTCAAATGAACTTAAGCGGGGTCAGACCCCACGAACCTCACGTAAGGGGGGTCAGACCCCGCGAACCAACGTCGCGGGGTCAGACCCCGCGAACC
>CALHYX010000092.1 GCA_938041035.1 uncultured Acidimicrobiales bacterium | reverse complement strand
CCTGCATCCCGCGAGCGCCGCAAGGCCTGAAATTTCACGCCGCGAACCATCTGGTGCCTGGCACCAGATGGTTCGCGGCGGCGCTGGCAGCCTTGGGATAGGGCGGCGAATCGCCCGCTGACCACCGTTTCCCACCGGTCTTTTGCACGGTTTTTCGGCCTGCTCTGGTTTCGTGGCGGTGTGACCCCTGTGGAGTTCTGTCGTGCGTGACTCGCTTCGTCTTGGACGGGTATCCGGCATCCCTATCGGCGTGCACTGGAGTCTGCTCGGCTTTGGATTGTTCGCCATCGTCAACCTGGCGGTCTCGCTCTACCCCGTGTTCGCCCCCGGTTCGGGCACGATTGCGTACCTGACCGCGGCCACCCTTGGCGTAATCGGCTTGTTTGCGTCGATCCTTCTGCACGAGCTCGGCCATTCACTGGTCGCCCAACGCGAGGACATTTCCGTCGACGGCATCACCCTCTGGCTGCTGGGTGGCGTCGCGCGACTCGACCGCGAGCCCGATTCGCCCGGAGCTGCGTTCCGGGTCGCGGCCGCCGGGCCCGCGGTGAGCGTCGTGCTCGCGGTGATGGCCGGACTGGCGACCTACGGCGTGTATGCGCTGGGGTTCGGCGATCTCCTCTTTGTGACCGTTGGCTACCTGGCCCTCGCCAACGCCTCGCTCGCGTTGTTCAATTTGCTCCCGGCGCTGCCGCTCGACGGTGGCCGGATCCTGCAGTCGTGGCTCTGGCATCGCAACGGGAATCGCCATCGGGCGACGATCTCGGCGGCCCGGCTCGGTCGGTTGTTGGGCGGAATCGCCATCGTCGTAGGGTTGTTCGAGTTGTTCTCCGGGTCCTCAACCGGCATCTGGACGATGATGCTTGGCTGGTTCGTGCGCCGCTCGGCCACCGCCGAACGCCGCCATGCCCGCCGTCGGTTGCGGGCCGAGCAACGGCCGCCGCGCCCCCGCCCGGTGTGGCTCTGGCCACCCCATGTCCCGATCCCACCGCCGGGTTCCGCGCCGTTCCCACCGCCGCCCGGTGCCGCGCCATTTCGGCCGGGTGCGGTCGTGCTCGAGGTCGACTCCTGGCCAACCGGCAACTAACTCGCGCGCCAACTCATCCGCGCGCCAACTCACCCGCGCCAACTCATCCGCGCGCGTTGCGGGGATCCGGCGAATGCCAGAATGAAACCGTGACTGAACTCGCGCGCCGATCCGCCGATTGGAACCACCCATGGTGACCGTCCAATCCCTCGGCCAGCCGCCGGGCCAAACCCGGGCCTCCGCCCTGTGGCGGATGGTCGCGGCGGTGCTGCTGATCGGTGCCGGCCTGATCGCCGATGCCCGTCCGGCCGCGGCTCACACCGCACTGCTCGAAACGATCCCCGCCAACCGCAGTACCTGGACCGAACCACCCGAGACCCTCACCATCGTTTTCGCCGAGGCCGTCGATCCCCGATCGGTCACCATCGAACTGCTCAAGGTCGACGGCACTCCCGTGCCCGGCATCGAACGCACGACACCCGCATCGCCCGAATCGGCCACGATCGAATTCTCCTTGCCCGATCTGGAACCCGGCGTTTACGGCATGCCGTGGCAGACCGTTGGCCCCGACGGTCATCGGGTCTCGGGCGAGGTCGTCATTGGCGTAGGCGGCTCGGTCGACTCCGGGGCTCTGGCGTCGGCCAGCTTCTCCAGCACCGAACCCATCGACCGGTTCTTCGACTGGGCCAACGCCGCGGGCCGATTGCTCTGGTACGTCGGGCTCAGCCTGGCGATCGGTGGTCTGGTCGGGCTCTGGCTGCAATCGCGCGTAGAAGGCGACTCCGCTGCCCACGAACGGATCACCGCTGCGGCTCAACGAGCGATGGTTCTCGGCGCCCTCGTCACGTTCGCCGGCGTCGCGCTGCGGTGGGTCACGACCGTTGCGGTGCTGGCCCGCAGCTACAACCCCGACCTCACGTCGATGGATGACATCGTCGAAGCTCTCGGTACCCGCACCGGCCTGTTCGGCCTCGCCGCCCTCGGGCTGTCGGCCGTTCTGGTGCTCCAAACCCGCCGCGACACCGGCCCCATCACCGATGTCGCCCTCATCGGTGCTCGCGCTGCCGCCCTCTTCGGCGTGATCGCCGCCGGCGTCGCCACCGGCCACACGGTCACCCTTTCGGAAACGCCGTTCGAGATCTGGGTGGCCGCCGTCCACGTCGCCGCCGCCGGCGTGTGGCTCGGCCCCCTGCTCGTCGCGGTGATCGCGGTGCGCAGCGGTTGGAACGAACTCGTCACCAGCGATCGGGCCGTTGCGCTTCGGGCCTATTTCGCCGACTACACCACCTGGGCCGCCGTCGCGTTCGTCGCCCTCGTCGTCACCGGGGTGCGAAGCCTCTGGCTGAACCTGGGCGATGCCTGGTTCCGCGGCACCTACGGAGGCGCCCTCGCCGTAAAGCTGATTCTGGTCGTCGCCGTCATCGTGCCGCTCGGCTTCTACCACGACCGGGCGGTCAAGTTCCGGGCCCGCTCGGCCGCATCGCCCGTCGCCCCGGCGGCCAAGGGCGTCGGCTCGGGGTCCTTCGTTCGCACCTTGCGAGTCGAGGCGGGCGCCATGCTCGTCGTGTTGTTGCTCGCCACCGTGCTCACCGGCGTCACCCCTTCGGTGCTCGACGGCATCGCCGTTTCCGAGGGGGGCGGCAGCGGCGTCGCGGCCGTCGAAGGCCTCGAAGGCGCCGACCTGCTCGACGACACCGCCGTCGAGGACATCGCCGAATGCGCGGAGCTCGGCGTGGGCCAGGCCAACTGTTACCGCACCTTCTTCCGGGAGCTGATGAAGAGCGAAGGGGCGAGCGTCGCCGTCGCCCGCGTCGAAGAACTCCAGGCCACCGACTCGTTCATCCAGGCCGACTGCCACCAGGTCGTTCACGACCTGGGCAACGATGCCCTCGAATACTACGGCGACCTCGGAACCGCGCTCACCTACGAGGGCTCCGCCTGCTGGTCGGGCTACTACCACGGCGTGATCGAGTTCGCGTTGCGCTCCTACACCGACGAACAACTCCAGGGCGAACTCCCCGACATATGCGACAAGCCCGCCGAGGACGCCGGGTTGTACTCGTTCACCCACTACAACTGCGTGCACGGCGTCGGCCATGGCGTCATGTTGCGGCTGGAAGCCGACCTGTTCACCTCGCTCGACTACTGCTCGGCCTACACCGATGCATGGGAAGAAACCTCCTGCGTGGGTGGCGCCTTCATGGAGAACATCGTCTCGGAACAGCAGGGTGATTTCGAAGCCGCGCTGAAAGACGACGACCTGCTGTACCCCTGTCTCGATGTCGGTGACGAGTACGCCGACGACTGCTTCACGATGCAGACGTCCTACATCCTGTGGAAGAACGGGTACGACTACGCCGGTGCGTTCGGGCTGTGCAATTCCCTGGAATCGGACCTGAAGGGCACCTGCTACGGCTCGATGGGCCGCGACATCTCCGGCAACCACCTGCTCGATGTCGAAAAGGTCATGGAGCTCTGCGGGCTCGGCGACGACGACCATCGGTACCGCTGCTTCGAGGGTGCTGCGCTCAACGCGCTCTACAACGACGCCGCCACCGTGAACGCGTTCGCGGTGTGCGACCGCCTCGAGGCCACCGAACGCGACACCTGCACCGACACCGTCGCCAACGCCGCGCTGTATCTCTGACCTTTGGCTCTCGCGGGGCTTGGGTGGTCTGGCGCGGTATCTCTGACCTTTGGCTCTCGCGGGGCTTGGGTGGTCTGGCGCGGTATCGCTGACCTTTGGCTCTCACGGGGCTTGGGTGCCCCGGCGCTTTTTGGGGTCGCCTGGCTAGCTGTCCTCGAAGCGGGTGCGGGCGGCGAGGTGTTCGGGTAGGCCCACCAGGTCGGTGAACTCATCGAACGCGGTCAACCGGTCGAGGTCGTCGCGCATCGTGCCCGTGTCGGCGAGGGTCCCGTACGCCTCGCCCATGGCCTTCGTCGCCGCAAGCAGACCGGTCAGCGGCGAGATCACCAGGTCGAAGCCCAACTCGTGCAGCTCGGTGTGAGACAGCAGCGGGGTTCGACCGTGCTCGACCATGTTGGCGACCAGCGTCACCCCGGAGAGCTCCTCGGCCACCCGGGTCATCTCTGCGATCGACTCCGGCGCCTCGACAAAGATCGCGTCCACCCCGACGTCGACCGCCGCCTTGGCGCGGTCGATCGCGCTCGCCAGGTCGATCGCCGCCCGCGCATCGGTGCGAGCGGTCACGTGGATCGAGGTGCGGGTGGCGAGCACGGCGCGCAGCTTGGCCAACCAGTCCTCGGTCGAGACCACCTGCTTGCCGGCCATATGTCCGCATCGTTTCGGCCACACCTGATCCTCCAGGAACAGGCCGTGGGCCCCGGCGCGCTCCCACAGTTCGGTGGTGCGAGCCGCGTTCGCGGCATCGCCGTAACCGGTGTCGGCGTCGGCGAGCACCACCAGATCCGGTGCCGCCGCGGTAATACGGGCGATCGTCTCGGCCATCTCCACCTGAGACAACAGGCCAATGTCGGGTTGGCCGAGCAGCGAACCGGCGACCGCGAATCCGGAGACGAACCCAACCCGGTGCCCCGCGTGGGCCACCGTCTGCGCCGAAAGGGCGTCCCAGATACCGGGGGCGAACACGGGGCCATCGGCGAGTAGGTCGCTGACGATGGCTCCGGCAACATCTGGTTTCGGCATCATTCGGACAGGCTAGTCACCGGCTCGTGCCCTACAATCTGACGGACCGTCAGATCTTGACCTTCGCGGGATGAAACGTTCTTCCGGCAGCTTCACCGCCGTACGAAACCGATCCACAGAAACCGATCCACAGAAACCGAGAGCCCCGGTGACCACGACCGAGCCACGCAGCGACGCCGAAGCGGCGCAATCGACGCCCACCGAGATTCCCCTGATCATCAGCGTCGACGACCACCTGGTCGAGCCGCCGCACCTGTGGCAGACCTGGCTGCCGGAGAAGTACCGAGACCGGGGCCCCCGAATCGAACGGCGCAAGGTCGGCAAGATGGTGTTCACCGGCGGATCGCCGATGTACACCTACGAGCTCGATGCCGACGACGGGCAGTGGGGTGACGTCTGGTTCTACGAGGACCTCGTGCACCCCAACAAGCGTCATGTCGCCGCAGTGGGGTTCGACCGCGACGACATGGAAGCGGTCCCGATCACCTACGACGAGATGCGGCCCGGTTGTTATGAGCCCAAGGCTCGGGTCGAGGACATGTTGATGAACCACGTCGAGGCGTCGCTGTCGTTCCCGACCTTCCCCCGGTTCTGCGGCCAGACCTTTCTCGAGGCCAAGGACAAGGACCTCGCGCTCGCCTGCGTGATGGCGTACAACGACTTCATGATCGAGGAGTGGTGCGGCGACTCCGACGGAGCGCTGATCCCGCTGACGATCATTCCCCTCTGGGACGTCGAACTGGCGGTCGCCGAGGTGCGGCGCAACGCCGAGCGAGGCTGCCGGGCGATCTGTTTCTCCGAGATCGCCCCCAAGCTCGGCCTGCCGAGTATCCACTCGGGATACTGGGATCCGCTCTTCGCCGTCTGTGAAGAGACCCGCACCTCGATCAACATGCACATCGGGTCGAGCTCCCAGATGCCGGCGACCTCATCCGATGCGCCGGTGGCCGTCGCCGCGTCGTTGAGCTTCAACAACGCCATCGCCTCGATGAGCGATTTCTTGTTCTCCGGGGTGCTCGTTCGGTTCCCGAACATCAAGATCGCCTATAGCGAAGGCCAGATCGGCTGGATTCCCTACATTCTCGAACGCGCCGACGACGTATGGCGCGAGCATCGGGCGTGGGGCGGCGTGAAGGACACCATTCCGGAACCGCCGAGCACCTACTACTACCGAAACATGTGGGGCTGCTTCTTCCGCGACCGGCACGGACTCAACAGCCTCGATGAGGTTGGCGTCGACAACGTGACGTTCGAAACCGACTATCCCCACACCGACACGACCTGGCCGAACACGCTCGAGGTGGCCACCGACATGATGGGCCACCTGCCCGCCGACGTGGTCCACAAGATCGTCCGCGGCAACGCGGCACGGCTGCTCGAACTCGACATCGACTGACCCATACTGGCCAGCGATCCAACCCCCACCGGGTCGGCGCCGGACAAGGCCGGAGCGGGCCGACTGCGCTTCGCGGCGGATCCTCGGCCTACGATGAGGTGGAGCCGATGATGAGGAAACACATGAGCACGAGCGACGGCACAACGATCACCGAGGATCCCCGGCTCACGCCTACCGACGATGGCGACCACGAACGGTTCGCCCACTACGTCCCGAAGGCCAAGCTCACCGCCGCGCTGGTGAACGGCACGCCCGTGGTCGCCCTGTGCGGCAAGGTCTGGGTGCCGAGCCGCGATCCGGAGCGCTATCCGGTGTGCCCGGAGTGTGTCGACATCAAGGCCAACCTTCATCGCTGACGGTCGTTCGAACGGCCGCCGCCATCGAGGTGGGCACCGGTGAAACTGTTGGCAACGGCGGTGTTCGAGAGCGTTATCTACAGCGCCCGACTGGTCGACGCTGACCGCCCGGACCGCCTGCACCTCATCGTCGATGCCGTGTTACGCGAAGGCGATGCCGACTCCGGGCCGTTGCTGATGCCGCTACCGGAACTGGCGGTGATCCTCGGCGAGACCACGGCTCGGCGCCTGCTCGCACGCTGGAAAGAAGCGGGCCGCATCGTCGAACACCAACGGGTCGCGCACCTGGCGTTCCCGTTCTGGGAACCGGCCGCCGAGGACCAGTCGTGGGCCGGCGTCGACCCGCCCGATTACTGAGCGTCGTCACTCTGGTGCCTGGCACCAGAGTGACCGCTAGTGGGATTCGATGCGGCGGTGGGAGAGGCGGGGGCCGTAGCGGGGCGCGGTGATGCCACCCATCTTCAGCAGCAACGGGACCCGGCCCCGGTGTCCGGCGTAGGGCTCCAGTAGCTCCATCATCCGCTCGTCGGTGCCGCGGGCTTCGCCGGCGAGGGCCCAGCAGACGGTGTTTTTGAGATGGAGGTCGCCGACCATCACGGCGTCCGGATCGCCGAGCGCGGTAATCCGCACCTGGGCCGAGGTCCAGGGTCCGATTCCCTCAAAGGCCTGCAGTCGACGATCGGCATCGACGGTCGACATCGTGCAGATCTCCTCGAGGCGGTTGGCGCGGCTCGCGGCGTAGCGAATGATGCGGGCCCGCTTGCGTTCGACGTTGAGCGCGTGCCAGTCGTGGTAAGGGAGCTTGGCGATCTGCTCGTCGGTGGGCAGGAGCCACTCCTTGTGGGGCCCCGGGGCCCGGGCGCCGTGCTTCCATCGGAGCTTGCGCAGCGACTCCTTCGCGAGCGCCGCGTGCACTTTTTGGCCGAGCACGGCGGCCACCACCGATTCGAGCACTCGATCGGTCCGCCCGATTCGGAACCCGATACCGCGGTCGCGCATCAGCTTGGCCACCACGTCATGGTGGGGCGCAAAGCCACTGGGGTCGTCGTCGCACCCGACGAGGCGCGGTGCCTGTTCGAGCATCCAATCCGCTCCGGGACCCCACGCCTCGGCCCGCACCTTCGCCGCGTCGCCGAGCGAAACCTCCAACGTGCCGGCCCCTTCAGGTGTCCGGGTGGCCCACACGATCTGGCGACCGTGGCTCAACAGGTGGGCCGACTTGTACGCGAACGTCGACCGGCCGAGATGGAACTGCGCGGGTGGCGCAAACGTGCGCGTAGGCATGCGGTCCCACCGTAGCCCGGGCGTAACGAATGGGCCTTTTGACTCAAGATTGCCCGGGAGAACGGCTTCTACCTTGAGGTGTACCGAAAAACTTCTGTACCCCGCGCTTACACGAAGGCCTCATGCATCCAGCTCAGCTCACCCGCCGAATCCCCGCCCTTGCCATCGTGATGGTGATGTTGGCCTCGATCGTGGCCGTGGTCACGCAGTTCCAGACCCCCGCGTCCGCAGCCGGGAACCATGGGGACTCACTGGTGCCGCAGGTGGCTCGGGCCGACACGCCACGCGTGGTCGACGGATCGGTTATGGACATCGCCCAGGTGGGCGACCGCGTCGTCGTCGTCGGCGACTTCACCAAGGTCGAACAGAACGGCGTCACCTACGACCAGCCGTTCATCGCCGCCTACTTCCTGGACTCCGGCGACCTGGACACCAACTTCCGCCCCACCATCGACAACCAGGTTCGCGCCGTCGAAACCTCCGAAGACGGCAACGCCATCTTCATCGGCGGCCGGTTCAACACCGTCGACGGCCAGAACTACCGCAAGCTGGCCAAACTGACGGCCGGGGGCTCGCTGATCACGGGCTTCAAGGCCAACGCCACCAACAAGGTCGAGTCGATCGCCGTCGGTGGCGGTCGGGTGTACGTCGGCGGCAACTTCAAAACGATCCGAGGCCAGAACCGAGCCCACCTCGCGGCCGTCAACGCTTCGACCGGCGCCGTGGACACCGGCTTTGATCTTCCGCTGACCGGACCGGTAGGCCTCGCCGGCGAAATCGACGTCAAGGCCCTCGAGGTCAGCTCCGACGGTGCCCGACTCCTCGTCGTCCACACCGCCCGATTCATCGACGGCGACCTGCGCACCGGCGTCGCCCAGATCAACCTCGCCGACGACTCGCTGTCGCCCTGGCAGACGCTGCACTACGAGAACACGCTGATCGCCAACGGCGGCAAGGTGTGGATCACCGACGGTGCCTACTCACCCGACGGCACCTACTTCGTGACCGTGGCCAGTGGCGGCGACCGCCCGCCGACCAACGACAGCGCCGTGAAGTTCCCGTCCGCCGGTGGCGCCGGGGTCGTTCCGGAATGGGTCTCGCGCCACTTCGACTCGATGTACGCGGTCGACATCTCCGAGACCGCCGTCTACGTCGGCGGCCACTTCCAGTACCAGGAGGCCCCGGGCTCGACGAACCCGTTCCCCGGCGACCCCGATGTGTCCTACGGCTTTGGCGTGGGCCTCGGCCCGGCCGTGCTCGGCGACGAAGTCGTCGCCCGGGAACAGCTCGGCGCCCTCAACCCGGCGACCGGCAAGTCCCTCGACTGGGATCCGGGCGCCAGCGGCTTCCACGGCGTTGAGGCCCTCACCGTGGTGCCCCGGGGCCTGCTCGTCGGTCACGACGGCAACCGCATCGGCGGCGTGAACGTGGGTCGCACCGGCTTCCTCGACTTCGACACCGATCTCCTGGTCGACGGCAACCCCGAGACCTTCATTTCCTCGCCCCGCCCGGGCCGCGTCTACACCGCCGAAGAACCTGTGCAGTTCGCCGGTTCCGCGGTGGGCACCCCCGCCATCGACCGGGTGCAGCTCGAGGTCCAGAACATCGACACGAAGCAGTGGCTGCGTCGTGACGGTTCGATGGGCTCGTATCAACTCAACTACGCCGAGTTGGCCGACGCCCCGTTTGGCGCCACCGCCTGGAGCCTGGCCGCCACGCTGCCCGACGGCGAATACCGCCTCCAGGCTCGCGCCGTCGACACCTCGGCCCGCAAGGACGACACCAAGGCCGTCATTCGTTTCACGGTGCTCGCCGGTGACACCGTCGCCCCCGAGACGTCGATCAGCGAACCGCGCAACGGAACCCAGGACTTCGCCAGCAACACCTTCACCATCACCGGTGCGGCCAGCGACGACTTCTCCGTGGACTCGGTCCGCGTGCAGTTCTACGACCTCGACAAGCAGCTATGGCTGCGCACCGATGGCACCCTCGGCGGTTTCGACAGCTTCGCGGCCGTCGTCGCCAACCCCGGTGCCGGCGAGACCGCCTGGTCGCTCGAGATCACGGTGCCGTCCGGGCGCTGGCGGGTCACCGCCGTAGCCACCGACGGCGCCGGCGTGAAGGACCCTTCGGTCGCCCGGGCCACGTACTACGTGTTCCCCGGTAACGCGGCGCCCTCGGCGACCCTCGACGCACCGCTCGATAAGGAGATCTTCGCCGCCGGTCCGATCACCATCTCGGGTACGGCCAGCGACGACGCCGGTGTCCGCAAGGTGCGGGTGCTCATGCGGGCGCTCAACACCCTGCAGGGACCGCAGCCGAACGGCTTTGTGGGCTACGCCAACTGGGTCGACGTGCAGGTCGACCAGAAGGGTGCGACGAACACGACGTGGAGCTACACGACCCCGGACCTTCCCCCGGGTTACTACAAGATCCAGGTCGCGGCCGTCGACACGGCCAACGTCACCACGGCGGGAGCGGATCGCCCGTTCGTGTTCGCCACCCTGACGGTGCCCGGCGACGCCGAGCCCCAGACCGACATCACCTCCCAGCCGGTGAGCCGGCAGGACTTCCCGGACACCATCGTCGACATCTCCGGTGTTGCGACCGATGACAACGGCGTCTCGCGGGTGGCCGTACAGGTCTACAGCTACACCGAGCGCCTCTGGCTGGCGTCGGATCTGACGTGGGATCGCACCTTCGGCGAGATCGATGCCACCGTTGCCTCACCGGGGGCGACCACGACCGACTTCTCGCTGGTGCTCGACCTCCCCGAGGGCTCCTACCGCGTGTTCGCCTACGCGGTGGACACCGCGGGTCAGTACGACCTGACCAACACCGACTCCCGCGGGTTCTACAAGGTGTTCCCCGGCGATGCGGATCCCGATACCCAGCTGAACTCGCCGATCGCCAACGCGGTTCTACCCGCCGGCGGCATCGCCGTGGGTGGCCGGGTGTTCGACGCGGAATCGGTCGCCAAGGTGCAGGTGTGGGTTCGCAACAAGGCCACCCTGCAGGGCCCGCGCCAGGACGGCTCCATCGGTAACCCCCAGTGGGTCGACGGCTTCCTGACCAACCCGGGCGGCACGTTCTCCGACTTCAGCCACCTCACGCCGAACCTGCCGCCGGGGGAGTACCTCGTGTACGTCCGGGCGGTCGACAGCCTCGGGAAGGTCGATCTCGACTATGAACGCATCAGTGTCACGCTGAGCTGAGCGGCGAAATCTCGCTCCACGCTACGACCCCCGTTCGGCGGCGGCCTCTCGGCCGCCGTCGAGGTCGTTTTGGGATCGACCCCGCGCCCTCTGGTAGCTGCCGGGCCGGGGCGAGCGGGTGCGTTAGAGATCGTCGGCGCCGAGATCGAGCGTCGATGATGTCGTGCCGCCCGATACGCAGAGGCACTCCCCGGTGACGTAGGACGACGCGTCGGAAGCGAGGTACAGCACCGCCGCCGCGATGTCTTCGGTCCTGCCGATGCGGCGCATCGGGGTCGACGCCACCATCGACGCCTCCATCTCGTCGTCGAGGAACATCTCGAGCGAGGCCGTGCGAACCGTTCCGGGCGCCACGGCGTTGACCCGCACCTTGGGTGCCAGGTCGGCGGACAGGTGCCGGGTCATCTTGATCATCGCCGCCTTGGCGGTGCCGTAGGCGAGGAAACCGCGCGCGGCGTTGATACCGGCGGTCGAGGCGATGTTGACGACCGCGCCGTTGCCCGAAGCCAACAGATGGGGTGCAGCTTCCTGGGTCAGGTTGAAGGCGGTGGTGACGTTCCAGTGAAACGCCCGCTCGAACATGGTCTCGGAGGTTTCGGTGAACGATCGCGGCATCGTGCCGCCGGCATTGTTCACCACGATGTCGATCCGGCCGAACGCATCGTCGGCGGCAGCGACGAGCGCGGCCATGCCGCTTCGTTCGTTCAGGTCGCCGGCTACCGCTCGACCGCTCCGACCGGTGGCCTCGATCGCGGCCACCACGTCGGTGAGCGAATCGGCGTCTCGGGCTCCGACCACGACGTCGGCCCCGGCCTCGGCCAGGGCGGTCGCGGTGGCGGCACCGATTCCCTTACTGGCGGCGGTGACGATCGCGACGCGTCCGTGCAGGCTAAATCGGTCCAGGATCATAGGGTTGTCCCTACACTTGGTGACCGTCCTCCCGCCAGTCCGGCGCGAGCCGTCAGATCGAAAGTTCAATGTCGAAGACCGAGACCCCCTCGAACGCTGCCGCGGCAACGGCCGCCGATCGACTCAGCGCGATCCTGATGGCCGACGACGTGTCGGACTCGTTGTGGGCTGCGGTGAACAGCGGCGAGGCCGATGAGCTCGTACCCGAGCTGGCGGCGCTCGAAATGGAACAGGACCCCATTCACAAGCACAAGGATGTGCTGTCGCACACCATCGCCGTCGTCGCCAAGACGCCACCCGATCTCATCGTGCGGTTGGCGACGCTCTTCCACGACATCGGCAAGCCCCGCACCCGGCGTATCGACGACGAAGGGGTGACCTTCCGGCACCACGAGGTCGTCGGCGCCCGCATGGCTTCCAAGCGCCTGACCGAGCTCGGCTACGACGAACAAACCGTCGACGATGTCACCGAACTGGTGGCGCTGTCGGGTCGGTTCAAGGGGTACGCGTCCGGTTGGTCCGATGCCGCGGTCCGCCGCTACGCCCGCGACGCCGGTCATCTTCTGGGTCGACTCAACACGCTCGTGCGCTGTGATTGCACCACCCGCAACCAGCGCAAGCGACTCGAACTCCAGGAACACGTCGACCATCTCGAGGAGCGCATCACCGCGCTCGCCGAGGCCGATCGCCGAGCGGCCGAGCGACCGGGCATGGATGGCAACGCGGTCATGGAATACCTCGGCCTCGAACCAGGCCGCGAGGTCGGCGAAGCGACGAAATACCTCCTGGAGATCAAACGGGCCGAAGGTGATCTTCCTCGGGAGGAGCTGGAGAAGCGACTCGACGCGTGGTGGAAAGCGCGCTGACGAAGAGCACGATGCCTCCCGCTATCAGCGCGATTGCGGTGGCGTAGAACCGCCCGCGCACGGCGGTGAACGCGCCCTCGAGAACCGGTACCGGCAGCTCCGGGTCGACCAGCGCGCCCGCAGCGCGCGGACCCAACCAGGCAATGGCGCCCGCGATACACCCGAGGAACGCGAGCCAGCCACCGAAACGCCGCAGAATTCGGTTCGGTTCCGGGTGCAGTGCGTAGGCCGCGACCGCCGTGATCGCCGCGACCAGCAGGCCGCCGAGCCCGATGACCCTCGCCAGGTTCAGCGATGGGGTGAGGTCGGGTACATCGGCCAACGAGACCTCGAGGGGCGCCACCTCGATGCCCGCGAGCAGGTCGCCGAGAAGCGGGTTGATCTCGGCCGCCTGCTCGCGAACGATCTGTGAGGTCGTGGCCGATGGGATGACCAGGTCGGCGTTCGATCGGCCGAGCAGTCTCCGGTGGATGTCGGTGGCGGCTTCCCGGTACGCCGCCTGAAACGCCTCCGACGCCACCGCGCGAGCCACGATGCTGTCGAGGATCGCGTCGACGTCGATGAAGCCGGCGATCAGATCGATCGCGTCGTCACCCACAGCGCGACGGATCTCCAGTTCGAGCTCGTCGCCGATCAGCTCCCTGGCCTGTTCGGTGCGCACCGCGGCGGTTGCCGCCTCGTCGAACGCCGCCTCGTCAAACGCGGCGGACCGGAACCACCAGCCGCCCACGGCGGCCAGGCTCGCCACCATGGCGACGAGCGAGAGCACCGCCGCCAACGTGCGGCGCATCGTCAGCCCAACCAGACGGCGTGGTTCACCGGGAGGACCCCATCGAGCGGGCCGCTGGCGACGAGCACGTTGGCGTCGGCCGGAAGCGCCATGTCGGTGCCGGAGACGTTGACCCAACACTGGGCGCCGGATCCGCGCTGATAGGCGATCACCCCGGCCGGGCTGTCGAGCCACTCGATGTCGTCGTCGGAGGCGAAGTGATCCCGGCGGACCGCCAACGCGGCTCGGTAGAGCTCGAGGATGGCATCCGGGTCACCGGTTTGGGCCTCGACCGAGATGGCGCCGAACAACTCGGGCTGAGGAAGCCAGGCGTCGCCGCTGCCGAAGCCGTACGACGGACCGGTCCGCGTCCACGGAAGGGGTACCCGGCAACCGTCGCGGCCCTTTTGCTTACGGTTCGACTGTTCCCACACGGGGTCATCCAGCACGTCGAGCGGGAGGTCATACACCTCGGGCAACCCGAGCTCCTCGCCCTGGTAGAGATACACCGGCCCGGGCAGTCCGAGCATCAACAAGATGCCGGCGCGCGCCCGACGCAGGCCGAGTTCGGTGTCGAGGATCTCGTGGGGGCCATCGAGCAACCAGGTGCGCCAGTCGGTGCCCTCGGGAAGCCCGTATCGGGTGGCGTGGCGCACGACATCGTGGTTCGACAACACCCAGGTCGGGGCCCGGCCGGCGACGCCCGATGCCTTGATCGACCGATCGATCGACGTCTCGAGCTCCTCGGCGTTCCAGTCGGTGGCCAGAAAGTCGAAGCTGAACGACTGGTGGTACTCGTCCGGGCGCAGGTACAGGGCGATGCGGTCCGACGCGACCCAGGCCTCGGCCACCATCATCTTGTCGTCGTAGGAGTCGAGCACGGCCCGCCACTCCCGCACGATCGGATGGATTTCGTCGCGATCCCAGAACGGATGGTCGGGCCGGTCGCTGCTCACCAGCAACTTCTGGTCGTGGTCGTCGTCGGGGTAGTCCATATCCTTCGCCAGGCCATGGGCCACATCGATGCGAAAACCGTCGGCCCCGCGATCGAGCCAGAACCGCAGGATCGAGCACAACTCCTCGCGGACCTCGGGGTGCTCCCAGTTCATGTCGGGCTGGGTGTGATCGAACAGATGCAGGTACCACTCGCCGTCGTCGAGCCGGGTCCACGCGGAACCGCCGAACACGCTGACCCAGTTGGTCGGCGGCTCCGAACCGTCGGTGCCCTTGCCGGGAAGGATGTGATAGCGCTGACGCGCCGGATCGCCGGGCGGCGCGGCCATCGCCTCCTGGAACCACACGTGCTCGATCGAGGTGTGGTTCGGGACCAGGTCGACGATGACCCGGATGTCGTGCTCGTGCGCTTCGACGATCAGCGCCTCGGCATCGGCGAGGGTCCCATAGCGGGGTTCGATGGCGCGAAAGTCAGCGACGTCATACCCGCCGTCGTGCAGCGGAGACTTGTACCAGGGGTTGACCCACAACGCATCGACACCGAGATCGCGCAGGTAGCCGAGGCGGCTGCGCAGACCGTTGATGTCGCCGGTGCCATCACCGTTCGAGTCGGCAAACGACCGTATGTACACCTGATACACAACCCCGCTCGAGTGCCATTTTCTTTCCGTGTGGCCTGGTTGGGTCCCGGCTGCTTCGGGCGCGGTTGGTTTGGTGGGATCCGCTTGTCGCTGCTCAGTCACCCAGTCGAGGGTACCGGGGTGGGGGAGCGGTGTCGGTGAACTAGATCGACACCGTCTCGGTGTCGCGCCCGCTGTGGAACACCACGCCCGGCAGGTCGCCGGTCGCCACGCCGTCGGCGACGGTGCGCACGCCGTTCACGTACACCTGCTCGAGGCCGATCGCGTCGGCGACGAGGCGACCGCTACCGCCGGGCAGGTCGTACACCATGTGCACGTCGCCGGCATCGATCTCGTCGGGGTCAAACACCACCAGGTCGGCGAACCAACCCTCGGCGATGCGGCCCCGTTCGCGCAGGCCGAACAGGCGAGCCGGCACATCGGTGAGGTGCTGCACCGCCGCTTCCAGGCTGGCGAGCTTCTTACCCCGCACGCAGTCGCCCAGCCACTGCGTGGTGTAGGGCGCACCCGCCATCCGGTCGAGGTGAGCACCGGCGTCGGAGCCGCCGATCATGACGTTGGGATGGTCCCAGGCGGCCTGGCGCATCTGCCAGCTCGACGGGTCGTCGTCGGTCGGTCCCGGCCACAGCACGGTGCGCAGATCGTCTTCGAGGACGATGTCGAGCAGCGTGTAGAAATCGCGGGTCCCGCGCTCGCGAGCGATGTCGCCGACGAGTTGGCCCTTGAGCCCCTCGTTGGCCTCGGAAAACGTGTCGCCGATCCGGTAGTTGCCCCACCCGGTGAGCCGCGAGAACACCCCGGCTTCGGGCGAAGCGGCCCGGGATTCGAGGAACCGGCGCACCTCCGGGTCGCGCAGCTTCTCCATCCGCTCCGGCAGGGGCAGGCCGAGTATGTCGCCCCAGTCGGGCATCATGTTGAGCGCGCAGTACGTGCCGAAGTTCATGTTCATCCCGACCAGCACCGGCATCGTGAGCCCCACGACCCGGGCGCCGCGCTCGGCCGCGGCTTCCATGGCGGCCAGCTGCGAGCGATAGTCGTCGGGTCGGGCGGCGTCGACGGTCAAGACGTTCCAGTTCAGCGGGCGCTGGCCGGCGAGCGACATATCGGCCATCAGGCCGACCTCGTCCTCGGAGAAGCCGCTCATGCAGCCATCGGTAACCCATTCGAGGGTGGTGCCCTCGTGGTCGGCGACGACCGCGCACAGCTCGATCAGCTCCTCGCGGCTCGACCACCGCGATGGCACGGCCTCCCCTGTGCCGTCGCTGTGGGTGTAGGACTGCGTGGTTGAAAAGCCGAGGCCGCCGGCCTCGATCGATTCGGTGAGGAGTTGCTTCATCTCGGCGAGCTGTTCGGGCGACGCCTCGTTGCCAACGCTGTCGGCGCCCATGACCATGCGGCGCAGCGCGCAATGCCCGACCAGCGCGCCCACGTTCACGCCGACCTTGCCCTCGAGCCTCGCCAGGTACTCGCCGAACGTGTTCCAGTTCCAGGGCACGCCATTCTCGAGCGCCTCGAGCGGCATACCTTCGACCTTCTGCATCATCTTGCGCAGGTAGTCGCCGTCCTCGTCGGTACGCAGCGGCGCCAGCGTGAACCCGCAGTTCCCCATGATGACGCTCGTGACGCCGTGCAGATTCGACGGGGTGGCCAGCGGATCCCAGAACAGCTGCGCGTCGTAGTGGGTGTGGGGGTCGACGAAGCCGGGGCAGAGCACCTTGCCGGTGATGTCGACCGTCTCGGTCGCGTCCTCGGTGACTTCACCAAAGGCGACGATACGGCCGTCGCGGACCCCGACGTCGGCCGATCGGGCGGGTGATCCGGTTCCGTCGATGACGGTGCCGCCGATGAGTTTGAGATCCAGCACGAGCTTCCCCTGATCTCCGGCACCTCCGGCCGGTCGCCCCGATGGTAGTCAGCCCCCGCCGTTTCTGACGATCCGTCAGGT
>CALHYX010000091.1 GCA_938041035.1 uncultured Acidimicrobiales bacterium | reverse complement strand
AGTTCCATACCGGCCGCGGTGGCGATCGTTTCCTCGGTGGAGGCCCGATCGTTGGCGTAGGTGGTGTTGGCATCCTCGGTGACCTGGAGGAAGTCGGTGACCACACCCGGGTACGCGTCGCCGAACGCCTTGGTCGTGGTGATGACGTCGAACACGCGGATGCCGATGGCCTCCTGCTCCGAACCGGTCATCAGCAGCGAACCGCCGTCGTCGAGCATCTGGTTGATCGCACCGCCGAAGGCACACGCCATGGCGACATCGCCACCGGCGAGCGCCGCGACCGCGGCCGGGCCGCCTTCGGACTGGATCAGGGTGACCGAATCGGTGTCGACCCCGAGATGCTCGAGCATCTTGAGCAACTTGAAATGGGTCACGTTACCGATCGGGGTATAGATGCTCTGGCCGGCCAGTTCGGTGGCCGCGTTCTCCTGGGTGATGTTCAGCCCGGGAGCGATCACGCAGTTGTCGGCATCGGCGTACGCCACGGCGACACCGACGATTTCGAGTTCGGAACCGGCGGTGACGGCGTTGGCGAACGGGGTCAGGCCCTGCGAGTAGGAGATGTCGATGTCGCCGGCCTCCATGGCGAGTGCCATGTCGTTGCCGTTGGCGAACGACTTCCAGTTCACGGTGAGCCCGAGCTCATCGTCGTAGGTCTTTTCCACCTGGGCAACCTGGTTGGCCGTTGGCCATTCCAGGAAGTAGGCGACGTTGAGTTCATCGGGCTTGTCACCCGACGTGCCTCCGTCACTGCCGCACGCCGCGGCGATGAGGCCGAATACCGCAAGCGCGGCAACGAGCATGATCTTCTTCATGATTACCCTCCTAGTGCTTCCGGGCGGCCGGAAGCTTCGTGTCGGCGAAAAAACCGACCTTGGGTAACCCTAGTCACCCCGTCCCGGCCTATAGCGGCAATCCCACCAAGCGGGAAGACCCAACGAGAGATTCTCAGGGGTTTTCGGCCAACCAGCCGCTCGTGGCTCCAAGGATGGCGTCCACGCGATGCACCAGGTCATCGATGACCTCGGCATCGGCGACCAGCGGCGGCGAGATGGTCAGCATCGTCGCCCCGCGATCGTCGGGCCGAATCAAGAGCTTCTCGGCCCGCACGAAGTCGAGCAGTTGGCCGCCCTGGAGAGCGGCGCGCTGGGTGTCCGAAAGCGGCGTCGCCGAGGCACGATCCGCACACAGCTCGACGGCGTAGAAATAGCCGGTGCCCCGCACCTCGCCGACGATGCCGTGGGTATCCATCAGGGCGTCGAGCGACGAGCGGAAGTACCCCTCGTTGGCGAGCACGTGGTCGAGCACGTTCTCGTCGCGCATGGCCTCCATGTTGGCCAGCGCGACGGCGCACGCGACCGGATGCCCGCCAAAAGTCGAGCCGTGCATGTACGCGCCCATCTCCGATTCGTAGATGGCCTCGACCAACGGTGTGCGCATCACGACCCCGCCGATTGGCTGGTACGCCGAGGTGGCACCCTTGGCAAAGGTGATGAGGTCGGGCACGACGCCGAAGCGCTCGCTGCCGAACCAGTGGCCGAGCCGGCCAAAGGCGTTGATGACCTCGTCGGCGCACAACAACACGCCGTAGGTGTCGCAGATGCGCCGTAGTTCGGCCCAGTAGCCGGGCGGGGGCACGACGGCGCCGCGGCCGTTCTGCACCGGTTCGGCGATAACCATCGAGACGGTTTCGGGTCCCTCGGCGAGGATCATCTCCTCGATGGCCTGCACGCAGTAGAGCTCACTCGCCGCCCCGTCGGTGGGGGCGCCGTGGGTGTTCGGCACCCGGCGCACGCCGTCCCACAACATCGGGGCGAACGGCGTCTGGAACTTGGGGATACCCGTGATGGCGAGGGCGCCCAGGGTCGTGCCGTGATAGCTCCACTCCCGGGCGATGACCTTGTATCGCCCGGTATCGCCTTGACTCACGTGGTAGTTGCGCGCGAACTTCACGGCCGACTCAACCGCCTCGGAGCCCGACGACACGAAGAAAACCTCGTCGAGGTCACCCGGGGCCACCCCGCCGATGAAGCTGGCCGCGTCGACGGCCGACCGGTGGGCCATCCCCCACAATGGGGAGTAGGCCAGGGTTTCCATCTGCTTGGCGGCGACGGCGGTGATGTCGCCGCGCCCGTGGCCCATGTTCACGCAGAACAGCCCGGCGAGGCCGTCGAGGTAGCGGCTACCGGCTTCGTCGTAGACGTAGCAGCCCTCGCCCCGTTCGATCATCAACAGGTCGTCGCGTTTCCACGCCGCGCCTTTGGTGAAATGCGGAACCAGGTGCTTGTGGGCCCGGGTCCGGCTGCTGGTCAGACTCGGAGCGCCGGACAGACTCGTGTTGGCGGACGCACTCGTGGACATGTTGGGAAATCCCCCTCTCGCGACTATGTCCTCGAACGTACACCCGGAGAGTGAATTCGTCTAGCAATTCGTGAGAGGCTCTAACAGGGCTCATCTGATCCCGATCTGATCCCGATCTGATCCCGATCTGCATCCGATCTGGTCAGGATGTACGGGCCCGGTGCCGGCTAGTACGGCCAGGCGTGGAAGAACGCGGGCGTGCGCGCCGGCGGGGGCAGCACGGCATAGGCCTCTTCGTGCGGGTACACGAGGTCGTACTCGCTGCGCGCCAGCCGTTCGATCTCCTCGGGGGTGCCCAGGGCTTCGCGCCGATCCTCCAGCCGCGCATTCTCGGACCGCAGCTCCCGCAGTTCGGCGTAGAGATCGCCCACCGCGTCACGGGAATCGAGGTACGCCTGGCCGGGCACGGCGACGGTCGCAACCGCCACCAGCAGCGTGACCACGACCATGGCGACGATGATGATCCGGTTGATCCGGTTGTTGGCGAGCTCCGGGCGCCGTGCGGCGAGCCGGTCGCGCCAGCGCACTCGTTCGGCGGTGCCGAGCCGTCGCGGCGCACGCTTCCGGGCGCGCGCCTGCGAAGACCTGGGGTCCGACGAGCGGGGGCGGCGGGGGAGAACCGAGGTCACTCAGCGCTACCGGCGAGAGCCCCACGACCGCGGAACACCGCTGCTTCACCGAGATCCTCCTCGATGCGCAACAACTGGTTGTACTTGGCCACGCGGTCGCTGCGCGCCGGCGCGCCGGTCTTGATCTGCCCACAGTTGGTCGCCACGGCCAGATCGGCGATCGTCGTGTCTTCGGTTTCGCCGGAACGGTGCGACATCACCGACGTGTAGGAGTTGCGCGTCGCCAGCTCGACCGCGTCGAGCGTCTCGGTGAGCGAGCCGATCTGGTTGACCTTGATGAGGATCGAATTGGCGACCCCCTCGTCGATCCCGCGGGCCAATCGCGTCGTGTTGGTCACGAACAGGTCATCGCCGACGAGCTGGGCTTTGTCGCCCACCGCTTCGGTCAGCTCGGCCCAGGCGTCCCAATCCTGTTCGTCGAGCCCGTCTTCGATCGACACGATCGGATATTGCTCGACCAGGCCGGCGAGGTACGCCACCATCTCGGTGCTGCTGAGCGTGCGGTCTTCGCCGGCGAGCACGTACTGCCCGTCGTGGTAGAACTCCGACGCCGCCACGTCGAGGGCCAGCGCCATGTCGGTACCGGGGGTGAGGCCGGCGGCCGCGATCGCCTCGAGCAGTAGCTGCACGGCCTCCTCGTTGCTGGCGAGGTTCGGCGCGAAGCCGCCCTCGTCGCCGATGGCCGTGCTCAGCCCGCGGTCGTGCAGCACCGCCTTCAGGTGGTGATAGGCCTCGGTCCCCCATCGCAGGGCTTCGGAGAACGAGGCCGCGCCGACCGGCATGAACATGAATTCCTGGAGATCGATGTTGTTGTCGGCGTGTTCACCGCCGTTGAGCACGTTCATCATCGGAACCGGTAGGACGTGGGCGTTGGCTCCGCCCACATGGCGGTACAGGGGAACACCGACTTCGGCGGCGGCGGCTTTGGCGGTGGCCAACGAGACCCCGAGTATGGCGTTGGCGCCGACCCGACCCTTGTTGTCGGTGCCATCGACCCCGATCATCGTGGCGTCGACCAGGCGTTGATCAAAGGCATCGAGCCCGACGATGGACTCGGCCAGGTCGGTGTTGACGAAGCCGACGGCCGTCAGGACGCCCTTCCCCATATAGCGCTCGCCACCGTCGCGCAGCTCGACCGCTTCGAACTGTCCGGTCGATGCACCGCTGGGCACGATCGCGCGACCGATCGCCCCGCTGTCGAGCCCAATCTCCACTTCGACCGTCGGATTACCGCGGGAGTCGAGTACCTCCCGGCCGTGCACCATTTCGATTTCGCTCATGCCACTCCCAGAAAAAATCGTCGTGGTCACACTATCGGAGTTGGCCACCCTCCGCGCGAGATCTACCGCTAGGCGCGCGAGGCTTCCTCGGTGCGAAACCGTTGCTCGAACCGAGCGGCGGTGGAACGCAGGGCTAGTTCCGGGTCATGACCGAGGCGACGGCAGTAGTCCACGGCGAGGAACAGGATCTCACCGATCGCCGCCTCACCGGTCTCCGGGCCGAGTCGATCGATCCGACCGGCCAGATCACCCTCCACCTCGGCGAGCGGCGCGTCGTCGGCCCGAGCACTCGCCGCCTTCTTGAGAACCTTGGCGGCGTACAACAGGGCGGGCAGGGTCGCGGGCATCCCGTCCATGATCGACTCCCGGTCCTTTTCGGCCTTCTTCGCGGCCTCCCAGGTCACGAGCAACTCGTCGATGTCGGGGTCCGGCGCCGCGTCGCCGAAAACGTGCGGGTGACGTTCGTACAACTTGTCGTGCACCGTCCGCGCCACGTCGGCGAGACCGAACTGGCCGCTCTCGGTGGCGATGACGGCGTGGAGAACGACCTGAAACAGCACGTCGCCCAACTCTTCTTCGAGGTGGACGTACGACCCGTCGTCGTCGGGGTCGACCCCGTCGATCGCATCGATCAGCTCATAGGTTTCCTCCAGCAGGTGCCGCCGCAGACTCTCGTGGGTCTGGGCCGAGTCCCACGGGCACCGCTCGCGCAACGTCGTCACCAAATTCACGAAGGCCTGGAGCTCCGCGGCCACGGGGGCGGCCAGGTGCGGGACGTAGATCGCGGTCAGGTGATCGGGTTCGAACGACCGATCGAGGTCGGCCCAGTCCACCGGGAAGATCGCCTCGTCGGGGCTCCCGAGTCGCTGCAGGACCGTCACCGGTTCGGCCGGGAAGTCGTCCACCGCCAGCTTGATGTCGGACAGCACGGCCCGGGAATGACAGTGAGCGACCAGCAGCGGTCCGCGTTCGCCCGCGGCGCGCGCCGCGAATCGATGCCCGTCGACCAGCCGGACGCCGGCCTCGTACGGGTCGAGACCCAGCCGGGTCCAGCTCAGATCCACGAACGACAGCCCGGGCACGACGGTGACCTCCACCCGCCCGTCGGCCAATAACAGCTCGACCGTGCGTTCGAGCACCAGGGGCGATCCCGGGACGGCGTACAGCAGCCGACCCAGCTCCTGGGCGCTCGCCACCAGCCGCGCGGCAATTTCGGCGTACACCTCCGCGAACGTCGCCAGCTCGTCGTAGACGGCATCGAAGTCGACCGCGGGCCCGAGGGCCTCAGCCGCAGGGTGTCGGCGGGTGCGAACAAACCGGTGCTCGTGGACGGCGATCGCCTCGAGCGCCCCGGCGGTCAACAGATCCGGCCCCGCCGGGCCGAGTCCAATGACGGTGATGGTGGCGCGAGACGGCGTCGCCGCAGCCACGGTCAGCCGGCGGTCGGCGGGGTGGCGTCCACCCCAACCCCGCCGTCGAGCCCGCCGTCGGCGCCCGCGTCGGGGTCGGCGTCGGTTCCGGCCGGATCCGCGCCGTCGGGCGGCACGACCCGGGCTTCCTCGCGGTTCCAGGTGCCGAACCGGGGGTCGATCGTGATCGCGGTCTCGTCTTCGCTCAGCCAGCTCGTGTACGCCGGGCCGAGGACGGTGCCGATGTCTTCGTTAATGGCCTGACCCAGCGCCTGGCTGGCGATGTCCTCATAGGGCACCGCCGTGCGCTCGCTCACCAGGATCACGTGGAAACCGAACTCGGTTTCGACCGGTCCGGTCACCTCGCCGACTTCGGCCTCTCGCACGGTCGTCGCGAACGGCTCGACGAATCCGCCCGGGTCACCGCAGCCGAGATCGCCGCCGTTGGGCCCGCTCGGCCCAGTGGAGCGTTCCATCGCCAGGGTCGCGAAGTCGGCCCCACCCTCGAGTTCGGCCACCACGTCGTCGGCCGCCTCCTGCGTCTCGAGCAGGATGTGGGCCGAACAGGCCTGCACCACCGGCGCCTCCTCGTACGCGGCGCGGACGGATTCCTCCGTGGGCGGATCCTGGTCGGCCAGGGAGTAGGCGAGGCGCAGGACCCGGGCCAGACGGTCGACCTCGGCATCGGTGGGCGGCGGGGCCTGCGGCGATGCCGAGACGGCGCGAGCGTTGTCGAGATCCTCCGCGGTGACGGTGATGCCCCGGTCCTCGAGCTCCTGGTTCACCAACTGCTCGAGCACGTATGTCGTCAGGCCATCGGCGTAGGTCGCCGCGTCGATCGGTGCGTCGTCGTCGACCTGCTCGGCCCCTTCGGGGGTCTGCAGCTGTTCGCGCACGAACTCGTCGGCTTCCTCCCGGCTGAGAGACGCGTCGCCGACGCTGACCGCTGGAGCCGCCGAACCGCACGCGACGGCGAACATCGCGAGCGCGGCCAATAGGACAAGAAGCTTCTTCACAACCCGGACAGCCTAGGTCGCTCCCGCCCCAAAGCTGCCACCGCGCCCCGCCGGGCCGACCGGCGGTCAGTCATCGTCCTCGGGTACGAGGTCGGCCAGCGCGGCCAGAATCGACTGGGCGAGTGCGGTCTTGGCCTTGATCGACAGGTGCAGCTGCGACAGGTCCTGCTTGAACACCGACTTCGGGTACAGCCGGTCGAGGCGAATCTGCTTGCTGGTCGAAAGCTGGATCGGGCTCAGCCGAGCGACGAAGGCGGGGCCGCCGAACCCGGGGCCCTTGGTGACCGTGATGTCGGTCAGCCCCACGCGGACGCATTCCGCCCGGAGTCGGGCGACGTCGAGCAACGCGTCGGCCACCGGCGGCACCGGGCCGTAGCGATCGCGCCATTCCGCCTCGATGTCGCCGACCTCCTCGGCGGTCGTCACCGTGGCGAGGCGCCGGTAGGCCTCGAGGCGATGATCGCCGTTGGTGACGTAGTCCTCGGGCAGGTTGGCGTCGACGGGCAGCTCGATCTTGATTTCGGCGGGTTCGCTGGGGGTCTCGCCCTTGAGCTCGGACACCGCCTCGGTGACCATCTGGCAATACAGGTCGTAGCCGACCGCCGCGATGTGGCCCGACTGGCCGGTACCCAACAGGTTGCCGGCGCCGCGGATTTCCAGGTCGCGCATGGCGATCTTGAAACCGGAGCCGAGTTCGGTGGCCTCGCCGATGGTCTTGAGCCGCTCGTAGGCCTGCTCGGACAGGGAGTGGTCGGGCGGGAAGAAGAGGTAGGCATAGGCGCGCTGCCCGGCCCGGCCGACCCGGCCGCGCAACTGGTGGAGCTGGCCCAGTCCCAGCCGATCGGCCCGGTCGACGACGAGCGTGTTCACCGTGGGCATGTCGATGCCGCTCTCGATGATGGTGGTGCACACCAGCACGTCGTATTCCCCCTCCCAGAAGTCGAGGACGACCCGTTCGAGCGTGCCCTCGTCCATCTGTCCGTGGGCGATGGCGATGCGGGCTTCGGGCACGAGGTCGCGCAACTGGCCGGCGACCCGCTCGATGTCGCGCACCCGGTTGTGGACAAAGAACACCTGTCCTTCGCGCAGCAGCTCGCGACGGATGGCCTCGGCGACCGGTCGCTCGTCGTACTCACCGACGTAGGTGAGGATCGGTTGCCGGGCCGCGGGCGGTGTATTGAGCAGCGAAAGATCGCGAATGCCGGTGAGGCTCATCTCGAGCGTTCGCGGGATCGGGGTGGCCGACAGCGTCAGGACGTCGACGTCGCTGCGCAGTTGTTTGATCGATTCTTTGTGCGATACGCCGAACCGCTGCTCCTCGTCGACCACGAGCAGCCCGAGATCCTTGAAGTGCAGATCGTTCGACAGCAGCCGATGGGTCCCGATAACGAGGTCGACCGAGCCGTCGCCGACCCCGGCCACCACCGCCTTGGCCTGGGCGTTGGTCAGGAAGCGGCTGAGCACCTCGACCCGAATCGGGTAGCCGGCGAAGCGCTCGCTGAACGTCTGAAAGTGCTGCTGCGCCAGCAGAGTCGTCGGCACGAGCACCGCGACCTGTTTGCCGTCCTGGATGGCCTTGAACGCGGCGCGGAGCGCGACTTCGGTCTTGCCGAACCCGACGTCGCCGCACACCAGCCGATCCATCGGGGAGACGGCCTCCATGTCGGACTTGACCTCGGTGATCGCGGCGAGCTGGTCGGGCGTTTCCTGGAAGGGGAAGGCCTCCTCGAGTTCGCGCTGCCACGGCGTGTCCGGGGCGAAGGCATGGCCTTCGGCCGACACCCGCGTCTGGTACAACACGACCAATTCCTGGGCGATCTGATCGACCTCGGCTCGAACCTTGGCTTTCGCCTTGGCGAAGTCGGCGCCCCCCATGCGCGACAACGTCGGGGATTCTCCCCCGGTGTAGGGCCGAACGGCGTCGATCTGGTCCGACGGCACGTACAGCTTGTCGGTGCCGCGGTATTCCAGCAGCAGGTAGTCACGGTCGACGCCCCCGATGCCGCGGCTGACCATGCCTCCGAATCGGGCCACACCGTGGTGGTAATGCACGACGTAGTCGCCCGGCCGCAGGTCGTCGAAGAACCCCTGCGTGTCGCGCTGCGGGCGCGGTCGGGCCCGGCGGTGGGCGCGACGCCGACCGGTGACATCGCTCTCCGCGAGGACCGCGATCTTGAGCGAACTCATCACCGCACCCCGTTCGAGCGGGGCGACGATGACCTCGCCACCCGAACCACCGGCCACGAGCCGGCCGGTCGTCCGGGCGAAGTGCAGGCCCTGATCCCCGAGCAGGGTGACGATGCGGTCCGCCGAGCCGGCGCCGTCGGCGCCGACGACGATACGGAAACCCTCGTCGATCAGGTGACGAAGTTGGTCGAGCAGGTGGGCGCCGTCGCCGACCACGGGGTTGAACCCGGTGGCGCTCACCACCGCCGTGTCGGGCCCTTCCGGCACCGATGTCATCGTCCACACCGGGGCTCCGTTGTGGGCCAGCAGACGATCGAAGTCGGCGTGGAGCCGGGGGAACTCGACGTCGGCGCCGTCCACCGCGGCGCCCCAGGTCTTGGCCAGGGAGGCGGCCAGGTCGGCCTCTTCGGCGAGGAGGTCGGCGGCTCGGTCGCGCAACCGCCGCGGTTCGACGACCACGATGAGGGCATCATCACCGATGAGGTCGGGCAGCAACCGGGGTTGGTCGACCAGCCAGGGCAGCCAGGACTCCATACCGTCGAACAGTTCGCCGTCGGCCAGCCGGTTCCATTGCTCGATGCCCCAGGGCTCGCTGCTGCGCAGTTCCTCAGCCCGTTCGAGCACTTCGGGGGAGGCGAGCAGTTCCCGGCACGGGAAGATCTCGATCTCGGCGACCGGCAACTTGGTGCGCTGGTCGGCCACGGCGAACTCGGTGAGTCGGTCGACCTCGTCGCCCCACAGATCGATGCGCACCGGCACGTCCGAGGTCGACGGGAAAACGTCGACGATCGAGCCCCGGACCGCCAACTCGCCGCGGTGTTCCACCTGGTGCTCGCGTCGGTAGCCGGCAGCGACGAGGTCGGCGACGAGCTCGGACACATCGAGTTGGTCACCCACCCCGACGATCAGCGGCTCGACGTCCTCGGCGTGCGGACTGAGTTGCTGCACCAGAGCGCGGATCGGCGCGATGATCACCCTGGGCGCTCGAACCGGGTCGGCGATATGCCACAGCGTGCGGAGCCGGCGCCCCATCGTCTCGACCGATGGGCTGACCCGTTCGAAGGGCAGGGTTTCCCACGCCGGGAAGACATCGACGTCGTCGGGACCGAGCAACTGGCGCAGGTCGTTGCCCAACCGGTCGGCCTCGGCGCCAGTCGGCACGACGAGCAGCACCGGCAGCCGGTCGGCGGCTTCGGCGATACCGGCGATGGTGAACGCCCGCGCCGTGTCGGGTACCGAGATGACGCCGCTGCGCCGACCGACGAGATCGGCGATGGCGGGGTCTTCGGCGAGGAGGGGAAGGATCGCTTCGAGGGTCACCGTTGGTTGAACCGGCCCATGGCGGCCTCCACCCCGTCGGTGAGGAGCAGTTCCACCGCGTCGGCGGCTTCGGCCACGACGATGTCGAGCTCGGTGCGCTCGGCTTTACCGGGCTTGCGCAGGACATAGTCGCGCCCGGCCTGGCGACCGGGCGGTTTGCCGACGCCGATGCGGATCCGGACGTAGTCCTGGGAATGCAGGTGCGCGGTGATCGACTTGAGCCCGTTGTGGCCGGCCAGACCACCGCCGAACTTGACCTTCATCCGCCCGACGGGAAGATCGAGTTCGTCGTGCACGATGACCAACTTCTCGAGGTCATCGGTCAGGCCGTGACGGCGTACCAGCGGCGCGACCGCCCGACCCGACTCGTTCATGAACGTGAGCGGGAAGGCCAGGCCGACCCGGGCGGCGCCGATGCGAATGTCGTCGGTCAGCACTTCGCCCTTGGCCGACTTCAACCTCCCGTGGTACCGCTCGGCGAGCACCTCGAGGACCTCGACACCCACGTTGTGACGCGTGCCGGCGTACTTCTCGCCGGGGTTGCCGAGGCCGACGACCAGCAGGTCGCTCGGCGTGCCGGTCCGTTCGGATTTCTTGCCGCTACGCCAAAGCGGAGCCACGTGGGGTCAGTCGTCGCCGCCGGCGTCGGCATCGCCGCCGTCACCGTCGGCGTCGCCGCCTTGTTCAGAGCCCTCAGCCGGTGCTTCGCCGTCTTCGAGTTCAGCAGCCTCGGCCGCTTCTTCGGCAGCCATTGCTTCGAGCGTCGAACGGGTAACGGTACCGATGGCGACCGGTTCGTCCGGGTCGACCTCGGTGCGGACGCCAGCGGGGAGCGCAATGTCGCTCACCCGCACGGCATCGCCGACGGTCAGATCGCTGATGTCGATGCTGAGGCCGTCCGGAATGGCGTCGGGCTTGGAGAACACCGAGAGGGTGAACAGCGACTGGTCGACCATGCCGCTCTCGGCGATGACCTCGCGGGCCTCGCCTTCGAGGGTCACGGGGACGTCGACCTGGATCTCGGCGTCGGGGTCGATGCGGAGGAAATCGACGTGGGTCACGTCGCGGCGCACCGGGTGGCGCTGCATGTCCTTGACGATCGACAGTTGCTTGTTGCCGTCGACCTCGAGCGAGATCAAGGCGTTGAGCCCGGCGTCGGTGGTCAGCACCCGACGCAACTCAGGCCAGTCGACGGCCACGGCGACCGGGTCGGCACCCAGGCCGTACACGACACCGGGGACCTTGCCCTCGCGGCGGATGCGACGGGTCTCGCGGGAGCCGGTGGTCCGGCCGGATTGGGCGGTGAGAGCGAGCTCAGCAGCCATGTCGACATTCCTCAAACGATGATGGATAGAACAGCCTGCGAGTCTACCGGCCCGGCATCGGGTTACCCCACCGGGGAACCGACATCAGGCGAGATTGTTGCCGCCGAAGATCTCGCTGACCGACGTGTCCTCAAAGACCGCGTCGATGGCCCGGGCGATGATCGGCGCCACGCTGATGACTTCGATCTTGTCGCACCGCTTCTCGGGCGGCAACGGCAACGTGTTGGTCACCACCACCTTCTTGATCGCCGAGTTCTTGATGCGATCGATCGCCGGATCGGAGAAAACCCCGTGGGTGGTGGCCGCCCATACCTCGGCGGCCCCCTTGTCGGCGAGAAGATCGGCGGCGGCCACGATCGTGCCGCCCGTATCGATCATGTCGTCGATCAGCACGCAACGCCGACCGTCGACCTCGCCGACGACGTCCTTGGCCTCGACCTGGTTCTTCTCGCCCTTCAACCGACGCTTGTGCACGATGGCCAGGTCGGCGCCCAACATGTTTGCGTAGCGCTCAGCGACCTTCACCCGACCGGCATCGGGCGACACCACCACGAGGTCTTCGTCACCGAGTTCGCGCAGGTAGTCGATCAGCACCGGCATGGCCGTGAGGTGATCGACCGGCCCATCGAAAAACCCCTGGATCTGGCCGCTGTGGAGATCCACGCTGACCAGTCGGCTGGCGCCGGCGGACTTGAACAGGTTGGCCACCAGCTTGGCCGTGATGGGCTCGCGGCCCGAGGCCTTTCGGTCCTGCCGGGCGTAGCCGTAGAACGGAATCACCGCGGTGATGCGCTTGGCCGAGGCTCGCTTGGCCGCATCGACCATCACCAGATGCTCCATCAACGCGTCGTTGAGCGAGCGGGCCCCGCCCTCGGCCTCATAGGAGGCATGGGTCTGGACGATGAAGACGTCGGTGCCGCGCACCGACTCACCGAACTTGCAGTGAATTTCGCCGTTGGCGAAGTCGGCGATGTTGGGATGACCGAGATCGACGCCCAGCTCGTGGGCGATCTCCTGACCCATCTCGATGCTGGCTCGACCAGCGACGAGGTAGAGCTTCTTGTGCGTTACCAGTTGCATACGTTTGTCTCGCTAGGGCGGGGGAAACGGGCTCGGAGGGAACTTACTCGCTGCTGCCCGCGGCGAAGAACGGGCCGGTCACGACGTCGGGGGCAACCTGGGCTCCGGGTTCGAGCACGGCGAAGGGCCCCACGTGGGCGCCGGGACCGATCTCGGCATCCTGAGCCATCGTCGTTTCGACCCGGGCCCCGGCACCGACGGCGCAATCGATCAACCGGCTGTCCGGACCGACCTCGGCGCCGATGCCGACCACCGTGTTGCCCTGCAGGATCGTGCCCGGAAACAGGGTGACGTCGTCAGCGAGTTCCACGGTGGAGTCGATGTAGGTGCGTTCGGGGTCGAGCATAGTGACCCCGCGGGCCAGCCAGGACCGGTTCGTGCGCCGGCGGATCTCGATCTCGGCGTCGGCGAGCTGTTGGCGATCGTTCACCTCGAGGATCTCCGCCGGGTCGTCGAGGATCACGCTGTCGATGAAGTGCCCGGTCTCGGCCAACACCTCGATGACATCGCCGAGATCTGACTCACCCACCAGGTCGCGAGCGTTGATTCGCCGGATCGCCGGCGCGAGCAGACTGCGCCGAAAGATGGCGACACCGGTGAAGATCTCGGGACTCGTGGCGTCGTCGAAGAGGGCGACGACTCGGTCGTCGCGCCCGCGGATCAGATGGCGCCCGGATCCGGCCTCGGCCGTGGCGACGCTGAGCAGGGTGGCCGCGCTCCCCCGCTCGCGATGGACGCGCACCAGCCGGGCGATCGAGGCGGGCCGCAGCAGGGGCAGGTTCGACGGCAGGATCACCACGTCGTCCTCGTCGTCGAGCCCGGAGTAGTCGTCGTCGGCAAACGCGGTGAGGCCGGCCGCAACTGCATCGCCGGTGCCTCGCGGCTTGGGTTGCTCGATGAAGTCCAGACCCAGGTCGGGTGCGACCTCCTGGAGCTTCTTGGCCACGGCTTCGCCGTTCGGACCGGTGACGACGACCGTGCGGTCGAGTTCGGTGTCGCCGAGCGCTTCGACCAGGTAGAGCGCCATGGGTTTCCCACACAGCAGATGCAGCGGTTTCGGCCGGGCCGAGCGCATGCGCGAGCCGGCACCACCAGCCAGAATCAACGCCGACAGCGAATAGTGCATGACCTTTGTCTACCGCCTCGACCATCGGGGGGTCAGGATGTGGGAACAACGATGCGCGGACATCTCGATCTTGGCTGGCCGACCTGGGATCGAACCAGGGACCTCCTGATCCAAAATCAGGCGTTCTGCCAACTGAACTATCGGCCAAGACGCCGCGCGAGCGGCGGGGTTCAGGGTACCGGCCCCGAAGGCTCAGGGTAGTACCGCGATACATCGGGAGCCGAGAAATTCTCGCCGGGGCCGGGCGGACCGGCGGGGGCCGATGCGGCGGGCAGCCTCGAAGGAGGAACAACCCGGCCGCCGAGGTCGGCCGCGGTCGTTGTTTACGATAGGTTGGGACATCACATGGGATCACTCGTCAAGAAACGCCGGAAGCGGATGCGCAAGAAGAAGCACCGCAAGATGCTGAAGCGGACGCGCGCCCAGCGCCAACGCGGTAAGTAACGCGCCGCCAACGCGTGCGCCGACCGGTCTCGGTTACACCGGCGTGGATCGACAGACGCGGTACCCCGGGCCGGGGTGGGTCCCCTCGACAAACCAGGTGCTGCCGGACCCCGCCAGGCGCGGGCGCTGACCGCAGTGCTGGGCCAACCGGTCCCGGGCGTCGGCCATCTCCGGCACCAGGTCGAGGGCCGCCGGTTCGAGGTCGTTGCCGTGATCTCCCGCAGGTGCCCCGAGTTCGTCCCAGCGCCGATAGACCGCCGGGGTGGAACAAAACAGCTCGGGGGTGAACAGCGTGAACGTCTGGTCGATGTGGTCCAGCGGCTCGACCTTCTCCCCGATCCCGCGGACCCGCGCCCGGCCACCGTGCAGGCAATAGGCGACGTCGGCTCCGATTCCGGCGGCGGCCACCAGGTCGGCGAATCCAGCCCACCGCAGGATGGCGGCCGCGTCGGCCGAACCCCCGCCGAGACCGGCTCCGGGCGGGATGTGCTTGTGCAACCGCACGAAGGCGGTGCGACCCACGAGCCGAAGCGCCCGATCGATCAGGTTGTCCGGGCCAAGGTCGAGGTCGGGCCGGCCCACCACCTCCAGGCCGTCGCCCTCCTCGACCTCGAGGCTGTCACCAAAGTCGAGGGTGACCATCTCGGCGTCGATCTCATGCATACCGTCGGGGCGCACGCCGGTCACGGCCAGCGAGACGGTCAGTTTTGCGGGGGCGAACAGCGTCGGCATCAGCGCTCCAGGGTAGACACGTGGCGAGCCAGCGCCGCCCACTCCCCCACGTCGAGTTCCTCCGGGCGCGCCGACGGCTCAACGCCCGCCGCGGCGAACTGTTCGGCATCGACCTGGCCGCTCAGCGACTTGCGCAGCATCTTTCGCCGCTGACCGAACGCGCTCCGGGCGAGGTGGAACAACGTGGCCGGGTCGGCTTCGACCTGGGGCGGTCGCCGGACGATCTCGACCAGACTCGACTCCACCCGGGGCTGCGGGTGAAAAACGGTGGCGGGGACCGTCCCGACCGTGCGGGCGGTCGCCCAGTACCTCACCTTCACCGACGGCAGGCCATAGGCGGCGTCGCCGGGTCCCGCCACCAGCCGGTCACCGGCCTCGCGCTGCACCATCACCAGCATCGACCCGATGGCCGGGACGTCGTCGAGCAGATCGAGCACCAACGGGGTGGCGATGTTGTAGGGCAGATTGGCGACCAGGGCCACCGGCCCGGAACCCACGGTGGCTTCCCAATCGATGCGCCGGGCGTCGCCGTGCACGACTACCGCCCCGGCGGGTTCGACGACGTCGCGAAGTAGCGGCACGAGATGGTCGTCGATCTCCACCGCGATCACCCGGGCCCCGGTTTCGAGCAGCGCCAGCGTGAGCGACCCGAGCCCGGCGCCGATTTCGACGACGGTGTCACCGGCTCCCACGCCGGCGAGGTGCGCGATCTTGCGCACCGTATTGGGGTCGACCACGAAGTTCTGGCCCAACGACCGTTTCGCCTCCGCACCGGCGCGTTCGAGCAACGCTCGGAGCGCCGGTCGGGAGTGGGTCATCGGGTCAGCGCAGGTGTCGGCCGCACTCGGGCCACTGCCCCGGACCACTCATGCGGTACAACGACAGCGCCATGAAGTCCTGGTCGGCCGGCGACGCCGCGATCGGGTCGACCCCGACGAGTCGGGGCCGGACCTGGCCGGCGACAAAGTCCCAGGTCGCCCGACTGAACTGGTAGGCCCCGCGGAACTTCCCGGTGCGACTGACCGCCTGATAGTTCCCGCTGCTCTCACATTGGCGCAGCGCGGCCCACTGGGCGGCGGTGGGGTCGCCCGGTGCGGGCGGCAACGTGGTGTCGGGCGGTCGAGGCGCGGTGACCGGCGGACCATCGGTCGGTGCGGGGTTGGTGGCGCCGGGGTCCGCGGTCGTCGACGGTGTGGTCACCGGTGCCGGAGGATCGGTGGCCGGCGGAGGCGGGTCGGTGGCCGGCGGCGCGGTGGTTGCCGGCGGAGGCGGATCGGTGGCCGGCGGCGCATCGGTGGCCGGGGGCGGCGGATCGGTCGCCGGCGGCGCGGTGGCGGCGGGCGGCTCCGTGGTCGTCGTGGTCGAACCCAGGGCGGCGTCGTTCTGGGCCTCCGCCAGGGCTATCGCCTCAGCGGTCGCGTCCGCCTGCGCCCGGTGGCGGGCCTCGGTCCAGGCCAGCGCTCGGGCGGCGAGGACTCGGATGCGCGGGGATTCGACCACATCGGCGACGGCGCGTTCGGCGACGGGCGCGATCGTGGCGACGGCGACGGCTTCGCTTTCACCCCCGGCGTTGGCCGAGGAATCAGCATCGATGAGAAGCAGGGGGATCGAGAGCAGCGCAACCAAAACGGCAAGCGCGACGCGCCATCGCTCCCTGCGCGGCATGCCCTCCAGAGCTCCGTCCCTTCACTACCCAAATTTCTCTGGTTTGGCGCACGGTGCGCCTGGCTGACCGGGCGAGGTCGTTGGACAACCTAGGGAGGCCGTAACACGAACGCAACTCTATGAATCGTTTCTTAACAAGGTTACGAAACGGTCCGGGATGTTACGTATCGCGCCCCGACGCGCGGTGGATGCCGTAGAAAACCTCGGTGTTTTTCACGGTCTGAGCCCCCACCACTTCGGGGTCGAGGTCCTTGAGGCTCGCGACGCGTTCCCCGACCACCGCCACCAACGCGGGCCGATTCGGCGCACCCCGATGCGGCGCGGGCGCGAGATACGGCGAGTCGGTCTCGACCAGCAGCGACGCCAACGGGGTCGCCTCGACCGCTGCCCGAACGTCATCCGCGGACCCGAAGGTCACGATGCCGCTGATCGACAGGCTCGCGCCCCGCTCCACCGCACCAGCCGCCTCGTCGGGGCCGCCGGTGAAGCAGTGGAACACCGTACGCCTGGGGGTGCCTTCCCGGTCGAGGACGGCAAAGGTGTCGTCCCACGCTTCCCGGGTGTGAATCACCAGCGGCAGGTCGCGTTCGTTTGCCAGGGCAATCTGGGTGGCGAACACCTCGCGCTGCACCGGGCGCGGCGAATGGTCGTAGTGATAGTCGAGGCCCGCTTCGCCAACCGCCACCACCCGGGGCCGATCCAGCAGCTCCACGATGCCGGCCATACCCCCGTCGGCTTCGTGGGGGTGCACCCCGACGGTCGCCCAGACGTCGTCATGGCGAGCCGCCACCTCGATGGCGGCCGCTGAGGTCTCCCGATCGGTGCCCACGCAGATCATCCCGACCACCCCCGCCTCACGGGCCTCGGCGACGAGGGCGTCCCCCTCCGGGCCCACCGGCAGATGGCAGTGTTGATCAAACCACATGCTTCTCAAACCGATCCTCGTCAACCGCAAGCTGATCAAACCGATCCATGACGATGCTCACCCCTTGAGGCGGGGGAACAGCGGGTCGCCCTTGACCACGTCGAGGCCGCCGCGATACTGACCCCAACCCGCCGCGGCGGGTAGCCGCTGGTCGAGCGGCGACCCCTCGAGGCCGAGCCGACGCCACGCCTCGACCGCACCGGCGGGGATCGCCGGCGATCCGAGGATGGCGACGATCCGCAGCACCTCCAGGGCATCGCCCATGATGGCGTCGAGCTCCTTGCCCGGTTCGAGTTTCCAGGGTTCATGCTCCTGGAGGTACTCGTTGGTGTCGCGCACCAGTCGCCAGGTCGCGTCGAGTGCCTGAGCGGGCTGAACCCGCTCCCAGGCGGCCGCCGTCTCCTCATAGGCCGTCTCGGCCAGAGCGCGCAGCGGGCTCGCCTCCTGCGGCTTGGGCCCGACGCCTCCGCAGGACTTCTGCACGATCGTCGTCACCCGTTGCAACAGGTTGCCGAAGGTATTGGCCAGATCGGTGTTGTAGCGCGCCAGCAAGGCCTCGTAGCTGAAGTCGCTGTCGGGCCCAAAGGAGTTGTCGCGCAACAGTGCGTAGCGGAACCCATCGACCCCAAAGGCATCGACCATGTCGGCGGGCGACACGTTGTTCAGCCCGGTCTTCGACATCTTTTCACCGCCGAGCAGGAGGTAGCCGTGGACGTGGTACGTCGGGAGCGGTTCGATCCCCGCCGCCAGCAGCATCGCCGGCCAGTAAATGATGTGGAATCGAATGATGTCCTTGGCCATCAGGTGATGGGTGTGCGGCCACCAGTGGGCGAACCGTTCCGGATCAGCGCCGAAGCCCACCGCGGTGGCGTAGTTGATGAGGGCGTCGTACCAGACGTAGAAGACGTGAGCGTCGTCCCAGGGCAGCGGCACGCCCCAATCGATACTCGTCCGCGAGATCGACAGGTCGTCGAGGCCCTGGCGCAGGAGGCCGAGCGCCTCGTTGCGGTAGCCCTCGGGGGTGACGTTGTCGGGGAAGGCGGCGAACCAGTCGAGCAAGGGCTGCTCGAACGCCGACAGCCGGAAGAAGTAGTTCTCCTCGACCATGTGTTCGACGGGCCGCTTGTGCACCGGGCAGTGATCACCATCGATGAGGTCGTCGTCGGAGTAGTAGGCCTCACACGACACGCAGTACGTGCCCTCGTAGGTGTCGAGGTAGATATGACCGTTGTCGTAGATGCGTTGCATCAGCGCCTGCACCGAGTCGTGATGGCGGGGTTCGGTGGTGCGAATGAAGTCGTCGTTGCTGATGTTCAGCAGTTCCCAGGCTTCACCAAAGCGGGCGCTGGTGATGTCGGCGTGCTCGATCGGCGTCCGCCCGAGTTCCTCCGCCGATCGCTGCACCTTCAGCCCGTGCTCGTCGGTACCGGTGAGAAAGTGCACCTCGTCGCCCAGCAGGCGGTGCCATCGGGCCACGGCGTCGGTGTTTATCGTGGTGAAGGCGTGGCCGACGTGCGGCACATCGTTCACGTAATAGATCGGTGTCGTCAGGTAGATGCGGCCCACCCGACGAGCCTACCGAGGTTGGTTCAACCGCCGGTGACGGTTTCCTCCACGACGTCGTAGAGCTGGGCGGCGAGGGCGCCCCCGAGCGCGGAGCTGGCTTCGATCACCAGGTACGCGCCGTAGCCATCCTCGAGGTCGATCCACGGCACCGAGCCGTAGGCCCCTTCGTCGGTGATCCGTCCGGTCGGCCGGTTGACCCACCAACCCATGCCGTAGCCGGTGTCCTCGCCGTAGGCATCGCCGTCGTACGCCGTGTCGATCCGGTCGCCGTGCATGGCCGCCAACGCTTCGGTCGACAGCACCTGGGTGTCGCCGCAGCGACCGTCGCGCAGGTGCATCAACAGGAGCTTTCCGTAGTCGCCGGTGGTGATGTACGCGCCGCCCTCCATGTTGGGGTTTTCGGTCGGTTCGAGCGTCCCCGGGTCGGCGTTGAACGCCACCGGGTAGTCAAAGCCGGTGCCGATCGAGGCGAAATGGTTGTTGTACCCGAGCGTGGCGACGCCGCACGGCTCGACGTAGATGTCGTCGATCAGCTCCGCCCACGACTGCCCGGACGCCACCTCGGCGACCGCTCCGGCCACCTGCCACTGCGCGCCGCCGTAGCGAAACTCGGTGTCGGGTTCGACGACCTCGGTGTCATCATCGGCCGTGGTGAAGATGGTGCTGGCGCAGGTCTGCATCGTGCCGCTGTTGAGGTACTGACACAGGTAGGGGCCGAAGGCGGCGTCGGGGAACAGCCCGACGAGCCCGGAGCTGTTCGACAGCAGCTGGGCCGGGGTGATGGCCGGGTTCGCACTCCCCCACTCGACCACGTCGGCCACGGGCGCATCGATGTCGAGCAGGCCCTCGTCCTGGAGGTGCAACAGCACCCCGGCGGTGATCATCTTCGACGATGATGCGATGAGCGAGACCCGATCCTCGGAGAACTCGCCCCAGTGGTCGTGATGGATGACGCCGTGGTCGCGGTGCACGATGATGAGGCCGGCGCCGTTCAACTCGTTTTCGGCGATGTAGCCCTCGACGATGGGGCTGATGGCGCTGAAGTCGAACTCGGGCGCCGCGGCCGTGGTCGTGGGTGCGGGCGTCTCCGGGGGTGCGGTGTCCGCCGGCACCGTTTCGGGCGCCTCGGTCGTTGGCACCGCCGGCGTCGACTCCGAGACCGTGGGGGGCGATGTTGCGGGTGCCGCGGTCGTGGATTCCGCGTCGGCTGCCGATCGGGCGTCGTCGGTGGCGGCCGCATCGGATGCCCCGTCGCCACACGCAGCGGCGATCAACGCCAGGCACACGAAGCAGGCGGGGAGCACGATCGAACGAAACCGGCAGTGCGACATGCCGCAACCGTAGGCCCGCCTCCCCCCTTCGGCGAGGCGCGCGGATGATCGCGCCGGAATCCCGATGGTCAAGACGGCGCTCAGCTCACCCCGCGCAGCCGGGGGGTAACCTCGTCGGCCGGGTCGGCTGCGTCGAGGGGGATCTCCAGGACGCCGGAGGAGGGGCTCGCATCGATCGACGGCGCCTCGAGCGCATCGATCTGGGTCAGCTTTTTGTTCATCTTGTTTGTGCGGGCGCCGGCGAGCTCATCGAAGGACCGCTGCGCGGTGGCCATCTGCTTGCCCAGCTTGTCGACCTGGGTGCTGAATTTGGTCCACTCCGCCCGAAACTCGCCGAGGTAGGACAGGATCTCGCTGCTGCGGCGCTCGAGCTTGAAGCTCTCGACCGACTGGCGCACCACCGCGAGCACCGAAAACAGGGTGCTGGGCGAACACAGGACCACCTTTTGGGCCAACGCCTGGTCGAGCAGCTGATCGTCGTTGGCGTGCAGGAAGGTGTAGACCGCTTCATTCGGGATGAACAACAGCACGGCGTCGACGGTGCGGTCGGGATCGATGTAGCCCCGGTCGGCGATTTCCTTCACCCGCTGACGTACGTCGCGGGCAAAGGCATCGCTGGCCCGGTTCCGGGCGGCGTCGTCCGACGCGTCGAGGTAACGCACGTAGTTGTCGATGGGGAACTTGACGTCCATGTTCAAGGTGAGGTCGCCGGGCAGCAGGAACGTGAAGTCGGGGATCCCGGAGCCCACTTCGAGCTGCTTTTGGCGCCGGTAGTTGACCCCTTCTTTGAACCCGGCGGCGAGCAGGACGTCCTCGGCCATGCGTTCGCCCCACTGGCCGCGCGCCTTGGGGCTGGCCAACACCTCGTTGAGCCGTTCGGTGGTGCCGCGCAGCGCGTCGGTCCGTTTCGCGGCCTCGTTGAGCTGCGCGCTCAACTGGCCGTGCCGACTGGCGTTGTCGCGCTTGAGCGCCTCCATCATCTGGGTCATCTCGGCGAGTTTCTGATCGAGATCGACCGCCCGCTTCTCGAACACCTGCGCGCGATGGTCGAGCTGCTCGTCGTTGCGGGCCAACTGGTGCGACAGATGCTCCTGTGCGCTGTTGAGCTGGGCCTTCAACGCCGAGCCGCCGACATCGGCCAGCACCGTGGACGCGTGCTGCACCACCTGGTCCCGGTCGGCGGCGACCGCTGCGGCGGTGGCGTTTCGTTCGCGCAGGACGGCCTCGACGGTTTCGCCCACCGCGGCCCCGACCGCGGCATCGAAGATGGCCTCCCGTTCGGCGTCGCGGGCGTCCTGTTCGGCGCGCCAGCGGGGGCGCAGAACCCAGAAACCGACGATTGCGGCGAGGGCGAGACCAACGATGATGCTGAGTAGGGCGACGAAGTAGATCATGGGACCATCTTCTCGAAGGGGTGAGACAGTCTTGGGGATGGGGGTCGAACCGCGGTCGGATCCGCCGGGCCATTTGGCCTATTTCGCTACGGAAAACCCCCTGCTGCACCGAAGAAGGAAGTATCCCACGATCACTGCCAAATCCTTACAGGTTGACATGACCGCCTCCACCTTGAACCCCAACCGAATCGTCATCGCCGTGCTGGCCCGTATGCGGTCCGAGCGAGGCGCCGGCCTGCTCGAGTATTCCATGCTGATCGCCCTGATCGCCGTGGTCTGCGTGGCCGGCGTGACGGCCCTCGGCTCGGCGACCGAAGCACCGTTCAGCTCGGCCCAGAGCGGATTCGCTCCGTAAGTACAGCGGATTCGCTCCGTAAGTACAGCGGATTCGCTCCATAAGTACAGCGGGTTCGCTCCATAAGTACAGCGGGTTCGCTCCCTACGCTTCGCGCCAGCGCAGGGAAAGCTCGTACACGCGACGTTTCGACACGCCGAGCTCCGCCGCGATCGCCGCGCTGAGCGCACGGCGGCCCAGCGCCTCGCCCGATCGCTCCTGCAACCGACGCTCGATGTCGGCGTCGTCCACCTCGCCCGGCGGCTCCGCTCCGGCGACGACGATCACACATTCCCCCCGGGCGTGATCCGCGGCCCAGCGCGCGCCGTCGGCCGCCGTCCCCCGCCACAACTCCTCGTGGAGTTTGGTGAGCTCTCGCGCCACCACCACGCCCCGCTCGGCCCCGAGTGCCTCGGCCAGGTCCGCGAGGGTGCGCGCCAACCGATGGGGGGACTCAAAGATCACCGTGGTCCGTTCCTCGGCCACCAGCGAGCGAAGGCGCGCCGCCCGGGCTGTGCCCTTGCGGGGTAAGAACCCCTCGAAGCAGTAGCGGCCCGTCGCCATCGCGCTCACCGCGAGGGCGGCCGAGACCGCGCTCGGCCCGGGCACGACCTCGACCCGAACGCCCGCCTCGACGGCGGCGGCGACCAGGCCGACGCCGGGGTCCGACACCGTCGGCATACCGGCGTCGCTGACCAGAACCACGACCGCGCCGTTGGCCGCACGATCGATCAACCCGGCCGTGGCGGCATCCTCGGTGTGATCGTTCACGACGACCATCGGCACCGACGACCGGCCGATGTGGTTCAACAACTTGCGGGTACGCCGCGTGTCCTCGCACGCGATGACATCGCCGCGCTCGAGCGCCTCGGCCGCTCGCGGTGACAGATCCCCCAGGTTTCCGATCGGCGTGCCGACCACGACCACCCGACCCTCACCGCGGTCGCCGCTCACCGGGTGACGTCGAGCTGGTCGCCGACCGCGAGGCCCCAACGTTCAAACGAACCGGCTTCGGCCTCCACCATCGCCCGCGCGGCCCACAACGGCCGAGCCACCCGGTTGGGTTCGAGGGTCTCGATCCGCAGGACGACCATGTCGTCATCACACCACGCCACGTCGATCGCGAACCGCATCCCGATCGTGTGCACGGTCTTGGTTCGCCGCAACAACAGCACCCCGTCGATGCCGTCGCGGCCGAGCAGCCCGACGAGCCGGGTCTTGGCCGAGTCAGCCTCTTCGAGGCTCGCCAGCACCTTTCCTTCTGAAACCAGCCAAGCCATCGTTCACGCGAAGCGGAAGGGGGTAGAGAACACGTCGATCATACGTTGAAGCGGAACTCCAGGACGTCGCCATCGGCGACCTCGTAGTCCTTGCCCTCCGAACGCACCTTGCCCACATCCCGGGCGGCTGCCCACGAGCCGGCGTCGAGCAGCTCGTCCCAGCGGATGGTCTCGGCCCGGATGAAGCCGCGTTCGAAGTCGGTGTGGATGACCCCGGCGCACTGCGGGGCGGTCGAGCCGGCCCGAAAGGTCCACGCCCGACTCTCTTTTTCACCGGTGGTAAGGAAGGTCCGCAAGCCGAGCACGTGGTAGGCGGCCTGCACGAATCGCGGTAGCGCACCCTCGCCCAGGCCGAGCCCGTCGAGGAGTTCGGCCCGCTCGTCGAGCGGCAACAGGGCCGCCTCGGCTTCGAGCTGGATACAGGCGCCGAACACCTGTGCTCCGGCGAGTTCTTCGCGAACCGGTGCGACGACGGCCTCGACATCGCCCAGCTGATCCTCGTCGATGTTGACGATGGCCAGCACGGGTTTGTTGGTCAACAAGAAATACGGCCGCAGGATTTCGCGATCGTCGTCGCTCAGGTCGCTGCGGTACAGCGGCGTGCCGTCTCCCAGGATCTCCATCGCCTGATCCAACGCCCGAACATCGTCGAGTAGGGCCTTGTCGCCCTTCGCCTGGCGTTGTTTCTTGTCCCGCTGGGTTTCGACCGTCGCCAGGTCGGCGAGACTGAGTTCGATCTCGAGCACCCGCAGATGCTCGAGCGGGTCGGTGGGGCCGGGCACGTCGCTGTCGACGAACGCCCGCAGGACGAACACGATCGCGTCGACCTCGCGGATACCGGCCAGAAACATGTTGCCCAGCCCTTCCCCGCTGTGCGCCCCCTCGACCAACCCCCCGATGTCGGCGAACTGCACGCTCGCGGGCACCACGCTCTTGCTGCCCGACATTTCGGCGAGTTTCTCCAGCCGATCGTCGAAGACCTTGGCGACGCCGATGTTCGGGTCGGTCGTGGCAAAGGCATAGGGCGCGGCCAGCGCGCCCCCGCCCGCCAAGGCGTTGTACAGGGAGGACTTCCCGGCGTTCGGGAGTCCAACAAATCCGAATCGTTCCACCGGCCGACCCTATCGAGCGGGTCCTCGAACGCGGCCACCGGGACCACCCCGGAGGTCGTTCTATGCTGGAGGAATGACCCCTCGCGAAGCGTTGCTGCGCGCGATCTACTATCTCGACCGGGATTTGGCGCCGTCGGCCAAGGTCCGGGCGTTCCAGAAAGCGATGGCCACCGTCGACGCCCACGAACCCGACGACCTCGAGCGCCGCGCTCGCGCCGGAACGCTCACCGAACTCGACGGCATCGGAAAAAGCTCGGCCGAGGTGATCGCCGATTCGCTGGCCGGACGCACCGACGGGTACCTCGCCCGGCTCGATGACCGCACCCGCGTCGAGGCCACCGTCGGCGCTGATCTGCGCGAGGCACTGCGCGGCGACTGCCACCTGCATTCGACCTGGTCCGACGGGGCGGCGTCGCCGGAGGCCATGGCTGCGGCCGCCATGGCCCTGGGCCACGAGTACATCGTCCTGACCGACCATTCCGCCCGGCTCACCGTCGCCCACGGATTGAGCGAGGAGCGGTTGGAAAAACAGCTCGCCGACGTTGCCGCACTCAACGAAACGGTGGCGCCCTTCCGGGTGCTCACCGGTATCGAGGTCGACATCTTCGAGGACGGCTCGCTCGATCTCGCCGACCACATGCTGGCCCAACTCGACGTCGTGGTCGCGAGCGTGCACTCCAAACTGCGGCTACCGGCCGCCGAGATGACCCGGCGGATGGTGATGGCGGTAGCGAATCCGCACGTCGACATCCTCGGACACTGCACCAACCGAAAGGTCACCGGTACGGGTCGGGCCCCGTCGGAGTTCGACGCCGACATGGTGTTCGCCGCGTGCGAGAAGTTTGACACGGCGGTGGAAATCAACTGCCGACCCGAGCGTCAGGACCCCCCGGAGGACCTTCTGGCGCTGGCGATCGAGTGGGGGTGCCGGGTCGCCATCGACAGCGACGCGCACGCGCCGGGCCAACTCGAGTGGCAGGTGTACGGGTGCGACAAAGCCGCACGGGCCGGGATCGAGCCCGACGACGTGATCAATACGCGCTCGGCCGACGAGCTGGTGGCACTGCTCGCCTGAGCAGCGGGTCAGCTAGCTGTTGCGGCCGGCGTTGGGCTTGCGCCCGTGGTTGGCCTTGCTACGGCGGGCCTTCGCCCTCTTCTTCTGCGTGCGCTTCGACATAGGGCGTCAGGTTAGCGGCCGGCACGGCGAAAACCCTATGACGATATGGCTCCCCGCGGGCCGCGCCGGTGCCCCATGCACTACATTCGCCGACTGAATACGTCCCTCATCTCCCCGAGGGCGCGCCGAGATCCTTGGAGGGGTTCATGCGCAAGCAACTATTGGTACTACTGAGCACGCTGTTGGCGTTCGCTCTCATCGCCGCCGCCTGCGGTAGCGATGGTGGCGACGACAGCGCAACCACCGACGACGGTGCGGCCAGCGACGGCGAGGCAACCGATGACGCCATGGCCGAAGACGACGCCATGGCCGAAGATGACGCCATGGCCGAGGACGACGCCATGGCCGAGGACGGCGCAAGTCACAGCGACGCCACCGTCGGGCTCGTGTACGACATCGGGGGCCGGGGCGATCAGTCGTTCAACGACTCCGCCGCCGCCGGCATCGAGCGAGCCAAGAGCGAACTCGGCGTCGACTTCACCGAAGCCTCGCCGAACGACGACGGGTCGAACCGCGCCGAACTGCTGCAGCTTCAGGCCGGCGCCAACCCGCTGGTCATCGCCGTCGGCTTCCTCTTCGCCGACGACGCCGCCAACGTCGCTGCCGAAAACCCCGACATAAACTTCGCGGTGATCGATGACGGCATGATGAACTTCGATGTCGATCCGCCCGCTCCCCGCGCCGACAACGCGGCCGGGCTGACCTTCGCCGAAGAGCAGGGCTCCTACCTCGTGGGTGCCGCCGCGGCCCTCAAGTCCGAGACCGGCAAGATCGGCTTCATCGGCGGCGTGTGCTGCTTCGGGCTCATCGAGAAGTTCGAAGCGGGCTACATCGCCGGCGCCAAGTCGGTGAACCCGGACATCGAGATCGTCTCGGAGTACATCACCGAATTCCCCGACTTCGACGGCTTCAACGCCCCGGACCGGGCCAAGGAGATCGCCGCCGCCATGTACGACGGCGGCGCCGACATCATCTACCACGCAGCCGGCGGTGCCGGTGCGGGCATGTTCGAAGCGGCCAAGGAGTACAGCGAGGCCGACGGCAACTCCAAGGTGTGGGGCATCGGTGTCGACTCCGATCAGTACAACACGGTCGACCCGGGCGTACAGGAGTACGTGCTGACCTCGATGCTCAAGCGCGTCGACAACGCCGTGTTCGAGATCATCAAGGCCCAGACCGATGGCACCTTCTCCGCCGGCCAGGTCGTGTACGACCTCTCCGTCGACGGCGTCGGCTACTCGACCTCCGGCGGCTTTGTCGATGACATCACCGACAAGCTCGACGAACTCAAGGCCCAGATCATCGCCGGCGACATCGTCGTGCCGACCGATCCCGCCGAGGCCTAACCCCAACGACGGCGCAGTGCCCCGGCGAAACGCCCCGGCAAAGCGCCCCAGGTGACAGTGCGAGCGGGACCGGACTAGTTTTCGGTCCCGCTCGTCGCCGTTTTCGGCCCCGGGCGAAACCGCGAGGGTCTCGACCGTTGAGATCCGGCCACACCCCGAAGAGGAGCCCGGTGGCACCGGCTATCGAACTCACTGGCATCACGAAACGTTTCCCCGGCGTCGTGGCCAACGATGACGTGAACCTCACGGTCGAAGCGGGCGAGATCCACGCCATCTGTGGCGAAAACGGCGCGGGTAAGTCCACGCTCATGAAGATCCTCTACGGCATGCAGCCACCCGACGAGGGCACGATGGCGGTCGACGGTCAGCGGGTGCGGTTCTCGTCGCCGAGCGACGCCATCGAGGCGGGTGTGGGCATGGTGCACCAGCATTTCATGCTCGCCGACAACCTGACCGTGCTCGAGAACGTCATCCTCGGCGCCGAACCGCGCAACTGGCGCGGCATCGATTTCAAAGCGGCGCGCCAACACCTGAGCGAGGTGGGCGAGGCGTACGGGCTCGATGTCGACCCCGATGACCTGGTCGAGTCGCTCGAGGTGGGCGAGCGCCAGCGGGTCGAGATCATCAAGGTGCTGTACCGGGGCGCTCGGATCCTCATCCTCGACGAGCCGACGGCCGTCCTGGTCCCCCAGGAGGTCGAGGAGCTGTTCCGCAACATGCGCGAACTCAAAGCGAGCGGCGCGACCATCTTGTTCATCGATCACAAACTCGACGAGGTCCTGGAGATCGCCGACTCGATCACCGTGCTCCGCCAAGGCCGCACGGTGGCGACCGTGAAGCCCGAGGACGTGACCGCGGGCGATCTGGCCGAGCTGATGGTGGGCAGCGAGCTTCCGACCCCCGACATCACCGACTCCACCGTCACCGACGCCGTGGCCCTCGACGTCGCGGAGCTGGTGGTACACGACGCCGACGAACGGGCGGTGGTCGACCGGGTCGACCTGCGCATCCACAAAGGCGAGATCGTCGGGATTGCCGGGGTCGAGGGCAACGGGCAAAGCGAGCTGATCGACGCGATCATCGGCACCCAACCGGTCGCATCCGGGACCATCTCCCTGCTCGGTGCCGACGTCACCCACGCGTCCGTGCGCAACCGGCGCGAAGCGGGCATTGGTTACGTGCCGCAGGACCGCCACCACGAAGGTCTGCTGCTCGAGGCGCCGCTGTGGGAGAACGCCATGCTGGGACACCAGACCCAGGCGCCGTATGCCAAAGGGGCGTTCGTCGACCGGCGGGGAGCGCAGGGCCAGACCGAGCAGATTCGCACCGAGTTCGATGTCCGCACGCCCAACGTCCACGTCGCCGCGCACGCGTTGTCGGGCGGCAACCAGCAAAAGCTCATCCTCGGGCGCGAGATGATGGCCGAGCCGAGCGTGCTCATCGCCGCACACCCCACACGCGGCATCGATGTTGGCGCCCAGGCCGCGGTGTGGGACAGCATTCGGGCCGCTCGGGCAAAGGGGCTGGCCACCCTGTTGATCTCGGCCGATCTCGACGAGCTCATCGGACTTTCCGACACGATCATCGTGATGCTGCGCGGCAAGCTGGTCGCCACCCTCGACCCGGCCGCGGTAACGCCGCGAGATCTCGGCGCCTACATGACGGGCGCGGCGCTGGAACCGGCCGGCCAGGAGGTGGCGGCCGATGGCTAAGTCACTCGGGCGCCGGGTCATGTTGGCGCTGGCCGCTCCCGTACTCGCCGTCGCGTTCGCGGTCGCCATGTCATCGATCGTGCTGGCCCTGTCGGGTTCCAGCCCGATCACGGCGTACATCGACATGTTCGACCACGCCCGCAAGCTCGAAACGATGATCGACATCGGCAACCGGTTTACGCCGTTGTACATCTCCGGGGTGGCCGCAGCCATCGGCTTCCGGATGAACCTGTTCAACATCGGCGTCGAAGGGCAGTACCTGCTCGCAACGCTCTTCGCCGCCGCGGCCGGCGGAGCGGTCAACCTGCCGCCGGTGCTGCACATCGGGCTCATCCTCATCGTCGCCATGACGGTCGGTGCCGCCTACTCCGGCGTGGCCGGCGTGCTGAAGGTGACCCGCGGCGTGAACGAGGTCATCTCCACCATCATGTTGAACGTGATCGCCATCTCCGGGCTCGTCGCCTGGTTGGTGCGCGAGTGGCAGGCCGGCGGCGGTGTCAACGCCAGCGGCGGCAACGCCGGCGTCGGTACCGAGCCCATCCCCGAGAGCGGCCTGATGCCCAACCTCAACGGCTTCGTCGAGATATTCACCCGCGAGATCAAACAGGGCAAGAAACTCACCGGCGTGCTGGTGATCGCCCTGCTCGTCGGCATTGGCTACCACGTGCTCGTGAACCGCACCCGGTTCGGCTTCGACCTGCGGGCCAGCGGCATGAACCCCTTCGCCGCCCAGGCCGGTGGGGTCCCGCCCAAGCGCATGGTCGTCACCGCCATGGTGCTCTCCGGTGCGGCGGCCGGTCTGGTCGGCATGTCGACGCTGATGGACCAGGGTCGGTACAGCCCCAACTTCGTGCGCGGGCTCGGCTTCGCCGGCATCGGCGTCACCCTGTTGGGGCGAAACCACCCGGTCGGCATCGCCATCGGTGCGCTGTTGTTCGCGTTCCTCGATGTATCCGCAGGCATCCTCCAGATCAGCGGCTCGGCGTCGAGGGAGATCGTCGTGATCATGCAGGGCATCATCCTCATCGCGGCGGTGGTGGCCTATGAGGTCGTCAACCGCTTCCGCCAACGCGAAGAAGCCAAGGACGCCGCCGCTGCCCTCCAGTCGGTGCCCCCCGCCGGCATCGAGGTGTCGGCATGATCGCGGCGCTCAACGCCCTGCCCACCTGGGCCCGCTGGATGTTGTACGCCAGCATCGGCATTCTCGTGCTCGCCGGCGTGCAGCAGTTCGGCGTCGACGACACCGACGGCCTCACCTCGGTGGGAACCTCGCAGGCCATGTTGCGCTGGTCGGTGCCGTTGCTGTTGGCCGGGCTCGGCGGCCTGTACGCCGAACGGTGCGGCATCGTGAACATCGGCCTCGAGGGCATGATGGTGCTCGGCACCTGGTTCGGCGCGTGGGGGGCCATCAACTACGGCGCCTGGGCCGGGTTGGCCATCGGGTTGCTCGGCGGCGCCGCCGGGGGCCTCATCCACGCCATCGCCACCGTGAGCTTCGGTGTCGACCACATCATCTCCGGGGTCGCCATCAATGTGCTCGCGCCCGGGGCGACCCGGTTCCTTTCGTCGGAGGTGTTCACCGGCTACGACGGCGGTTCCATCACCCAGTCACCGCGGGTGCCCGGCGTCGGAAAGTTCACCTTTCCCCTGCTCGCCGGCGGCAACGTGGGTGGCTGGAAGTCGCCCGACATCCTCGGATCGATCGGCGACACGGGCTGGTTCTTCTTCAGCGACATGGCGCGACTGGCCAAGGGGCTGGTTGCGGAGGTCTCCCCGGCCACCCTGATCGCGCTGGCGCTGGTGCCGCTGTCGGCCTACGTGATCTGGCGTACCCCCTTCGGGCTCCGGCTGCGAAGTTCCGGCGAAAAGCCGGAGCAGGGTGAGGTGCAGGGCGTGAACGTGTACCGGTATCGGTACTACGGCGTCATCATCAGCGGCGGCCTGGCCGGACTGGGCGGCGCGTTCATCGCCAGTCCCGAGCTGGCGGGAATCTATCTGGAAGGCCAGACCAACAACCGCGGCTTCATCGGTTTGGCTGCGCTGATCTTCGGCAACTGGCGACCGAGCGGTGTGCTCCTCGGGGCGTTGCTGTTCGGGTATCCGACCGGCCTCGGCCTGCGCGATCTCGAAGGCACCGCCTCGCACGCGTTGTTGTTGGTGAACACCATCGCCCTGAGCGGGGTCGCCGCGTGGGCGATCGGGCGGCGCAAGGTGGTCGACGCCACCCTCGCCATCTGCCTCGCCGCCGGGGCGGGCATCTGGTACTTCGCCACCAGCGAGGTGCCGGACTGGTGGGTGAACATCTTCCCCTATGTCATTGTTCTCCTCGTGTTGATCTTCTTCTCCCAGCGCCTCCGCATGCCGGCGGCCGCCGGGCAGATCTTCCGTCGGGGCGGATAGATGCTCACCGACGAGCAACGCCGAGCCTGGGACGAACACGGTTTTCTCGTCGTCGAGGGTTTCTACCGCGACGACGAGTGCCTCGGGTTGCGCGATCGGGCGCTCGAACTCCTGCGCGACTTCGACCCGGCCGAACACCGGTCGGTGTTCTCGACCACCGAGCAGAGCCACGCCCAGGACGACTACTTCTTGACTTCGGGCGACAAGGTCCGGGTGTTTCTGGAGTCCGGCGTACTGGGTGCCGACGGCCAACTCGACCGGGCGCCTGAGCTGGCCATCAACAAGCTCGGCCACGCCATGCACGACCTCGACCCGGTGTTCTCGGCGTTCTCCCGCAAACCCGAATTGGCCCAACTGGCGACCGACCTCGGCTTCGTCGAGCCAAAGCTGTTGCAGTCGATGTACATCGGAAAGCCGCCGCACGTCGGCGGCGAAGTCGTGTGGCATACCGATCACACGTTCCTGTGGACCGAACCGCAGACCGTCGTCGGGTTCTGGGTGGCGATCGACGACGCCACCCTCGCCAATGGCTGCATGTGGGCGATACCCGGCGGACACCGGTTGCCAGTGCGCAGCCGATTCCGGCGCGAGGGAGACGGCACGGCCACCGAGGTGTTCGACCCCGAACCCTACGACACGTCCGGCCGAGTGCCGCTGGAGGCCCCCCGGGGCACGCTGATCGCGCTCCACGGCACGTTGCCGCACTGGAGCGCGCCGAACACCTCGGAGACGCCACGCCACGCCTACACGCTCCACGTGATCGACGGCACGGCCGACTATCCGGCCGACAACTGGCTCCAGCGTCCGACGCTGCCGTTGCGGGGTTTTGCGCCCTAGTTCCGGCTCGCAGGCCCATGGGTCGACAGACCCAGAAAATCTTCCCAAAAGACCCAGAAATCGCTAAAGGAACCGTGCTGTTCGGCCGTAGTTACTGGTGGCAGGAAATGGGACTTTCCACCTCTTCACCAGGAAGTTATGACTCGTTCGGCGCATTGGTCGCTTATGCCGGACGACGAGCCAGAGCGAAACCGGCCTGGGGAAGAGGACTACCCTTCTTCGCTTCACCTCCGCCTCAGCGGCGCCGCCCACCGAAACGCATTCGGACAACCCAAACCCGAGACCGGCCCGCTCCCCGAGCGGGCCGTCGCCGTTTCTCTCTGCTAGCACGTTGGTGATGAGCACCCACACCCTGTCCGAAGCGGCGTCACGGGCCATTGTGGCTGCTGCCGGCGTACCGGTCTCGGCGTACACCACCGTCACCGACGCCGATGCTGCCGTCGCCGCGGCCGCCGACATTGGCTACCCGATGGTGGCCAAGCTGTGCGGCGATGCCATCGCCCACAAGAGCGAGCGCGGTCTGGTCCGGCTCGGCATTGGTTCGGACGACGAACTGCGCCGCAGCGTCGACGAGCTCCTGGCCCTCGCCCGGCCCGAGGACGGCGAGGTCGACGTGCTCGTGTCCACCATGGTCGCGGGAAAACGGGAGCTCATCGCCGGCCTCGTCCGCGATCCGCAGTTCGGCATGGCGGTGATGCTGGGGGTCGGCGGCATCCTGGCCGAGGCGATCGCCGACGTCGCCTTTCGCCTGGTGCCGATAACCCGGATCGACGCCCTCGAGCTACTCGATGACCTCGACAGCCAGTCCCTGCTGGGTGAGTTCCGGGGCGAACCCGCCGTCGATCGAGGCGCAGTGGCGGCCACGCTGGTCGCCCTCAGCGACCTCGCCGAGTCCGACCCGAACGTGGTCTCGGTCGACCTCAACCCGCTCATCATCGCCGATGGCCGACCCATCGCCGTCGACGCCCTCGTCGAAACCACCCAAGGAGCCCCTTCGTAATGGCGCGCGACCTTTCCCCGCTGTTCAATCCCAAAGGGGTCGTCGTCGCCGGCGCATCGAGCCACCCCGGCAAGTTCGGCTTCGTGTCGATCCACAACATCCTGCGCTGCGGGTACGAGGGCCCCGTCGTCGGACTGGCTCGGGAGGCCGGCGAACTACTCGGCATTCCGGTACTCGCCTCACCCGACGACCTCGAACCCGATACCTACGACCTGGTGTTCGTCTGCACCCCACCGACACTCAACGAAGACCTCATCACCCGATGCGCGGCCAAGGGCATCAAGGCCGTGTTCATGGGCGCCGGCGGCTACGGCGAGGCCGGACCCGACGGACTCGTGGCCCAGGAGCGGCTGGTCGCCTTGTGCGATGAGCTCGACCTGATTCTCGTGGGCCCCAACGGTCAGGGCGTGGTCTCACCGCCGGCCTCACTGTGCGCCCAGATCGTCGCCCCGTACCCACCCCAGGGCCACATCGGCATCGCCAGTCAGTCGGGCAACTTCGTGTCGTCCTTCGAGAACTACGCAAGCCAAACCGGGGTGGGCGTCAGCCGGGCCGTGTCGGCCGGCAACGCCGCCCAACTCGACGTCGTGGACTACCTTGAGTGGTTTGCCGAGGACCCCGAAACCAAGGTCGGCCTGGCCTACGTCGAGGGCATCGTCGACGGCCGCCACTTCTTCGATCGCATATCCGAGGTGGCCAAACGGCTGCCGGTCGTGATCCTGAAGGGCGGCGCCACCGCCAACGGCCAGCGGGCGGCGGCCTCCCACACCGGTGCGTTGGCGAGCGATGACGCCATCTTCGACGGTATGGCCCGGCAAGCCGGACTCGTCCGGGCCCATTCGGTCCATGAGGCGTTCGAGACGGCGGCCACCCTGGCCAGCCAGCCCCTGCCCACGGGAGATCGCGTCGCGGTCGTCACGACGGTGGGCGGCTGGGGTGTCGTCGCCGCCGACGCCCTCTACCGGTCGAGTATGGATCTGGCCCCGCTACCCGATGATCTTCGCGCCGCGCTCGACGAGAAACTGCCGCCCCGGTGGAGTCGGAACAACCCGATCGATCTCGCGGGTGGCGAAACCCGCGAGACCATCCCCGAGGTGCTCGAGCTGGTGGCGGCGCACGACGAGGTCGACGCCGTGTTGTTCCTCGGATTCGGCGTGCAGTCGAACCAGGCCGACCTCATGCGTTCCGGCGAGTTCTACCCCGACCACGGTCTCGAACGCATCGTCGATTTCCACGAGCGCCAGGATGCCCGATATGCCGAGGCCGCGGTGGAAATCTCCCAGCGCCACGACAAACCGGTTCTGGTGTGTTCGGAGATGGCCGTGACCTGCCCCGACCTGTCCGGACCCGCCGCCGTCCGCGCGTCCGGTCGCCTGCTGTACCCCTCGGCGGACCGGGCGGTCGCCGCCCTCGATCTCGCCCGCCGCCTCACCCGCTTCCGCCAGGCCCGCACCTAACTCCTGACCGCCCTGCTCGGCCTTCCCGCCACCGCTCTCCGGTACCTGCCGCGACCGCTCTGGTGCCTGGCACCAGCGTGACCGGGAACGGGGGCGGGAGGGGGCGACGGCGGCCGTTGAGCGGGAGGTTGGACACGTCGCCTACGGTGCAGGCATGAGCGTCACGATCGTCGATCACCCACTCGCCCAGATCCGTCTCAGCATCATGCGCGACGAGGCGACCCGTCGGCCCGAGTTCCGCCGGGCGCTGCACGAGTTGTCGACCTTTTTGATGTACGAGGCGCTCCGCGGCCTCCCGCTCACCACCGTCGACCTCGACAGCCCGATGGGGCCCACCTCAGGCGTGGTGTGCCCGGACCCGCCGGTCGTCGTGCCGGTCATGCGCGCCGGTCTCGGCATGCTCGATGCCGCGCTCGACCTCCTCCCCGATGCCCGCGTCGGCTTCGTCGGTCTCAAGCGCAACGAGGAGACCCTGCTCCCCCACGCCTACGTCAACACCGTGCCCGACGACCTCGGCGGCCGCCCGGTGATCGTCCTCGACCCGATGCTCGCCACGGGCGGCTCGCTCATCCACACCTGCCAGCTGCTCGCCGAAAGCGGAGCGGGACCGATGACGGTGGTCTGCGCCCTCGCCGCCCCCGAGGGGATCGAGGCGGTGACCACGCTCGGCCTCAACCTTTCGCTCTACACCGGCTCGATCGATGATCGGCTCAACGATGTCGGGTTCATCCTGCCGGGGCTGGGCGATGCCGGCGACCGCCAGTTCGGACTCAACTGACCGCGCGCTAGCTGTGGTGTCCGGGGACGTTGTCCCTGAGCGTTGACATCGGGGTTGACCATTCGAGTGCGCCGTGTGCTCGGTGGTGATTGTAGAAGTGGATGAAGTGCCGGTAGTGGGCGCTGCGTTGGGTGTCGGTGTGCCAGTC
>CALHYX010000090.1 GCA_938041035.1 uncultured Acidimicrobiales bacterium | reverse complement strand
GGTGGTGGTGGTGGTGGTGGCGGCGGAGGCGGCGGAGGCGGCGGCGGCGGTGGTGGTGGCGGCGGAGGCGGCGGTGGTGGTGGCGGCGGAGGCGGCGGAGGTGGTGGCGGCGGTGGGTTGGTCGTCGTCGGCGGCACGGTGGTCGTCGTCGGCGGCGTGGGGTTGAAGGTCACGGTTCGGGTGACGGGCTGGCTCCAACCCCCGGGACCCTGCACCTCAAGTTGTACGGTCCACGGGCCGGGGCCGGGGAACCGGTGGCCCGGCGACGCGTCGCTGCTTCCTTCGCCGTCCCCGAAGGTCCACCGGGCAACGGACCACTCCCCGGTGGAGTTGTTGACGAAACGGGCCCGGAAGATGTCGTCGTTCACGATGCGCACGGTGAACGCCGCCACGGGCGGGTCCGGCACGACGGCGGCGACGGTGACCTGTTGGGAGGCCGGATCCGAGACCCCGCCGGGACCGGAGGCTCGCAGCTGCACAACGTAGGGACCCGGCGCAGCATAGGTGTGGGTGGGGTTGACCTCGGTGCTCCAGGCGCTGCCATCGCCGAACTGCCACTCGTAGCCGAAGATGTCGCCCGACGACTGGTTCGCGAACGAAACCGTCAGCCCGTTCGCCGACCAGGTGAACGAAGCCACGGGTGGGGCGACGACGTTCAGCACCACGGTCGAGCCGAACGGATCCGACGAACCACCGTTGTTGCGGGTGGTGAGGGTGACGGGGTAACTGCCGCTACTCGCGTACGTGTGGGTCGGGTTTTGCTCGGTGCTCGAGCCGCCGTCGCCGAAGTCCCACTGCCATGCGGTCGGGTTGCCGGCCGACTGGTCGACGAAGCTGACCGACAGACCACCCGCCTGCACGCTGAAGGTGAACGAGGCGGTCGGCGGGGCCGGCAGCACGGTGACGTTGCGGGTGACGGAGTCGGGGCCGCCGTCGTTGGCCACGCTCAACGTCACCGGGAACGTGCCTTCGTTGGCGAAGGTGTACGACGCGGTTGACTGGTCCGATGTCGCGCCCCCCGGCAGGGTCCACAACCACGACTCGGGAGCGTTCGTCGAGGTGTCGGTGAACGTCACCTCGGTGCCGCGCGGCACGACGAGTCCGGGGCTGGCGCTGAACGATGCGACCGGTTTCGCCACCCCGGGGCGCACGGTGATCTGTTGGGTGGCCGTAGCGGTGCCGCCGGCGTTCGAAACCACCAGGGTGACGGTGTAGGTCCTGGCCTCGCCGAAGGAATGATCCGCCGTCGCGCCGTCCCACGTGCCACCGTCGCCGAAGCTCCAGCGCCAACTGGTGGGACCGTTGGTGGAGGTGTCCCGGAATCGCACGGTGTCGCCGACCGCCGGGTTCACCGGTTCGACCACGAAGCTGGCCACCGGCTTCGAGGGGGCGACCGTGACGGTGCGGCTCTTGGGTTCCGAGGCGCCGGCGGCGTTGGTGACGACGAGGGTGACCCGGTAGGTGCCGGGGGCGTTGAACGCATGCGCCGGGTTTGGTTCCGTGGAGGTCGTGTTGTCGCCGAAGTCCCATTGCCACGATGTCGGCCCGTTCGACGACAGGTCGGTGAACAACACCTGCTCACCCAACGCGGGGGCCGAGGTGCTCATACTGAAGTCGGCTACCGGCCGAGCGTTGCCGACCGTGATCGTGACCTGGGCGCTGCTGCTGCCGGCGGAGTTGGTCGCCACCAGGGTCACCACGTAGGTACCGGGGGTGGCGAAGGTGAACTGAGGGTTCTGGGCGGTCGAGGAACCCTCGCCGCCGAAGTTCCAGGCCCACGACGTCGGGTTGTTGGTCGAACCGTCCGTGAAGCTGACCGCCTGCCCCGCCTGCGGGTTGGTCGGCGTGAACCGGAACGCCGCGTCGGGTTTGGCCCCACCGGGCAGTACCCGGAACGTCACCGTCTCGGAGTGGCTGCCGAAGGCGTTGGTGGCGGTGAGTTTTACGTCGTAGAGGCCGGCTTCGCTCCAGGAGTGAGACACCTGCTCGCCGCTGGCCGTCTGGCCATCATCGAAGTCCCAGGACAGCTCGGTCGGGTCGTTTTGGGAAATGCTGGTGAAGACGACGGATTCATCGACCTGCACCGAAGCTTTGGTGCTGGTGAACCGGGCGATCGGAGCCGAGCCACCCTCGGAGACGGTGAGGGTGAGCTGGGCTTCGTGGGAACCGGCCTGGTTCGTCGCCCGGAGGGTGACGGTGTAGGTGCCTGGAGCGGTGTAGGTGTGGGTTACCGAGCCACCCTCGAGCGACGTGTTGTCACCGAAGTCCCATTCGAGCAGGTTGGGTGAGCCCGACGACACGCTCGTGAACGCGACCGCCTGACCCACGTCCGGTGCGGTGGTCGAGGCCTGGATCAGAGCGACGGGTTTCTCGACCACCTCGACGACGTTGAGCTGCTTCTCGGCCTCGTTGCTGCCGTCGTCGTTGGCAACGATGAGGGTGACGGTGTAGGAGCCGGGTTCGGTGTAGGTGTGGCTGGCGGACGGTCCGGTTGCCGTCTGGCCGTCCCCGAAACGCCATTCCCAGCTGGTGGGGTCATTGTCGGAGGTGTCGGTGAATGTCACGGTTGATCCAACCGCGACCAGCGATTCCGACATCTCGAAGCTGGCTCGCGGCGGAAGGGGGATGTCCTCGCCGAGCACCTGGATGTTGACGCTGACCGAGTCCGACAGGTCGCCGCGGTCGACGATCAAAGTGACCGGGTAACGGCCTTCCTGGTCCCAACTGTGCGAGACGATGGGGCCGCGGTCCGACGACCCGTCACCGAATGTCCAGGACCATGCGGTGGGGTCACCGCTCGACGTATCGGTGAACGTAACCGGTTCACCGACCTTCACGACCGGCGTGCTGAAACTGAAGAGGGCCTTCAACACGCCGTCGTCGGGCGGTTGGGTATCGGGAACGGAGGTGCCGGGCGTCGTCGGGGCGGTCGCGCCGGTCGTGGCCGGGGAGGTGAGCGGCGGTGCTTCGGTGTTCGGAGGGTCCGTCGCGTCGGGACCGTCGGGAAGCGGTGGGTTGTCGGTGGCACCGGGGCCTATACCGCCGGAACCACCGCTGCCGGCATCAGCCCCAAAGCCGTCCGCCCCGTCGTCACCGCCGGCTCCGCCACCGTCTCCGGCCCCGCCGGCGTCGTCTCCCCCATCGGCGCCGCCGTCGCCTTCGCCGGCGTCAACAAGACCGTCGCCGGCGTTGGTGGTGCTGAGCTTTTCGATGATCTGGGTTACGCCCCGGGCGTCGACGACGTACGCGAGCCGTCCGCCCGGTTCGTTGAACCACACCAAACCGTTCTCCGAAAAGAGCTCGAAGGGGACGCCGGCGCGCCCGAGCGCATATCGCCCGATCACCGAGCGCGAGCCGGGGCTGACGACGATGACCTCGCCGGTGCCGTAGTCGGGGACGAAGACGGTGCCGAGGGACTCGACCGGTTCGCCCAGATCACTGCCGGTGGCAGCCAGGTCGATCTGTGAGCAGCCGCGGGTGTCGAGGTCGGTGACGAGGAGGCGTCCGTTGTCGACATCGACGGCGAGTACGAGGTTGGCGAAGCCGTCTTCGGCCGTACCACCGGTGAGGAATGGCCCGGGGAACGTGTCGCACATCGCGATTGCGGAGGCGAGTGACCCCGTCGAGCGAACCGGGCGAACCTCGCCGCCGGCGCGGTCGACCAGGATCGGGCGCCCGGCCACGGTGACCACGGCCTGGTCCGCGCCGTCGACGTCGGCGCCGTCGTGGCGCGAGACCATGCCGTTGGTCTCGATATGCAACAGATCGCCGGTGTCCGATGAGATCGCCCAGACCGAACCGTCCTCGACAACGGTGGCACCGTGGACCCGTTCGCCCACGAGAACGGCCGCGTTCAGACTGAGCGGGTCGGTTGCCACCCCTTGAAGAACATCGCCCGCGAGCAGGTAGCTGGCCGTGGATCCGCTGAGCACCTCCATGCCCGAATCGGCCTCCACCGGCACCGTGGCGGCCACGTCCAGCGACACACCGTCGACGAGATTGGCCTCGCCGGCGGTGTGGTTGAGGACGAGCGCGCCGGCGCCGGCGCGTGCGGTGGAGAGCTCCGAGCCCCGGTCGCCGACTTCGACCCGCGCCGAGATTTCGCCGGTGGCACCGTTGGCCTTGAGAACTTCGCCGGTGGCGCCGTTGACGAGCCACGCGGTCGGGTCCCGGTAGTCGAGGTTTGACGACGACGAGCGGCCGATCTGGAAAACGACGATCGCGAGAATCACCGCGAGCAAAGCCGCGGCGCTCTTCCAAGCCCATCCAGGGGTTCTCGCTAGAATGTCGTTACCTCCAACGCTGTACGCACGGTTTCGCTAGACGCCGTCACGAATCGGGCGGCGAGCGGGCCGGATTCTGGATCGCCCAAACCCGGCATTACCACGCGGCGTCCACTTTAGCGCCAAAATCATCTCTCTGCGTACCGCGGGTCGAGTTGGCCGGGAAACGACAGCGGCGGACGAAACGCTCGACCTGAGGTTCTGGTCAGGTCACTTCCCAGGTGGGGAGCGAATGCAGTAGCGCGTGCAGGTCGCCCGGCCCGTTGCTCTCCTGGGCAGCCGCCAGCTGTTGGGAGGTGGACTGGGCGTACTCGGGCCGCTCGACCGCCCGGAACACCCCGACCGGCGTTGGCTGATCCGGCCCGCTGGCCAGCCGCGACAGGGCAAACGACAGCGCGGGGTCATCCGCGGTCTCGTCGTGGACAACCAGGGCCTCGACACCCACATCGGCGACGTCCACCACCCGCGCCAAGCCATCGTCGTCGAGGATCACGCCGCGCTCATTATCGACACCGAAGCGAATCGGTTCGCCGTGTTGCAGGTCGATCAACATGGCGTCGCGGTTGTCCTTCTTGGTGATGCTGGCAAAGGCGCCGTCGTTGAAAACGTTGCAGTTCTGGAACACTTCGACGATCGACGCGCCCTGGTGGGCGTGGGCCCGTTTGAACATCGCCTGCATGTGGGCGCGGTCCATGTCGTGGGTCCGGGCAACGAACGTCGCCTCGGCGCCCAGCGCCACGCTCACGGGGTTGAACGGCCGGTCGACGGACCCGAACGGGGTTGATTTGGTCACCTTGCCCGTCTCGCTGGTCGGCGAGAACTGACCCTTGGTGAGGCCGTAGATCATGTTGTTGAACAACAAGATGTTGAGGTTCACGTTGCGCCGCAGCGCGTGGATGAGGTGGTTGCCGCCGATCGACAACATGTCGCCGTCGCCCCCGATCACCCACACGTCGAGTTCCGGCCGCGCCATCGCCAAACCGGTGGCGATGGCCGGCGAACGCCCGTGAATCGAGTGCATTCCGTAGGTGTTCATGTAGTACGGGAACCGAGCGGCACAGCCGATTCCGGAGATGAACACCGTGTTCTCGCGGCGAACCCCGAGATCGGGCATCATCAGCTGGATGGCGGTCAAGATGGAGTAGTCGCCGCATCCCGGGCACCAGCGCACCTCCTGGTCGCTGGTCCAATCCTTCTTGGTCGTTACCGGAACATCAGTCATTGGTGGCCTCCTGGATACGAGTGACCAGTTCGCCAGCCGTGAACGGCTGGCCCATTACCTTGGCGATGGCTTGTGCGTCGACGAGGAATTCCGCCCGCAGCAGTCGGGTGAGTTGGCCGGTATTCATCTCGGGCACCAGTACCCGATCGAACCGTCGGAGTTCGTCGCCGAGATTCTTCGGAAACGGGTTGAGGTGGGTGAGATGGATCTGCGCCACCTTCTGGCCGGCGGCGCGCATACGCTCGACTGCGCTGGTGATCGCCCCCCAGGTCGACCCCCAGCCAACGATGCACAACTCGGCGTCGACATCGCCGAGGACCTCGACATCGGGGATGGTGTCGGCGATCTTGGCGATTCGCGCCTCGCGAATGTCGGTCATCAACTGATGGTTGTCGGGGTCGTAGCTGATGTTGCCCGTGCCGTCCTGCTTTTCGATGCCGCCGACCCGGTGCATGAGATCGGGGGTTCCCGGCACCGCCCACGGCCGAGCCAGATTGTCGTCGCGCAGATACGGCCAGAACTCCGGCTCGCCATCGGCGCCGACGTGGTTGGTCTCGGTGGCCAGGTCGACCCGGATGTCGGGCAGCGAGTCCACCGACGGCAGGCGCCACGGCTCGGAACCGTTCGCCAGGTACCCGTCGGACAACAAGATGACCGGCGTTCGGTAGGTGATGGCGATCCGCACCGCCTCGATGGCGACATCGAAGCAGTTGGTGGGGCTGTAGGCCGCCACGATCGGCAACGGGGACTCCCCGTGCCGGCCGTACATGGCCATCATCAGATCCGACGCCTCGGTCTTGGTCGGCAAACCCGTCGACGGCCCACCGCGCTGGATGTCGATGATTACCAGCGGCAGCTCGAGGCTCACGGCCAAACCGATCGTCTCGCCCTTCAGGGCTACGCCCGGCCCCGATGTGGTGGTGACCCCGATGTGTCCGCCGTAGCTGGCACCCAGGGCCGCGCCGACAGCCGCGATCTCGTCCTCGGCCTGGAGGGTGCGGATGCCGAAGTTCTTGTGCTTGGACAGCTCGTGAAGTATGTCCGACGCCGGGGTAATCGGGTACGACCCGAGGAACAGCGGCAGGTTGGCCTGCTGGCTCGCGGCGACGAGACCCCACGACAGCGCCGTGTTGCCGTTGATGTTGGTGTAGGTCCCGGGCTCGAGCTTCGCCGGCTTGATCACAAACCGCATCTCGCCGAGCTCGGCCGTCTCACCAAAGGCGTGACCGGCCTTGAGCGCCGCTTCGTTGGCGGCGATCACCAGGTCTTTGCCGGCGAACTTCTCCTGAATCCAGTCGAGGGTGGTCTCGAGCGGGCGGCTGTACATCCACGAGACCAAACCGAGGGCGAAGAAGTTCTTCGACCGGTCGGCATCGCGCGCCTTCACGCCGAGGTCATTGCAGACCTCCTTGGTCAGCGAGGTCATCGGCACCTTCAACAGCGTGTAGCCGTCGAGGCTGCCGTCGTCGAGCGGGCTTTCGCCGTAGCCGGCCTTGGCGAGGTTGCGATCTTCGAACGTGTCCTCGTTGACGATGATGGTCCCGCCCGCCTCGAGGCGATGCAGGTCCGACTTCAGTGCAGCCGGGTTCATCGCGATCAGCACGCTCGGGGCGTCGCCGGGAGTGGTGATGTCGTGGTCCGAGATCTGGACCTGAAACGCCGACACGCCGGCGAGCGTGCCCGCAGGGGCGCGAATCTCGGCCGGGAAGTCGGGCAGCGTCGCCAGGTCGTTGCCAAACAACGCGCTGGCGTTGGTGAACCGGTCTCCGGTCAGCTGCATTCCGTCGCCGGAGTCCCCGGCGAAGCGAACGATCACGTGCGATATCTCGCGCGCGGTAGTCGGTTGTTCTGCGGTGTCTGTCACATGCCCTTCTTCGGTAGCCCCAAGTTGGTGCGCCATCTCGCCGTCGGTCGACGCGATGGTCCGAGACAGGGAACGGCGCCCTCTCCAACGGTGGGGTTCACCGTCGGAAGGCCCAGTGCGCAGTGACGCTCGTCAGCGTGCATGCCTGCCATCGCTGGCGACCCTAGTACCACCGCCGACCCTGCGGAAGACGACGGCGCCTTTTTTGCCCCCGAATAGCGATAGGTCAAACGGCGTGATGACGCCGGCGTCGCGGCCATCTATCCTCCAAAAGGCAACTCCTACCAAGACAGAAATGGCTTCATGAACGAACAACAGCTGCAAAAGATCGCCAACGACGACGGTTTCATCGCTGCGCTCGACCAGAGCGGCGGCAGCACGCCCAAGGCACTCAAGCTCTACGGCATCGAGGAGGACGCCTACTCCGGCGACGACGAGATGTTCGACCTCGTGCACGCCATGCGCACCCGCATCATCCAGAGCCCCAGCTTCGGCGGTGACCGGATCCTGGGCGCAATCTTGTTCGAGATGACGATGGATCGCCAGATCGATGGCGTCGATACCGGCGACTTTCTCTGGAACGAAAAGCAGATCGTCCCGTTCCTCAAATGCGACAAGGGCCTGGCCGACAAAGTCAACGGCGCCCAGGTGATGAACGACATGCCCGGTCTCGACGACCTGTTGGCCCGCGGCGTGGCCAAAGGCATGTTCGGCACCAAGATGCGTTCGGTGATCAGCGAAGCCAACGCCGACGGCGTCAAGGCGGTCGTCGACCAGCAGTTCGAGATCGGTTCGCGAATTCTCGATGCCGGCCTGATGCCGATCATCGAACCCGAGATCGACATCCACTCCCCCACCAAGGCCGAAGCCGAGGAGATGTTGCGCGCGGCCATCACCGCCCACGCCGATCAACTCGGCGACCGCCAGGTCATGTTGAAACTCACGCTTCCCGAGCAGGACAACCTCTACGGCGACCTCGTCAACCACGACAACATCTTGCGGGTCGTCGCGTTGTCCGGCGGTTACAGCCGCGAGGAAGCCAATGCCCGGCTCAGCCGAAACACCGGGGTGATCGCCAGCTTCTCGCGGGCGCTGAGCGAGGGCCTGTCGGCCCACCAGGACGACGCGGCGTTCGACGCGATGATGGACACCTCGATAGGTGCCATCTTCGAGGCGTCTCGAAGCTGATCCCTAGCGAGTTGGTGGGTCGGTAGCGACCGCCAGTTCCCTGGCTGCGAACTTCCACAGTGCTCGGCGTCGACGTTTGTCGGCGCCGAGCACGATTCGTTTGGCCACCACTTCGGTGCGGCTGTGGGTCGCTCCGCCGGCGTGGTAGAAGCGGCGCCGCACGTGGCCGACCACGGCCACGCGGTCGCCCTCGGCCCCGATGGGTTCCTGTTCGTCGCCGGCGGGCCGGAACAAGACCACCGGTGTCGAGCGGGCGCCGTCGCCGTCCCGGGTGGTCACCTCGTACTGCAGGAGGTGGTCGCCACTGGGCAACCTACGAGCGACGACATCGCTCGACAACACGCCGTCGAGGGCCGCCAGGTTGAGCTGGGTTCCGGGTTCGTTGGTGGACACGGATCGGTTGGTGGGCACGGATGGGTTGGTGGGCACGGATCGATGGGCAGACACAGGACTCCTACGCGTTGTTTCGCCTCAGGAGGAAGTAGTTGCCGACGGTACCGACCGGGTCGGACAGGGTCGCAGGTTCAGGTCAGCTGAGCGCCGCAACCCGCTCGGCGATATCGCCGAAGTGGGGTTCGTGGCTCTGCACCCACGAGAACACCTCGCGGGCGCGGGCGACCCGGCCGCTGCGCTCGTATACGTCAGCGAGTGCGTACGCCCGACGCAGGTGATCCTCACGGGGTCGCTTCGGTGGTTTCCATCCCTTTTCCAGCAGCCGCACGGCATCTTCGAGCCGATCCTGATCGGCGAGCGCGCCGGCGGTTACGATCCGTGACTCGGTGACCAGCGCCGGGCTCGGCGATGCCTCCCGAATTTCAGCCCACAGCACCTCAACGTCGTCGAAATGGCCGAGTGCCCGGTGGGCGTCGGCCAGCACCGGGTGCTGTTCGGTCGACCCGGTGAGCTCCCGGAACGCCTCCAGCTGGGTGATGGCCTTTGGCCATTGGCCGAGTCGGTAGTGGATGAGGCCCTGGAGTTCGCGAACCTCGGGGACCTCTTTGCAGTTCTTCAGCAGCGGCGCCAGATGACGGCGGGCGTCGGGGATGCGGTCGGCGGCAAAGGCCTGCGATGCCTTCTCGAGCCCGCGCACGAGCGGGGTGGCGTGCTCCTTGCCCACGATCTTGGCGATAGCCGCCTCGGGCGCCTGGAGCGACACGGGGACGGGCGGCAGCTCGGCTCGAGCGGTTCGGGCCCGGCGCTTTGGCTTCGCCGGCTTGGACCGGGCCCGGTCGACGGCGGCGCTCGCCTCGGCCCGCACGCGGTCGCGTTCGACCTTGCGCTTTTCACTCCGTTCGGCCCGCGCCGCCGCCTTCGCCTCATCTTCGGCGGTCCGGGGCCGGCGAGGGCGGCGGGGCTCGGCGTCAAAATCCGGTTCATCCATGCGGGCCGCTCCCTTGCGGGCCAGCGAACCCCAGTTCTTCGGCGCATCGGACACCGGCTCGGGCCGATTGCGGCGGCGATCCTCGGCCGGCGATCGTTGTCCGCTGCGCTTCGGGCCGCGTTTGGACCCACCCTTGGCCGGGCCTCCGCGGCTCGAGCTCTTGGCCGGGCCCCGTTTGGGCCCACCGCGACCGCCGCTGGAACCACCACTCCGGCCGGATCCGCCGCCAGATCCGCCGCTGCGGCCCGACGTCGACCGATTCTGTCCACCACCGTGACGAGCCATGACGGGGCAGCGTAGCGGCGAACAGAGACTACGCCGCCAGCGGAGCCCGAATCCGTTCGCCGTACGCCCTCCGCCCGATTCACCGGAACCGGGGCCCAAAACCACGAAAGAGGCCCCCTCAGGGGCCTCTTTCGAGGAGAAATCCGGCGGCGTCCTACTCTCCCAGGGACTCTCGTCCCAAGTACCATCGGCGCAGGAAGGCTTAACTTCCGTGTTCGGAATGGGAACGGGTGTGACCCTTCCGCTATCGCCACCGAAACCTTGCTCACCGCGCCGGCCCGGAGGGCGTCGCTGGTGAGCGGTCGTTCTGTGCTTTCGCGTCTGCTGTGCTGTACGTCTGTATCGATTGTCAAGGATCGAGAGCGCAGGCCCTCGAAAACTCCATAGCGAACACGAGCATCAAACCAAGCCCTCGGCCGATTAGTACCGGTCAGCTAAACACATTGCTGTGCGTACACTTCCGGCCTATCAACGTGGTGGTCTACCACGGGCCTTACCCGGTTACCCGGTGGCTAAATTCATCTTGAAAAGGGCTTCCCACTTAGATGCTTTCAGCGGTTATCCCTTCCGTAGGTGGCTAACCAGCCATGCTCCTGGCGGAACAACTGGCACACTAGAGCTACGTCCATCCCGGTCCTCTCGTACTAGGGACAGATTTTCTCAATTTAGCTGCGGCTGCAGAGGATAGGGACCGAACTGTCTCACGACGTTCTAAACCCAGCTCGCGTACCGCTTTAATGGGCGAACAGCCCAACCCTTGGGACCTGCTTCAGCCCCAGGATGCGATGAGCCGACATCGAGGTGCCAAACCTTCCCGTC
>CALHYX010000089.1 GCA_938041035.1 uncultured Acidimicrobiales bacterium | reverse complement strand
GTGATCGAGGCGGCGCCGTTGCTCAGCTCAGGTGTACCGGGAGATGAACGCACCGACCTCGGCGAAGGCGGCGTCGGCTTCAGGGACGATGCCGCTGAGTCCGTGAAATCCGTGGGGCATGCCCGCGACGACCTCGAGGGTGACGTTGCCGCCGACCGAAGCGATGCGATCGGCCAGACGCTCCGAATCGCTCCGGCACCGGTCCATCTCGCCGGCGTGCAACAACACCGGCGGTAGTCCGGAAAGCTCAGCGTGCAGCGGCGAGACGGCCGGGTCGCGCACATCGCCGGCCGGGCCCACATAGTCGCGGGCGCGGAGCCGCAGCCACTCCGGGTTGAGGAACGGGTCGCGACCGACCGGGGACACCGCCGACTCGCCGCGGGCCTCCATGTCGAACCAGCCGCACAGACCGACGAAGGCGGCGGGGAGCGCCAACCCGCGGTCGCGGGCGGCCAGCAGTGTCGAGAGGGCCATGCCCCCTCCGCAGGAGTCACCCATGAATACCACTTGGGCGGGGTCGCGGCCGGCAATCAGCTTCCGATAGGCGGCGAGGAGGTCGTCGATCTGGCCGGGGAAACGGGTTTCAGGTGCCAGTCGGTACTCGGCGACGAACACATCGACGGCGCACGACCGCACGACCTTGGCCCCGTAGAAGGCGTAGGAGTCGGCCGGCGAGGTCACGAATCCACCGCCGTGCACAAAGAACACGGTCGGCCGCGAACCCGCCGGAGCCGGATCGGCGCGGACCCACACCCCGTCGGCCTGGGGCTCGACAAGCACCCCGGGGCCGGGGTCCTCACCGTGCACCAGGTCGAACTTGGCTCGAACCTCTTCGATCGAGTCCGCCGGGTTGGAGAAGTCGTCGGGCAGAATCTCGGCCAGCTCGCGGTATTCGTCGCTCACCGGCTTCTCCGAGCTCGGTTGCCCGCTCACGCGTCGATACCGACCCAGCGCTTCTCGACCGCCGAGCGGCGGATCGCATCCAGGATTCGTTGTGATGCCAGCCCGTCGTGGAACGTCGCCGCGGCTGGGTCGGTGGCCGCCGACGCTCCGGCCATTTGGCTCGCGAGCTCGGCGTACAGCCTCGTGTAGGGAGGAAGGTCGATACCGGTGCTGTGCAGGAGGTCGTAGGTGGTCTGCATCAACTCGGCCGGGGGCGGGACCGGGCTCGGCAGGACGAGGTCCTCCGGCGGGTCGAGCCGGCGCTCACCGTCGGCATCGGCGACGTGGACGTCGTCGCCCTCGATCCACAGCGTGCCCGCAGTGCCCACCACGCGCGACACCATCACAAACGGCCCGTAGGTGGCAGCCGAACTCTGGAGGATGCCCTCAACGCCGAGTTCGGTTCGGAAGTTGACGTGGTAGGTGTCCTCGGCCGTCCAGTCGCGGTCGCCGACGGTGGTGAGCATCGCGCTGACCTCGGTGATCTCGCCCAGCATCGTGCGCATGTGATCGATCACATGGCTGGCGTAGGCACCCAACCAGCCACCGCCCTGGCCGACGTCCGTCCACCACGGGGGCACCTCGGAGCTGGGGTCGGCCAGGAGCGGCATGTGGAAGACGAACGTGGCGAGACGGGGCTCGCCGATGACCCCGGCGCGCACCGCTCGGGTGGAGTGGGCCTGACCGGTGGCGAACCGGAACTCGTTGCCCATGAGGTGGATGACGCCGGCGGCCTCGGCCGCGTTGACCACCCGCTGACCTTCGACGGCATCGAGCATGAAGGGCTTCTCGCAAACGACGTGTTTGCCGGCATCGATGGCGGCCAGGGCGATCGCGGCGTGGGTCTTTGGCGGCGTGGCGATAGCGACGACGTCGACGTGGGGCAACGCCAAGGCCTCCTCGAGCGACACCGTCGCTACGGGGATGGCGAACCGTTCGGCTCGTTGTTTGGTCTTCGCTGGATCGCGACCGACCAGGGCCCGAACGGCGAACCCGGCCGCGGACAACGCCCGGGCATGCGTGAGCACCCCAAAGTTCGTTCCCACGACCACTGCGCCGGGTGTAGATGACCCGGGTGTAGATGACATGGAGCCCCTCGCTCAGATACCGCTCTTGGATCAGTGCGAAGAACAACGTTCTCCGCACCTCAGGAACGTAGCATCCGCCGCAACCGGTCGAACCAGAGGTTGACGAACACCCCGGCGGGGTCGTGGGCGCGCACCAGTTCGGCGAACTCGGGCCGGTGGGGATGCTCGGCCGGGTCGACACAGGACTCGGCGAACACCTTCCCCCAGTGGGGTCTGACACCGAAGGGTCGGAGGGTTTCGCCGACGAGCGTTGCCGCGGCCAGAGCCGACGCGGGGTTCGGTCGCCAGGTGAAGTGCAGGGCGAGGGAGTCGCGACCAACGCACGGGCTCATCCACAGCCCGTCGGCCGCGACCGTGCGCAACTCGGCCGCGATGAGCGCGTCGGCCAACGCTGGCCCGATCCCCCGCATGGCCTCGATGACCCCGCCGTGGTGGCGCCGGTCGACGAAGAACTCGCTCTGAATCTCGTCGCCGGCGCTCGGAGCGAACGCAAGGCGGAAGTGCGGCAAGCGATCGCCCCAGCTGCCGGCGACACCGCCCTGGGCGGTGCAGTTCTCCGGCGGCATCCCGGGCACCGGGTGCAGGGCTTCGGTGGCGGCACCCGCGGCGGCCAACGCGGCAGCCAGCCGCACGGGCTGGTCGGTGCGCCGCTTCACCCACACCTGGTCGATCCGACCGCGCCAGTCGGTGAACGCCGACACGCTGTACCCCGAGGCGAAGATGGCGTCGAACTCGGCGCCAAAGTCCTCCCACGCGACGCCGGGGTAGACGGTCTGGGCGACCTCGAACGCGGGCTCGACCCGCAGCGTGACCCGGTGCAGCACCCCCAGCGCGCCGAGGTGCACCGGCATTCCCGCGAACCCGGGCTCGCCCAGGCGCCCCGCGCGCAGCTCACCGGCACCGTCGACGAACTCGACCCCTACGACAGCCGAGGCCAGCCCGGGGTTCTGGTCGCCCGAACCGTGGGTTCCCGTAGCGATGGCGCCGCCGATCGAGATGTGGGGCAACGAGGCCAGGTTCGCCACGGCCATTCCGATGGGCGCGAGAAGTTCGATGAGGCGCCCGTAGGTGATGTGGGCCGCAACCGACACGGTCGATGTGTCGGCGTCGTAAGCGATATTCTCGTCGAGCCCCGCGAGGCTGATCAGGTTCTGGGCGTCGGTGATGTCGGTGAAGGAGTGGCGGCTACCCACCACCCGGATCGACTCACCGCGGGCGGCCGCAGCTGCCACCAGCCCCTGCACCTCGTCGAGCGAAGCGGGTTGGGCTATCGCATCGACCCCATAGATGACGTTCCCCGCCCAGTTCCGTTCGACCACAGGTGGACTCTACGACGCCGGCCGGCGCGGAACCGGGCGAGGGGTGTCGGAGCGTGGGTTCCGGTCGAAATACCGGCCGCGGGTTCAGCGCTTTCCCTGGGACTCACGGGTCGCGGCCACGAACGTCGGGTGGACCCCATCGATGATGACACCGATCGCCTTGTCGTATTTCGCTGTCACCCCTGCGACCTGACCATCGGCGAACGGCAGCGTACCCCCACGTCGCTATTCCACCGTCGATCCAGGAGGCGGCTAGAAAGGCGAGCAGATTGACGGGAAAGAACAGCCAAGGCCAGTTCGCACTGCGACGCGCGGCGACGGGCACGAACTTGGTTGCGGGGAGTCCGGAGGCAACGCACACTGAGGGGAAGTCCCCCGCCTGAAAGCGCTCAATTCTGGTTACATAACGCATGAATGCCCACCAACGGGAGCGGCAATACAGCGGTGCAGAATGCTCGAAATTTGCGGCCAGTGCCGTTCAGCCTCACCCCGAGTGTAGCCACCTCATGAGATCGACAAACCGCGTGACGCGGATAACAATCCTCGATGGGGTCTGACCCCAAGGATCGGAACCTTCGCCTCCGCCGATCAGAACCTCGGACGGATTCTCGGAGAGTCCCGACGGGCGTGGTCTTGGGCAACCCACGCAATACACCGCCGCGGGTTCAGCGCTTTCCCTGGGACTCACGGGTCGCGTCCACGAACGTCGGGTGGACCCCATCGATGATGACGCCGGTCGCCGTCGCCCCCGATGCTGCGTGTAAGCCGGCGGATCGGGCCATCCGTTGCGCCGGTCGAGCCCTGCTTCTCCGGCACCGATGATCTGTCTTGCTCATCCCCGAACGGCGGATGCCTACGGGTGCACCAGCTCGACGTGACGACCGGCGGCGTGGGCGAGTTGTCCCAGGTCGTCGTGATCGGAGGTGACGATGTCGTCGCCGTCGCTGGCGAGCAGCACACAGGCGGCGTCGATCACGTCGGCCAGGCCGGAGCGGCCGAGCAATACGCCGGCGGCGCGCCCGAGTGTTTCGTCGAGCTCGCGCACGTCGATTCCGGCCAGGGCCTGTGCCAGTCGGGCCTGGCGCGCTCCGCCTCGCCACACCTGGCCGAGGACACCGGCATGGGTCACCGGGACCTCACCGACGGTCTGGACTGCTTTGACGCGGATCCACATGGCGCGTTCGTCGCGTTCGAGGGCCACGAATGCGCCGCTGTCGAGGATCAGTGTCACGCCGTCTTGGCTTTCGAGCCCCGTCGTTTGGGGCGCACCACGGTAGCCTGTTCGCGATCGAGGCGGGCCTGGGCGGCGATTTCTTCGGCCGTGATGTCGCCATGCTCGGCCTCATAGTCGGCAATGGCGGCACCGAGTAGCCGGAGTTGTTCGTCTCGACGGACCTTGTCTTCCAGAGCCGAGCTCACCCAGCCGCTCACGGAATCGGCTGCACCCGCGGCCACGGCGCGTTGGCCAGCCTCGAACAACGCCGGATCAACTGTCACCGTCAACCGGTGCTTCTTCGCGCTCATACGCTCAGGATAGCGAAAGTCATACTGAATGCATACTCCCGCAGCCCACGCGACCGCCGTAGCGACCACCTAGGGCCGACACGAGCCGGGAAGAAATTTTCTCACCGGCGTGAAACTCCCGCCGGTTCCGGCTGCATCACATCACTGTACGAAGGAGCCCACCCGGCTCCGTCAACCCGGCCAAGCGGCCGCAAACAGGAGATGCAGAAACATGTTCTACGGATGGGGTAAGAGCACCGATAATTGGCCACTCGCCGATGGGAACACCGTCGTGTGTTCCTACAGCTACTTCAGCCTGATGTTCATCTTCCAGGTGATGTTCAACAAGAAGTGGTACGTCATGGGCGATCAACGCTCACTCGACCGGGAAATGACCCGCGCCGAACTCGAAGCCGCCTACGGCGAAGACGTGCCGAAGCCCGGCATCTGGCGCCAGTACGGCCTGCTGCTCACCATCGCCGCAATCGTCGTCTTCACCATGGTTTCCAGCCTTTTCTAGCTGGCTTGAGCGCCCAGCATTTGGGCGAATCGGATCATTGTTCGCACCGAATCCAGGCGGTATCCCTGGATGCACCGGCCAAAATCGGCCGAGAAACGGGAGTAAACCAACATGTTCTACGGATGGGGAAAATCCAGTCAGCAGTGGCAGCTGGCCGATGGCAACACCATGGTGATGGCGTACAGCTACGTCAGCCTGATGTTCATCTTCAAGCTCGCCTACGGCAAAAAGTGGTACCTCACGGGTGACCAGCGCAGCATGGATCGCGAGATGTCTCGCGCCGAGCTCGAGTCGGCCTACGGCGAGGATCTGCCCAAGCCCGGCTTGTGGAGCCAGTACGGCCTGCTGCTCACCGCAGCGCTCATCGTCGTCATCGTGATGGTGGCCAGCGTCTTCTAAAGCACTTGGCGGTGGGACGGTCGGCGGTGCGCAATGGCAAACCGCCGACCCGAACAACGGGCTGGTCCGGTATCGCCGGGCCGGCCCTTCGCCGTTTTCGGGCCATGCGAGGGCGATGGCTACGCCGATGTGGCCCAGGCCGCGATTTCGTCAGCCGCTCCGCCCGCGGTCATCGAGGTCGTGTCCAGCGTCAGCAGATGAGTCGCATCGAGGCCCCGCAGTGACTCTGCGCCGGTCTGATTCCGGACCGCAACTTCGGGATCGCGCAGTTTTCGTTTGGCGGCCCGCCCCGCCGAGGCGATACGCCGCTCGTTCTCCGCCAGGTCACACGCCACGTGCACCACCTGGAACGGCGGTCGTTCCCGGCCCAGCTCCACGATCCGGTCCCATTGCCGATCGGCCCACTCGCTCCTCCCGGTGAGCACCGTCGTCAACACCACCGGCTGTTCGGCGGGGAGTGCTCGGATCAGCTCGTGGGCGATCGCCTCGATCCGCTCGACCGTCTCGATGAACTCGGGCGACTTGAACTCGGTGAGGGCGATGGCGACGTTGTACACCGAGTGAATGTCGAGCATTCGACCGCCCAGCAGGTCGGCCAGCTCGGCTCCGATGGTCATCTTGCCGACGCCGGGATACCCGTTGAGCACAATGATCATGGCCGTGATCCTGCTGTATCGGGCCGCAGGGGTAAAGCGAGTTGTCAGGCGTCGCCCGGGTCGGGGTCGTCGTGGCCATCGAGGGTGACGACGTTGAGCGGGCCCCGCCGCACCGATGCCGACGCCGCGTGGCGGCGACCGCAGTACCAGACCGCAGCCCGATCGTCGGCCTCGAGGTTCTTCAGCCACTGCGAATCCGAACGCACCGTCGACACGATCACCCGGTCGCCGACCCGGAAGCCCAGCACCGGCACCTCACGGGTCTTGCCGCTCACCCGGCCGGTGTTTTCGAGCACCACCGCGCCGAGGCCCACCGGCAGCGGCGAACCCAGCCCGGCCTTCACCGCCGGCTTCACGAACCGGTTCAGGGTTCGAAACAGATCCCGGGTGATATCGGCGGATTCGCGCTCAGCGGCCATCACCCCACCGTACCCGGGCAAGGGTCAAGCGCAGGCCGCGCAATGACCGTGCAGATCGAGGCTGTGGCGCAACGGCTGGAACCGAGCCTTGGCGGCGACCTCGTGCAGGGCATCGTCGACCGCCCGCTCGACATGGTCGTCGAGCTCGACATCGGTGACCGAACCGCAGTCGACGCAGATCAGATGATGATGGTGGCCGAGCAACGGCTCGGACAGCTCGAAGTAGGCGTACTCGCCACCCGTCGCCAACCGACGAATCACACCGCTGCGTTCGAGCACATCGAGGTTTCGATAGGCCGAGCTCTGCGACAACTGCTCGTCAGCCGCGAGTACCTCGGGAAGGCTCAACGGTCGCCCGGCCCCACCCAGCACGTCGACCAGGCGCCGACGACCAGCGGTGTATCGGTGTTCGAACCGGCCCAGCATGGCCGCCACCTCGCGATGGGTCGCAACGTCGACCCTGCTCCCGGGTTTCTTCGCCTCGGCCATACCCGCCATGTTAGGCAGCGGACCACCGCTGGACCTACCAGTCGAGGAGCTTGGCCCGAACCCCGCTGTCGAGGAGCTTCTGGAGCACGGCCTCGGCATGGGCCCGATCGAGGGTATCGATGCGCAGTTCGAGGATGGCGCTGCGGGCACCGGTCGACCCGAGACCGTCGTGGTCGACCTGTACGACGTTGGCCGCCGCGTCGGCGATCACCTGCGACACCAACGCGAGACCGCCCGGCGTGTCGTCAAGTTCCACCCACATCCGGTTGAGGCGACCCTGGTTGGCCAGACCGCGCACCGCAACCACCGACAACGTGCGCGGGTCGATGTTGCCGCCGCACAGCACCAGACCGACCTTTTTGCCCCGAAACCGGTCGCCGTGCTCCATGCAGGCGGCCAATGCAGCGGCGCCGGCCCCCTCGACGACCGACTTTTCGATCTCCAGCAACATGGCGATCGCCGCTTCGATCGCGGCCTCGGTCACCACCAGCAGGTCGACGCCGTGTTCGGCCAGCAGGCCGCTGGTGAGCTCGCCCGGCTGGGTGACGGCAATACCATCGGCGATGGTCGACCCGGCCACGGCTGTACTCACGGCCCGGCCGGCGAGGCGGTCGGCCATCGACGGGTAGCGCTCGGTCTGCACGCCGACGATCTCGACGGGCCGGTCGTGGCCGGTGGCGGCGAGCGCCAAACCCGACGCCAGACCACCTCCGCCCACCGCGGCGATGATGACATCGAGGTCCGGGCACTGTTCGAGCATCTCGAGCCCGATCGTTCCCTGACCGGCGATCACGAGCGGGTCGTCGAAGGGGTGGATGAACTCGAGGTCGCGTTCGGCCGCGATCTCGCGAGCCGTGACGGCCGACTCCATGACGTCGGCGCCCGCCAGCTCGACGGTGGCCCCGAGGTCACGGGTGCGGGCCACCTTTACGAACGGTGTGTTCGTCGGCATCACGATGGTGGTCTCGAGCCCGAGCAACGCGCCGTGGTGGGCGACCCCCTGGGCGTGGTTGCCGGCCGACATGGCGATCACGCCGCGGCCGGGCGCGACATCGAGCAGGCGGTTTCGAGCGCCCCGGCCCTTGAACGAGCCCGTGTACTGCAGGTTCTCGAACTTCAGGTACACCTCGGCGCCGCTTATCTCGGACAGCGTGCGGCTGAGGTTCAGCGGTGTTTCGACGAGCGCGCCCGCGATCCGCTCACGGGCCGCACGCACATCGGAAACGCTGAGGGTCATGGTTGCTGAGGCTAGCTATCGCAGATGAAGTCGACGCCTTCGAATTCGCCCGAATCCCGCCAGGCGTCGATGTAGGCAAAGTACGCCACCGGCCCCTCGGGAAAGCCGAGCGAGCTGCGCCGGGACGAATCGGCGATCTCGCCGCCCTCGTTGTTGTAATAACCGGGCGTGCATGACGGGTCGCCACCGAACGTGCGCCCGCCCGCCTCCAGCCGTTCGACCCACGCCGTCTCGACCGCTTCGCTCACCTCGACCCGGCGGGCCCCGAGCTCCTCGGCCCGGGCGATGATCATGGCGATGGTCTCCCCCGCTTCGGTCAGGTTGTGGGGCACGTTGGAGATCAGGTTCGCCGCCTGGGTCGGGCCGACCACGAAGGCGTTCGGAAAGCCGTTGACGTGGATCCCGTGCAGGCTGCGCATGCCGTCGGCCCACTTCTCCGAGAGCCGCAGGCCGCCCTGGCCAACCATGTCGAACCCGGAGCGGCGCTCGAACGGCGTGCCGACCTCGAAGCCCGACGCGTAGATGATGCAGTCGAGTTCGTATTCCTCGCCCGCGACCACGACCCCGTTCTCGGTGATGCGCTCGACCCCTTTGCCGTCGGTGTCGACCAGGTGGGTGGTCGGCGAGTTGTATGCCTGGAGGTACTCGTCGTGAAAGCACGGCCGCTTGCAGAGCTGGCGGTACCAGGGCTTCAGGGCCGCCGCGGTGGTTTCGTCGCGTACGATCTCGTCGACCCGGGCCCGAATCTCGAGCATCTTTTCGTCGTCGCTCTCGTGGTACGCCCGCAGGAACGCCTCCGGCGTGAACTCCTGGTCGGGGTTGGCCAGCACCCGGTCGCGAATGCGCTGGGAGATGTCGGTCCAACCGTCCATCACCAGGTCCTCGTCGGCGAAGCCGCCGGTCTGGAGAATGGTGAAGTTCATCAACCATTTCTCCTGCCAACCCGGTTCGAGGGTGGCGAACCACTCCGGGTCGATGGCGTGGTTGTTGCGAATGTCGATCGACGACGGCGTGCGCTGGAACACGAACAGTTCGCCGCACGCCCGCGACAGATGGGGAACGCATTGCACCGACGTCGCGCCCGTACCGATAATCCCGACGCGCTTGTCGCCGAGCCGATCCATCAGTTCACCGTTGGGGCTGCCTCCGGTGTAGTCGTAGTCCCACCGGCTGGTGTGAAAGCTGTGGCCGGCGAAATCGCTGATGCCGGGAATGCCCGGCAGCTTCGGCCGGTGCAGCGGGCCGGTGCCGATGCCGACGTATTTGGCCCGCATCTCGTCGCCCCGGTTGGTGCGAATGATCCACCGCTCCGCGGCCTCGTCCCACTCGATCTCGGTGACCTCGGTCGACAACACGGCGTTGTCGTACAGGGCGAAGTGGGTGCCGATGCGACGACAGTGATCGAGGATCTCCGGTGCCTTGGTGTACTTCTCGGTGGGCATGTGGCCGGTCTCTTCGAGCAACGGCAGGTAGATGAACGCCGCCGTGTCGCACTGCGCTCCCGGGTACCGATTCCAGTACCAGGTGCCGCCGAAGTCACCCGCCTTTTCGATGATCCGGACATCATCGATACCGGCCTGTTTCAACTTGGCGCCGGTGAGCAGGCCGGCGAAGCCCCCGCCGACGAACGCGAACAACACCTCGTCGCTCAGCGGTTCGCGCGCGGGCGCCTCGACGTAGGGGTCGTCGAGGTAGTGGGCGAAGTGCCCGACGATGTCGAGATACTGCTCGTTGCCGTCGGCCCGTAGCCGCTTGTCGCGCTCGGCCGCGTAGCGGGCGTGCATGGCTTCGCGGTCAATGTTGGGTTCGGTCGCGGTCATCGGGCCCCAGTGGTCGTGCGCTCGTCGGAACCACCTTGGTTTGATGGTCGCCGAGGCGGCAAATCCCGGCTGCCGAGTGCTCAGACGCCGACTTTGGGCGGGCCGACGGCGACGGCGAACTCCGACCCGGCGTCGACCAACGCGTCGAACAGGTACTGCGCCGACGACCGATCGCTGAGCAGCAGGTAGCCGCGGGTTCCCGCATCGTCGCGGCGAACGATGTCGCAGGTCACCTTGGCGACGAAAGCCGACACGACGGCGCCGTCGGGCATCATGGCGTCGGTCCAGTCGAGGCTGCACACCTTTTCGAGCAGGTGGGGTGCCTGTGCCCCGGCGAGCCGGAACATCGCCCGGCTGTGGGTCAGATCGACCAGGCTGACGTGGCCGGCGGTGTCGACGGCGGCGACCCGGTCGGCCACCGGTTCCGGCGCCCCGAGCATCAGCCACTCCCCCGGCCGGGACCCGGCCACGAGAACGTCGCCGGCCCGTTCGCTGGTGCCGAAGCGGGGCAGCGTCCGGGCGGCGTTGGTCTCGGCGCCGGCGCGCACCACCCACTTGGCTACGGCCGACCGGTCGCTCAGCACCAACGCCGCGTCACCGATGTCGGGGGAAGGCACTGCTGTCACCGCACTGGCGAAGACCAGTGGAGTCGTCGGTTCAGACACGTTGCCGCTCCCCGTCGGGGTCGAAATGGGCGTGATGTTCCATCACCTTGGCCGAGATGCGCTGCCCGGTGGTGAGGACCACCGTGAGGGTCGTCCCGGGGGCGGCGGCCTCGGGAGCGACCTGGCCGAGACAGATCGAGCGCCCCAACGTGGGCGATCGCCGCGACGACGTGATCCGACCGAGGATTTCGTTGGTGCCGGCCCGGACGATCTGGCTCGCCTCCACCGGCACGATGTCCGGGTCATCGGGTTGAATCGCCACCAGCCGGGGCAACGTGTCGTCCTCGACCGCCTCGCGCAGTTCGACCTTGCCGGCGAAGTCGGGCTTGTCGAGCTTGATCAGCGGGTTCAGGCCGACCGTCGGCATCCGGGTGAGGCCATCGGTGTCCTGGCCCACGATGAAGTGGCCCTTCTCCAACCGCATGATGCGCTGGGCCTCGAGCCCGAACGGGGCGACGCCGAGGTCGGCGCCCTGCTCGAGGAGCGCCTCCCACACCGCCAGGCCGTACCCGGACGGCACGTGCAGCTCATAGGACAGCTCGCCGGTGAACCCGATGCGCCACATGAAACAACCCTCGGCGCCGGCGATCTCGCCGCGGCGCACCTGCATGTACCCGAAGGCATCGGAATCGAGGTCGATGGCGGTGAGCCGCGATACCAGCTCGCGCGAGTTCGGTCCGGCCACGTTGATGCTCGTGAACGCGGTGGTGACCGGGGTGATGTGCACCTGCCAGTCGGGATGTTCGGTCTGGAGCCAGTTTTCCGCCCACTCCCACACACCGGCCGCACCGGAGCTGGTCGTGGTCATCAGGTAGTGCTCGTCGCCCAGCCGCCCGGTGACCCCGTCATCCATGACGACGCCGTCCTCGGCGCACATGACGCCGTAACGCACTCCCCCGACGGGCAGCTTGGCCCACTTGTTCGTGTACAGATGCGCCAGCAGCTTTGCCACGTCGGGGCCGCGGAGGTCGAGCTTGCCCAGCGGCGTGACGTCGATGATGCCCACGTTCCCCCGCACATTGCGCACCTCACCTTCGGGGTCGCCGTAGTGCTCGGGTCGGACCCACTGACCAGCGAGGATCGGCCTCGCCCCGTGGGCCTCGTGCCAGGGCTGTATCGACGACACCCGCACGGGTTCGAAAATGCGACCGCCCAGGGCCCCGAGGGTCACCGGGGCGAACGGTGGACGCCACACGGTGGTGCCCACCTCGGCGATGGTCTCACCGCGCGCTTCGGCCAGCACCGCGACGGTGTTCACCGTTTCGAGTTTGCCCTGCGCCGGGCCCATGGTGGCCGTGGTGAAACGCTTGATCAGCTCCACTGAGTCGTAGCCCTCGGTCGCCGCCGCCACGAGGTCCTTCGACCCGACGTCCTCGCTGTAGTCGACGATGCCGTGGGTCGACGAGCGAAAAAGCTCGGGATGAGCATCGCGGGTCAGCGGCGAGCGATCGTCGGGCGGCATCGATTGGGCGGTGTCGTCAGCCACCGGGGCCGCCCGAGAGGTCAGGCGTTGCAGGGTGTGGGCCACGACCGCGGCGCGCCGAGCGGCGAGTTCGCCGGTGGCGCGACCGTGCTCGACCAGTTCGGCCGCCGATCCGTCGCCGGCCAACCCGCCGGTGACGACAATGTTGTCGGGCACCCGGTCGGAAAAGAACCGGGCGGCCTGCGGGTCGTACACCGGGCGATCACCGGCGAGGTTGAGCAGCGACGTCGGCGCCGTCCACCCCACCGCGGTCACCAGCAGGTCGGCGTCGACCGACGAACCGTCGCTGAGCTCAACCGATTCGACCGCTTTGGCCCCGCCGTGGGCCGCTACCACCGTCGCCCCGGCTCGGGCATCGACCACCCGGGCGACATCGACGCCCACCCGTTCGAGGTCGGTGACCGTGCGGTCGCCATCGGCGTTGGCGGTGAGCACCACGGCGCGCTGCCCCGGCTTCACCGCATACAGATTCATCAGGCGCCGCGCCGCACCCGACAGCAGCACGCCGGGCTTGTCGTTGCCGGCAAACACGTAGGGCCGCTCGATCAGCCCGGGTGCTACGACGAGCGTCTTCGCCCGCGCCTTGATGAGCCGTTCGACCGCGTGGGGATGGTCGCGCTGCACGACCGCGCACCAGTTGTCCTCATACCGGCCGGTGACGGTGGCGTTGCGCAGCACCTCGATACCGTCGTGGGCGTCGCAGCTCGCTCGGAGATCGTCGGCCAGTTCCCGTTGGGCGCCGTCACCCCAGCGCAGATAGCCCCCCAAGTCGTGCTCGTGTTCGACCAGCATCACCGACGCGCCGGCGTCGGCGGCCGCGATGGCCGAGGCCATACCGGCGGGGCCACCCCCGGCGACCAGCACATCGGGGTGGGTGTAGCGCTTATCGAAGTACTCGTGGGCGCTGTCATAATCGACGGTGCCCCCCGGCGCGAACTGCGCCAACACCCGTTCGTACACCGGCCAGAGCCGGGCCGGCTTCATGAAGGTCTTGTAGTAGAAGCCGGCGGTGAGGAACCGGCCCACCAGTCCGTTGGCCGCCTTGATGTCGTACTCCAGCGACGGCCACACGTTCTGGGCGCTGACGTCCATGCCCGCCTCGAGCAGCCGGTGGCCGGCCCGCACGTTGGGGTCAGACCCCACCTGCACGAACGCGTTCGGGTCCCAATAGTCGGCGGTCAGCAGGCCGCGGGGCCGGTGGTACTTCATCGACCGGGCGAAAATCCGCACCCCATCGGCGGCCAGCGCGGAAGCGATCGTGTCGCCGGCAAACCCGCGGTGCGGCTTGCCGTTCCAGGTGAACGGGAGCGGGCGGGACCGATCGATGACCTCGCCGGGCTGGGTCGCGAGCCGTTGCATCAGCCGCCACCGCCCGCCGAGTTGTCGGTGCTCGTTTCGGAGACCGTGCTCGTTTCAGAGACCGTGCTCGTTTCAGAGATCGTGCTCGTTTCAGAGATGTAGTGGAAGCTCGGGTCGACCGCGCCCAGCTTGGCGCCGGGGAGCGGGTGGTTCTCGAACTCATTGGTCGACGTGTTGCGGGTGAGCGTGAAGTACCGACGACAGCCGCTGCGGCAGTACCAGGTCTCGGCGAGCGGACCGGCCGGGTTGTCGCGCAAGTACAAATAGGCCCGCCAATCCTCGGCGCTGACCGTGCCGGGGTCCGGCCGAGCATGCGACTCGCCGACGTAGCGGAGGTCACTCGAATTGCGGGGACCGCAGTTGGGGCAGGGTACGAGCATCATGGCAGTCCTCAGTGGCCGACGGCGGCCGCGCCCTTTTCGCCGACCAGGTCGCCGGCGGCAAAGCGCGAAAGGGCAAACGGTTCGATGAGCTTCGGGGTTCGGCCGGTGGCGATCGCCTCGGCCATCTGCTCGCCCGACACGGGGCCGGCCTTGAAGCCGTACGTGCCCCAACCGACGTCGCACAGGAACCCGTCTACGGGCGTGAACCCCATCACCGGCGAGTAGTCCGGCGTCATGTCGCACAGACCGGCCCACTGACGCAGCAGCCGCATGCGGCCGATGCCGGGCATGAGTTCGAGCACGTGACCGGCCAGCTCCTCGGTGAATTCGAGCGACCCCTTCATGGAATAGGTCGCATACGGGTCGACCGATGCCCCGAACACCAACTCGCCCCGGTCAGTCTGGCTCACATAGACGTGGAGCGAGCCCGACACCACCACCGTGGGCAGGAAGACCTTCACCGGCTCGGTCACCGCGGCCTGAAGCGGGTGGGTGGTGATCGGCAGCCGGACCCCGGCCATGTCGGAGATCGTGGTGGCCCAACCCGCCGTGCAGTTCACGACGATCGGCGCCGAGATGTCGCCCCGGTTCGTTCGCACTCCCGTGACCCGGCCTCCGGGGCCCTTGCCGTCGGGCCCGTCGCCGCCCTCGCACAAGATGTCGAACACCTCGGTGCGCTGATGCATCTGCACGCCGCGGTGGTCGGCCCCGCGGGCGTAGCCCCACACGACGGCGTCGTGGCGGATCGTGCCGCCCGGCGGGTGATACAGCGCGCCGAGAATCGGGTAGCGGGTATCGCCGGAAACATCGAGGCTGGGGGCGAGCTTCTTCACCTCGGCGGGGTCGATCACCGAGCTGTCGATGTTCTGGAGTTTGTTGACCTCGGCCCGCCAGTTCATCGTGCGTAACGCACCGTCGGTGTGGGCCAGGGTCATGTGGCCCCGCTCGCTGAACATCACGTTGAGGTTCAGGTCGGTCGACATCGAGTTGTAGAGCGTGAGCGAACGGTCGTAGAACGCCACCCCTTCAGGGGTCAGGTAGTTCGACCGCACGATCGCGGTGTTGCGCCCGGATCCGCCACTACCGAGGTAGGCCTTGTCGAGCACCGCGACGTTGGTGATGCCGTGATTGGTGGCCAGGTAGTACGCGGTGGCCAGGCCGTGCACGCCCCCGCCAATGATGATGGCGTCGTAGGACCGGGCGAGGTCGACTTCGCGCCACACCCGGGGCCATTCCTCGCGCCTGGCCCCCTTGATGAACAGTCCGGCCGCGCTGTAGCGAGGCGGCTTGTCGGCCCCACCCGACCCGACACGGGCCCCGAGCGAGGAGCGAACCGAACCGAGGGAAGCGGACGACAGAGCGGCACGAAACGTAGCCATCCCCGAAACCATACGAAAACCCCCCTGGCGCGAGAAGTATCAATAGGCGAGTTATTCATATCGGTTCGATATCAGTACCATCTGGCGATGAACCTGCGTCGACTCGAGTACTTCGTCGCCGTCGCCCGGCAGCTTCACTTCGGGCGGGCCGCCCGGGACCTGCACATGGCGCAACCGCCGCTGAGCCAGCAGATTCGGTTGCTCGAGGACGATCTCGGCCTCGCCCTGTTCGACCGCTCGACCCGACGCGTCGAACTCACCCGAGCGGGCGAGGTGCTGTTGTCCCAGGCCGAGCGGTTGCTGGCCAACGCCGAATCGGTCGACCGGGTGATGGAGCAGTTTCGCTCCGGCGAGAGCGGCACCCTCCGCCTTGGGTTCGTCGACTCCGCCGCGTTCGAGGTCATGCCCCGATTCGTGCGCGAGTACCGCCAACGGTGGCCGCACGTGCAGTTCGAGTTGTCGACCAACTCTTCGGACCTTCAGGCTCAGGCGTTGCGAGCCGGCGAACTCGACCTCGGCATCGGCCGCACCGCCGGCGACGGTAAGGCGATCAAGGCTCGGGTACTCACCACCGAGCCGTTGGTGGTCGCGGCGCCGAGCGACCACCGCCTGGCGGCGCGCAAGAGCACGCAGCTCACCCAACTCGCGGGCGAATCGCTGATCGGATTCGATCGCGCCCTCTCCCCCACCTTCCACGCCGAACTCGCCGCCCTGCTCACCGGTGCCGGCTTCGCCTACGACCCCGAGATCGAGGCGTCGGAGTACACCTCGGTACTCGGTCTGGTGGCCGCCGGACAGGGTGTGGCCATCGTTCCGGCCACCGTCTGCTCGTTCCAGGCCCCGGGGCTCAGCTACGTCCGGCTGAGGGACCGGGCCGCGACCGCCCGCCTGCTGCTGCTGCGCCGCACCGATGACGAACTCCCGCTCGCCCAGCGGGGCTGGAACCTGGCCACCGAAGTCTTCGCCCCGTGAGACCTTCCCGACTGACGGGAACCCGTTGACACCGTCTCGACGCGCTGGGACGGTTTTCGCTGACCCGTGAGGAGTTGTTCTTGCCGTTAGCCGACACCCCGATCGATTGGACCGATGCGGCCGCATGGCGCGGTACCCGCCTCCCGGTGAGCGAGTGCACGGGCTTGCACCCCGACGCGTACGCCAGCGATGCCTTCTTCGCCCTGGAGCAGCAGCGGTTGTTCGGCCGGGCCTGGGTGTGCGTCGGCCTCGCCGCCGACGCGGCCGAACCGGGGCAGCTCCTGGTCCGCTCCGTCGGCTCGCGATCGGTGATTATCACCCGCGATAACGACGGCACGTTGCGCGGCTTTCTGAATTCATGTCGCCACCGCGGCACCGAGCTCGTCGAGAGCGATTGCGCGGTCGCTACGACGATCCGCTGCCCCTATCACCGCTGGGGGTACGCCCTCGACGGCCAGTTGATCGCGACGCCGTTCTTCGACGAGGTGCCGCGTCCGGGTTTCGACCGCGCCGACTACCCGCTGTTCGCCGTTCGGGTCGAAACGTGGGGACCGCTCCTGTTCGCCTGCCTGGATCCCGAGACCCCACCGCTGCACGATTGGCTGGGCGACCTGCCCGAACGCATGGCCGGTTACCAACTCGACTCGTGGGTCAAAAGCGACGAGCAGCAGATCGACATCAGCGCCAACTGGAAGCTCATCAGCGAGAACTTTCAGGAGTACTACCACCTCACCTGGGTGCATCCCGAGCTTGCCAAGGTCTCGCGAGTCGAGGACCATTTCCGCTACCAGGGTCCGGGCATGTACTGCGGTCAGACCACCACCCCGGTGTCGGGCGACGACCGCGACGATTGGCTCGCCCTTCCGCCCGCTGCCGGCCTCGACGAATCCGACCTCGTGTCGGGTCGCTTCATCGCCCTGTTTCCCAACGTGTTGTTGTCGGTACTCCCCAACCACATCTGGCTCATGCGGCTGGAGCCCCGCTCGGCCGGCCGCACCACCGAGACGTGGACGCTGCTGGTGCCCGGGTCCTCGGGCGAGGTGGCCGCCGCCACCGAAACCACCCGCAGCTTCTGGATCGACGTCAACGCCGAGGACGTCGGCATCGTGGAACGGGGCCAGCGCGGCCTCGCGGGCGGAGCGCTGCCCCCCGGCCCGCTGTCACCTCGGTTCGAAGAACCGCTGCACCGGTTCCACAACATGATCGCCGACCACCTGACCCTCGACTCCCTGGCCGAACTCCGCATTCCGGGCGGCGACCGCCCCGGCGAGGCCGACACCTGGGGTGGCGGCACCAACCCGATCCCGCCCGCCATCGACCGCACGCCCTAGCGCCCGCCGCCGTCCAGAACCAAGGCGCCGGGGCCAGAAAGGGTATTCGTTGCCCGGTGTAAGATTCAGGGCATACCGGTGCGAGACTGCAGACGACGCGGGAGGCAGGGCAATGACAGCGGTTGAAGACCCGAATGATTGGGCGTGGCTACAGGCCGAACTCATCGCCGCCGGCGGTCGGTTCGCCGAATCGCTGCGGCGATGCGACGCCGCCGGCGCGAAACCAACCGACCCGGTCCCCGATCTCGACTGGAGCCTCGGTCGCCTCGGAGCGCACGTGGTCTCGATTCCCCGGATACACATCGAAGCCCAGACCCAGCGGCTCGCATTCCCCCAGCTCGCGACCGACGCGGTCAACGCCTTCAGCGATGAGCGAGCCCGATTGGTCGGCACTACCGACCTGGTCGAGCTCGCCGACCTGCTCGAAGCCGACATGGCTGCACTGCTCGAAACCCTCGGTCCCGATGGCGACCGGACCGTCAAGTTCTACGAACACGACCACTCGGTGATCGGCGTCGGCGGCATCGCACTCAGCGAGGTTCTGGTTCACCATCACGACCTGTCCACCCTGACGGGCGAGTCCGTCCCGATCTCCCGGGCCCAGGCGATCGCGTGCCTGCATGGCCTGTTCCCGATGAGCACCCACTTCGTCGATCCCGCCGTAGCCCGACGGTGCCAGGGAACGGTGCACATCCAGCTGCGCGGCGGCGATGACTGGGCCGTACACATTCAAGGCGACGGAGCCGCGGTCGTACGGGAAAATCCCACCGGCGCCGATTTTCACAATCACGCCGACCCGGTGGCCCTGCTCATGGTGTCGCTCGGGCGCCTGAATCCGGTGAAACCGCTCCTGGCCGGCAAGCTGTTCGGCTGGGGACCAAAGCCGTGGATCGGCATGCGTTCGCGCGACCTCTTCATCCAGCTGTAGCGAGCGGCTTTCCCGATCGGCCTCGTAGCCGATATTCGGTCGACGCGCACCTGCCCACCGGGCACCATGGTCAGCTCTATGGGCACGCAATCCACCCCCGAACTCGTGGTTCAACCGCAGATCAGCACCGCCCTCTGGGCGCAGTTCGTCGCGCCCTTCCTCGCCGGAGACGAGCCCTTCGTGCGCCACATTCGGATGACCGAGGTCGTCGATCTCGAGCACCTCATCGGCCCCACCCCCGTGCGCTACCGGTTCGACGAGCCGGCGCACCGCATGATCCTCACCGAGTCGTTCGGCTGCGCCACCTTGTTCCAGGCGTGGGATGACTCGGTCGATATCCACGTACGGGGCACCGACCCGACCATGGTCGACAAGGCCATTGTCGACATCCGGTCGCGCGGCTCGGCCCCCTCGACGGATGAGTCGCGGGTTCCCGTCGACTTCTGGCAGGTGTCCAACGGCGCCTACACCTCGACCCGCCGAATCGAGTCGCCGGCGTGGGCCGACATTTCTCACCACTACCCCGGCGAGGTAGCGGACAAGGTGCAAACCCTCATCGACCGGCCGGCGTCACTCGACGATGGCCGCATCATCTTGTGGCACGGTCCGCCCGGCACCGGCAAGACCACCGCCATTCGCGCGCTCGCGCGGGCGTGGGCTCCCGATCGCCGCGTGCAGGTCGTGCTCGACCCCGACCTCGTGTTTGCCAAGTCTTCGACGCTGATGCAGGTGCTTATGAACGACGACGAGGAGTACCCGTCGCAGTGGCGACTGCTGGTGGTCGAAGACGCCGACGAGCTGCTGCGCGCCGACGCCAAAGCCCACGTGGGCCAGGCGATGTCGCGGCTGTTGAACCTCGGCGACGGCATCCTGGGCCAGGGGGTGCGCGTTCAGGTGCTGATCACCACCAACGAGCCGGTGCGACACCTGCACCCAGCGCTCACGCGACCGGGTCGGTGTCTGGCCGACATCGAGTTTCGGGCGTTTCAGCGCGCCGAAGCGCAGTCGGTGTTCGGCGATGGGTTGCCAACGGGTGGCGAGCTCACCCTCGCTCGCATCCTCAGCGGCGACGCCGCGTCGGAGGCCGACGACGCGCCCACCGGGATGTACCTGTAGCGATCAGCGAAGCGCCGTCAGCCGTCGCTGTGCTCACCATCGTCGTCGTCCTGGCCCTTCTCGTCCCCATGATCGTCGCCCTCGTCGGAATGCTCCTGGCGGTCGCTGTCGGTCTCGATCGACGCGGCCGCCGCCGCGCCGATGCCGCCGAGCAGGATCAGGGCAAAGATCAGCCCGACCAGCGCGCCGCGCAACGGGTACCCCGAGGGCTCCTCGACGGTGGGGGCATCGTGGTCGTGGCCATCGTGGTCGTGGCCAACGTGGTCGTGGCCATCATGGTCGTGCGCATCGGGAGCATGGTCGTGCTCATCGTGGTCGTGGTCCTGTGCGTCCATGGGCGGCAGTGTACCAACGCCTGCTCGTCGTCTTTGACCCTGGTGGGGGTCGGTCGCTAGCAATTCGTGTGGCCCCAAACGTGATCCTCATCAACTGCGACGACCTCGGCTACGGCGACCTGGGCTGTTACGGCTCGACCCTCAACCGCACCCCGGTCATCGACCGCATGGCTACCGAGGGCGTGCGCTTCACCAACTTCTACGCATCGTCGCCGGTCTGCTCCCCGTCGCGAGCCGCCATGCTCACCGGCTCGTACCCGACCCGGGTTGGGTTCGGCGGCAAAGCCGCCGGAAACCTCGGCGGCGTGCTCTTTCCCGGATGGAGCGTCGGGCTGAACCCCTCGGAGATCACGATCGCCCGGTTGCTCTCCGACGCCGGGTACGCCACCAAGCTCGTCGGTAAATGGCATTGCGGCGATCAGCCCGAGTTCTTGCCCACCGCCCATGGCTTCGACGAGTACTACGGGCTGCCCTACAGCAACGACATGGGTCGCCAGGTCGAGGCCGAGACGGTGCACGGTCTGAAACCGGATCAGATCGAACCGCTGCTGCGCAAGATGGGTTGCGAGGAACCGTGGATTCGGCCACCGCTCCCCCTCCTTGTCGATACCGAGGTCCTCGAAGCCCAACCCGACCAGGCGGCGCTGACGGGCCGCTACCTCGAACAGGCCGTGCGCTTCGTCCGGGCCAATCACGACCGCCCGTTCTTCCTCTACTTCGCCCACATGTACGTTCACCTGCCGATCTACGTGCAGGAGCGGTTCAAGGCGGCATCGCAGAACGGGGACTACGGCGCCGCGGTCGAGTGCATCGACTGGGTCACCGGCGTGTTGCTCGCCGAACTACAGATGCTCGGTATCGACGACAACACGGTGGTCATCTTCACCAGCGACAACGGAGCGTTGGCCGTCGAATCGGGCGGTTCGGGGAGCAACGCGCCGCTGCGCGGCTCCAAGGGCAACACCTGGGAGGGGGGCCAGCGGGTGCCGTGCATCGTGCGGTGGCCCGGGGTGATCGCGGGCGGCCGCGAATGCCACGACGTGAGCGCCGGCATCGACCTGTATCCGACCCTTGCGTCGATGGCAGGGGCCGAGCCTCCGGGCGATCGCATCACCGACGGGCTCGACCTCGCCCCGCTCCTCGGTCTCGGCGATGCCGACTTCGATCAGGACCGCAGCTTCTTCTTCATTCGCAATGCCAACATCGAGGCGGTGCGGGTCGGCCGATGGAAGTTGCACGTGGTGAAGGATGGCGCCGATGTTCTGGAGCTGTACGACCTCGATGCCGACATTGGCGAGTCGACCGATGTGAGCACCGCCGAACCCGATGTGGTCGCCCGTCTCATCGCGATAATCGACGAAGGTCGAAGCGCCCTCGGCGACGAACGGCTCGGTATCGAAGGCGCGGAACGGCGCCCCATCGGCCGGGTCGACAACCCGGTCCCCCTCACCGAGTTCGACCCCCACCATCCCTATTTCATGGCCGAGTACGACCTGCCGCACCGCGGCTGAAGCGGCGTTGCCGATCGGCGGAGCTGTTACGGTCGCGCCAGGCGACCAGGGGGAGATCGAGAATGCCGGGACCGATGAGTGGCGTGCGGATACTCGACGTGACCCAGGTCGTCGCCGGGCCGCTCGCGTCGCAGCTGCTCGCCGAGCAGGGCGCCGATGTGATCAAGGTCGAACCGCCCCGCGGCGACATGGTTCGCCTCACCAACCCGACGCACCGGTACGGCCTGTACGCCAACAACAATCGCGGCAAACGCTGCCTCGGGATCGATCTCACGATGGAGGGCAGCGCCGCCATCCTGTTGCGGATGGCGGAATCCTGCGATGTCGTGTTCGAGAACTTCCGGCCCGGGGTCGCCGAACGGCTCGGCATCGGTTACGACGCGGTGCGGGCCGTGAACCCCGACGCGATCTACTGCTCGATCAGTGGCTTCGGCGACAGCGGACCGTACGCCGAACGACCGGCCCTCGATCCGGTCATCCAGGCGCTCACCGGGATGGTGGCCGGCCAACGGAGCATCGACCTGCCGTTCCCCGACCTGATCCGCACCCTGGTCGCCGACAAGTCCACCGCCTACACCGCCGCCCAGGCGATCACCGCGGCCCTGTTCGCGCGGGAGCGGGGCGCGGGCGGCCAACACCTCAAGATCGCCATGCTCGACGCAACCCTCGCCTTCTTCTGGCCCGACGGCATGTCCGACCTCACCCACGCCGACCCCGCGGCCACCGGGCGACGGGCCCCCGACCTGTACAAGCTCATCAACACCACCGATGGTCAGGTGGTGTACTTCATCGGCAACGACGTGCACCTCACGGGGGCCTGGAAGGCGTTGGGCCGAGACGACCTGCTCGCGGACGATCGATCGAACACGGTCGCTGCGCTGCGCACCGACGTTGAACACGCGATCGCTATGGCCCAGGTGCTCGAGGACGCGCTCGGAGCGATGTCGACGGCCGAAGCGGTCGAGAAGATGGCGGCGAACAGCGTGCCCTGCGGACCGGTGCTCGAACGCGAACAGGTAGCCGCCGACCCCCAGGTCGTGCACAACGCCAAGTTGGTGCGTTGGGATCACCCCGAGATCGGTGGTCTGACCCAGGCCGGGCCTGCGGTGGACTTCAGCGCCACGCCGGCGGAGTTGGTGCAACAGTTGGCGACGGTCGGCGAGCACAACGATGAGCTCCTGGCCGAGTTCGGCTACGACGGCGAGGCGATCGCCGATCTGCGCTCCCGTGGCCTGATCACCTGAGGTCAGCGCCGGTGTGGCCGAGGCGACGTCCTAGCGGCGGCGCGGGGCCGAGGTCGTCTCGACGTCGAAGGGAATCGGGAGACAGCGGATGCCCCACGAGGCCATCGCATCGGTCACCGCGGCCGGGATCGGCTCGGTCGACAACCGTCTCCCCCAACCGGGTGGCACATGTTCGCCCCCGCGTCCAAAGAGGCTCACCGACCGAAGCTTCGCCGTCACGTCATGGCGAGGAAACGAGACCAGTCCCGAGTGGCCCGCCGCGTCCAGGGCGGTGGCCCACCGGCGGGTGAGCCCGACGTCGGTCGTGGTGTGCAGTTCGGCGGTGAGGCCGAACCCTCGCGCCCGCTTTACCGGTGCGTTGGCGGCGACGAGCGGCTTCGGCAGCCGCACCGACGACAATCGGAACCGGTCGAGCAGCTCCAGTGGCACCACGGCCGCCGGGCGCCGAGCAACGGTCTCGAGGAACGCCGCTTCCGGCTGCAACGCCCAGTACGACGTGCCCCGGGGGCTGAGCAGGTCGAAGCGCCCCGCCGACTCGTGACCGGCGGGGAACCCACTGAACCAGCACGGTCCCAGACCGGCGTGATGAACACGAAACAGGCGCGTGTCCGCCTTGAGGGTTCGCACCGGGAACGACCCCAGCGCGTCCATCGCCGGCGGCTCGGCCAGATCGCTCACCTCAACCCCGGAAGGTCGATGCGAGTTGTCGTGCCGCCCGGAGTACGGGCTCGGTCGAACCCGACCGCAGTACGGCGATCGGCGTCTGGCCATCGAGATCGGGATCGGGTGTCGAGAGCCACGAGGCAACCATCCAGGCCTCGGTATCGTCGGGCAGCAGCAGGTCGAGCAGTTCGCCGACCCCGGGCACGACAGCCCGGCGATGAAACTGCATCGTCGGGTACACGAGTCGACCCGACCCCGTCCGCAACGCCAGCAGCCGGTGGCGGCGCACTCGATCGTTCACCGCTTGTTTGCTCACACCGCCCAACAGGTCCATCACCGCCTCGGTGTCATAGAAGGGGCCGGCCTGTTCGGTCCACATCGCTCCGGCGACCGCGTCGAGCGCGGCTCGCCGTCCGGCTTCGGCCGGGTCCAGTTGCGGGCGGTCCTCGCCGATGAGGTCGGCGAGAGCGTCTTCGAACGCCGCGGTCGCCGAACCAACCCATTCGGTTCGTCCCATAGCGAATCCTCCCGGATCTCTTGACTACCTTGACTCTACCGCCACGCCGTCAAGATGGTCAAGGCAACCCGGTATCCAATAGTCGGATGTTGGCTTCCGTGGTCAGCCTGGTGCCTGGCACCAGCGTGACCAGGTGCCTGGCACCAGCGTGACCATGGCCTGCTCTTGCCGGCTTCCAGGCGATGTGGAGCCAGCGGCCCAAACCTCGGGTCGCGCTGCCAGGTTGGAGAACGGCTATCGGCTGCGAGACGCGCCGTCGCCGCCGAGGTCGTCGATGGCGTCCTGCCACGGAGGACGCCGGTCGCGATTCTCCATTGCCTTGACCGACCGCAGAATCATGCCGATGCCGGCCGCGAAGCTCACCAGCATGATCAACAGGTGCGACAGCTTCAGGTTGATGAAGAAGTTCAAGCCACTGAGGATTTCGATGAAGAGAATGACGATGCCGATGCCGCACAGGATCCACGGCCAGATCTTGCGGGAGTTGTAGAACAACCCGATCACGCCGACCAACAACGGCAAAAAGATGACCCCTGCTCCCCCACCTCCGGCCCAACCGGAGAACCAGCCGCCACCGCGAGAGACCACCCGTACCGAATCGACGAAGAACCAGGCGGCCACCGCGCTCAGCGCCAACCCGGCGAGGAACGTGCCCAACCCGCCGGGAGTGCCGCCTACGTCGATGTCATCCACCGTTCCAGTGTACTCCGACCTGCTCGCGCATCCGGGGAGCCAACGGCGGCCTGGCCCGCCGCCGACCCACCCGGCGGCCGGCGGTGTCAAGTCCCGAGGATCAGGCGTGGAGGTCGGCGACGGTCAACACGATGGCACCGACGTGGTCCTTGCGCCCGAACGCCGACTGGGCTTCGGCGATCTGCTCCAGCGGAAACTCGTCACCGACGACCGGCTCCACCTCGCCGCGCGAGATGTAGCCCACGAGGTCGGCAAAAACCCCGGGCTCGTACACGGTGGCACCGAAGAACTCGAGGTCGTTGAGGTACAGCGTTCGCAGATCGAGTTCGACGATCGGGCCGGCGATCGCCCCCGACGTCACGTAGCGACCTCCGCGACGCAGCGCGTCGAACCATCCGGGGGTCGCCTCGCCGCCTACGACGTCGGCCACGACGTCGAAGTATCCACTATTGGCCTCGATGGCCCTTTGGTGCAGGTCCGCGCCGCTCCGGTCGACCACCGCGTCGGCTCCGATTCGTCGAACGGCGTCGGCCTTCGCCTCACTGGCCACCCCCACCACGTTCGCCCCGCGCCGCTTGGCGAGGCTCACCAGCGCGGAACCGACTCCGCCCGAGGCACCCGTCACCAGGATCCGTTGCCGCTCCTCGAGACCGACCCGCTGCAACATGTGCTCCGCCGTCGACCAGGAACAGGGGAAGCTCGCGAGCTCCACGTCGGTCAACGTCGACTCGTGAGGAAAGACGTTGCGAGCCGGCACCGCGCAGTACTCGGCGAACCCGCCGTCGAGCTCGCTCCCCAGATACCGGGCGAGATGGCGGTCGTCGGGGCGATCGGCATCACGGACCCATGGATCCACCAGCACCCGTCGACCCAACAGTGAGGGGTCGGCCGCAGCACCGACCGCCGCGACCACTCCGCTTGGATCCGCGCCCTGAATTCGGGGGAAGGCGGCCTCGCCACCACCCCAGCGACCATCGTCGACATCACCGGCACCACCACCATCGGTGCCGCCGGTAACGCTTCTGCTGTACCAGCCCACCCGGGTGTTGATGTCGGTGTTGTTCACGCCACAGGCACCCACACGCACCACGACTTCGTCGACCGCCGGAGTGGGCGTCGCCACGTCGTCGCGCAGTTCGAGCATCTCGGGCCCGCCAAAGCCGGTGAGCAGCACGGCGCGCATGGTCTCGGGCAGGGCTACCACGTGTCGACCATTCGCTTGCGTTCGGACCGGGGCGGAGCAGCCGGGGTCGCCGCCAGGCCCCGCACCAACCACTGGCGGGTGTCGGCCGGGTCGATCACCGCGTCGATCTCCAGCGCCTGGGCGATTCGCGTGGCTCGGCCCCGCTCGTAGGCGGCGGCGATGAGCCGGGCCTCGAGTTCGGCCCGCTCCTCCGGGGTGGAGGCCGCATCCAGCTCCTTGCGGAAGCCGAGGCGCACCGCCCCTTCGAGACCCATGCCGCCGAACTCGCCCGTCGGCCAGGCGATCGTGAACACGGGGCGCCGGAAGCTCCCACCGCACATGGCCTGGGCGCCGAGGCCGTAGCCCTTGCGCAGACAAACCGCCAGCAGCGGCACGCTCAGTGTCGCCCCGACGACGAACAGGCTCGACACCCGGCGCACGGCGGCCTGCTCCTCGCTGTCGGGGCCGACCATGAAGCCGGGCGTGTCGAACAGCGAAATGACCGGCAGATCGAACGCATCACAGAGCTGAAGGAAACGAGCGGCCTTCTCCGCGGCGACGGCATCGATGGCCCCGCCGAGGTGCGACGGGTCGTTGGCCACGACGCCCACCGGCCGGCCCTCGAGGCGGGCGAAGGCCGTCACCATGCCGGCGCCATAACCCGCCCGCAGTTCGAGCACCGACGCCGTGTCGAACACCCCGGCGATCGCGTCGCGGACCGCATACACCCGCTGTCGATCCTCGGGGACAACGTCGCGCAGCAGCTGCGGGTCGGGGGCCGCCCACTCGGTGGTGACGCCCTGAAAGTACGCCAACGCCTGGCGGGCCAGGTCGGTCGCGTGCGCTTCGTCGTCGGCGAGAAGATCGATGACCCCATTGGCGACCTGTACGGCGCTGGGGCCGATCTCGGTGGGCCGGAACTCACCCAAACCACCGCCTTCGATCATCGCCGGGCCACCCATGCCCACCCACGAATCGCGGGTGGCGATGGTAATGTCCGCGCATCCGAAGATGGCGGCGTTGCCGGCAAAGCAGAACCCGGAGGCAATGCCTATGCGGGGGACGAGGCCGCTCATGGCCGCCCAGGTCGCGAAGGTCGGCACGTCGAGCCCGGTGGGCGTGATGGTGGAGACGTCGACATCGCCGGGCCGCCCTCCGCCGCCCTCGGCGTAGAAGATCACCGGGAGGCGCTGATCCTGGGCGAGTTCGAGCAGTCGGTCGGTCTTGTCGTGGCCGAAGAATCCCTGCGTTCCGGCCAGGACGGTGTAGTCGTAGGCGAGGACTGCGGTGCGGCTGCGATCGGTCGGGAACCGGTCGCCGTTTACCGTGGCGACCCCGACGATCACGCCGTCGGCGGCGGTGTTGACCTGAAGATCGTCAGCGTCGCGTCGGGTGTGCTGGGCCGCTACCGCCAATCGACCGTACTCGATGAAGGAGTCCGGATCGACCAGATCGGCCAGGTTCTCGCGCGCCGTGCGCTGGCCCCGCTCGTGCCGGCGGGAGACCGCCGCGGCGCGGGCTTCGTCGGCGGTCATCGCCAGCCGAGCCTCGAGGTCGGCCAGGTCCGCCCGGCCGTCGACCGCGCCGGCATCTTCGGCACCGCTCGCCGATGGTTCCGCGGCCGTGGCCGGCTCGACCCGGAGCAACTCGTCGCCGACCTGTACCGAATCGCCCACCGCGACGGCGATGGCGACCACCCGAACGGACTCGGTCGCAACGACCGGATGGTGCATCTTCATCGACTCGAGCAGCAGCAACTGGGTACCGGCGGGCAGCGTGTCGCCCACCGTGACGTCGATCGCGAACACCACACCCGACAACGGAGCATCGATCGTGGACACATCGCCGGGAGCCATCGCCCCACGCTAGGCGACGGCAGAAATGTAAGCGTTTACACTGCCGGGATGTCGACTCGCCCCGAGCCCGCCGTCCCGAGCTCCTCATCCTCGCCGGCCTTCCCCGATGACTTCATCTGGGGCGCGGCCACCTCGTCGTTTCAGATCGAGGGATCACCGCACGCCGACGGCAAGTCGGCCAGCATCTGGGACACCTTTTGTCGAGAACCGGGCCGCATCGCCGACGGCTCGAACGGTGACGATGCGTGCGATCACTACGTCCGTTACACCGAGGACGTCTCACTGATGCGGCAACTGCGACTGGCGGCTTATCGATTCTCGGTCGCCTGGACCAGGGTGAAGCCCGATGGCCGCGGGCCGACAAACGAAGCCGGACTCGACTTTTATGACCGGCTGGTCGACCGACTGCTCGCCGCGGGGATCACGCCGTACCCCACCCTCTACCACTGGGACCTGCCCCAGGCGTTGAGCGATGGCGGCGGCTGGCTCAACCGCGACACGGCCCACGCCTTCGCCGACTATGCCGCCGCGGTGCTCGACCGCCTGGGCGACCGGGTGTCCACGTGGACCACCCTCAACGAACCGTTCGTTTCGGCCAACCACGGGTATGTCACCGGCGAACACGCTCCCGGCCACACCTCGATGGCGGAAGGATTCACCGCGTCGCACCACCTGCTGCTGGCGCACGGTCTCGCCGGTGCGCGGATCCGCCGGCTGGCCCCGGACGCCCGGTTGGCGATCGTGCTCAACTTCACGCCCGTGCAACCGGCCACCGACTCCGACGAGGACACGGCCGCCGCCGGCCGGGTCGACGACCTCGAGAACCGCTGGTACGCCGACCCGCTCGCCGGGTTTGGCTACCCGGATACGACCGCCGACCACTACGGCTGGGATCGCGCCGAGGTGCACGACGGCGACCTGGCCCTGATCAGCGCGCCCATCGACCTACTGGGCGTCAACTACTACACCCGCCAGATCATCTCGGCCGCCGACGGCGCCCGGGTACCCGACGGCGCCCCATGCAACACCATGGGGTGGGAGGTGCACCCCCCGAGCCTCGGGGCGCTGCTGCGCACCCTGCGCGACCGGTACCCGTTCCGGTCGTATCTAATCACCGAAAACGGCGCCCCCATGCCCGATGCGGCGCGCACCGACGACGGTCGGATCGCCGACGACGATCGGCTCGCCTACATCCGCGACCACCTGCTCCAGGTGCACGATGCCATCGCCGACGACTGCCCGGTCGAGGGCTATCTGGTGTGGTCGCTGTTCGACAATTTCGAGTGGGCCCACGGCTACGGGCCCCGGTTCGGCATCGTGGAGGTCGATTACGCCACCCAACGCCGTACGCCCAAGAAGAGCGCCCTCTGGTACGCCGACACCATCGCCCACAATCGCCTTGCGCCGACAAGCTGATACGGCATCCGCGATCGGACCCATCCGCCGAACTCCGATGCGCCTACGATTGACAGAGCCCGTGAGCGGCGAGGCGATAAAGCTCGACTGAAGCAAGAGGCACGGGAAGAGGAGGAACGGGAGGGGACATGAGTCGAAGCTGGGACACCATGGACTCGTTCGAGGCCTTTCTCGACGCCGGCGGCATCGTCGAGGTCGACGACGCCATGCCCGACGAGTACCGCAAGGCCGTGTTCGCCTTCATCGAGATGCACGCCAACAGCGAACTGATGGGTGGCCTCACCGAGCGGGACTGGATACCGAAGACGCCGGGTCTGCGCCACAAGATGAGCGTGCTGGCCAAGACCCAGGACGAGATCGGCCACGGTCACCTGCTCTACATGGTCGCCGCCGACATGGGCATCAAGACCCGCACCCGGATGCTCGAAGATCTCTTCGCCGGGCAGAGCCGGTTCCACAACGTGTTCCACTACCAGGCCAAGACCTGGGGAGATCAGGTCGCCATCGCCTTCCTGGTCGACGCCGCGGCTCTCGCCAGCCAGCAGGCGGTCTTCAAGAACTGCTCCTACGGGCCGTATCGACGCATTCTCAAACGCATCATCGCCGAGGAGGGCTTCCACATGCGGCTCGGCGAAGATCGCATGATGCGCATCGCCCAGGGAACCGCCAAGCAGCGAGCGCTCTTTCAGGATGCCCTCGACCGCTGGTTCTGGCCGGCCCTGCAGCTGTTCGGCCCCGACTCCAAACCGGACGACAAGCTGTTGCGCTGGCACATCAAGTCCGAACGCAACGAGGTGTTGCGCGACCGCTGGGTCCAGAAGTTCGTGCCCCTGCTGCACAGCTACTCGTTCACCGTTCCCGCGCCCGACCTTTCGTTCGACGACGACACGGGTCGGTGGGACGTCGGCCCGATCGACTGGGAGCCACTGAAGGCCACACTCGCCCAGGGCGGGCCCGATTCGGCGCGGCGGATCGCCGAGGCGTCGGACAATTGGAAGCGCACCGCCTGGGTTCGCGACGCCCTCGCGGCCCCGGCATGAGCGCCAAGCCGAGCGAGTTGATGATCACCGTGCTGCACGCCATCAGCACGGTCGACGACCCCGAATACCCCGGGATCTCCATCGTCGACCTCGGCCTCCTCGAACGGTGCGAAATCGACGACGACGCCGGAACCGTCGAGATAGGCCTCATCCCAACCTTCGCCGGGTGCCCCGCCCTCGACGTGATCCGAGCCGACGTTCGCTCGGCGGTCGAAGCCGTCGCCGGAGTCCAGGAGCTGACGGTTGGTTGGCTACGGGCGCCCGTCTGGACCACCGACCGGGTAAGCGAGCGAGCCCGCAGCGCTCTGGCCAACGACTTCACCGTCGCGGTCCAGGTCGGCGGCGAGATCCCGCCCTGTCCCCGGTGCGGCTGGCCCACCGAGGACAAGTCGCTGTTCGGCCCCAGCCGCTGCCGGTCGGTCGCCCGCTGCCACCGGTGCGACGAGACCATCGAGGTGCTCCGCTCCTAGATGGCCGTCTACGAGGTGTTTCTCAAGCCCGAGGGCAAAGACGGCTATCGCCACGCCGGCGCGATCGACGCGGCCGACGACGAACTCGCTCTCGTGCTCGCCCGGGAGGCCTACGCCCGGCGGGCCGAAGGGGCGCGCCTCTGGGTGGTCGACCGCCGCCACATCGTCGAGGGCGATGCCGAGTTCGTCGGACCCAACGCCGACAAGCCGCACCGGCACCACGACGGTGCTGCCGTCGCGGCGCGGCGCAAAATCCAGCGTGAAGCCGCCGGCCCCGACGAACCGGCACCATGACCGAGACCACAGCCCCCATCGGCATGGTCGAGTACCTGCTCGCCTTCGCCGACGACGAACACCTGATGGGACAACAGCACACGGAGTGGATCGGGGTCGCTCCATTTCTCGAAGAAGACCTCGCGTTCTCCAGCATCGGACAGGATGAGCTGGGCCATGCGGTGCAACTGTATGAACTCGTCCTCGAACTCGACGGCACCGAAGCCACCGATGAAGCCATCGACGGACTCGCGTACCGGCGGCCCGCCGCCCACTACCGGTCCAGCACACTTGCGGAATACGTGACCACCGACTGGGCCGAGGCACTCGTGCGCCACTGGCTCTACGACACCGTCGAGGAGCTGCGATGGCAGCTGGTGGTCGATTCCGCCCACCAACCGCTCGCCGACGTGGCCGCCCGGGCCCGGCGCGAGGAGTCCTTTCACCGCCGCCACGCCGACGCGCTCCTCGACCCGCTGCTGCGGTCAACGGACTCGCGAAGCCGGCTCCTCACCGCGCTCGACTCGGTGGGTCCACACCTACCGTCCCTGCTCGACGCGCCCAGCGGGGAACGCGGGGCGGTGACCATCGGCGCAGCCTCGGCTCCGCTCGCATCGGTCGGCCCCGAGGTCGCCACCGCAATCGAGACCCGCTTCGATCGGGCCGTCCCGGAGCCCTGGACCACGCCGGCGACAGCCGGTCGAACGCAACGCGACCCCGGCTTCGGTGCGCTCATGGCCCGCATGCTCGAAGTGCTCGACTTCGACCCCGACGCCACCTGGTAGCACTCGTAGACCACATCGCGACAGCCACATCAGGCCGCTGGTGATTCAACCGGGCGAGCACTACGTTCGGTCGGGGCCCCGCATTCGACGCAAATCTTGTTGATGAGGGGATATCCACTGTGTCTGCCGCCGCTGCGCTCGACGACTACATCTCCGCGAACACAACACCAAACGACACCGGATGGTTGGAACGCACCTCCTACGTTGCGACGCGGGGCGATGGCCGCCGGGTAGAAGTCGATGGCGTCTACCGATGGGTTGACCCCGACGACACCAGCGGCCTGTTGCTCATACATTTTCTGGTCGAGTATCTGAAAGCGCTACGGAACGCGTACGCGGAGCACCCCGCGAACTACAAGGACCGACTCTTTGGCCAGATCGACTTCGTCGTTTCCGACGCTGTCGATCGGAACGGCGCTCTCGTCTGGGAAAACCGGTTTGGCATCACCCAGGCGATGGAACAGGCCGAGTACGCCTCATTGCTGGCCTCGATTGCCCGTGGTTATGCCACCGCTGGCGACACCAAGCACGCAACGATCACGCTCGGGTACTCGCTGTCCGCAGCGCGATCGCTGGACATGACGGTCGGTCCCCGAACGGGAGGAGTCTGCTCGGGTCAGTTCTACGCGGGGCAAAAGCGGGCTCGCTTCCAGCTTGCTTCGTGGTACCACTCGCGTGGCCGCGGGATTGAGGAGGCCGGCATTCACACCGTGCTCAATCAACATCTGCACGCCGTACGGGACATGGTGAACCTGTACGTCAACCTTCATGCGGTCGCCGAATTGATTCCACCGGAGTTCGGTGAACCAAACCAGGTCCTCGACCGCGTTCGGCGTCGATCCATCGCCGGGTTGTACCAACTCGCATTCTCCGAAGGCCACAAGGGCATAGCCCCGACCCGTCCCCCGAACCTGGCCCAGTTCATGCGCAAGCGCAACCGCTTGCGGGTGAAGCCATCGGCCGACCACCCGGACGGCAACCCGTTGTCGTTCTACTGGGCCCACTACGGGTTCGACATGCGTTCCGGCCAACCGGTTGACATCACGGAAGCGAACAACTGCCACTACCACACGCACGCTCTGGAGGTGTTTGCCGGCATCGTGCGTACGCTCGAACGTTTCCGCCACCTGTTCGATGACACGACGGACGGATGGCGACTCTTTGAAGCCACCGACGCGCTGCTTCAGGGGCGAGGCGAACCGATAGGAGCCGACCAGTCAACCAACGCGTTCTACCAGTTCTACCGAGCTGAGGGAGATGCGTATAAGCGACGGCGGCAGGGATGCCCGGCCGACGCCCTCAAGCTTTCACCCGAGGCCATTGCCGTCTACCGGCAACGGTTCGACTAAGCCGCCGAGCCGAATGCCAGAACGGTGTGCCACAGCCGTTTGAGGAGCTGGGCTCGCGAATCCTCGGGGTCGCCCTCGGGCGACGGAGCCACGACCGCCAGATCCCGGGCCGCGAGCCCGATCGCTCGGGCATCGACCCGACCGTCGATCGCCACCTCCGCCGCCAGGGGCGCCATCTCCGGCCCCCGGAAATCCGTGGGGATTTCGTCGACCGAAAGCACCGAACCGACATGCCAGGACAGCGCGCAGCCGTGCTCGCGCACGAGAGAGGTGAGGTGGGTCTCGATCTCGGTCCCCCGGTACGACGGGTCGGCGATGATGGCATCGACATCCTCGCCAAACGAGATGCCGCCGTGCACCTGGGCCTCGACGTAGGAGTCGAGTTCGCGCGCCGGCCCATCGCCGACGCGCTGCCCGGCCACGACACGAGCCAGGTTGTCGAGGCCGAGCGCCTGTCCGAGAAGGTCCCGACGCCGGGCCTGTTCGACCAACCCGACCGCAATCGCCGTCATGTCGGCCTCGGTGCCCACGTCCTCGGGGCCGACGTGACTATCGCCGACGCAGAAGGTGGTCCGGGCGGCGACGTGGTTGGCGAGCACGAGACAACACGAACCAAACCGCGGCGACCCACCGAACGGATCATGCAGTAGATCGAGAGCGCCGTATACCGGGTGAGGCACCTCGCGCGGGTCGGCCTCGGCGTAGGCACCACCGAACAGCTCGGTCTCCCAACGGTGACGGTGGCCACCGACCGTCGCCGAACGCCCCCCGTTGGAGATCGACGTGACCCACTGGCTGCGATACTCCCCGTCGGCGACGAAGCCCTGGACCACCGAACGCCCGGAAGCGGCGATGCGGTCCGGGTGAAAGTTCACGGTCAGCCGCCCGACGCGGAGCAGATCCCCCGGATCGATGCCGTCGAGCGGGCTACATCGCCCGGCCGCCGCTCGGGCGTGCACGACGCGCACGGCCTCGCGGGCAGGATCCACACCGCCAGGGAAGTCGTCACCGCCCTGCTTCTTCCTCACGCAGCTGACGGTACTCTGTTCTCATGACACAACTCACGCTGCTCGACGGTGGGATGGGCAAGGAACTGCGCCGCATCGGAGCACCGTTTCGCCAACCGGAGTGGTCGGCGTTGGCGCTGATCGAAGCCCCCGACATGGTGCTGCAGGCGCACCGGAACTTCATCGAAGCCGGCGCCGAGGTCGTGACGACCAACAACTACGCCGTAGTCCCGTACCACATGGGCGACACGCTCAGCCCCGAGCGGATCGCGGAGCTGACGTCGCTCGCCGGTCGCCTCGCCCGCCAGGCCGCCGACGATGCGGCCCATCCGGTCCGGGTCGCCGGGTCGCTACCCCCGCTGTTCGGCTCCTATGAGCCCGATGCGTTCGACGGGGAGCGGGCACCGGCGCTCTACCGAACGATCATCGAAGCGTTGGACCCGTTCGTCGATGTCTGGGTGGCCGAAACCATGAGCTCGACCGCCGAGGCCGCGGCGATCGCCGATGCGGTCCGCGAGCACGGAATCGGCCGCCCCCTCTGGTTGGCCTACACGCTGCCGGACCAGTGGGTCGACAACACGATCGCCCTACGGTCGGGCGAAACCATCCCGCAGATCGTTGCCGCTGCAGAAAAGGCCATCGCCGCCGGCGCGCCGGTCGAAGCCATCCTGTTCAACTGTTCGCGGCCGGAGCAGACCAGCCCGGCCCTGGCCCGGTTGGCGACCGCGGTGGACGACGCCGGGCTCGACGTCGCGATCGGCGGGTACGCCAACGGCTTTCCCGATGAGCGCGGCGATGGCTACGCCGCCAATGAGGTAGTGCTGGAGCGCCGAGGCGACATGGATGCCGAGGACTACGCGGACGTGGTGGGCGAGTGGGTCCGCCATGGAGCCACCATCATCGGCGGATGTTGCGATACCTATCCAGCCGACATTTCCGCCCTGGCGAACCGCTTCGGCACGGTCCATGATCGGGAGACGGAATCCGAGGAGACACACTGATGCCGGTTCGGGAACTCATCGAAGGTCGGCCGGTACTGGTGGTCATCGACATCCAGGGCGGACCCGATGCCGACGCCGACGGCGCCGATCAGGACGGCGGCTCGTCGATGCCGTTCATGGACGGATACGACGAACGCATGGATGGCGCTCCGGCGCTGATCGAGCAGGCTCGCCGCAGTGGCGTACCCGTCGTGTTCTTCCAGGAGGCCCATCGGCGCGACCTGGTGGACTTCGGACGGGAGCTCGATGGGGCCGAAGGCATCCACCTGCTGGAGGGCGACCCCGGGACCGAGGTGGCGGCCGCGGTAGGCATGGGGCCGAACGACTACTTCATCCGCAAGCGACGCTACTCCTGCTTCTTCGGCACCGAGTTCGAGATTCTGCTGAAAGGTCTGAAAGCCGACACGTTGATCCTGATCGGTGGCCACACCGACGTTTGCGTGCACTACACGTTCGTCGACGGGCACCAGCACGACTATTTCTGCCGCGTGGTCGAGGACTGCGTCGCCGGGTCGAGTCTCGCTGCTCACGAGGCCGCGCTGGCCGCCATGGAGTACCTCCAGACCGGGGCTCGGCGCAGCTCCGCCGAGGTGCTCGCCGCGTTCGCGAGTCTCGCTACCACATCGTGACGACACCCGATTTCGTCACGTGACGGAACGGTCAAGACCGGTGGAACCGAGAGAACCGGCGGGACTACCGAAATCCGGGTTGTAGCCGATGGTGGCCCGGTGCAGCAGCCGGTCGTGCCCGTCGTAGCCACCGGTGGCGCGATGCAACAAGCACCGGTTGTCCCACATCACCAGCATGTCGGGCTCCCACCGATGCCGATACTGGAACTCCTCGCTGGTCTGATGGCCGTACATCTCCCCGAGTAACGGTCGCGCCTCATCGTCGCTCATCCCCTCGATACCGATGATGTAGCCGAGCGTTGAGTACAACGTTTCCGCTCCGGTCTCGCGATGGGTCCGGATCCACGGGTGGGTCCTCGTGGCGTAGGCATCCTCGTTCGGCACGATGTCCATCGACCGGTCGGCCACATCGTCGGCCCCGTAGGTCCCATCGGGGGCGTAGCCACCGCGAGCACTGTGGATCGCCCGCCGGCCCTCGATCCGGCTGCGCAGATCATCGGGCAGCGCCGCCAGGGCGGCCTGTTGATCGGCGAACAGGGTGTCGCCGCCGGTCGGCGGAACGACGCGCGCCATCAGACAGGTGCCGTCCGGCGGATACTCCTGGAAGCTCCAGTCGGTGTGCCAATTCTCGGCGAACAGCGGCGACGTCTCATCGGCCCGGCGCCGAATCGCAGCGACGTGGTCGTGGCCGGGGATCGATCCGAAATAGGGATCGGAGCCGAACGGGCCAAACGCGAGGACGAATCGCTCGAGATCGAAGTCGTCGAGCTGCTGATCCGGGAACGCCAGCACCTTGTGCTCCAGCCACGCCGAGCGAATCGCGGCCACGGTCGTCGTATCGACCGAGCGCAGATCCAGGACGCGCACCGTCGCCCCGCACGCCTGACCACTGGGGGTGATATCGAGCTCCATCGGTTACTCCCGGTACACCACGTGGGCGCCGGGGAAATCGCCTGCGTCCATCCACTCGTGCAGGAATTCCACATAGTGCAGGAGGCTTCCCGGGTAGGTCACGTTTCGGGCGCCGGCATCGGTGACCTGCCCCTCGCCGTTGTAGTAGCCCGGCGTGCACGACGCCGAGTAGGGCGCCATCGCCATCGCCACGCCGAACAGCGTCATCAACCACTCGTCCTCCGCCTCGGCGGTGGCCTCGATGGAGGCGACGCCCTGCTCCATGCACGTCGCCACCAGCCGAGCGACGTGGCTCGAGGACTCCGACAAGAAGTGCACGAAGTTGGTGCCGAACCCGGCCTGGACGGTGCTGATGACCATCAGATTCGGAAACTCGGCCGTCAAGATGCCATGGAGCGTATGGGCCCCGTCGGCCCAGCGTTCGCTGAGGGCCAGCCCGTCCCGCCCCACGGGGTCGAAGCCGAGTCGCTGAATCAACGACGTGGTGACCTCGAAACCCGACGCGAATATCAGCAGGTCGACCGGGTACTCGTCGCCGTCGACCACCACCGCGTGCTCGGTGATCTGCTGCACACCCCGGCCGTCGGTGTCGACCAGGTGCACGTTGGGTTCGTTGAACGAGGGCAGATAGTCGTCGTGAAAGCAGACCCGTTTGCAGTGCTTGCCGTACCAGGGCTTGAGTTGCTCGGCGGTGGCCGGGTCCTTCACGGTGGCCGAAACCCGCTGCCGGAGCCGTTCCATGACCTCGAAGTCGACCTGTTCGAGTTCGGCTCGCTCCTCGTCGGTTTCGCCCATCTGGGTGTTCACCCACAACACGTCGGTCCAGCCGTCGCCGACCAGGTCGATGTCCGGTTGTTCACCGGTGACGGCCTGGGTGAAGTTGCGCATTCGTTCGTCCTGCCACCCCGGTTCGAGGGTGGCGTACCAGTCCTCGTCCGTCGGACCGTTGTTGCGAACACCCACCGCGGACGGTGTCCGTTGGAAGACGAACACCTCGGCCCCGGCCCGGGCCAGCTGGGGTACCGCCTGAATCGCGGTGGCTCCCGTACCGATGATGCCAACCCGTTTCCCCTTCAGCTGGTCCATCGGTTCGGTCGGGCTCCCACCCGTGAACCCGTAGTCCCACCGGCTGGTGTGAAAGGCCGTCCCGGCGAAGTCCTCGATGCCGGGAATCCCGGGGAGTTTCGCCTTGTGGAGGATCCCGCCGGCGGTGATGAAGAACCGGGTCCGGAGTTGGTCGCCGCGACTCGTCGTGACCGTCCAGCGGTCGGTGTCGTCGTCCCACGTCGCGTCGGCGATCTCGGTCTGGAACAGCGCATGCGGGTACAGGTCGAAGTGGCGACCGATTCGTTGGCAGTGGGCGAAGATCTCCGGTGCGCTCGCGTACTTCTCCGTCGGCATGTAGCCGGTCTCCTCGAGCAACGGCATGTACGTGTAGGACTCGACATCGCACATGCAGCCCGGGTACCGGTTCCAGTACCACGTGCCGCCGAAGTCACCGCCCTTCTCCACGATGCGGAAATTCTCGATGCCCTTGCGTTGCAGGTTGACCGCGGTGAGCATGCCGCCGAACCCAGCGCCGACGATGACCGCATCGGTCTCCTCGATGACCGGTTCGCGCTCGAAACCGGGCTCGACGTAGGGATCGATGTCGAACGCGGCGTAATCGCCCTTGAGTTCCTTGAACTGCGCCAGGCCGTCGCCGCGGAGCCGCTTCTCCCGCTCGATGCGGTAGCGCTCGCGTACCTGTTCGGTATCCATGGGTGCTTCGTTTCGTCGCGTCAAACGCCCACCGGTATGCGATGAGCTCTCGCTAAGGCCTACGAGGTTCGGGAGGGGGCAGACAATTCGAACGGGCATGTTCGCGGCGACCGCCGGTCACGGGCCGTAGGATCAGCGAAGCAGCCGATCGCCCAGGAGCCAACGTTGACCGAAACCACTCCCCTGTCGAACACGCCCTTGTCGAAGCTGTACGCCGAGATCGACGGCAAACAGATGGCCTTCCACGAGGTCGGCGACGGTCAGACGGTCGTGTTCCTGCACGGCAACCCCACGTCGTCGTACCTCTGGCGCAACATCATTCCGCACCTCTCCGACCGAGCCCGGTGCATCGCCCCCGACCTCATCGGCCATGGGGATTCCGACAAGCTCGACGACACCGGCCCCGATTCCTACCGGTTCGTGCACCACCGGCGCTACCTCGACGGTCTCCTCGACGAACTCGACCTCGGCGACGACATCACCCTGGTCGTACACGACTGGGGATCGGCACTGGGTTTCGACTGGGCAAACCGCCATCGCGACCGGATCGCCGGCATTGCCTTCATGGAGGCGATCGTGTGCCCGGTCACCTGGGAGAACTGGCCGGAGAACGCGACCGACATCTTCCGGGCGTTCCGCAGCCCGGCCGGCGAGGAGATGGTGATCGACAAGAACCTCTTCGTCGAAGCCGTCCTCCCCGCGTCCATCCAGCGACCTCTCGCCGACGCCGAACACGACGAATACCGCCGCCCGTTCACCGAGCCCGAACACCGTCGGCCGACGCTCACCTGGCCGCGCGAGATTCCGCTCGACGGAGAACCCGCTGATGTTCACGCCATCGTGCAGTCCTACGCCGACTGGTTGCCCGAAACCGGCTTCCCGAAGCTGTTCGTCAACGCGGAACCCGGCGCGATTCTGACCGGGCCACAACGAGAGTTCTGCCGTAGCTGGCCGAACCTCACCGAGGTAACGGTGGCGGGCAGCCACTTCATCCAGGAGGACAGCGCGGCCGAAATCGGTGCGGCTCTCGCCGCCTGGTTGCCTGCGGTCGACTGAGCTGCAGGCGCGACGAGCGCTAGGTCTCGTACACCCGCCGGAGTTCTTCGGTGGCCGCGGCGACCGCTTCCCTCACGGTCGCCGAGCCTGAACCCACGGCGGCGAACATCTTCACGATCGACGCATTCTCGTAGACGAGCGCGGCCTCGACGCTGTTGTGGCCCGGCCAGCCCGCAAGGTGTGCTTCGGGGCCTATCCCGCCGAGACCCTGGAACTTCGGGTTTGCGTTCAGGGGGATGTCCGGATCGGCCAGAAGATCGGTCAGCAACGGACTGAAAAAGGTCAACGAGCGCTGCGCCCGGTCCCGGAGCAATTCACCCTGGGTCACCGCATCGATCCAGCTCCGGGCGGCGTCGGCGCTTTGCGAGTGGCGGAACAGCCCGAGGCTGTTGATCTCCACCAGTTGGTGCCGGCCCTCTGGGCCGCTCGGGTACCGGATGTGGTTCATGTTCTGGGCAATGTCCGGATGCTCGGTGAACGCCACCCGGTAGATCGACGACGCGTTCTGCGTCATGGAAATCTCGCCGGCGAGGAACGCCAGATTGTTTTCGAGTTCGTCGAACGTCAGGCTACGTGGGTTGGACACCTGCACCAGCTCCCTGAAGTGGCGCAGTGCCGCTCTGGTTCCGGCGGAGTCGAGTACGACGCGGGTGCCCGAATCGTCCGTTTCTCGGCCCCCGAAGGACCACAACATCGAATACGCGAAGTTGGCGGAGTCATTCGGCCCGCTGGTGTTCATGGTGAAGCCGGCGCGGGGCAGGCCGGCGTCGTTCAGCCGGGTGGCGGCCTCCAGCACGTCGTCATAGGTCGCGGGTGCCTCCATGGAGACCTGGGCCAGGAGGTCCTCGCGGTAGTTGATGGCGTGGGCGGTGTACGACCACGGCACGGCCCGCCAGACCCCATCGACCTGTGCCGCGTCGCGGGCGACCTGAATCCATCCCCCGTTGGCATCGCCGATTCGTTCCGCCAGTTCACTCACGTCCGCCAACGAATCGCCGAGCAGATGAGGTCCCCGCCCGAACAGTTCGGCGAGGTCCGCTCCCAACCGGTCGCGGGCGGACTCGGTGTAACGCTCGCGCCAGTCCGGGGAGAACTCGAGGTCGATGGTGGCGTTCACCCTCTCGGACCAGGTCGCCGAGTGCTCGACGATTACCTGGTTGAGATCGGCAAAGTTTGCGTCTCGCATGATGGCGCGAAGCCGGGCGCCGGAGAAATCCGAGGAAAAGCCAAGGGGCCCGGCCGGCTGGTCGCCGGATCCACACGCCCCGAGAGCGAAGGCACCGGCGGACGCCGCCAGCATCGACAAGACGCTGCGGCGGGTGAGTTCGCGGGCGGCTGGTGGGCCGGACGGTTGCGGGGGCATGAAGGGGTGGCCTGCGTTCGGTCGTCGGTCGTTCACCCCTATCGGGGAATGGGGTTCACGACTTGAGATGTCGACTAAAGCACCCGCTGCGGCCTGCCGATTTCCTGTGGGTGCGCGTGCCCATTCAGTCCCGCCTGATCCTTTGGTTGGCCCTCGTCGTAATCCCGATGCTCGGCGTTGGCTGGTTGGTCGTGGCCGAGGTCAACGACCGCCTCGTCGACGACGCACTGGCCGACGTCGACACCATGTTGCACCTCGAGGCGGATCGCATCGACGCGGCGCTCGCCTCGCAGGAGGCGGCGGCAATCCGGATGGCGACGAATGCCGACCTGGTGGAGGCACTCGACACCAACGCGGTCGACCCGTCCGATATGTCCATGACGGGAGACACCATCGACCAAGTCATCATCGACGCCGATCGCACGAGCTTTCAGGCCCTCGATATTCAGGTGCTCGTCCGCTCGGGCCGTGCGGTCGGCCAGACGGACGGATTCTCCTGGGCGGGCAGCGCACCGGTCGCACTTGAGGCCATGGACGGTCGACAGGTGCTCTTCGGTCCCGCCTTCGTCAACCCGGCCGGCTCCGAGCGACTGACCATCGTCGCCCCTGTCGTCGCCCCTGACGGCGCGGTCGTCGGTGCCCTCGCGGTCGAATCACGGCTCGCATCGGTCGTCGATGGGGTCGCTCGAATCGAGGCTTTCGGCGACACCGCCGAAGCGGTCATTCTTCAGCGGACGAGCGCGACCGAGGCCACACCGATCACCCTGCGGCGCTTCGACCGAAGCGGCACCTTCAATGCGATGGTCGATCTCAACTCCGGCACCCCGAGCGCGCAGAGCCTCAGCGCCGGCGATGGGCAGTCGGTTGACGCCACCGATTATCGCGGGGTCCGAACCATTGCCGCGGTGCAGACGATCGAGCGAACCGGGTGGGGCCTGGTCGTGAAGATCGATCGGGCCGAGGCGTTCTCGCTCACCAACGCCATTCGCCGGTACGTCAGCATCGCTACGGCGGTCGTACTACTCATCTTGCTCTTCGGCTGGCTGACCCAGGTACGGCCGCTCGGTCGCCGGATTCGCGAGACTGCCGCGGCCGCCGAACGGGTCGCAGGGGGCGACTACCAATCGCTGATCGGCGACCGGTCGACCGATGAGATCGGCGACTTCGCCCGGGGTATCGATCGGCTCGCCAAGGATCTCGACGACGATATTCGAGCGCGTCAGCGAGTGGAGGAGCAGCTTCGTCACCAGGCTCACCACGATGCGCTCACCGGCCTGATCAACCGCCAACATGCGACCACCCGGATCGAGACGCACGGCGACGACCTCCTTTCCATGCTGTTCCTCGACCTGGACGGGTTCAAGGAGATCAACGACACCCACGGGCACGGCGTCGGCGACGAGGTGCTCCAGGCGCTGGCTCGACGGCTTGAAGCCGGCGCGCCGGAGGGGGCGATCCTCGCCCGATGGGGCGGCGACGAGTTTCTCGTGTTGATGCCCGGTGTCGGCTCCGAAGAGGCCACCGCCCACGCGGCAGCGCTAGCGGAGGCGTTCGACCTGCCGGTCACGACCCGGATGGGCGAACACACGATCAGTGCCAGCATTGGTGCCGCCGGGTCCGACCAGCACTCCTCGGCTCAGGAGGTGCTCCTCGCCGCCGACGCCGCAATGTTCCGAGCCAAACGTAGGCGGAACTCCTACGCCAAGATCTCGCCGGCGACGATCCGAACCGTTGAATCAGCGTTGCGCGATGACCGGGTGGAAGCGTTCTTCCAACCGGTGGTGCAGCTCGTAGGCGGTGAACCCTCACTGATCAGCGCCGAGGCGCTGGTTCGCATTCGCAACGCCGACGGTTCGATGATGTACCCGGACGAATTCCTGCCGGCTCTGGGTGACAGCGGGCTTGCCAGCAACGTCGACGTCCGGGTGATGAAGCGGGCGCTCGAAACCCTCGGGTCCTGGCATCGCCAGGGGATCGTGTCCGAGGACTTTTCGATGGCCCTCAACGTGGGCCCGGCCGCGATGCGCGATCAGAGCTTCCCCACCCGCCTCGGCACCGCGATCGTCGACAGTGGGGTCGCGCCTTCCCGCGTCGTTATCGAGGTCCCGGAGACCGTCGAGGTCGTCGAGAGTGCCACCCTCGCTGCGTTTCGGGCTCTCGGTGTGCGGCTGGCGATCGACGACGTGGGAGTGCAGTACTCCAACCTGGAGCGGATGGTCGACCTCGACGCCGATATCGCCAAGCTCGATCGCCGTTGGATACCTGACCTTGCGACCGCCGAGAGCTCCAAGTTCGAAGTGTTGAAGGGACTCGTGCAGCAATGCCACCTGCTCGGGCTCGATGTGGTCGCCGAAGGAGTCGAGACCCTCGAGCAGGTGGAGATGCTCAACGGGTTCGGCGTCACCAAGTTCCAGGGGTACTTCTTCGGCAAGCCGGTGTCGACCCACGACTTCATCAGCACGTGGTGTTCAGCGCCGCGCACCACCCATCGACTCGTGAGCTGAGCAATCAGTGCGCCGCTCGGTCAGCGGCGCTCGTTGGCCCACGCGACGTAGGCGGCCAGCGACTCCGGGTTCGCCAACGCCCCCGCCGACGCGGCGACTTCCGGTGGCGCGCCCCGGAGGATTCGCTTGATGGGTATCTCGAGCTTCTTGCCCGACAGCGTCCGGGGTACGTCGGGCATCTCGACGATGACGTCGGGGGCATGGCGGGGCGACAGTTGCCGACGAAGCTCCTGCCTGAGCCGAGCGACGAGCTGGTCGTCGAAGGGGTGCCCCTCGGCGAGGGTCACGAAGAGCAACAGTTCACCGGCTCCCCCATCGTCGTCTTCCAGATGGACCACCACGGCCGTTCCGACCGCAGGATCGGCCTCCACGACGGCGTAAAAGTCCGATGTGCCGAGCCGGACCCCGCCGCGGTTGAGGGTGGCATCGGAGCGCCCGGAGATCACGCACGCACCGTTCTCGGCGATGGTGATCCAGTCGCCGTGACGCCAAACGCCCTCGTAGGTCGAGAAGTAGGCGTCGCGATAGCGGGATCCGTCGTCGTCGCCCCAGAACCCCACCGGCATCGACGGCGCCGGCCGGGTGATGACCAGTTCTCCTTCGCGGCCCCGTCCGGGACGACCATCGCCATCGAAGGACTCCACGCTCCATCCCAGCTGACGGCAGGGAAGCTCGCCGGCGACCACCGGAAGCACCGGTGCGGCACCGACGAAGGCGCTGCAAACGTCCGTTCCGCCGGAAATGCTCGCGACGGGCACGCCACCGACCTCGTCGTTCACCCAGTGGAACCCGGCGGCCGGTAGCGGAGCACCTGTGGAACCGACGCTTCGGAGCGCCTTCAGGTCATGGTCGATGCCCGGGTGCAGGTCGGCTCCTCGACACGCCATCAGGAAGGGAGCCGAGACCCCGGCCCAGGTCGTTTGGGTGCGTTCGAACAGTGCCCAAAGAACATTGAGATCGGGGTGGCCGGGATTCCCGTCGAACAACACGACGGACGACCCCACCAGCAGCCCCGACACCAGGAAGTTCCACATCATCCAACCGGTGGTGGAGAACCAGAAGAATCGGTCGCCCCCTCCGAGGTCGAGCTGCAGGGCCAACGCCTTGTAGTGCTCGAGGAGAATGCCGCCATGGCCGTGCACGATTGGCTTGGGCAGTCCGGTCGTACCGGACGAATACAGGATGTAGAGCGGGTGGTCGAACGGCAGCGCCTCGAAGCGGAGTTCCTCACCCCGGTCGGCGACGAGCTCATCCCACGTCAGGGCCCCGTCCACGGCGGCGGTCTCGTCGAGGTACCCGAGCACCACCGTGTGTTGCAGCGAGGGCAGCCCGGCCCGGATCTCGGCCAGTTCGGTCAGCGCCGAAATGTCCTTGTCGCCGTAGCGGTAGCCGTCGATCGCCAACAGCACCGTAGGTTCGATCTGGGTCCAGCGGTCGAGCACCGACCGGGTGCCGAACTCCGGCGCGCACGACGACCACACGGCGCCGATCGAAGCGGTCGCGAGGAAGGCGACCAACGCCTCATCAATGTTGGGGAGATAGGCGGCCACCCGATCGCCGCGGGAAACCCCCAGCCGGTGCAGTCCGGCGGCGACCCGGCGGACGGACTCCCGCAGCTCCCGCAGCGTCAGCGCGCGGGAAGCCCGGGTCTGGGATTCGCTCACCACCGCGACATCGGCCGCCGCCAACCCATTGCCCCGCAGCATGTGTTCGGCATAGTTCAGCGTGGCCCCGGGGAACCACGAAGCTCCCGGCATGTTCGCCGGCTGGTCGAGCACTCGTCGCGGTGGCGCGTGGGCCGCCACATCGAGGTCGTCCCACACGGCCTGCCAAAACTCCTCCGGCTCGGCGACCGACCACTGGAGCAGCGCCTCGTAGTCGCCCTCGGCCCCGGGGCGATACCGCCGGGCGAAGGCACCGATGCGACTGGTCGCCCATGCGTCGGGCGGCGGTTGCCAGATCACCTCGCGAGCCATCGATCCCTCCTTCTGCCGGCCGGTTCGGTTCGACGAACTCTAGCGAGGACGCCCCGCGCCCATTCGAGTCCGGCGGGTGGCCTCGATGCCTAGGTGACCGCCCACCCCGGCGCATCACGCATCCGGCCACTGCGTTGTCCCCTGTTTACCGACGGTTAACCCCCAATTGCCCACGATGACCACATGAGTTGCGCGGCGCGAACCGGAGATCGCCATCTCGGTGGCCCGCCTCTGTGTGGCCCGGGTCCGAAGACTCTCGAACTGGGCCGAAGCCCGGTCCTTCGCCACGGTCGAATCGCGGTTGGCCTCGATTCTGATCGACCTGGCGGCGCAGTCGAAGGAGGGTCGTATTCGCACGACGCAGCAACAATTCGCCGATCTCCTGGGGGTTTCGCGCGAATCGGTGAACAAGCAACTTCGCTCCTGGCAGGGGCCGGCGTCGTCGCCCTCGCCCGGGGCACCGTGCAGATCATCGATGCCGAGGCCCTTACCCGCACGGCCGGCTAACCGAACGCGGCCTCCGACCAGGAGTCAACCGGCGTGCACGCCCCCGTAGGCGATCCCGGTGAGGTGATGCATATCGCGATCGAACGTGGTCAGGTCGTCGAGGCAAAACTGGCTGAGCGAGTCGTGGCCGCACGCTCGGGCGAGCACCATCATCAGCTCGTTCGTCGCCGCGAAGAAACGTTCGAGCCGGTCGGCGGCCTCCTGCACCGGCAGGCGGGCCCGCAACTCCGGCTTCTGGGTGGCGATACCCACCGGGCAGTTGTTCGAGTTGCACGCGCGCATCCCCAGGCACCCAATGGCCTGCATCGCCGCGTTCGAGACGGCGATGGCGTCCGCGCCGAGCGCCAGGGCCTTGGCGAAGTCCCAGGGTGTACGCAACCCACCCGTGATCACCAGGGTGATGTCCTGTCGACCTCGCGCGTCGAGATGCCGTCGGGCGCGAGCCAGCGCCGGGATCGTGGGCACGCTGATGTTGTCGCGAAAGATGACCGGCGCCGCGCCCGTGCCGCCGCCCCGACCGTCGAGGATCACGTAGTCGACGCCGACCCGGATGGCAGCGTCGAGATCGTCTTCGATGTGCTGGGCGCTGAGTTTCGCCCCGATCGGGATGCCACCGGAGACCTCTCGCACCTCCTCGGCAAGACCCCGGTACGCGTCCTCATTGGTCAGGTCAGGAAACGTCGACGGGCTGATGGCGTCCTGGCCGGGTTCGAGACCCCGGACTTCGGCGATCTTGCCCTTGACCTTGATGCCCGGCAGGTGACCGCCGGTGCCGGTCTTGGCTCCCTGCCCAAACTTGAAGTGAAAGGCCTGTACCTTCTTCACCTTCTCGAGGTCCCAACCAAACCGACCGGAGGCCAGCTCGTAGAAATACCGGCTGTTGGCCTGCTGTTCTTCGGGCAACATGCCGCCCTCACCACTGCAGATACCGGTGCCCGCCTGGTCGGCCCCCTTGGCGAGCGCCACCTTTGCCTCCTCGGACAACGCACCGAAGCTCATGTCCGAGACAAAGACCGGGAGGTCCAGCTCCAGCGGGCGTTCCGCGTTCGATCCGATGACGGTGGCCGATGACACCGCATGGTCGTCGAGCAGCGGCCGGCGGGCCAGCTGGGCCGTCACGAACTGGATGTCGTCCCACTCGGGCAACCGTTGTCGCTCGACACCCATGGAGGTGACCGGTCCGTGGTGCCCCAGATACCCGAGGCCCTCGTTCGCCAGCCGGCGGATCAGCTGCACATGCGGTTCCTCGGGTGCACCATGCACGTCCTGGTAGTCACCCTGGTACGCGTCGCGGTCATAGGGCTGGGGGTGGGCCTGTTCCCAGGCGGCGATCTCGTCGGCGTCGACGAGCAGGCGGTCGCCCTCAATCCAGCTCGAGAACTTCTGCAAGACCTCGGCGTTGTTGTAGGCGCTGACCCCGTTCTGGATCACATAGTCCCAGCCGTGCAGCCCGCAGATCAGGTTGTCACCTTCGAGATGCCCGTCCGCCATCATGGCGCCGCGATGCAGACAGCGGCCATAAAGCACCGAATGGTTGTCCTCGTAGCGAATAACCACCAGATCGACGTTGCCTACTCGTGCGGCCTGCGGCTCCCGGTTCGGCAGATCGCTCCACGTGGAGATCTCGGTCGGCTGCATATCGACTCCTGTCGTGGTGGTGCTGCGGCGACGGTTCGCCGAGGTTAGTGCCCTGCCAACGCCACGACCGCCACGACACAAGCCACGACACGGCTGGGCGCATGACCTGAAAGACTGTGAGGGTGTTGAAAGCCCTCCGGTCCGTCGTCCGCTTGAAGCCGATCGAGCGCAACCGCACCGCGCGCCGGCTTCGCTCGGCGGCCAACGTCGATGACTTTCGCCGCATCGCCAAGCGCCGCCTGCCGGCCGGGGTGTTCGACTACATCGACGGTGCCGCCGAGGACGAGCGGGCGATGGCCCGCAACGCCGACCGGTTCGCCGCCCGCACGCTGGTGCCGCGCGTGCTGCGCGATGTGTCGACCACCGATGCATCGACCACCATCCTCGGCGCCCGCGCACCGATGCCGCTGATCATCGCGCCCACCGGCTTTCCTCGTATCGCCCACCCCGACGGCGAGCTGGCGACCGCCAGGGCAGCAGCGACCCACGGCATACCGTTTTCGCTTTCGACCATGGGCACGCGCTCGATCGAGGAGATCGCCGAGGTGAGCTCGGGCCGCAAGTGGTTCCAGGTGTACGTCTGGCGCGACCGCGAACTCACCCGGGACATGCTCGCCCGCTGTCGAGACAGCGGATTCGAGGCGCTCTACATCACGGTCGACACCGCGGTGCTCGGGCGCCGTGAGCGAGACGTCCGGCGAGGCATGTCGCTACCACCGAAGCTGGGGCTCGACACCTTCGTCGAAGGGGCGTTGCGCCCAGGATGGGTTTGGGATTTCCTCCGGAACGACCCGATCGTGTTCTCCAACGTCGCCGTGAGCACCCGACGGCTGGGCAAGGCCACCGAAGACGGGACGTCGGCCGTCTCGCTCGCCGACTACATCAACGGCCAGTTCGACCCCGGCCTGTCGTGGGACGACGTGGCGTGGATCCGCTCGGAGTGGGGCGGCCCGGTGATCGTCAAGGGCATCCAGTCGGTGGCCGACGCCAAGATCGCCGTCGCCGAGGGGATCGACGCCATCGCGCTGTCGAACCACGGCGGACGCCAGCTCGATTCGTCGCCGGCGATCATCGACCTCGTGGCCCCCGTCGCCGACGAGGTCGGCGGCCAGATCGAGATCTACTGCGACGGGGGTGTCCGGCGCGGCAGCGATGTCGTGAAGGCCGTGGCGCTCGGTGCCGACGCCTGCATGATCGGCCGACCTCACCTCTACGCCCTCGCCGCCGGTGGCGAGCCGGGCGTGCGGCAGCTTCTCGACTTCTTTCAGTCCGGCATCGAGCAGACGATGGCGTTGACCGGCGTGACCTCGATGGCCGAGATCGACCACCAGCTCATCAGCGATCGCTAGCCGCGTCGGCGACCTCCACCGGCAACGGTCCGGGCCCTCGCGCATTGCGCACGGCCGCCTCGATCGCGTCGGGCGTATCCGGGCGGCTGAAGCGATAACCCTGAAAGTGGCGAACGCCGATATTGCACATGGCTTCAAAGTCGGCATCGGTCTCGATGCCTTCGGCAATGATGCCGATCGCCGACTCGTCGGCAAACTCCACCACGCCCTGCACGACGCTGCGCAGCGATCCCTCCACCGCGGTCGTGAGCGAGCGGTCGAACTTCAGGTGCGACACCGGCAGGCTGTTCAACCGGTCGAGATTCGAGTAGCCGGACCCAAAATCGTCGATCGCCAGCTTGACGCCCAGGCCGAGCAGCCGAACCGCCGTGCCGTGCCAGCCGTCGCTGTGGCCCAACAGGTCGTTCTCGGTGATCTCGATCATCAACCGGGCAGGCGGGACCGCATACTCCTCGAGAAGCCCCGTGAGCAGCGGCAGCAGGCCGTCGTTGGCGAAATGCGCAGAACCGATGTTCACCGACACGAACGGTGCGTCGGGGAGGTCGTTGAACCGAGCCGCAAAGGCCAAACCCCGCCGCAGCATGGTTTCGTTCAGCTGGGGCATGCGTCCGCTCTCCGCCAGCAGGGGAAGAAACTGATCGGGACCCAGGATCGTGCCGTCGCTACGGCGCCACCGACACAGCGCCTCGGCCCCGACGATACCGCCGTCGACATCGACGATCGGTTGGAACTCGGCGAGAAAGGCATCGGTGTCCAGCTCGGCCCCACTCCCACCGTTGACCTCCAGCATGCGGTCGAACCGGGCGTCCATCTCGTGGTCGAAGGCCAGCAAACCACCACCCAGACCCTTCGCCGTCCGCATGGCATAACCGGCCTTGCTGATCAGGCGATCCACGCCCTCGTCACCTTCGGACACCGCATAGCCGCCGGAAACCCCAACCGTCAGATGCGAAACGGAGCCGAACAGCGACACCGAACTGTGGACGGCATCGCAGACCCCGACCGGAACCGGGTTCCCCGCCGGAGCGACAGCCACGAACTCATCGCCGCCCAACCGACCGAGCGTCCACGGTTCGGGGAGCCGGGCACGAAGCGCATCCGCAATGCTGCGAATGACCTCGTCACCGGCCGCGTGGCCGTGGGTGTCGTTGACGGCTTTGAAGCGGTCGGCGTCGACCATCAACAGCACGTAGTCCCCTGCGACGGCCATGCGTTCGATCTCGTTCACCAAACCCCGCCGATTCAGGACTCCGGTGAGCGCATCGTTACGGGCGATGGCGAGCGACCGCTCGGAGGCCCGGGCGGCTGACTGAAAGGACTGCTCCAGCTCGGTCTTCTTGGCTCGGAGCTCATCACCGTTGCGGAGAATCGCCATCAGTACGGGCACCATGAAAAACGCCACCAACCCGATCTCGAAGAAGGCGACTCCGGTTACCAACCCGCCGTTGATGGCCGAACCGGTCCGCCACTCAAAGTTGGCCAGATACGGCAGGGTCGACACTTCAAAGCTGATGACGATGATGCAGACGAAGGACGCGATCCACACCGACCGCGTGCCCGGATCGAACAGATGGGCCGAAATCGGGAGCAGCCCGAAAATCAGCCCGATGAGGGTGGACCACCACCCCTCGACCCGGGTCGAGCCACGGAACAGTTGTATCCACGCCACGACCGACATCGCGACATACGCCGCTACCCAGAGGACCGTCGCCCATGTCGGCGCCCAGGACCGCATCAGGATCGGCACGCCGACCACCGCCGGGACGACGCCGGTCAGCGACATCATGACCCGAGCCTTCGGGTCCATCGGTACGGGGGCACTCACCTCATCGGTATCGACCGCGACGGACGACACCTGAACCCATCACGGGCCCAGGGGCGAGCGGCCGAGGCGCCACCTAGGAGGTCAGACCAGGCACGGCACAAGCCTGATCGAGCACCACGGCCTTTGCGACCGCTCGATTGCGATGAGGCCCCGTCGACCAGGTCGTAAAGACGGCCGAATAGAGCCCACCGCCCCCGGCAACGAACACGAGCAGATCGGCGGGGTCGGCGAAACAACGCCGGTCCCGGCCTCGCGAAAACGCCGCCACGGCGGATGCGTCGAGGGTCGCGGCCGGCACCACGGCCCGCTCGGCGATACCCGACTGGACCGCGGACCGATCGAGGCCCGCCGCCGCCAACACCGCGGCGTGATCAGGGTTGAGCGCGACCGCAGCCTGCCCTCCACCGAGCGCAGCATTGTTGGCGATGACCGACGAAAATCCGGCGGCGAGCGAGTTGAGCAACCGGTCGGCCGATGATGGATCGTCGGCATCGAGCGAGGCCATCACCGAACTGGGCGCATCGGTGCCGAGGACCGTCACCACCGATTCGTCCGCGGTGAACCCCAACGCAGTATGCATGGGCTCCCAGGGGCTGGCGTCCTCATGCTCGGCGAGGCACATCGAGAACTTGCCGCCGTGGCCGAGCAACGCCATGTCCGAGGTTCCGGAACGACCACCGCCAATGTTGATCATCGCCAGCCGCACCGCCCGCCCGATCGATGCGTTCGCCCGGTGTCCCGGGCCCAGCGCGCCGAAGCCGCCGTGAACGCCGGCCCAGGTGCGAACGGGACCGTTCACGATGATCAGCGGCGTGGTTGCGTGGGTGGTCGCCTGCATCTCGGTGAGGTCGAAACGGGGGTCGATGATCGCCTCGGCGGCGGCCAGCACGAGGGGCATGTGTTCGGGCGCGCACCCGGCCATCACCGCTGCTACCGCCAACAACTCGACCGTGCAGTCCCCCATGGCGGGGCCCATCGCCCCGAGCGACAAGTCCCCGGCCAGCCCGGAGGCGAGCACCAGGCGATCGACCCGGTCCTGGGTCGGCACCACGACCGGCAGTCCATCGGTGCAGCCCAGTTCGTGCAGCCGTTCGAGGGCGGCAGCTTCGTCGACGGACTCGAGCGTGTCGGTCACGAGACTTCCCCGCTCGCCGTCCAGGCGCCCAGGATCGACGGGACGATCGCGGCCGAGACGACAGCCATGGCGGCGTCGCCCGTCCCAGCCACCGGATGCGGTAGCCGAACCCGGGGGACCTCCGGCATGCCCGCCGCTCGCGCCACGAAATCACCCTGAGCGCAGAAATCATCGGTCACGAGGGCGACCGAAGGCAGCCCCCGCCGGGCGAACAGAACGCCGTCACGCACGGTGCCGGTGGTGCAGCTGCCTCAATGACCGTACGAGGCGACGACCGCCTCGCATTCCTCGACGATGGTTGTCGCCATCTCGTCGGGGCACACCGAAGTGGGGTCGCCCTTGTCATAGCGCCGGACATTGGCAGCGGGAAGTGCGGCGCGGAGCGCGGTTTCGACGTGATCGAGGAACCGCACCGAGTCGGGAAACCCGTTGGCGAGCAACCCGATCGTGACCGGGGCGTCGAGGTCGGCGAGGGCGAGGTCGTACGCGTCGACGGGAAGCCCGGGCGCCGCTCGCGGATCCAGATACGTAACCATCGCCTCAGCATTGCGGATGGCGCGCCGCTACGCCCATCGGCGATCCGGACTCCGGTCTCACCCGTCCGGGGATCCCCGTTCAGAAACGCACCAGCGGGCCGATTCGAACCCCGTTCAGCCACGTTGCAACAAGAGGTCGCAGTCCCGGTGTTTTCCAGTCCGAACAGTGTTTTGGCCGGTCGTCGTGGGGACGCGAACGCCATTCGGACACCTGGTTTGTGCCTCAAGTCACGCGCCGGCGCCCCGACCCCTGGTTCATGGCAACCTCACGTCTTGACCCCCGCCGCTCCGCTGCCGTGCTCAGCGGAGTTCTCACCCTCGCCCTGGTGGCGGCCTTACTCGCGTTCGTCGGCTCGGCTCCCGCGGCCGCGACTGCGGGCGACCTGCCGATCACCGGATCGTTCTTCGTCGACACCGACTCCGATGGGGCGATCGACCCCGGCGAAGCCGTCGCGGGAAGCGATGCGCTCTTCCCGCCGAACGGCATCGCCGTAACCGCCACCGACCGCGCCGGCACCGTCGCTCCCTGCACCGTCACCGACGGCACGCCCCCCACCTATTCGTGTGCCCTCGATGCTCTCGGCGACGGACCGTTCCGGGTGCAGTTCTCACTCGACCCCGCCGATGAGACCGCCGGGTGGACCAACGCCTTCCTCGGGCCCGACTCGGGCACCAACATTCAGTTCGCATCCGCCGGTGACACGCTGACGTTTGGCGTCACCCCGCCTTCGCAGTGCCCCTCGGGCGGCAGCGACGAAGGAGTGCTGTTCACGACCTGCGTGGTCCACGGTCTGCGATCCTCCGGTGGCCCCCAGGAGGTGGTCGTCGCGACCGACTACGACCTTTCGAGCGGTGTCGCCAGCATCGGCGAGAAGTCGAATCTCGGTTCCGTCTGGGGAGTTGCGTTCGACGAATGGACCGGCACGCTCTTCGTGTCCGCCCACCTACAGCGCATGATCGATCTCGGCAACCAGGGCCTCGACGGCCTGTACTGGAACACCTACCCGGGCGCTACCGCTGCCAACTGGTCCGAAGTTGGCCTCGATTCGCTCGGCGGGTCCAGCTTCGGTGTCGACCCGGCTCGCGATCTCGGCGAGTACGACGAGCTCACTCGCGACCCGGCACCGTTCGCGATCGTCGGCAAGACCGGCATCGGCGATATCGACGTGACCCCGAACGGCCAGTACCTCGCCGCCACCAACCTGAGCGCGCGACAGGTCGCCGTGTACGACATTCGACCTGTGCGCGACGGCAACAACCCGACGTTCGTCAAGAACATCCCGCTCACCAACCCGGGCTGCCCCGACGTCGCCAACCCGAGCGACTGGTACCCGTGGGCCGTGAAGGCGATCGACGGCGACCAGCTGCTGATCGGCATCGTCTGTACCGCCGAGAACTCGGCGGCTGGACGCGCCGACCTGCGCGCCATGGTGGTTCCCGTCTCCATCAGCGCGGGGACCGCCGGCGCCAATATCGCCTCGGTGCCCCTCGGCTACGAGCGCGGCTGCATCGGCTCGTTCCCCACATGTGGAGCGGGTTCCGGCACGTTTGATCCGTGGAACAGCGACACCAGCAACTTCAGGAATGCGGCGGTCTGGCGTGAACAGCCGATTCTGGCCGACATCGAACTCGACACCGATGGCTCGATGATCCTCGGCTTCGCCGATCGGGCGAGTCTCATGCACCCCGACGGCGGCTATGGACCCGAACCGACCGACGACATCAGCGAAAACCAGAGCGGAGGCGACATCATCCGGTTGTGCGCCGTCGGCGGCGGCTACGTGATAGAAGGGCCTGGCGTTGCCGGCTGCGACGCATCCGCGAATTTTCCCACCGGTTCGGCGACGTCGAGCACCGCCGACTTCAACGGCGGACCCGGCGGCAACGCCGAATGGTACGGCGCCGAGCGCTACCCGGCGACCGGCACCACCGGCCACTCCGAGACCGCCCAGGGCGGCCTCTACGTGCACCCGTTCACCGACGAGGTGGCGCTTGCCTCAATGGACCCCGGCGCCTTTGTCTCGGGAGGCATCAACTACTTCGACAACACGACCGGCGCCCTCGTCGATGAACTGCTCCTCTTTCTTGGTGGCCGGCCGACCGACGGCAACGGTTACCTGGGCAAAGGCCAGGGCATCGGCGACATCGAAGGCTGTTGGGTGCCCCTCGAGATCGGCAACTACGCCTGGCTCGATCTCGACCAGGACGGCATGCAGGACCCCAACGAACAGGCGCTCGAAAACGTCACCGTGTCCCTGCGCGACGCCGCCAACAATCTCATCGCCACCACGAGGACCGACGCGAACGGCGCCTATTCGTTCAACTCGTTCGACGGCCTCGAGCCCGGGGTCGACTACGTCGTTCAGTTCGACATCTCGTCGACCTCGAACGTCGATCCAGCGATGCTCGGACTGCTGGTACCGACCCGCGCCGACCTGGGCGGCGACGACGACCTGGACAGCGACGCCAGCATCGACGCCGGTGATCTGGGCTCCGGACTCCCGGAGATCGCCCACCGCACCGGAGGCAACGGCAGCGTTGATCATTCACTCGATGCCGGCTTCGTCCTCCCCTACGACCTTGCGCTGACCGAGATCATCGACCCGGCGTGGACGCCGGACGCCGACTGGCTGACCGCTGGTACCTCGACCGTCGACTTCCTCATCGAGATCACCAACCAGGCGGTCGACGTCGCCCATATCGACATCACGAACTACATCGATGACGAGATGTGGACCGACCTCGACCTCACCGCGAACCCCGGCGGAGACGTGCACACCAGCTCGACCGCAGCCGCGGAGTTCACGTTCTCGTGGACTGCCACCCCGTTCGCCCCCGTTGCCGCATTGACCCCGGTGAACCCCGGCGACGTGTTCGCGACCGGCGAGACCCTCGTGATTCCGCTCACCCTCACCGTGGCACCCGGCGTGGACGCCGATTCGACCGTGCAGTTGGTGAACACATCGGAGATCTCGCGGTTCGACAACGACGAGGACCCGGCCAACGGCGATTCGTCCGCCGCCGGCACCGGCTCGGTGCTGCTCGACTACGACTCCTTCCCCGACGGGACCGACGCGACGTCGGCCGGCGAGGACGCTGACCTCGTGGACAACGTCATCGACCAGGACGGCAAGATCGCCGGCCAGGACGAGGATGACCATGACCCTGCGTACCTCCCGCTCTATGACCTGGCGCTGATCAAGGTGCTGTCCACGACGGTCTCCCCCGCCGTCGACATGGTGGCCAGCCCGGCCGTTGCCGCCTACGACATCACCGTCACCAACCAGGGCGCCGCGCCCGCGTACCTCATCGACGTCACCGACTATCCCGCCGCCGGAACCAGCTACTCGGCGACCAACCCCGCCACGCTGCCGGTGGCCGATGGGTCTGCGGTCGTGACGGCCGCGGCGCCTGATTCGTTCCGGATAGATGCCCTTGCCGGCGGCGACTCCGTGACCTTCTCGGTTCTGTACGCCATCGACGACGTGGCGCTCGAGCCGTACCGGAACGTGGCCGAAGTTTCGGCGTTCGATAACAACCCCGATGCCGACGACGCCCTACCCGCCTGGGTCGTGGACATCGACTCGACCCCGGACGGCATCGATGGAAACGGCGACGGCGAGTCGACCGATCTGGTCGACGACGAAACCGACGAATCGAGTCTTACCGGAGGCGACGAGGACGATCACGACCCCGCGGTCTTCACGTTGCCGTACGACCAGGCGCTCGCCGAGACGCTCACCTCCATCGACTGGGTCAACGGAACGGCGACCTTTGCCCTGACCGTCACCAATCAGGGACGCGCTGTCGAGACCTTCTCCGTGGTGGACTACATCGACGCCTCGATGTGGCGACCCTTTGACGCCGAGGACAACACCGCCGGGTTCACCACCGGCGATGTGACTCGGGCCTACAACTGGGATGCATCGGAGCCGCTGGCTCCGGTGGTCACGGTGGTCGGCGGGCTGGCGCCCGGGCAGTCGGCGACGATTCCCATCACCTTGTCGATCATCGACGACGCCACCACGTCAGCTCCGTTGGAGCTCGAGAACTGGTCCGAGATTTCCAACTTCGACGACGATGACGACCCGACCAATGGCAATGGTGCTGACCGCACGCTCGTCGACATCGACTCGATCCCGAACACCAACATCGCCGACGACGCCCAGCCGACCGGGCCAGGCGCCCCCGGCGACGACGTCACCACCGGCAACGGCGACGGCACCGACCCCGTGACCGGCGACGAAGACGACCACGACGTCGCCGGTATCCCGTTGTGGGACCTCGCGCTCATCATCGAGCGCAGCGCCACCCAACCTCTGCTCGTCGACCCACTCGTTTCCCCGATCGATGGCTCCTTCGACATAACGGTGAAGAACCAGGGCCTCAACCCGGCCTACGCCATCGCCGTCGCCGCGACGCTGCCGGCGGGCATGGAGTTCGCCTCGCTGGACGGCGTCATTGCGGGCACCGCTGCGGTGGCCGACGACGGCGCCGGGCCCGGCGCCGACCAGCAGTCCTTCGTAGTCGACGGCCTCGACCCCGACGAGGAGGTGACGTTCACCATCGGCGTGACCATCACCGACACTGCGTCGTCCCCCTACATCATAGGCGCCGAGATCTCGGCGTTTGATGACAACAGCAGTCCGAGCGACGTGATCCCCGTGTGGGTGAACGACATCGACTCGACCCCCGATGCCGATGCCGGCGACGAGTTCGTGGCCGACGGCACCATCCACCCGTCCGACGGCGACAACGATGTCGATTCCACCACCACCGGCGAGGACGATCAGGATTTCGAAGCCCTCGTGATCGCCTTCGACCTGGCCCTCATCAAGACCCTCGACCTGAAGGCGTTCCCGCCGAAGACCTGGGCCACGCCCGGTACCACGGTCGTGACGTTCAACGTCGAGATCACCAACCAGGGTGCACCGGTGCAGACCGTGGAGATCACCGACTACGTTCAGCCCGGCTTCCGTTACGACCCGACTGACAATCCGGACGGCTCGACCGTCGACTCTGGCGATGGCGACACCTTCGATTTCGCCTGGAGCAAAGTCGCCGGCGACGACGCGCCCAAGGGATCGCTGCGCACGGACGGCACCCTGGCACCGGGCGAGTCGATCCTCGTGCCCATCAAACTCCGCATCGCCGAGGACTGGGACGGAGCACCGCTCGTCGGCTGGTCCGAGATTTCCAACTTCGACGACGATGACGATCCGACCAACGGCAATGGTGCCGACCGCACGCTCGTCGACATCGACTCGATCCCGAACACCAACATCGCCGACGACGCCCAGCCGACCGGGCCAGGCGCCCCCGGCGACGACGTCATCACCGGCAACGGCGACGGCACCGACCCCGTGACCGGCGACGAAGACGACCACGACGTCGCCGGCATTCCGGTCTGGGATCTCGCCCTCATCAACGACCTGGACGCCGACCAGCCCTTCGTCGTCGATGTGACGACCGATCCGCCGACGGCGGCATTCACGCTTACGGTCGTGAACCAGGGTCAACTGCCGGCCTTTGGAATTCAGGTGGCCGACTACATCCCTGAAGGCACCACCTACACGGCCGGCACCGCCCCGACGATGCCCACCGAAACCAGCGAAGGTCAACCGGTCACGGTGACCGACGACGGGGCCGGTGGCTACTCGATCGACGCCCTGGCCGCCGGTGATTCGGTGAGCTTCGGCATCGTCCTCGACATCGTGGACCTTGGACTTGCGAGCGTCACCAATGGCGCGGAGATCGTCTCCTTCGACGACAACCTCGACCCGAGCGACATCGTGCCGGGCTACGTCGTGGACGTCGACTCGACCCCCGACGCAATCGACGACGACCCCGTCATCACCGATCCGAGCGACCCCGCGGTGGCCGACGACCCGAATTCGCCGCTGAACAGTCACGATGAACCGTGGTACGACCCCGACGGCGACGGAAACGTCAACGAGCCAACCCCGGGCGACGAGGACGACCACGATGTGGAGTTCGTGGTCCTGCCTCACGATCTCGCATTGCGCAACACCGTAGATGCCAAGGCGACCACCTTCCCCGTGATCGCGGGCACGGCGGTCACCTTCCAACTGGAGGTCACCAACCAGGGTGCGCCGGTCCGCACCATCGAGATCACCGACTACGTGCAGGCCGGCTTCGAGTACGACCCGAGCATCAACCCCGGCGGCACGGTGGACGACAGCTCCCGGGACACCTATTCCTACGAGTGGTCCGCCGAAGCGGGCGCCACCCCGACCGTGGCGATCAGCACGGAGGGGGCGCTCCGCCTCGGCGAATCGGTGCGGGTTCCGATCGTGTTGACCGTGGCCGAGACGCACGGAGGTCAGCTGGACAACTGGGCGGAGATCTCGAACTTCGACGACGATCTCGACCCCACCAATGGTGATGCGTCGGACGGCTCGCTCGCCGACCTCGATTCCACCCCCGATGGCGACATAGCCGACGACGCCCAACCGGGCACCTGGGGCGACCCGGGTGACGATGTCATCACGGGCAATGGCGACGGAACCGACCCCGTGACCGGCGACGAAGACGATCACGACGTTGCGGGTGTGCCGGTTCTCGACAACGCCCTCGTGGCCGTCATCGACGCAGCGCAGTCCGAACTACCGGTCACCCACGGGTCGATCGCGACCTTCACCATCGAGGTCACCAACCAGGGGTCGGTGCACAGCGGCGACGTCGAAGTCGTCGACTATGTCGACCTCGAAAAATGGGAACCCTTCGACCCCGCGCTCAACCCGGCGACACTCGCCTACTCCTGGGAAGCCCAGGGCACCGACGGACTGGCGTCGCTGGCGGCGCCGGTGGCACCGGGACAGACGGTGACCCTCGACGTTGCCCTCCGGGTAGCGCCGGAAGCCGACCTGGCCCAGCTGTGGACCACAGCCGAGATCGCCGCAGCGACCGCGACCGATGCCGACGGCACCGAGATCACCTACCCCGACGGATCACCGATTCCCGACATTGATTCGACCCCGGACACCGTGAACGACGATCCGCAGCCGGCAAGACCCGGCGACCCAACCGACAACGTCACCGACAACTCCGCCGGGGACGAGGACGACCACGATATCGCCGGCGTCGAAGCACCGACGTTCAGCGTCGGCGACCAGGTGTGGCTCGACGCCGACAACGACGGTGTGATCGACCCCGCCGAGGATCCGATCGAGGGTGTCGCCGTGTGGTTGTTCCCCGTGGACGACGGCGCCGCCTACCCGGACGACCTGAACGGCGACGGGGCGGTCGATGAACAGGACGCCGCCGCTACGACGGTCACCGACGGCGATGGCCGCTACGTGTTCGATGAGCTCGCACCGGGCGACTACTTCGTGGGGATACCGCCCGCGCAGTGGGATGCCGACGGACCGCTCGCTGGCACCTTGCCGTCCGATCCGACCACCACCGACGCGAACGACGACGTCGACGATGTCAACGACGGCGCCGACTGCGGTTGCCCCGACGGTCTGGTGCTCGCCGGCCCCGTGACTCTCGGCGACGGCGAACCCCTGGACGAGAACCCCGACGGCGACCCGAACCGAATCGACGGCAACAGCAACCTCACCGTCGACTTCGGCTTCCAACGGCCGGTGTATGACCTGGCGATGCGAATGGAGCTGGACGACAGCGCTCCGTCCGTCGTGGATGTGGGCGACAACGTGACCTTCGTGATCACGCTGTCCAACCGCGGCGACGTCGATGGTCTCGAGCCGACGATCGTCGACCACGTCCCCACCGGACTGACCCTGGCCGACGCCGACTGGACGACCCAGACGGATGGAACAGCCACGATCGAACTCGCCGACATGACGATCGCGCCAGGCGAAGACTTCGCGGTCCCGATCACGTTCCGCGTGGACGGTTCGGCGGTGGGTGGCATCCAGAATCTGGCCGGAATCGCCGACGCGACCCCGACCCGCAACGGGGCGCCGCTGCGTCAGCCCAACGGCGAACTCATCCCGGACGTCGACTCCAACACCGATCAGGTCCTGATTGCGCTGAGCGTGGCGCCACCCCCGTCGGCGGCCCCGTCGGCAGCCCCGAACTTCCGTCCCACCGGACCGCTGGCGTTCAGCGGCAGCGACTCCCGCCTGCTGGTCGCCCTCGGCCTGGTGTTGGTCGCGATGGGCGGCGCGGTCCTCGTGGGCCGACGGCGGTGGACGAACCGATGACGAGGTCTCGATAGGCCGCTCTAGGCCAGTCCGGCGAGTTCGTTCGCCTCCACCAGGGTGATGGTGGGGGCGATGTCCTCGACGACCTGGTTGTACCGCAGACCCCACGTGCCGTGGGAGTGCTCTGCGGTATCGATCCAGTTCCCCCACCCGGGGTCGGTCGCGGCGATGACCAGCCGGGCCGAGCCATCGGGCTCATACGTCGCGGTGTGTTTGTTGACGGTGACGGGCAGCCAGCGGTAGTCGAGCGATTCCTCCCACATGTTGTTCAACTGAAAGTTCCAGTAATACGCATCGATCGCTGGCACGTGGACGACGAGCGCCTGTCCCGGTTCAAGGCTCCAACAGCCATGGCGAAACAGCTGGTTGGGGTCGCCCCAGCCATCGGCCCCGTCGTTGCGGGGGAGAAACTCGAGGGTGTTTGGGCGCTCCCGGAAATCGCGCAACCAACCCAGGAACATCTCCACGATCCCCTGCACGTAGTACCCGCTCATCGTGAGCCCTCGTCCGAGCACCTCCGAGGTCAGTGGCCCGGGGCCCGGCGTCGGAGCGTCCAGGCATTCGAGCACCAGGTTCGAGGGATACTCGGCGGTCCGGTCCAGATAGAAGTTGCGAATGATGACGGTCGAGGTTTCGGCCTCCATGCGCAGCCACCGCTGACCGGGCTCGAGCCGGTCGGGCTCTTCGACGCTGGCGATGATATCGACGTAGCCGTCAGCGCTCGGGTCGTTGTCGGTGATGTTCCCCTGGGCTCCCGGCTTGGCGGCGCCGGCGGCGAACCCGCCGGAGTAGGCGCCCACGCTCAGAAAGTTCACGGTCCCTCGCGGCCCGTGAATGCGGTAGGTGTAGGTCGGGTCGACCGACACGTTCTGGTAGTACGCGTCGGGGTTGTCGCAGCCGATCTTCAGGTTGTGCGGTATCGGCAGGATCTCCGAGAACGGCGTGGCGGAGTTCTCGATGAAGTTCTGCAGGCCGCCGCGGGTGAGTCGGCTCAGGTAGCGGAAACCCTCGAGCCGGTCGAGATCGGACTCGCTGTTGTCGACGATGAGTTGACCGCTGGCCTTCAGCTGATCACAGAAGTCGACCCACGCCTCGCCGTTCACGACCGCCTGGTGTCGCTCGTCGTCCATCGAAACCGTCTCCCCCGTCGTGCCTAGTATCGACCCATCATCGCGGTGTCGCCTGCGAGCGATCCAGATGACGCCGGTCGAACGAGGAGCACATGATGAAATACACCCGTCTCGGCCACTCCGGACTCGATGTTTCGCGCGTGTGTCTGGGCTGCATGAGTTTTGGCCCGGCGACGGGCGTCGACGGTGACTGGACGATCGACGAGGTGGCCAGCCGCAGCCTCATCGAGAAGGCCCTGGAGCTCGGCATCAACTTTTTCGACACGGCGAACGCCTATGCCGCCGGGCTCAGCGAGGAGATCATCGGGCGAGCGCTCACCGACATGGCCGACCGGGCCGAGGTGGTGGTGGCGACGAAGGTGTTCTTCCCCATGCGCGGCCGGGCCCGCAACTCGATCGGACTCTCGCGCAAGGCAATCATGACCGAGGTCGACAACAGCCTGCGTCGGCTCGGCACCGACTACATCGACCTCTACCAAATCCACCGGTTCGACGAGCGCACGCCGATCGAGGAAACCATGCGCGCCCTGCACGACGTCGTGCAGTCAGGGAAGGTGCGCTACATCGGGGCGTCGTCGATGTGGGCGTGGCAGTTCAGCAAGGCGCAGTACACCGCCGAGATCAACGGCTGGACCAAGTTCATCTCGATGCAGAACCAGTATTCGCTGCTGCAGCGAGAGGACGAGCGGGAGATGTTCCCGCTGTGCGCCGACCAGGGCGTCGGGTCGATCCCGTGGAGTCCGCTGGCGCGAGGAGTGCTTACCCGTGGGTGGGACGAGTCCACCGACCGTTCGCAGAACGACGGCCGGTTGGCCGAGCGCTTTGAGGAGGGCCGCGACCGACCGATCGTCGAACGGGTAGCCGAGGTCGCCGCCGGCCGGGAGGTGCCCATGGCCCATGTGGCGCTCGCCTGGGTCGCCGCGAACCCGGTGGTCGCCTCACCGATCATCGGCGCGACGAAGGTGCACCACATCACCGACGCGGTCGACAGCCTCGAACTCGAACTGACCGACGACGAACGGGCCCACCTCGAAGAGCCCTACAGCCGCCGCGCCCCGTCGTTCTAACCCCGCCCTCGTCGTACGAACCCCACCTCAGCCCGGCTACGTCGCCAGCGTGGTCACTCTGGTGCCAGGCACCAGAGTGACCATTCGGGGCGGCGGCGGGGCTCGTAGGACGGTCTTTGGTTGGGTTGCTCAGGTCGACTCGATGTCGTCGATGGGCCGCCAGCCGTGGAGCATCTCGCCGGATCCGCGGTCCCAGCACCAGTAATGCCCGCCGCCGGGTTGGTCGTGGCGGCGGTCGATATCGGCGCCGGTGAGGTGACACCAGAGCAGCGCCCCCACTCCCCCGTGCCCCACCACGACGACTGCCCCCGATCGATCGGCTGACGGGGCGGCGAGTACGTCGGCCAGGGCGGTGACGATCCGGGTCTGGGCATCGACGGCTCGTTCCCAGCCGTGCGCCGAATGTTCCGGGTGGGCAAAGAACAGATCGGCGAGTTCCTCATGGCGAGCATGGGGTACATACCCGGTTGCGCTGCGGTCGGTCTCACCGGTCGCCTTGCGCACCTCGACGGAGACGCCGACCGCTTCGCCCAGAATCTCCGCCGCCTCGAGCGCCTTGGTCTCGGCACTGGAGATGATCGCCGTCGTCGCCCGCACCCACGGCTGGGCCAGCATCTCGGTGGCTCGGCGCCGGCCGACCTCGCTCAGCGACCACCGGGGCACAGCTACATCGGGGTCGATGTCGACCTCGGCATGGGAGACGTAGCGCAACAGGCTCACGAATGAAGCTCCGCTAGCCCGTACCCGAGAGCAGCCCGAGGAGTTCGCGCGTCAGCTTGGCACCGACCATCGCCGTCACGTCGCCCACATCGCGGGTCGGGTTCAACTCGACGATGTCGGCCCCGACCAGGCGAGCAGCGCCGTCAAGGTTCGCCGCGCCGCCGGGACGAAGCGAATGGATCGAGTCGATGAGCTGGCGGGTCGTCATACCGCCGGGTTCGTAGTGCGATACCCCCGGAGCAAACGCGGGGTCGAGCGCATCGAGATCGATCGACACGTACACCGGGCCCGCCACCGCCGGGATCTCGCCATCCCAGGTGCGCAGCTCGAGGACCTCGACACCGAACCGGTCGGCCTGGTCGCGCTGATGCGGCGTGATCGTACGGATGCCTACCTGGATCAACCGGGCGGCGAGCCCCTCTTCCATGATGCGGGCGAAGGGGCAGGCGTGGGAGAAGCGGTCACCGTCGAGTTCGTCATAGAGATCCGGGTGGGCGTCGAAGTGCACGATCGTGAGGTTCCGATGGCGCTCCGCCACCGCCCGCACGATCGGCCACGTGACCATATGGTCGCCCCCGAGCGACAACACCGGGGATCCGTCAGCCATCGCCGCCGAGACTCCGGACTGAATCTCGGCCAGCGCAGCCTCGACGTCGGCGCTGATCTCGAGATCGCCCAGGTCGACCCAACGCTCCGTCTCCGGCCCGACGCTGGCACCCAGCTCGGTTTCCCAATTGGCCGACCCGCAATGAAGCGATGCCCGGATCTCGGCCGGAGCCGCCGCCGGACCGCGCAGGAACGAGGAGTGCGCGTCATAGGGAACGCCGAGGACCTTGGTGACCATGGCGAAAGCCTACGGCTCGGAGGAGCGCGGTGGGGCTGTTGTTGGCGTCGGCCAACGCCTACGGTGCGTCTTTCACCTTGCAGCCCCGACCAGACGAAACGAGTTCGCCATGAAGAGCCTTCGCACGCCGGCCGATCGGTTCGCCGACCTCGCCGACTACCCGTTCGAACCGAACTATGTCGATATCGATGACACCGATGGCGGATCGCTGCGGGTGCACTACCTGGATGAGGGACCGACCGACGGGCCCGTGGTCCTGTGCATGCACGGCGAACCCTCGTGGAGCTACCTCTACCGCAAGATGATTCCCCTCCTCACTTCGGCCGGGTGCCGAGTGATCGCCCCCGACCTTGTCGGCTTTGGCAAGAGCGACAAGCCCAGCGAGAAGAGCGACTACACCTTTGCCCGTCACGTCGCCTGGATGCAGGCCGCCATCATCGACCACCTCGACCTGACCGATGCGACGTTCTTCGGCCAGGACTGGGGCGGACTCGTCGGCCTGCGCCTGGTCGCCGAGAACCCGGACCGCTTTGCGCGCGTCGTGATCGGCAATACCGGTCTTCCCACCGGCGATATCGCACCGAGCCAGGCGTTTCTCGACTGGCAGAAGTTCAGCCAAGAGTCGCCGGACTTCCCGATCGGCTTCATCATCCAGGGGGCTTCGAACGTCGAACTGAGCGAAGCCGAGGTCGCCGCCTACGACGCACCCTTCCCGGATGAGACGTTCAAGGAGGGCGCCAGGATCTTCCCGTCCCTCGTGCCGACCTCGCCCGACGATCCGGCGGTCCCCGCCAACAAGGCGGCGTGGCAGGTCTTCGCCGCGTGGACCAAGCCGTTCGTCACCTGTTTCAGCGATGGCGACCCCGTGACCGCCGGCGGCGACAAACCGTTCCGAAAGCTGGTTCCGGGAGCCGAGGGCCAGCCCCACGTCACCGTGGCCGGTGCGAACCACTTCTTTCAGGAGGACGCCCCGGAGGAGCTGGCGCAGATCATCGTCGACTCGGTCAACCGGGGCTGAGGCATATGGGCCACTCCGAGCACCATGCCCCGCACGAGCCCGCAACCGCGCACGGGAACGAACACGATCAGGGTTGGCGGGGCATGGTGCGCTACCTGTCGCACGCCCGATCCCTGTGGCGTTCCGAGGTCAACGAGGCGGTCGTACAGCGCCTGGACGTGCGGCCCGGCGAGCGGGTGGTCGACATCGGCGCGGGCGTGGGCGCGGGCACGGTCGTTGCCGCCGGTCGCGGCGCCCACGTGCTGGCCGTGGAACCCACTCCCTACATGCGCCGGACGCTCGGGCTGCGCCGCCTCGCGCAGGCGGGTCGGGGCCGAATCGAGATCGTCGACGGAGCCGCCGAAGCCACCGGCGTCGCGTCGTCGTCCGTCGACGCCGCGTGGGCCGTGAACTCGATGCACCACTGGACCACCCCGGAGGTCGCCTACGGCGAGTTGGCGCGCATTCTCCGGCCCGGCGGGCGCGTGCTCCTGGTCGACGAGGACTTCGACGATCCGAGCCACCCCGACCATGAGGCGTTCGCCGAACGCCACTCGGGCGACCACCACCACTTTCACATGGTTGACCCGGCCGACGTCGCCCGTGGTCTGCGCCAGGCCGGCTTGGATGTCGACTCGGCCGGGAAGGATCAGATCGCCGGGTCGCCGGCGTTCATCATCGCGGCCACCAAGCCCGACGCCGAGCCGGCCGACTAGGAACTCAAGCGCTTCACGGTGGCGTCGGCCCAGGTGACCGTTGCGTTGGCCATCGCTCGACCGTACTCCACCGTCGCCAGCCAGTATTCCCGCTCGGCTTGGTAGGCATCGTCCGCGTCGATCTCCGCCACGATGCCGTCGAACAGCGCCAGTTGGCGCACGGCCTTGGCGCGGGCGTCGTCAATGCGATCGGTCGTCCAGCCGAGGCCCATCTGCCGCCCGAAGAAGATCTGCAGCAGTAGCGCGTTGCGCGGCGGAGGCGATTCGGCGAGTTGGCCGAGGAGTTCCTGAAATTTCGCGACCCCCGAATCGGTGATGCGGTACCGGGTGCCGCGTCCGACCTCCACCGGCTCGCCCGAGATCAGCCCCTCCTCGTCCAGTTTGGCGAGGGTCGGATAGATCTGGCCATAGCTCTCCCGCCAAAAGTGCCCGATCGTCTCGCTGATTGCCGTGCGCAGCTCGGATCCGGTCATCGGCTCGATGGACAGGGCTCCGAGTAGCGCGACCCGGGTGCGGTCCTGACGGCCGCCGCCGGAAGCTGTGGCGTTCGTGGTTGACATGGGCTCAACACTAGCGTTAAATATCTGCCAGATAAATATATATCTTTCAGATATTTGCCCTCCCGAACAAAGGTGCCAACCATGCCAACCCGGTCGTTCACCCTGCACACCCTGGTCGCCGGCCTCACGATCACGGTCGTCGGTGCGACGGGCTGTGCGGGCTCTGGCCCCCAGACCTCGGACACCGCCGTGAACACCGCCACCGACCCGACGACCACCAGCTCGACTAGCGCCACCTCCATTCCCGCCTCCCTCCCCGCCGAGAGCACCGCGCCCCTCCCACCATCCATTCCCGCATCCCTCCCACCCTCCATCCCCGCCGAGAGCACCGCGCCCAACCCGGAGGTGAGCTCCACGACCACCGAGGCCAGCCCAACGACTTCCCCGGCGACCGATGCGATTCACGCGGGGATGCGCGCCGCCCTGGACAACAACCTGATCGAGAACCCCGAGGCAACCGGTCACATCGTGATGGTTCGATCGCCCAGCGGCGACTGGTCGCACGGCGTCGGAGCCGCAGACCCGAAAAACGGCGTCGCCATCGACCCGACAATGTCGTTCCGGTCCGCAAGCGTGACCAAGACGTTCGTCGCCGCCTCGATCTACCGCTTGATCGAGCTGGGCGACTTCACCGCCGACACCACCATCGACGAACTCCTATCGACCGACCTGAACGAGCTGTTGATCGCCGGCGGCTACGAACCCGCTGACATCACGGTGCATCACCTGCTCACCCACACCAGCGGCGCCCTGGATTTCACCTTTGGTCCAACCAACTACGTTGGCACGGTGTTCGCCGAACCTCAGCGGCGGTGGACCAGGTACGAACAGGTCGCCCTGGCGATGGACCACGACCCCGTCGGCCCGCCTGGCGCGCAGTACCACTACTCCGACACCGGCTATGCGTTGCTCGGTGCGATCGTCGAAGAGCGCACGGGAATGACCATGGGCGAGGCACTGCGCTCACTGCTGCGCTACGAGCAGCTCGGTCTCGATCACACCTACCTCGAATCGATCGAACCTGAGCCGCCGAACCAACCGCCCCGAGTCCACCAGTTCTTCGGCGCGGTCGACACCTACAATTTCGACCCGAGCCTCGACCTGTACGGCGGAGGCGGGCTGGTCTCGACGCTCGCGGACCTCGTGACCTTTTTCGAGGCGCTGACCCGAGGACTGGTCTTCGATGACCCCGCAACACTCGAGGCCATGCTGGCGGTGCCGGAGACCAACGCAGCGGTCGCGGTTGGCTCGGACCCTCGGCCCTACGCAGCGGCCTCCGGCATCTTCGCAACGACCGTGGGCGACCAACGCTGTTGGGGCCACCAGGGTTTCTGGGGCATAGAGGTAATCACCTGCCCCGACGCGCAACTGTCGATGGCCTCGTCGGTGAGCCAGGCCGGCCACCCGGAGTCCGTCGGCGTGCCCGCGCCATACTTCGTCGAACTCGTCACGCTGGCGACCGCCGACGGCAACTAGGCCGGAACCAACCATCCGGGCCCGCCCAAGATCACCGCCATGGCCACTCTGGTGCCAGGCACCAG
>CALHYX010000088.1 GCA_938041035.1 uncultured Acidimicrobiales bacterium | reverse complement strand
GGTGTGGTCAATGCCGATGATGATGCGCCGTTTGGTGAGGGCAGTGTGAAGGCGGGTGAGGACGGGTCGTGTCCGGATCCCGATGCCTATCCGATTAAGGGCAATGCCGATTCGATGAAATACCACGTGCCCGATTCGCGGTATTTCGATGCCACGGTTGCCGAGGTCTGGTTTTCCAGTGCTGAGGCGGCTGAGGCTGCGGGCTTCACCGCCCCGGGTGGCGCCAAGGCCACCGAGGACGACGAAGCCGAAGAGGGAGAGAAGTAATGGGCCAGAAAGTCAACCCATACGGGTTCCGTCTCGGTGTTACCACCGACTGGAAGTCGCGCTGGTTCGCCGACCGCGAGACCTACAGCGACTACGTCATCGAGGACTGGAAGATCCGGGATTTCCTCATGACCCGTCTGCCCCACGCGGCGATCAGCCGCGTCGAGGTCGAACGCACCCGTGACCGCCTGCGCATCGACGTGCACACCGCCCGTCCGGGCATCGTCATCGGCCGCCGCGGTTCCGAAGCCGATCGCCTGCGTACCGGTCTGGCCGAGATCACCGGCAACCACAAGGTGCAGCTCAACATCCAGGAGATCAAGCAGCCCGAACTCGACGCTGCACTGATCGCCCAGGGCGTCGCCGACCAGCTCCAGGGCCGGGTGGCGTTTCGCCGGGCCATGAAGCGCGCCGTGCAGAACGCCCAAAAGGCCGGTGCCCTTGGCATCCGGGTCCAGACCTCGGGTCGCCTCGGCGGCTCGGAAATGGCTCGTACCGAGTGGTACCGCGAAGGTCGAGTGCCACTGCACACGCTGCGCGCTGACATCGATTACGGCTTCCGCGAGGCCCACACCACCTACGGCCGTATCGGCGTGAAGGTGTGGATCTACAAGGGCGACATCTTGCCGTACAAGACCCAGGCGGCCGAGGAAAAGATCACCACCGAAGCGGCGATGGCCGTGGGCGAGACCAGTGGTCAGACCAAGCCCCGCCAGGTCGTGTCGTCGGCCGCGGCCGCCCGCCGGAAGCCGGCCGCAACCCCTGGTGATGAGCCCGAGGTCGAAGAAGAGCTGGCACCGCTGATCAAAGAGGCCGATCCGGCCTTCGAGAAGCTGCTGGCCGAAGAAGAAGAGATCGAGCGCAGCACTCGCGAAACAACCGAGACGCCGAACTTCCGTCCCGGCGATGCGGACTAGGAGCAAACCATGTTGATGCCGAAGAAAGTTGCTCACCGCAAACATCACCGGGGCCGCACCAAGGGCGTGTCGAAGGGCTCCACCGAGGTCACCTTTGGTGAATACGGCGTGCAGGCGCTCGAGCCGGGTTGGATCACCGCCCGCCAGATCGAAGCCGCTCGTATTGCCATGACCCGCCACATCAAGCGTGGTGGCAAGGTGTGGATCAACGTGTTCCCGGACAAGCCCGTCACGGTGAAGCCGGCCGAAACCCGCATGGGTTCGGGCAAGGGCAACCCCGAGCGCTGGGTCGCCGTCGTGCGCCCTGGTCGCGTGTTGTTCGAGCTGTCCTACAGCGACCCCGTCGTCGCCCGCGAGGCGATCGACCGGGCCATCCAGAAGCTGCCGATCAAGGCTCGCTTCGTCGAACGAGACGAAAGCCTGTAACGCCATGGCCAAGACCAAACCCCTCACCGAACTCTCCGACGCCGATCTGCTCGCGCAGCTGTCGGAGAACAAAGAAGAGCTGTTCAACCTGCGGTTCCAGATCGTCACCGGTCAGCTCGATAGTCCGTCTCGCATCAAGCAGGTCCGCCGCGACGTCGCTCGCTGCATGACCGAGCTGCGGGCCCGAGAAATTGCCGCTGCCGAACAGTTGGAGGCCAGCGAATGACCGATACCGAAACCACCGTCCGCGAAAACCCGCGCAAGGTCCGCGAGGGCCTCGTCGTGTCCAGCGGTATGGACAAGACCGCGGTCGTCGCCACCATCGACCGGGTGCGGCATCGTCGCTATGCCAAGACGGTGCAGCGCACCACCAAGCTCTACGTCCACGACGAGACCAACGACCTCAACGTCGGCGATCGGGTGCGAGTCCAGGAGACCCGCCCGATGTCGAAGAAGAAGCGTTGGCGCCTGGTCGAGATTCTCGAGAGGGCCAAGTAGATCCATGATCCAGCAAGAATCACGACTTCGAATCGCCGACAACAGCGGCGCCAAAGAAGTCCTGTGCATCAAGGTGCTCGGCGGCTCCAAACGCCGGTATGCCTCCATCGGTGACGTGTTCGTCGCCACCGTCAAAGACGCCATCCCCGGCGCCGCGGTCAAGAAGGGCGAGGTCGTCAAGTGCGTCGTCGTCCGGGTCAAGAAGCAAAAGCGCCGTCCCGACGGCAGCTACATCCGCTTCGACGAGAACGCCGCGGTACTCATCAACGACGCATCCCAGCCGCGCGGAACCCGCATCTTTGGTCCCGTCGGTCGTGAGCTGCGCGACAAGAAGTTCATGCGCATTGTGTCGCTGGCCCCGGAGGTCCTCTGACATGAAAATTCGAAAGGGCGACCGCGTGGTCGTGCTGTCCGGCAAGGACAAGGGCAAAGAGGGCGAAGTGATGTTCGCCCTGCCCGCCGACGGCAAGGTCATCGTCGATGGCGTCAACGTGGCCCGCAAGCACCAAAAGCCCACCCAGGCAACCATGCAGGGCGGCATCATCGACAAGGACATGCCGATCGACGTGTCCAATGTGGCGATCCTGAGCCCGTCCGACGGGAAGGCGACCCGCGTGGGTTACCGCTTCACGCCCGACGGCGACAAGGTCCGCATCTGCAAACGCACTGGGGTTGATATCGATGGCAAGTGATGTCTTCGTCCCTCGTATGAAGGTTCGGTACAACACCGAACTTCGCGACCAACTCAAGACCGATCTCGGTCTCGGCAACATCATGGAGGTGCCCCGGTTTGAAAAGATCGTGGTGAACGCCGGTGTTGGCGAAGCGACCGTGCAGGCCCGTCACCTCGAGTCGGCGATTGCCGATCTCACCGTGATCACCGGCCAGAAGCCGGCCGTGACCCGAGCGAAGAAGTCGATCGCCGGTTTCAAGCTCCGCGAAGGCCAGGCGATCGGCGCCAAGGTCACCCTGCGCGGTGACCGCATGTGGGAGTTCCTCGACCGTCTCGTGTCGCTGGCCATCCCCCGCATCCGTGACTTCCGCGGCCTTTCGCCCCGGTCGTTCGACGGCCGCGGCAACTACACCTTCGGTGTCACCGAGCAGTTGATCTTTCCCGAGATCGATTACGACAAGGTCGACACCACCCGCGGTATGGATATCACGATTGTGACCACCGCCCGTACAGATGACGAGGGTCGAGCACTACTCGACTCGATTGGTTTCCCGTTCCGACGCGAGGGGCAGCAGTAATGGCAAAGAAAGCGCTCGTCCAGAAGCAACAGCGCAAGCCCAAGTTCAAGGTCCGGGCCTACACCCGGTGCCGCAAGTGTGGTCGACCGCGTTCGGTGTACCGCAAGTTCGGCCTGTGCCGGATCTGTCTGCGCGACCTCGTGCACGCCGGGGAAATCCCCGGTGTCACCAAGGCGAGCTGGTGAGGTGCTGACGCTGTGACAATGACTGACCCCATCGCCGACATGTTGACCCGCATCCGCAACGCGAACACCGCGATGCACGATGACGTATCGATGCCGGCTTCCAAGCTCAAGGAATCACTCGCCACCCTGTTGAAGGCCGAGGGGTACATCACCGACTTCGTCGTCGCTGATGCCACCGACCGTCCGGGGCGAGTGCTCACCATCGACATGAAGTACTCCCCCGAGCGCCAGCGGATCATCTCGGGGATCACCCGGGTCTCCAAGCCTGGCCTTCGTGTCTACTCACCGGCCAACAAGATCCCCCGAGTTCTCGGCGGGCTCGGCGTGGCTGTCCTGTCCACCAGCAAGGGTCTGATGACCGACCGTGAGGCGCGCAAGCGTCACATGGGCGGCGAGATCCTCTGTTACGTCTGGTAACGCCATGTCTCGAATCGGAAACACTCCCATCCCGGTGCCCAGCGGTGTCGAGGTCAAGATCTCCGGCCGTTCGGTCGAGGTCAAGGGCCCCAAGGGCACCCTCAGCCGCGACCTCCCCGGCGAGATCACGATCCGTCAGGACGGCGACGAGCTCATCGTCGAACGGCCGGACGACCTCACCGAGTCCAAGTCCATGCACGGACTCAGCCGGTCGCTGGTCAACAACATGGTGATCGGCGTTGCCGAGGGATTCCGCAAGGAACTCCAGATCGTCGGCGTTGGCTACCGGGCCAACGCCAAAGGCAAGAACGCGCTCGAATTGTCGCTCGGCTTCTCCCACTCGGTGAGTGTGCAGGCCCCCGACGGCGTCGAGTTCGAGGTACCGGAACAAACCCAAATCATCGTCACCGGCATCGACAAGCAGATGGTCGGCCAGGTGGCTGCGGATATTCGCTCGTTGCGCAAGCCTGAACCGTACAAGGGTAAAGGCGTTCGCTACCTCGGCGAGCACGTGATCCGCAAGGCCGGAAAGGCAGCCAAGTGAGGGATCAATCCAAGTACCGCCGGGAGCAGCGCCTTCGCCGTCACCGCCGGGTGCGCAAGAAGATCCGCGGCAGCCAGAGCCGACCGCGCATGGCCGTCTACCGGTCGAACAAGCATATCTCGGTGCAGGTCATCGACGATCTCGACGGGCGCACGATGGTTGCGGCCTCGACCCTCGAAACCGACCTCCGGGGTGGCGCGACGTCCAACATCGCCGCCGCCGCCAAGGTCGGCACCCTCATCGCCGAGCGGGCCAAGGCCGCCGGGATTGAACAAGTGGTTTTCGATCGCGGTGGATACCGCTATCACGGCCGAGTGGCAGCGGTAGCTGACGCGGCCCGAGAAGCAGGACTGGAGCTGTAATGGCGAACGAACAAACCGGTGACGGGCAACTGCGCGAATCACGGGTCATCAACATCAACCGCGTCGCCAAGGTCGTGAAGGGTGGTCGACGGTTCTCGTTCACCGCTCTCGTGGTGATAGGCGACGGCGCCGGCCGCGTCGGGCTGGGCTACGGCAAGGCCAAAGAGGTCCCGCTGGCGATCCAGAAAGGCACCGAAGAGGCCCGGAAGAACCTGTTCTCCGTGCCCCTGGCCGGCAACACCATCGTGCACCCGGTCATCGGCGAGACCGGCGCCGGTCGCGTGCTGCTCAAGCCCGCCGCCCCCGGTACCGGCGTTATCGCCGGCGGTGCGGCGCGCATCATCTTGGAAGAGGCCGGCATCCACGACGTGCTCTGCAAGTCGCTCGGGTCGGCCAACCACATCAACGTTGCCCGGGCCACCATCGCCGGGCTCGCCGCGCTGAAGCGCCCCGACGAGATCGCTCGCCTGCGCGGCATCCCGGCCGAGGACTTCGTGCCCGCCGGCCTGCTCAAGGCCTACAACGAGTCCGAGCGCGGCGACGCCGTCGCCGCAGGCGCCGAGGAGGCGTAATGGCCCAGGTCAAGGTGACCCAGATCCGTTCCGCGATCGGTTCCAAGCCCAAGCAGCGAGGCACGCTTCGCGCCCTGGGGCTGGGCCGTATCGGTCAATCCCGAGTTCACGAAGACAAACCAGAAACCCACGGCATGATCGCCCGGGTTCCCCATCTGGTTCGCGTCGAAGAGGCCTGAGAGGCTCCCGATGAAGATTCATGACCTGAAGCCCGCCGAGGGTTCGAAGAAGCGAGGCAAGCGAGTTGCCCGCGGTATTGGTGGCAAGGGTGGCAAGACCGCCGGCCGGGGTACCAAGGGCCAGCGCGCCCGGGGCACCGTGCGGGTTGGTTTCGAGGGTGGCCAGATGCCACTGCACCAACGCGTGCCGAAGCTGCGAGGCTTCAACAACCCGTTCCGGGTCGAATACCAGGCGATCAACCTCGACACCATCGCCGAGACCGGTCTGAGCGAGATCACCCCGGAGGTATTGCTCGCCAACGGCCTCGTGTCCAAGGGGGCGTTCGTGAAGGTTCTCGGTCGCGGTGAGCTTTCGAGCGCGGTAACGGTGAAGGCCCACGCCTTTTCCAAGAGTGCCGAAGCCGCTATCACCGCCGCAGGTGGCACAGTGGAGATTGTCCCGAAGCCTTTCGGCGACCGTCGCCCACCAGCGCAGGGCAACGCTCTCACCAACCGCTAAGGCGGCCTTTGGCTCACACGGCGCCCGCTTCGGGTGTCGGAGCCGCTAGCGTCTTACGACACCGTCGAATCAGCCAGGAGCGCACGTGCTCAAGACCCTTCCGAACATGTTCAAGGTGGCGGATCTTCGCAAGAAGATCCTCTTCACCCTGGCGATGATCGCGGTGTACCGCATCGGATCGTTCATTCCGGCGCCCGGGATCGACACCAATGCCGTGCAGCTCCTGCGCGACCGGGCCAACGAGGGCGGTGTGCTGCAGCTGCTCGGGTTGTTCTCCGGAGGTGCGCTCACCCAGTTCGCAGTGTTCGCTCTCGGCATCATGCCCTACATCACCGCGTCGATCATCATGCAGATCCTCGGCGTGGTCATTCCCAAGATCGAGGAATGGCAGCAACAGGGTGCGGTCGGGCAGCGCAAGATCACCCAGTGGACCCGCTACATGACCGTGGCGATCGCCCTGATTCAGTCGACCAGCTTCGCGTTCTTGTTCCACAGCCCCAACAACCCCATCTCCGGGGGCGGCGGCACCTCGATCGACCTGCTGCCCAACTTCAACGTGTGGACCGTGTCGCTGGTGGTCCTCACCCTTACCGCCGGCACCTCGCTGCTGATGTGGATGGGTGAGCTCATCACCCAGCGCGGCATCGGCAACGGCATGTCGCTGCTGATCTTCGCCTCGGTCGTGTCGACCTTTCCGGCGCAGGGCACCACGGTGCAACAGGAGAGCGGCAACCTGATGCTCTTCGTGCTCATCGCCATCGCCATTCTCCTGCTCGTCGCCATCGTGTACGTCGAGCAGGGCCAGCGCCGCATCCCGGTGCAGTTCGCCAAGCGTCAGGTTGGGCGGCGGATGTACGGCGGCCAAAACACCTACATCCCGCTGAAGGTCAACCAGTCGGGTGTTATCCCGATCATCTTTGCCAGTTCCGTGCTGTACCTGCCCCAGCTGTTGGCGGTCACGTTGCCCTGGGACAGCTTCCAGCGCTTTGTCGACCAGAACCTGGCGCGCACCGACGCACCGCTGTACTACGTGGTGTTCGGGTTGTTGATCCTCGGTTTTGCCTACTTCTACACCGCGATCACCTTTGATCCGGCCAAGCAGGCCGACACCATTCGTAAGCAGGGTGGATTCATTCCCGGTATCCGTCCCGGTCCGCAGACCGAGCGCTACCTGTCGAAGATCCTGTCGCGCATCACCCTCCCGGGGGCGCTGTTCATCGCCGCGGTGGCACTCGTGCCGTCGATCCTGATCCAGCTCATGGGTCTGTCGGTGACCGGTGGTGGCCATGGCGGTGGCGGCGGCAGCTTCGGTTTCCTCGGCATCTCCATCCTCATCGCCGTCGGTGTGGCGCTCGAGACCATGCGCCAGGTGGACAGCCAGCTGACCATGCGGAACTACGAGGGCTTCCTCAAGTAGGACACGCGCCGATTCAGCGCTTGGGTTGTACGTCGCACCAGCGCACAGGTCACACTGGGAACGATGGCATTACGACTGGTGATTCTCGGACGGCAGGGCTCGGGCAAGGGGACGCAGTGCGCCCGCTTGGTGGAGCACTACGGCTGTCCCCACGTCTCGACCGGCGACATGTTGCGCGCCGCCCGGGAAAACGGTTCCGAGCTCGGCCGCAAGGCCGGCGAGATCATGGATCGCGGCGACCTGGTCCCCGACGATGTGATGCACGGCATCGTCACCGAACGGCTCCAGCAACCCGACGTGGCTGAACACGGCGTGCTGCTCGACGGATACCCGCGAACACCGGACCAGGCCGATGAGCTCGAACGGGTGCTCGAAGCGTTGGGCACCCCGCTCGATGTGGCCATCAACCTCGATGTGCCGGTGGCCGAGGTCACCGAGCGGATGCTCGCCCGAGGGCGAGAGGACGATACGCCGGAGGCGATCGGGCGTCGGTTGGACCACTACGAGGCGTTGACCGCGCCGCTCATCGAGTGGTTCGGCGAACGCAACCTGCTCCATGTGGTCGATGGGCTCGGCGCCGAGGACGAAGTCTTTGCCCGCGTCAGAGCCGTGATCGACGCACGGCTCAGCGGCCAGTAGCACCGGCTACCCGCAGCGCTCGACGAGCGCATCGCGAGCCGCTGCTCGGCTCGCGTTGTAGCCGTACCAGGGAGCGCGGAAATCGCGCTCGCACAACCGCTCGAGTAGATCCGCGGCGTCGGGTACCGCCAGCTCGTCGAGTCGATCGACGATGGTCGGCACTGCATCGGCCGACAGTTCGCCCAGGTGGCGGACGTCGAGTCCCTGGCCGGTCGACGCGTTGTCGATGTTGTAGTTCACGATCAGTCGGTCGGGACTGATCACCAGGAGCGTGAGCACCATCGCCGTCCATGCCGTGCCGATCGCAGGCCCAAACCATGCCCGGTGCGCCGCCACGCCGAGTTGGTGAAGGGCGAAGATGACCAGAGCGACGGCGATGAAGACCGCGTAGGCAAAGGCCCAAATCCGGGCCCGGGTGAGGTCGAAGGCCTCGATGTAGAGCAGCAGCCGAGAGATGGCGACGACATCGATGGCGACGGTGAGCGCAACGACGGTGGTGGCGAGGATGCGGAACCGGCGAAGCGCCGTTGCATCGAAGGGGGCCAGGGATCGCAGCGGCACCAGCACCGCCAGCGTCAGTCCGGCCACCCACACCAACTGAAAGAACCCGTTGCGGGCGTACTCGGCTCGGGTCAGGTTTTCGGCGGCGAGGATGGCATCGGCGCCGCCGAACGCGGTGACGATCTGGGTGGTGACGAAGGCGCCGAACAGCGCGGTGAGGGCCCCGAGGATCACCAGTACCTCGGTACTGCCCAGAAGTGGTTGGGTGCCGGCGAGGGCCTCGGTGCGGGGTTCGGCGGCGCGGGAAACGAAGGATCCGATGAACAGGGCCGAGGCGACCGCCATGATGAGGTGGCCGATGAACGACGCGTTGATGAACCCGTCGAACAGATTGGCGAACACGGCGTCGGCCGATGCCAACAACACGCCGAGGATCACGAGCACCGGGATGCTCAGGGCGACACCGCGAAGCACACCGGCGGCGTCTTGACCGACGCGCAACCGGCGCAAGGGGCGGGCCAGAAACGGAATCTGAAGCACCAGATGGGAGCACCACCGCGCCCCCTCGACGACCGCCCACCGAAACCCCGACGGGATCCGGGGAGCGTTGACCAGGCCGACGGCCGCGATGGCCGCGGCGAGCATGGTGACGACGGCGATCTGGTTCGGGCCCGAACTGGTGCGCAGCAGCAACCAGGGCGCAAGAACGACAATGGCGGGAAGGGCCCGGAGAAACGTGGTGGTGGTGGACCTACGCCCGATCACCAGGGCGGTGACGCCGAGCCCGATGTAGGCGACCGTGGCGGCCCCGGCGAGCGACGAACGCAGCGCAAGGTCGCCGGCGATTCCGGCGAGCACGAGCACCAGCACCTCGGCTGCCCGGACGCTGCCGTTGTTGGGGATTGGGCCGGTCGGCGGCCGTGTCGGTGGCGTCGACTGCGACGAAGGTGGCGGCGGCGGAGGTGGCGGCTGCACCCAAACCGCGGTTGGTGGTTGATTCGGCGGCGGGGGCGGCAGCGTGGACATCGACATCGTGCGTTCCTGTTCGGTATCGGGATTCGGGGCAGGGGAGGAGAACCACCGCGCCCCGGTGGGGCGGGTGGAATCTCGCCGGGGTGGCGTCGGCTGGGGCTAGCCGGTCCCGGCGGGCAGGGTCACGACGAAGCGCGCACCCTGGGGGACATTGGGTTCGACGTGGATCTCGCCTCCGTGGAGGTCGATGACCCAACGAACGATCGACAGGCCGAGCCCCGCGCCACCGCGCTTGGAGGAGCGGTGCTCGTCGGCGCGATGGAACCGTTCGAAGATGCGGGTCCGTTCGGCCTCGGGGATCCCCGGACCGTGGTCGGCGACCTCGATGCGCACGGTGCCGAGGTGGCGGCTGGCCGACACCTCGACGGGTTGATCGGCGGGGGAGTATCGCGCCGCGTTCTCGAGCAGGTTGGCGATGACCTGATGAATGCGCTCGACATCGCCGGACCCGATGAGATCGTCGGGGGCCTTCACGACGATGGCCAACTCCGGGCTGTGCAGTTCGGCTTCGCCGGCGGCCCGTTGCAGGAGATCGCCGACGCTGTAGTTCTCCGGCGACAGCGGGATGCCCCCGCTCTCGAGGCGCGACAGGTCGAGGAGTTGGGTGACGAGACGCCCGAGCCGTTCGGTCTGCCCCAGCATCACGGCGAGCGTGTCCTCGTCGGGTGGGGCCACCCCGTCGACCAGGTTCTCGAGATTCACCTGGAGCGCGGCCAGCGGAGTGCGCAGCTCGTGCGACACGTTGGCCACCAGCTCGCGGCGCTGGCGTTCGACCGATTCGAGCTCGGCGGCCATCTGGTTAAACGCTCGGCCGAGTTGCCCGACCTCGTCGGCCGAGGTGGCGGTGACCCGCTGGGAGTAGTCGCCCTGAGACATCGCCGATGCCGCGTTGGCCATCTGGCGCAGCGGGTAGGTCATGCCGCGGGCGAGGACCTGCACCATGGCCAGCGAGATGATGACCGAGATGATCGGGCGCACCCACACCGGCCAGCCGAGACGGAAGCCGACCAGGCTCATCGTCACCGCGACGCCGATGGCGGCGACGATCACGATCGACAGTTTGAGCTTCAGCGACCAGATGCGGTCGAGTGGCCGCAGTGGTTCCTTGCTCGGCCTCGCTCGCCGATCGAGCGACGTTTCCGCGGTCACGTCGGGGCCTTCTCGTCCCCGATGCCGATGGCGTAGCCAACCGAGTGGACGGTGCGGATGGTGTCGTCACCCATCTTGCGCCGGACCGCCCGGATGTGGCTGTCGACGGTGCGGGCTCCCGACCCGTCGGCGTAACCCCACACCGAGGAGAGGAGCTCCTCGCGACTCAGAACGCCACCGTCGGCCTCGATGAGCGCCGCGAGGAGGTTGAACTCCGTCGGGGTGAGGTGAACCTCGACGTCGCCGCGGGTGGCGCGGCGGGTGTTGCGGTCGAGCACGATGTCGCCGGCCGTCAACTCTTCGGCCTCGTCGACACCGCTGTCGTCGTTTATCCGCCGCAGGATGGCGTGCACGCGCGCCACCAGCAGACGAGGACTGAACGGCTTGGTCACGTAATCGTCGGCGCCGAGTCGAAGGCCGACGAGGACGTCGGTTTCGTCGTCTTTGGCCGTGAGCATCAGCACCGGCGTGCGGCGGGCGGCCTGGATCTGGCGACAGACCTCGAGTCCGTCGAATCCGGGCAACATGATGTCGAGGATCACCAGATCGGGCTGGATCTGGAGGCAGCGCTGCACGCCGCTGGGGCCGTCGAACGCGAGCTCGACGGCGAAGCCCTCACTCCGCAGTCGGCTGGCCACCGCATTGGCGATGGCCTCTTCGTCTTCGATCAACAGGATTGTCTGTGCCATATCGGTCCCGGTCGGGCAGCGCAGGTTCGCGCCGGCGGTGATGTGCCTCGGTACCCGAGAGTACGGATCCGATCTGCAGAAGTCCCGCGCTCGTTGTGGAGATTCGTTGCAGAAAGGAATCAGCCGAGGGCTATGAGTACACCGAGGAACAAGATGCCGAGCACCATGAGCACCGTGCCGATGATGCCGATGATGCGGGCGGCGACGGCCATGCCCCGGTTGGACGGGTCCCGACGGCCGGCGTCGATCGCCTTGATCTCGGTATGGGAGATGTACCAGGCGACCGGGCAGGCAAAGATCGTGAACCCACAGATAAACCCGAGCGCCAGCCCACCGATGGCCAAACCGAGGGCCAGCCCGGCTTGGCTGGACTCCTGGAAGTGCTGGCCGTAGTAGGTGTGGCCGGGAGCTGGTGCCGCCCCGAACGGCGACGGGGGATAGCCGGGTTGCTGGGGGTAGCCCGGCTGCGGTGGATAACCGGGCTGTTGGGCGTAGCCCGCCGGTTGTTGGGGGTAGCCGGGTTGCTGGGGCGGATACCCCGGTTGGGCGCCGTAGCCGGGCGCCGGCGGTGGCGTGGGTGGGGCGGGTTGTTGCTGGCCCGGGACCGGGTAGGCGGGGGGTGGCGCGATCTGCGCGCCCGGTGGAGGGGGTGGTGGCGGCGGCGGAGCCTGGCCGCCGGGCGGTTGACCGATCCCGGGGGCATCCGATGCCCGGTCGTCGGGCTGCGTAGGGGGCTCGAATTCGCTCAACGGATCCTCGTTCAGGTGACGCCCACCGAAGTGGTGACGATGCGGTGGCGCGGAAGGGGTGCTACGGCCCGGTTGGTGCTACAGCACGCGTTCGAGATGCCCAAGACGCCAGCGCACGAGCCACACGGCCACGAGCAGGACGGCGTTGATCGCCAGGACGACGGTAAGGATGGGCCGCCACGACGTGCCCCGCAGGTAGCCGCGGTTGTACGCCACGGCGATTCCCCAGCCGATGACCAGCTCGAGGCCGACCAGCGGGGAGAGCGGGTGGTAGTACCACGCGGTCGCGACATCGCCTTTGACGAGCGATGCGAGCGCGCGGGTCATACCGCACCCGGGGCAGGCGCCGCCGGTGCAGTTGCGGTACGGGCAGATGGTTACGCCGTCATCGGATGGCCGCCACAACAACAGCAACAGCCCGGCAACCGCGGGAACCGCCATCCACATCGTGGGGGCGAAGCGTTTGCCGAGTTGTTGTTGGACCTGTTGTTGCAGTGCGGCCATCCGAGGACTCTATCTCTGTAGGAAACGCTATACCTAGCGCTGCTGGGTTTAGGCGCTGCTCGCCGCGCCGACGATGAAGAGCAAGATGATCGCGACGAACGCCAACACCATCAAGACGGTGCCGATGATGCCGAGGATCTTGCCGGCGTTGGCCTGACCCCGGTTTGAGGGGTCGCGGCGGCCGGCGTCGATGCCCTGGAGCTCCTTGTTGCCGATCGACCAGGCAAACGGGGCGGCGATGGCGCAGACCACCAGGCCCACAATGCCGAGAATCAGCGCCAGGGTTGCCTGGCTGGACTCGGCATAGGACTGATACGGCATGCCGCCGGGCCCCGGCGGCATGGCGCCTCCGGGTGGGGGAGGTGGCTGTTGGCCGCCGGGTGGTGGAATCGAACTCATTTCGAGCTCCTCGCGCTGGAAGTAAAGTGATTGGTTTCGGTACGTCTGACGCACCGTGGGCCAACCTAGTTCAGAATTTCTGCCGCACTGCTTTCTTGGCGTGGGGAGCGCCCCCCGCCCGGGTTGGACTCTTCTGTTGGCCGCGCTAGCGTGGTCCGCTGGCCCCACGGGGCTGTTCATCCATGTTCGCCTGCAATTTCAAGCCTGAAGTTCGGTCGGACACAACCCGGAAAGGTCAGCTATTGGCCAAGCCCAAGGAAGACGCGATCGTACTGGAAGGGACCGTTACCGAGTCCCTTCCCAACGCCATGTTCCGCGTTGAACTCGAGAACGGCCACGAAGTGCTGGCCCACATCTCGGGCAAGATGCGCATGCACTACATCCGCATCCTCCCGGGCGACCTGGTCCAGGTCGAACTCACCCCTTACGACCTTCAACGAGGTCGGATCACCTACCGGTACAAGTGACCGGACGAACAGAGAAGAACGCATAGATCATGAAGGTCCGAGCGAGCGTCAAGCCCATGTGTGACAACTGCCGCGTCGTGCGACGCAGCGGTGTCGTCCGCGTGATCTGTACCAATCCCCGACACAAGCAGAGGCAGGGATAGCAATGGCCCGTATTTCCGGGGTCGATATTCCCCGCGAGAAGCAGATCGGTACGTCGTTGACCTACATCTTCGGTGTCGGTCCCCGTATCGCCGGCGAAATCTGTGAAGCGACCAACGTCGCGCCCACCACCCGCACCCGCGACCTCACCGACGAAGAGGTCACCGGTATTCGTAGCTACATCGACCAGAACGTCAAGGTCGAGGGCGATCTTCGCCGCGAGGTGTCCCAGGACATCAAGCGCAAGATGGAGATCGGTTGTTACCAGGGTCTGCGCCACCGCCGGGGTCTGCCCGTGCGGGGCCAGCGCACCCACACCAACGCCCGGACCCGCAAGGGCCCGAAGAAGACGGTGGCGGGCAAGAAGATGGTCCGCAAGTGAGGAACTCCATGTCCAGCACCTCGACGTCGGCTACCCCGATGTCCCCAGCAGTGAAGGTCGAGCAGTAGATGGCCAAGCCCAGCGCCGGAGGCCGTCGGCCCCGCAAGCGCGAGCGCAAGAACGTCACCCACGGGGTGGCGCACATCAAGAGCTCGTTCAACAACACGATCGTCACCATCACCGACCTCGACGGCAACGCCCTGTCGTGGGCGTCGGCGGGCAACGTTGGTTTCAAGGGCTCGCGCAAGTCGACCCCGTACGCCGCGCAGATGGCTGCCGAGCAGGCGGCCCGCCGAGCGATGGAGCATGGTGTGCGCAAGGTCGACGTCGTCGTCCGTGGCCCCGGCTCCGGTCGTGAAACCGCGATCCGATCCATCCAGAACACTGGCATCGAGGTAACCGGCATCAAAGATGTCACCCCCGTGCCCCACAACGGCTGTCGCCCGCCCAAGCGTCGGAGGGTCTGAACCATGGCTCGATACACCGGACCAAAGGCGCGCGTCTCGCGGCGTCTCGGCACCAACATCTGGGGCACCAAGGGTGAGACCATCGCCCTCGACAAGCGCCCGTATCCCCCCGGCGAACACGGCCGAACCCGGCGCCGCGGCAACGTCAGCGAGTACCTGCTGCAGCTCCAGGAGAAGCAGAAGGCCCGCTTCAGCTACGGCCTGAGCGAACGTCAGTTCCGCAACCTTTACGAAGAGGCGAACCGTCGCGAAGGCGTCACCGGCGAGAACATGTTGACGTTCCTCGAGCTTCGCCTCGACAACATCGTCTACCGCGCCGGTTGGGCCTCGACTCGCTCACAGGCCCGCCAGTTCGTCAACCACGGACACGTCGACGTCAACGGTCGCCGCGTGGACATCCCCAGCTATCGGGCCCGCAAGGGTGACGTCGTGTCGATCCGCGAAAAGGCCCGCACGATGACCGTCGTGCAGTGGAATGTCGACGTGCTCGATCGCCAGGCCCCGGCCTGGCTCGATTCCGGTGATGGCGGTTGGTCCACCACGGTGCGCGAAGCGCCGGTGCGTGAACAGATCGACATCCCCGTCCGTGAGCAACTGATCGTGGAGCTCTACTCCAAGTAGACCCACCCGCCGGGTGCGTGTCGTTGTGCACGCGCCCGGACCCAACACATGAAACAACCTCGGTTTCGCCGCCGAGGGTCGCATTCGAAGTTCCGAGGAGTTATTCATGCTGGTTATTCAGCGTCCGACGGTCGAAGCGGTTGGAGAGGCGGAAGGCAATCGACAGCGATTCGCCATCGGACCTCTCGAGCCGGGTTTCGGCCACACGATCGGCCAATCGCTACGGCGCACCCTGCTGTCGTCGATTCCGGGTGCCGCCGTTACCCAAATTCGTTTTGATGACGCGCTGCACGAGTTCGACACCATCGCCGGCGTTGCCGAGGATGTCACCGACATCATCTTGAACCTCAAGGACCTCGTGCTGCGGTCCCACGCCGATGAACCGGTGACCCTGCGCCTCGACGTGCGCGGATCCGCCGACATCACCGCCAGCGACATTCAGACCCACGCCGAGGTCGAGGTGCTCAACCCGGCGCTGCCGATCGCCACCCTGAACTCCAAGGGTCGGCTGGCCATCGATCTCACCGTCGAGCGGGGCCGGGGCTATGTCTCGGCCGACCGCAACAACACGAGCAACACCATCGGGGTTATCCCGATGGACTCGATCTTCTCCCCCGTTCGCCGGGTGGCGTTCTCGGTCGAGCCGACGCGCGTCGAGATGTCGACCAACTTCGACAAGCTGATGCTCGAGATCGAAACCGATGGCTCCATCACCCCGCAGGAAGCCCTGGCCTCGGCCGGCGCCACCCTTCGCGCCCTGGTGCAGCTCGTCGAAGAGATGAGCGACGAGCCGCAGGGCCTCGAGCTCGGCGAAGTCGGACCGGCCCCCAGCGGCTCGCCCGACCTCGAATTGCCGATCGAGGATCTGGAGTTGTCCGAACGTCCGCGCAACTGCCTCAAGCGGGCCCAGGTCAACGCCATTGGTGAGCTGCTCGAAAAGACCGAGGACGACCTCCTCGCCATCACCAACTTCGGGCAGAAGTCGCTCGACGAAGTCATTCAGAAGCTCGATGAGCGCGGTCTGTCGCTCCGGACCCGGGACTGACCGATGCCAGCACGCCCAAGAAAGGGCGCCCGCTTCGGCGGTAGCGCCTCTCACCAAAAGGCCATGATGGCCAACCTCGTGGCTTCATTGATCGCCGCCGAGGCGATCACGACCACCGAAGCCAAGGCCAAGGCGATGCGCCCGGTGGCCGAAAAAATGATCACCAAGGCCAAGAAGGGTGGGTTGCACAACCACCGCCAGGTCGTGAAGTTCCTCCACGATCGGGAGATGGCCTCCAAGCTGTTCGACGAGATCGGTCCCCGCTACGCGGAGCGTCCGGGTGGCTACACCCGAATTCTCAAGTTGGGTCCCCGTCCGGGCGACAACGCCCCGATGGCTCGTATCGAACTGGTCTAGAACCACGCTTTAGGAAAGCAACGCGCTCGGATGGGTTCTGCAAGGGACCAACCGCAGACCCTCCGAGCGCTGGTCGCCTACGACGGCGCGCCGTTCCACGGTTTCGCCATCAACCGCGATGTGCGCAGCGTTGCCGGAGAGCTCACCGACGCGCTGTCGCTGGTCCTGCGCACTCCGGTGGTGCTCAGCTGCGCCGGTCGCACCGACAAGGGGGTGCACGCCCACGGTCAGGTCGTCTCGTTTGACGCGCCCATCGACGGGGTGGACCTCGATGCCGTCGTCGGGTCGATCAACCAGATGTGTCGGCCCCACATAGCGATGCGCGACCTGCGGGTCGCCGACCCGGGCTTTGACGCCCGGTTCTCCGCGACGGCGCGGATCTACCGGTACCGGATCCTGAACCGCGACGTGCCGGATCCGTTTCGAGGAGCGACGCACTGGCACGTACGGCCCCACCTCGACCTCGCGGCCATGCGGGTCGCGGCGGTGCCGTTGCTCGGCACCCATGACTTCACCAGCTTCTGTCGCAAACAGTTCAACGCGGACGGTCAGCCCAAGACCCTCATGCGCAGGGTCCTACGGGCCGAGTGGCGTCGCGTCGGCCCCGACGGGCTCGAACTCGAGATCGAGGCGTCCGCCTTCTGTCAGCAGATGGTGCGCTCGATCGTCGGGGTTCTGGTCGACGTCGGCCTCGGTCACCGCCGAGCCAGCGAGGTCGCCGGTCTCCTCGCGGCCCGGGACCGGTCCCAGGGAGCGCGGGTAGCGCCGCCCCACGGGCTCATGTTGTGGCATGTGCGCTTCGCCGATGAACCCGACGACCCGCCGACGGGTACCTAGAGGTTGATCCCGCCGCAGTCCTGGTCGGTGACCACGCCCCCCTTGATGGATCGCACCACGTAGGTGTGCGGACCGGGGGTGGCGGTGGTGTCGACGTAGGCGGTGGCGCCGCCGGACACGGTGGCGATCCAGGAACCGTCCCGGCGCACCGAATAGCTGTTCTCGCCGTCGAGCGCAGTCCAGAACACCATGACATCGGTGCCGTTGACCTCGAGCGTGCACACCGGGTCGGCCGGCGGGTCGATGGTGATGGTGCCGCAGTCCTGGTCGGTGGTGATCCCGTCCTCCTTCGAGCGGATCACATAGGAGTGGTTCCCGGGCGAGACGTCGACATCGGTGAAGGTGGTGGCACCACCGGTCAAGGTGGTGAGCCACGGACCGTCGCGTCGAACCGCGTAGCGGTCTTCGCCTTCGAGCAGGGTCCAGTTCAAGATCACGTCGTTGCCGTCGACCGTTGCGGTGCACACCGGGGGCGGCTCTTCGCCGACACTGATGCTGAACTGGTTGGTGGTGACGTTGCCCGCCGAGTCGATGGCGCGAGATTCGATGCGATAGGCGCCGTCGGGGGCGATTGCGCTGACCGACCACGCTTCGGCGATGCCGGCGCGATGGTCGAAGGGCACGACGAAGTCGTGGGCGGCGGCGCCCAGGCTGCCGTCGGCCTGCAGCCACTGGCCGCCAACGTTGTCCTGGATGCGTACCTTGACCGACATGACCCGCAGGTCGTCGTTCACGGTGCCCGAGATCTCCAGCGGGCTTTCGACGAGCTGACCGGGGAGCGGCTGGTCGACGGTGAGGGTCGGATCCTGCTGATCGAGGGCGGCAGCGCCGAAGTCGAAGAAGGCGGCCCGGCCGACGCTGCGGTTGTTGACCTGCGAACCGTCATGGCCGAGGAGGAGGCCCCGATCGGTGACGGTGAGTTCCTGAACGCCCACCCGGGAGTTGCTGCCCGGATCCCAGTCGAGCGGGGTGCCGTCGGCGATGTTGAGCGCCGCGACCTGCCAGCGCCAGGCACCGGTCGGTCGGAATGCTCCGGTGCAGACCTTGTCGTCGCGGCCTTCCACGACGGTGGCGCCCGGGCCCTCGTCGATGCGGCAGAAGTGACCGCCGGCGTACACGGCGTTGTTGCTGACCGCGACCGAGAACACCGAGTCACGCATGCGGTGCGACCAGATCGGCTGGGTATCGGGACCGCCGGACGTCGGGAACAGGATCACCGAGTCGTGCCAGGGCGGGCGGTCGCCGATGTTGGTGCTGATGGCGAAGAAGGTGCCGTCGGGCGACAGGTCGCCGTTGGTGGGCAGCGCGCCGAACGGGGCATCGTTGAACCAGTTGTGGATCGAGTAGTCGGTCATGAACGGCGCGGTCTGCACGGAGATGTCGAACATGGCGGCCGCCTTGCGGGGCAACCCGTCGATCGTTTCGGCCGAGTGCACGACGAGCAGCTGGTTTCCACCCGGGAGCGCTTCGAGGTGCTTGATGTTCTGGCCACCGGATCGGGCGCCACCCTCGCCGTCGAACTCGACATCGAGGTAGGGGAGCGCGTCGCCGGAGGCCGGGACCAGTTCGGCGATGTGTTCGATGTCCTGGTTGTCGATGCGCTTGAACGAACCGCCGACGAACATCCGGCCGGTGTCGGTGAACTCGATGTTGGTCACCCGGGCGCTCGCCTGGGAGCGCCAGGTGGTGTCGACCGATCCGTCGGTGAACACCTTGGCGAGCTTGCGCCGACCCCGGTCGTTGACGGTGTTGAACTGGCCGCCGATGAAGATGTCGCCCGGGGTAGGACCTTCGGCCACGGCGAGCACGGCGCCGTCGACCGCGGGCTGGAAGGTATCGATGAACTCCAGGGTGTCGACATCCCACGCCACGATGTACGCCCGATCGATCACGGTCCCGTCGGCGAGCCGCACCTGGGTAAAGTCGCCACCGGCGATCACCCAGTTGCCGATCTGTTCGATGGCGAGCACGTCACCGTTGAGAATCTCGGGTGCACCGACCCTCGGGAGCTCGGGCACGAGCGACGCATGCGGCGTCGTCAGGTCGGCGCTGGCCGGCGAGAAGACGGCGAGGGCGGCCACGGTGGCGATGGCGGCGGCGAGCAGGCTGGTTCGGAGACGGTTCATGTGAGGTCCTGAAACGGGGGGTATTGAGGCGAGGTATATTGAAATGACATAACAACAGTGACAGTCGTGACCGCCGTGCCGCATGCGTCGTACGGCTCATTTACGGCCCTTTTTGCGGTCGATCGCTCAAGGTGGGGGCCATTGGGTCCGACACTCCGCCCCGAATTAGGGTCGACCCATGGCCGACGACACCGCTTCTGTACGCACGCCCGACGATCTCGAGGCGCTCGACGCGGTCGCGACCGCAGCGCTGATCCGCTCGGGGGAGGTCAGCGCCGCGGAGGTGATCGACGCCGCCATCGCCCGGATCGAGGACCGCAATCCCGATCTCAACGCGGTGATTCACACCCGGTTCGACGAGGCCCGCGCCGAGGTCGCCGGCGGGTTGCCCGACGGGCCCTTCACCGGGGTGCCGATGCTGTTGAAGGATCTCTGGCCCGGCGCCGCGGGTGAACCGTTCCATCTCGGTGTGCAGGGGCTGAAGGACGCGGGGTACACCGCCACCGTCGACGCGAACATCGTCCGCGCCTACCGCGCGGCCGGGTTCGTGATTCTGGGTCGCACGAACACTCCCGAGCTCGGGCTGACCGCGACGACCGAGCCGCTGGCCTACGGCCCGACCCGCAATCCGTGGAATCGCGACCATGGCCCCGGAGGGTCATCGGGCGGCGCGGCCGCCGCGGTGGCGAGCGGGATGCTCCCGGCGGCCAACGCGAGCGATGGCGGCGGGTCGATCCGCATCCCGGCCGCGATGTGCGGCCTGGTCGGCCTGAAGCCGAGCCGGGGTCGGCTGTCCATGGGCCCATTGCAGGACGAGTGGGGTAACTCGGTGCAACACGTCGTGTGCCATACGGTTCGGGATTCGGCCGCCATCATGGACGCCACCGCCTACCCGTTTCCCGGCGACGGCGTCGTTGCCCCCACCACCGGTCAGCCCTACGCCGCCCAGGTCACCACCGACCCCGGTTCGCTCCGCATTGGATTCGCCGCCGTTTCCCCCCGCGCCGAGCTCGACACCGATCCCGACGTCGAGGCCGCGGTGCGGGCTACGGCGGTGCAGCTCGAAGCCCTGGGTCACCGGGTGAGCGAGGATTCGCCGGCCGGGCTCGGCGACCAGGAACAGTTGGCGAATTTCTCGACGTTCTGGGTGGCGGGGGCGGCGGCCTCGCTGGACCGGCTGGGGTCCTGGATCGGGCGCGAGCTCACCGAAGCCGATGTGGAGCCGGCAACCTGGGCAATGGCGCAGGCGGGCCGCATGGTCGGCGGGCCCGACGTGATTTCCATCCAGGGGGCCCAGATGAGTTTTCGCCGCCAGATCGCCCACTGGTGGGACGACTTTGACCTGTTGTTGACCCCGACCTGTCTCCGCCCGGCGCCGGTGCTCGGCGAGCTCGCCTCGTCGGCGGAGGACCCCATGGGTTCGCTCCTCGGTTCGGTACCGTACGCAGCGTTCACGTCCCCCTTCAATATCACCGGCCAGCCCGGCATCTCGTTGCCGCTGGCCATGACCAGCACCGGGTTGCCGATCGGGATTCAGCTGGTCGCGGCCTATGGGCGCGAGGACCTGTTGTTCCAGATCGCGGGTCAACTCGAAGCGGCCACGCCGTGGTCGGGTAGACGAGCGCCGGGGCTCTAGCGTTGGAGGCGATGATTCGCCGCCCAAACGTCAACGCCCTCGCCGCCGCGTTCACCCTGCTGGCCGCCTCGTGCGGTGCGACGACGTTGACCGATGCAGCGTCGCCCAGCACTGCGGCACCCGCGGTGAACGACACCTTTCCGTCCGCACCGGCGACGAGCGCGGCTCCGGTGGAGACTCCGGGGCCCACCAGCCTCGTGCCGACCGTGCCTCCCACCGCGGCGCCTCCCACCGCGGTGCCGCCCACTACTGCGGAGCCACCGACTGGGGCACCCACCACGGCGCCGAGTGAACCCGTCGACAACGTTGTTCTGGTCGACGCCGGCGCCGAACCCCGCTCGCTTCTGCGGCGTTCGTTCGTGCCGCCGGATCCGGAGTTCATGGTGCAGGTGGTCGACACGGTCACCCGTCAGGTGGTCGAGGGCGAGGTGGTGCTCGAGACCGGTGCTTCCACCGTCATCGAGCAGCGCGTGACCACCGCGATCGAAGGCGAGAACTTCGCCGTCGCGTGGGAGATCATCCGGGCCGAAGCCGGGCCCGACGTGAGTCCGGCCGATGCCGAGCAGCTGAACGCCGCGCTCGCTCCGTCGGTCGGATTGGTCGAGACCGTGGTGGTGACCCCGCGAGGGTTGCTGGTCGATCGGAGTTTCGGAGGCGTTGCGGCCGCCGACCTCGGAACGATCGGCACGAGTATCGACAACGCCGGCGAGAGTGGTCTCACCAATCCTTTCCCGCTCGAGCCCGTCGGGATCGGTGCCCGCTGGCAGACCCGACAGGTGGTGGTGACCCTCGTGGAGGCCGAGATGGTCTCGACCTATGAACTGGTCAGCTTCGATGGCACCGTTCTGGAGCTGGCGGTCGAGGTCGAGCAGGTCGTGCGGGCGGGAGCGAACTACCAGGTGCCCACGGGTACGGCCACGGTGGCCGACTGGGATGTTGCCGGGTCCGGCACGGTTACGGTCGATCTGCGGAGTTCGGTGTTCACGTCGGCCATCCGCCTCGAGGGCACCCAGCAAATCCTGGTCGATGCCGTCCCGGGGCAAGAACCCGTCCTCGTCGATTTGCGACTGGCGACCGAGACCACGACGGCCCCGTCGCCGTAACGCCCAACCGGGCCCAGTGTTCCATGGGTGGCGCATGCTTTCCATTGGTGGCGCCGTGATGGCGTAAATCGTGGGACATGGGTCATTGACGACATCGGCGCCACGGTGTCTTCTGGAGTCATGCGTTCCATTGCCATCGCGCTGTTCGACGGGTACCAACCGCTCGACGTCACCGGACCTCACGAGGTGTTCGCAGGAGTGAACCAGGTACTCGACGCCACGGGCGCCGACGGTCCGCGCTATGCGGTGACGCTGGTCGCCGAGACGCTCGAACCGGTGCGGAGTGAGAGTGCGATGGCGATTGTCCCGCAGGCGGTCTTCGCCGATGTCGGAGGACGTCTCGACACGCTGCTCGTGCCCGGCGGCGAGGGCACCCGCAGCGCGATCGATAAGACCGCCCTGCTCGACTGGGTGCGGGCCAACGCCCCGAGCGCCCGCCGGGTGGCCTCGGTGTGCACGGGTACCTACGTTCTGGCTGCGGCCGGATTGTGCGATGGGCACCGGGTGACCACGCACTGGGCGCAGGCCGATGACCTCGCCCGCAAGTACCCCGCGCTAACCGTCGACCCCGACCCCATCTTCATCGAGGACCGCGGCCTGTGGACCTCGGCCGGCGTCACCGCCGGTATCGACCTCGCCCTGGCGATGGTCGCCGCGGACCACGGTGATGCGGTCGCCCAGGTCGCCGCCCGCCACCTCGTCATGTTCCTTCGCCGCCCGGGCGGGCAAACCCAGTTCGCCGCCCCGGTCTGGGCCGAAGCCCCCGAGCGGCCCCCCGTCCAGATCGCCTGCGACCTGATCCACGCCGATCCGAGCGCCAGCCATACCGTGACCAACCTGGCTGCCCAGGTCGGGCTGTCCCCGCGTCATCTGACCCGGCTGTTTCGCGACGACCTCGGCGAAACGCCGGCTCGATACGTCGAACGGGTCCGGGTCGATGCCGCCCGCCATGTCCTCGAAACCGAGGTGTGCGGATTGAGCCAGGTCGCCCGACGCTGCGGTTTTGGTTCCGCCGAGACCCTGCGCCGGTCGTTCCACCGGCGCGTCGGCGTGTCCCCCGACGACTACCGGCGTCGCTTCGCCGCCACCGCCTGACCGACTCGTTCACCTTCGTTACCGACTCCGACTGGAGAAACCATGACCGCATCCCCACGATCTACGCCCGACGAGCCACCCACGCCCGACGAACTGAGCATCGCCATCCCGCTGTTCGATGAGGTGACCGCGCTCGATGCTGTAGGTCCCTACGAGGTGTTGCAACGACTCCCGGGGGCCACGGTGACCTTCATCGGAGCCGAGAAGGGCGAGGTGCGCAGTGACAACGGCTTCCTGGGGCTCACCGTCGACGCCACCTTCGCCGAGTTGACCGACCCCGATGTGGTGGTCGTTCCCGGCGGCGTCGGCACTCGCGCCCACATGGAGCCGGGTCCCATGCACGACTGGCTGCGCTCGGCCCATGAGAGCTCGCGCTTCACCACATCGGTATGTACCGGCTCGTTGATCCTCGCCGCCGCCGGGTTACTCGACGGGCTCAGTGCAACGACGCACTGGAGCACCTACGACGTGCTCACCGAACACGGCGTGGAACCGACCGGGCAACGGGTGGTGGAACACCTCGATCACCGGATTATCACCGCGGCGGGCGTGTCCTCGGGTATCGACATGGCGCTGCGGCTGTCGGAACTGCTGGTCGACGACGTGGCGGCCAAGGCCATGCAGCTGATGATCGAGTACGACCCACAGCCGCCTTTCGACGCCGGCAGCCTGGAAAAGGCGGGCGACGAGGTGGTTGAACGGGTGATCGTTTACGCCGCCGACAAGCAGTAGTCCGGACATTTTTGAGCGGAAATCTCACCCAGAGTGGAAAAATCCCGCGGTCCGGGTACAAAAAGGCGCCGCCGGGCAGTACCTTCGTCGGCGTGCTCCCTATCACTTCCCGGTTGCGTGAGCTGCGCAACTCCAACCTGGCCCTGATGCTGGTCGCTGGCGCGATCGCGGTGTTCGTCGTCCTGGCGGCGCTGGCCTGGGTGCTCACGGGCGATAACGGCGGGTCCGACACCGCGCCCACGGTTCCTCCGACCGAGTCGACGATCGCGAAGGAGACCGCCACCGTCTCCCCGGACGTGACCAAGGAGCTGCCCGACGCCGACGAGGTCCCCGTACCGCCGGAGACGCCGCCGCCGCTCGTCACCTCGACCACCGTGGCGCCCACCGTACCGACGGTCACCGAACCAACCCCGGCCACCACCGACGCCCCGACGGAGACGCCGAGCGAAGCGGTGTTCTTCAACAGCTCGGTCCTGGTCCGGGCCCAGGGCACCGCCGGAGGCGAACTGCTCGAGCTCTGGCTCAACGAAGCGCTCGCCGCCACCTTCGAGATCGACACCGACGAGAACAACTACGTGCATTCGCCGGGCACGCTCGCGGTCGAGTCGCTCGAGCTTCGGTTCGTGAACGACTCGGTCGATCGTGACGTGCGCATCGACTACGTCGAGGTCGGCGGCACCCGGCTCGAGTCCGAGGATCCGTCGACTCGATCGCAGGGAACGTTCGCAACCGGCACCGGATGCGACGAGGGGAACAAGGAAAGCGAATGGCTCCACTGCGGAGGCTGGATGCGCTTCGATGTCCCCAGCGATACCGTCACCGCGCCGATCCCCACCTTCGACACCGCGTGGGAGCTGCCCACCTTCGCCACCGACGCCGAGATCGGGCCCTACTTCGACCACCTCACCGACGCCGGATTCGACGGCGTGTTCCTGTCGCTGCTCAACCACACCTACAACCGCCATCGCGGCTCAAACGGCGCCGGCCAACTTCAGTCGTCGGTTACCGATGGCAACATCGTGGTCAACCCGGACCACCTCCGCCGCACCCGCGGCATTCTCGATGAAGCCGCGGCACGTGACCTCCAGGTCGGGTTCGTGCCGATCTGGGGCAATGCCTACGTCAACGAGGACTGGATCGCCGGGCAATGCAACGGCGGAACGCTCACCGTGGCGAACGCCGAACAGCTCGGCCGCCAGATCGGTACCGAGATCGGCGACCACGAATCCATCGCCTTCTGGATTCTCGGAGGCGACAACCAGTGCCAGATCGACGGGACGTTCGAGGACGTGCAGATCTGGCGCAACCTGGCCGTCGGCCTGCGCAGTGCCGGGATCACCGCACCGTTCACCTACCACACGCCGGCGGGCAACTCGACCAGTAACTACCGGTTGCTGGCGAACTTTGCCAACGAGTCATGGGTCGACTTCCTCTTCCCGCAGACCGGCCACTGCGACGGCGGCACCATGATCACCGACGCCGTCCAGCGGCTACACGACGACTTCGCCAAACCGGTGTTCGCGGCCGAGACCCGGTACTTCGAAGGCGGGTCGGACAACTGGTGCCGCAACACCAGCTCCGAGAACCGCGTCGACGCCGAGGACGTGCGAGCCGATGTCGAAGCCGCGCTGAACGGCGGTGTGATCGGTATCGCCTACGGCGATTGGAACCGCTGGAACTGGTGCCAACCGACCGACTCCGGCCGGATGCCCTACGACAACCCTTGTGGCGGCGGCGGGCTCTCGACGACCTACGACACCACCGGCGAGCGCACCTTCCTCGAAACCGTCGGCTAGTTCCTTTCGCACTCGGCGTTCGCTCGCTGGCGCTCGCTCGGCGCCGACGCTCCTATGAGCAGCGGAACACGGATTCAGCCGTGCAGGCGTCGGGCGGTGGTGTTGGTCCCGGGCCGCCGTCGGCCATGTCGATACCGGCGCCGCCGATCAAGGTGTCCGGTCCCCGGCCACCGTTGATGTCGTCGGCGCCTCGGCCTCCGGAAACAAAGTCCGTTCCCGCGCCGCCCAGCAGTCGGTCATCGCCATCCCCGCCACAAACCGTGTCGGCCCCGCCGCGTGCGGCGACCCGGTCATCGCCGGTGTCGGCGAAAATGACATCCGCTTTGGTCGTGCCGGTCAGGTTGTCTCGCGCCTGGGTGCCAACAATGGTGGCCAACTTGCCGTTGCAGACAAACTCGCGGTTTGGCGCGTACCGGGCGGTGAATCGCACGACCGCCGTCTTGTTTAGTCGGACCCGCACCCGGCTGCCGCCGCTGACGTACCAGCCGTCGCCGGCAGTGATTGAGGCAACACAGATGGTGCCGGCGGGATGGTTTTCGATCCGGCGCAGCTTGACGTACACGTCCGGTTGCGCGGTCAACGGCAAGAACTCGATCAATCGAAAGTCGCCGCCGAGACCCACGGTGCCGGTCCTGGCGTCGGCGCCGCAGGTCCAGGCGACCCTGGGCAAGCCAGGCGCATCCCCCGGAGCCTGCATTCCGACATCGATGATCAGCGCGCCCGACGGGCCGATCGGTTCGAGGTGGAACTCGAGCACGCCGCCGCTGAGTGGCCTGGCGTCGATGTACTGCTCGAATGGCGACGCGACTCGCCATCCCGCCGGGACCGTCGCCAATTCGATGAAGCACAGGGCCCGGTCGGAGGTATCGGCCAGGGGTCGTTGGTCGACCCCGTCGGCGAGGTCGGCTGCGCTCACCGAAACCGCGCTGTTCAAAACGCAGTCGCCCCGGAACACGAGATCGTCAAAATCCGGTGCGCCCTGGGTCAGGTCGACGGTGACCCGGATATCGACGTTGGCCGTCTGCGCTGTGGCCGGGTTCGGCGTGAGGGCGGTGGCCAACAGCGCGAGGACGCCGATCAAGGACCACAGGGTCGCGGTGCGCCCAGCCGGTCCCGGCAACGATGGTCTCCACACGGGTTCGGGCATCACTGGACCTCCTCGGTCGAGGATAGGCGCCGCTGGCCGAATGCCAAAGGGTCCGCGGGGACTGGACTCGTCCTACGAGCGAACGCCGAGCGCGGAATGAACCCGCCCGGTGTTGGCAAACCGTAGGCCTGGCACTACGGTAAACCGCTGGTCTGACGCGCCTTCTGCGCGTCACCGATGACCCGAGTTCGAGCCGGTTTGAGGCAACGTATGAGTACCTACACCCCCAAAGCATCCGAGATTGAGCGCACCTGGCACGTCGTCGATGCCGAGGGCCTCGTCCTGGGCCGCATGGCCACCGAGGTTGCCAACCTGTTGCGGGGCAAGCACAAGCCGACGTACTCGCCCCACATCGACACCGGCGATCACGTCATCATCATCAACGCCGACAAGATCGTGCTCACCGCCAACAAAGCCGAGCGCAAGAACGTCTACCGGCATTCCGGCTACCCCGGCGGCCTCAAGACCAAGACCTACGCCGATCTGCTCGCCGATCGCCCGGCCGAAGCCGTTCGCTCCAGCGTGCGCGGCATGATCCCCAAGAACCGACTCGGCCGCCAACAGATCAACAAGCTCAAGGTGTACGCCGGGCCCACCCACCCGCACGAGGCGCAGCAACCGCAGCCCTTCGCCATCGATCACGCCCGCGCCCACACCGACTGAGGTCCCCTGCGATGACTACTCCGCTCATTCAATCCACCGGTCGGCGCAAGCGGGCAGTCGCTCGAGTGCGGCTCCGCTCCGGCGAAGGCTCGATCACGGTCAACGGCCGACCGGTCGAGGCCTACTTTCCGTCCGACACCCACCGCCGCCACTTCGTCGAACCGCTGAAGGTCACCGAGACCGACACCGTCTACGACATCGATGTCAACGTGTTCGGTGGCGGCATGACGGGCCAGGCCGGTGCCGTCCGCCTGGGTATCGCCCGGGCCCTCGTCGGACTCGACCCCGACTACCGCGATGTGCTGAAGAAGGCCGGGTTCCTCACCCGCGATCCGCGCAAGAAGGAATCCAAGAAGTACGGCCTCAAGAAGGCCCGCAAGGCTCCTCAGTACAGCAAGCGCTAGAGGGGCCGGCGCCCGTGCGCCTCCTCACGACATCGAATCCGGCGCCGATTGGCACCTGATGTCGCGCCTTCGATTCGGAACCGACGGTGTCCGGGCTGTCGCCCACACCGAACTCACCCTCGGGTTCGTGCGCGCCCTCGGTGCCGCCGCCGCCCAGGTGCTCGGTCCGCAACCGTTCTACATCGGGCGAGACACCCGCGAATCCGGGGCCGCCTTTGAACAGGCGCTCGCGCAGGGCCTCGCCGACGCGGGGGTGTCCGCTCGCAGCCTCGGGGTCGCCCCCACCCCGGCGGTCGCCGCGCTGTGCGCGGCGGATGACCACCCGGGCGCCATGATCTCGGCATCGCACAACCCGTGGACCGACAACGGCATCAAGCTCTTCGCCGCCGGCGGATCCAAACTGAGCGACCGCGAACAGGACCGCGTGCAGTCCGTGCTCGATGAGATCCCCGATACCGAACCGGGCGACCCGATCGCCGTCGAGGACGCCTCGGCCGAGATCTCTCGCTACGAAGCCCATGTCGTCGATTCCCTCAATGGCCGGCGCCTCGACGGCGCCCGTATCGTCATCGACTGTGCCAACGGCGCCGCTTCCGCCGTCGCTCCCACCCTCTTGCGCTCGCTCGGTGTCGATCCGATCGTGCTGCACGCCTCACCCGACGGACGCAACATCAACGAGGGTTGTGGCTCAACCCACCTCGCCGACCTACAGGCCGCCGTCATCGCCGAAGGGGCCGACTTCGGCCTGGCCTTCGACGGCGATGCCGACCGCGTGCTGGCGGTCGACCACGAGGGCACACTCGTCGATGGCGACGAAATCATCGGCATCTGCGCCATCGACCGACAGGCGCGATCCGAGCTCGTCGAGGACACCGTCGTCGTGACGGTCATGACCAACCTCGGCTTCCGCATCGGTATGCGGCGCCGCGGCATCAAGGTCGTCGATACCGCGGTGGGGGATCGGTATGTGCTCGAGGCCCTCGACTCCGGCGGCTGGAACCTCGGCGGAGAACAGAGCGGTCATGTGATCTTTCGTGACCTGGCCACCACCGGCGACGGTCTCCTGACCGCGGTGCAGCTGCTCGACACGGTGCGCCGGCGCGGCCGCACGTTGCGCGACCTCGCCGACGACACCATGCGTCGCCTACCCCAGGTGCTCGAGAACGTGCGGGTGGGGGAGCGACCCTCCGACCTCACGTTCATGGCCGCCGCCATCGCGGCCGCCGAAGCCGATCTCGGGGAATCCGGACGGGTGCTGGTGCGCACATCGGGCACCGAACCACTCGTGCGGGTGATGGTGGAGGCCGAAGACATCGGCGCCGCCCAAAACACCGCTGATCGGCTGGTAGCCGTCGTGCGCGAGGCCCGGCCGTGATCGGCCCGCCGACCGCCGTAGACTCAACGGATCGCTCGGTCCCGACCGCCCCGTTTGCGGCTCGCCCCGGCGCCGTCCCCCAGCCATCGGTCCTCCCAGGAGCACGGTAATCATGTGCGGAATTATCGCCGTCGTGCGTCGAACACCAACCCGCCCGGTGCCCGACGTCGCCGTGCTCACCGGCCTCGCCGACGAGGCCATCGCGCTGCTCGAGGAGTCGGGCGACCTGGTGGTCTCGATCGCCGCGGCCGCCGACCGCCTCGACGAGCTCAACGGCCTGTTGCTCGGCCTGCCCGGCGTGCAGGTGCTGTTGGCCAACCCCGATCTCCCCGCTCAGCTCTCGTGGCGGACCGAAGCCATCGATACCGCCATCGCTGCCCACGAGGTGCAGCTCGATCGCGGCGGCGCCAGCGGTGTCACGCTCGAGAACATCAACGCGGCGATCATCCGGGTCAAAGATGCCAGTTGGTCGATCGGGCGCGACCGTCTCCGCACCGCCGCCGAGGTCAACGCGCTCGCCGGTAGCGGCGCGGCGACCGCTGCGGTCGAAACCATGTTGTCCGTTCAGCAGTCGCTGTCGGCGCTCGACCGACTCGAGGTGCGGGGCCGGGACTCCGCGGGTTTGCACCTGCTCGTCGCCGACCATGAGCTCGACACCTCGGCGCCCGACATCGCCGCCGCTCTGGCTGAACGCACCGACGACCCGCTGTTCGTCTCGCGTTCGGTGCGTCACGTCGACGGCATGCTCAGCTTCGTCTACAAGGCGGCCGCCGAGATCGGTGAGCTCGGTGACAACACCGCCGCCCTGCGACGCGCGATCGGCAACGACGACATCCTGCGCCAGGCGCTCGCCAACGAGACCGCCCGCACCGTCGTGCTCGGCCACACCCGGTGGGCGAGCGTTGGCATCGTCTCGGAACCGAACGCCCACCCGCTCAACTCCGATCAGTTCGACGGTCAGAACGGCCCGTACTGCACGGCCGCCGTCAACGGCGACGTCGACAACTTTGCCGATCTCGCCGTCGCCGAGGGGCTCCGCATCGCCCGGGAGATCACCACCGACTCCAAGGTCATCCCCTCGATCATGTCGAAGCACATGGCCGAGGGCGACCAGGTGCTGGACGCGTTTCGCCGCACCGTGTCGGCGATGGAGGGATCGGTGGCCATCGGCGCCAGCGCTGCCGCGACGCCGAACCGGCTGCACCTCGCGCTGCGCGGCAGCGGCCAGGCGCTGTACGTCGGCCTGGCCGACGATGCGTTCATCGTCGCCAGCGAGCCCTACGGGGTCGTCGAGGAAACCGCCCGGTTCATTCGCATGGACGGCGAGACACCGGGCAACCCCGAGAGCCCCAACGCCAGCCGAGGCCAGATCATCGAGCTCGACGGGGACCGGGCCGGTTCCGTCGATGGGATCGTGCGCATTGCCTACGACGGCACCGTGTTGGCGGTCGAGCCCGACGAGATCATCACCGCCCAGATCACCACCCGCGACATCGATCGCGGGGACTCGCCCCACTATCTACTCAAGGAGATCACCGAGGCACCCACCTCGTTCCGCAAGACCCTGCGGGGCAAGCTGGTCGACACCGACGGTCGGCTGGAGGTCGTACTCGGGCCCGACACGATCCCGGTCGATGTCGCCGATCGGTTGCGCAACGGCAAGATCCACGAGGTCCTCGTCATTGGCCAGGGCACTGCGGCGGTAGCCGGTGAGAGTCTGGCGGCCGCGCTCGCCGACGAGCTGCGCGACCATCCCATGGTGGTCGACGCCCTCCCGGCGACGGAATTGTCCGGGTTCAACATGCGCAACGACATGAGCGAGACGCTCGTTATCGCCATCAGCCAGTCGGGTACCACGACCGACACCAACCGCACCGTCGACCTCGTCCGCTCGCGCGGTGCCGCGGTGCTTGCCATCGTGAACCGCCGCAACAGCGATCTCACCGACAAGGCCGATGGCGTGTTGTACACCTCCGATGGCCGCGACGTGGAGATGAGCGTGGCCTCCACCAAGGCCTTCTATTCCCAAATCGCCGCCGGTTTGCTGCTCGCTCTGGCCATCGCCGACCTCGCCCGCCACGGCGACCCGGCCCGACCGATTGACCACGTGGCGCGCCAGGAACTGCTGGCGGCGATCCGCGAGCTGCCGAACGAGATGGAGACCACGCTCGGGCTGCGGCCCGAGATCGCCCGGGTGGCCCAACAGCACATGCCGCAGAAGCGGTACTGGGCCGTCGTCGGCAACGGCGTCAACTACATCGCCGCCCGCGAGCTGCGGATCAAACTGTCCGAGCTCTGCTACAAGTCCATCGCCGTCGACTACACCGAGGACAAGAAGCACATCGACCTCAGCGCCGAGCCGCTGATCCTCGTGTGTGCGGCCGGCCTGGTGGGTTCAACCGCCGATGACGTTGCCAAAGAGGTCGCCATCTACCGAGCGCACAAGGCGACCCCGATCGTCATCGCGAGCGCCGGCGACTCCCGGTTCTCCGCCGCGCTCGAAGCGATCCTCGTGCCGGCCACCCACCCCCGGCTGGCCTTCGTCCTTGCGACCGTCGTCGGTCACCTCTTTGGCTACGAGGCCGCACGGGCCATCGACGCCCTGGCCCACCCGTTGCGCGAAAGCCGGAGCGCGATCGAGCAGGCGGCATCGGAGTCGGATCGAGCCCGGCAGGCCGAGCAACTGCTCGCCACTCTGGCGCCCGACCTGCGACGCTCCGCCGCCACGTTCTACGCCGGCATCCGCAGCGGTTCCTACAACGGGGTGCTCGAAGCGAGCACCGCGGTACGGCTGGCCACGGAATTTCGGTTCGCGCTCGGCACCCTGCCCCTCGAGGCCTATCAGGTCGAGTTTGGCAAAGTCGGCACGCCGAGCGTCGTGGTCGAAGACCTGCTCGTCAGCCTCACCCGCGCCATCGAGGAACTCACCCGGCCGATCGACGCCATCAAGCACCAGGCCAAGACGGTCACCGTTGGCATCTCGCGCTCGGACGAGACCCTCCTCCGCCTCGAACTCGCCAAGGCCGTGCTCGACAGCGGCACGCCGCGCGATCAGCTCACCTATCGCTCGCTGCGCACGCTCGCCGATCTCGACCCGGCGGTGGCCGAGGTGCGCGGCTACAGCCGCTATCGGATCGAAACCCTGGCCGGCGGCCAACCCACCGCGGTGATCATCGACAAGGGCGGCATCGCTCGCAATATCCCCTCCCGGACGACCGCCGACCCGGCGCTCAAGGGCACCAAGCGTCGAGTGGCGAGCGAGCAGCGACTGCTCGTGAACCGCGGTGCCGCCGACGGGCGATCGATCATTCTGGTTCCCGAGGTGAAGGACTCGATCACCACCGGTCTCACCTTGTTGCACGTGCGCTTCCACGACCGTCTGAGTGTCGAGGCCGCCCGAGGCGTGCTTCAGGGGTACCGGAACCGCTACGCCGCGCTGCGCGACGCGGTCACGGAAACGGAGCCGACGTTTCGCGAGGACCTTCTCGCCGATCAGGACGTCGGCGATCTGTTGACCATGAGTATTCACGAGCTGGCGGAGCGGTGGACGGCCTGACCGGCCCCTCCGTGATTGGGCTGGGCACCGACCTGGTCGAGCTCGATCGTTTTCGGGCCAGCCTCGAACGCACCCCCAGGCTCAGGGAGCGGCTGTTCACCGAAGGGGAGCGGGCCTATGCCGATGCCCGCCACGACCCGACCGAACGGTACGCCGCCCGGTTCGCGGCGAAGGAAGCGACGATGAAGGCGCTCGGCGTCGGACTCGGCGAGATCGACTGGCACGACGTCGAAGTCGTGCGGCTGGAGTCGGGTCAACCCGTGTTGGGGGTGAGCGGACGCGCCGCCGAGCGGGCCGCCGAACTCGGGATCACCAGCTGGTTGCTGACGATGACCCACACAGCGACCCTTGCCCAGGCCATCGTCGTCGCCCAGTGATTGAACCGCGCGTACCCACCGGCGTCGCGATCGTGACCCCGGAGGAGATGGCCGCGATCGACGCGGCCGCTCCGGAAGGCGTAGCGGAACTCATCGAACGGGCAGGAGCGGCCGTCGCCCGCCGGGCGGTCGAGGTGCTCGGCGGAACCTACGGTCGGCGGGTCTGTGTCGTCGCCGGGGCGGGCAACAACGGCGCCGACGGTCGGGTTGCGGCTCGACGGCTCGCTGCCCGGGGCGTGAAGACGTCGGTCGTCGGCCTCGGCGAATCCGTCGATCGGCGGGCCGAACTGGTCATCGACGCGGCGCTCGGCACCGGATTATCTCGGCCCTACGACGCGCCCGAGATACCGAGCGGAGCGTCGGTCCTGGCGGTCGATATCCCCTCGGGGTTCGACGGCCTCACCGGGGTGGCGTCCGGCAATCCGGTTCGCGCGGATCACACGGTGACCTTCGCCGCGCTCAAGCCCGGGCTCACCCTCGAACCGTGCCGCTCCGCCGCGGGTCGCATCACCGTCGCTGACATCGGGCTCGACGGGCGCCGGGCCCGGGCCCACGTCCCCGGTTCGGCGGACCTGGCGGCGCTGTTACCCGAGCGCCGCCCCGACACCCACAAGTGGCGTTCGGCGGTCTGGGTGGTGGGCGGATCGGCCGGCATGAGCGGCGCGCCCGCCCTCGCGGCCCGCGCCGCCCATCGCTCGGGTGCGGGCTACGTGCGCGTCTCGGTGCCGGGCGAGGTGGCCACCACACTCGCCGCCGCGTCCGAAGCCGTCGTGCACCCGATCGGTACCGACCTCGTCCTCGGCCCGGCCGCGCTGCGTTTCGACGCCTTGGTAATTGGGCCGGGACTCGGTCAGCGACCCGAGCTGGTCGAATCCGTGCCGCGTCTCGTGGCGGAGTCGATTCGCCCCATGGTGCTCGACGGTGACGGGCTGACCCTGCTCGGCGACCGGGCGGCCGAACTCCTGAGCACCCGGACCGCCCCGACGGTGCTGACCCCGCACGATGGCGAATACGCTCGGATGGTGGGAACGGCGCCGGCGGCGGACCGGTATGGCGCCGCCCGCGAGCTCGCGGCCGCGACCGGCGCGGTCGTCGTCCTCAAGGGCCCCACCTCGATCGTCGCCGACCCGGGCGGTGCCGTCTCGGTCGAACCCAACGCGCCGGCCAGCCTCGCCACCGCCGGGACCGGCGATGTGCTCGCCGGGATCATCGGGGCCTTCCTCGCCCGCGGCACCGGTCCCTACGAGGCGGCGACGCTCGGCGTGGCGATCCACGCCCGGGCCGCCCTCGCCGGATCGGTCGAGGGGCTGGTCGCCACCGATCTGGCACCGCTCCTACCGGGCGTGCTAGCCGAACTCCGCCAGTGAGCCACGTGCTGGTGCTGGTGCCCTGGTTCGCCGGGTCCCACCGAGCGTGGGCGGAAGGGCTGGCCCGGCACAGTGAGCACGATGTTCACCTGCTCACCCTTCCCGGTTCGTTCTGGCGTTGGCGCCAACGCGGCGCGGCGGTGACTCTGGCGGCCGCCGCCGAGGCGCACGTGGCGGCGCACGGGCAGCCCGACGTGGTCGTGGCGACCGGGTTTATCAACCTCGCCGCGTTCCTGGGCCTGTCGCGCCGCTGGCTCGGCGATGCCCCCGTCGTCGCGTACCTGCACGAGAACCAGATCGTCTACCCCGACCTGGTGGGAACCACCCGTGAGGCCGAGCCGGCATTGGTCGACTGGACCAACCTGGTCGCGGCCGATCACGTGTGGTGCAACTCGGCGTTCCACCGCGACGCGCTCGCCTCGGCCCTCCCCGCCTTCCTCGCCGCCACGCCCGACCCGCCGCACGTCGATCGGCTGCCCGGCGTGCTCGAAAAACTCTCGGTGCAGTCCGTCGGTGTGGAGCTGAGCGATATCGCTGTGCCCGCGCGGGGTGCGAGGGCCACCGGCGCGCCGCTGGTGGTGTGGAACCAACGATGGGATTACGACAAGAACCCCGAGCGATTCCTCGCCAACCTGGTGCGGCTCGCCGACGATGGCGTCGACTTCACCGTCGCGCTGGCCGGCGCCAACCGTCGAGTGGACCCCCGGGAGTTCGCCTCGGCCATCGACCGCCTCGGCGACCGGGTGACCCATGTCGGAGTGCTCGACCGCGCCGACTACGTCGAGCTCCTGGCGCGGGGTGACGTGGTGGTCAGCACCGCTCGCCACGAGTTCTTCGGGATCGCCCTACTCGAAGCCGTCGCGGCCGGGGCCGTCCCTTTGCTGCCCGACCGCATGAGCTACCCCGAGGTCATTCCCCCGACGTTCCACCCGCCGGTGTTGTTCGGGCCAAACGAGTTGTACGGCCGCTTTCGCGCCGTCCTCACCGACCTCGACTCCGCCCGGCGGCGGGTTGAAGGCCTGGCCGCCTCCATCCGCCGGTTCGGGTGGACCGAGGTCGCACCCCGCTATGACGCGGCGTTGTCCGCCGTCGCCGAAGGCGGACCTAGGGTGAGCCCATGACCGAACTCGCTGCTGGTGTCACCGTCGGCCACTGGAGCGACCCCGTCGCCGTTACCGGCTGCACGGTCGTTCGCTTCCCCGAGGGCACCGTCGCCTCCGGTGAGGTGCGCGGTGGCGCCCCGGCCACGCGGGAGTTTGCGCTACTCGCCCCCGGGCGACTCGTCGACCGCCTGGACGCGCTGGTGCTGAGCGGAGGGTCGGCCTTTGGCCTGGCCGCCGCTGACGGCGTCGCCCGCGCCCTGGCCGACGATGGTGTCGGGCATCCCACCGCCGACGGCGTCGTGCCGATCGTCGTGGGTCTGAGTCTCTATGACCTTGGGGTCGGGTCGGCCGAGGTCCACCCGACATCGAACGACGGCGCCATCGCCCTGCGGGCGGCCGAGGCCGAGGTGAAGTACGGGCGCGTCGGCGCCGGGATCGGCGCCACGGTGGGGAAGTGGCGGGGCCGCGACCACGCGGCGCCCGGCGGTATCGGCGTCGCCCGCATCGATCGGGACGGCCTGAGTGTCGCCGTGATCCTGGCGGTGAACGCCTGGGGCGCCATCGACGACGGCGAGGTACCGGCGGCCATCGAAGCCGGCAGCTTCGATGGCTGGCCGACGTTCGACGTACCCGCGTTCGAGAACACGACCATCGGCGCGATCGTCACCAACGCCCGGCTCACCAAGACCGACTGCCACCTCGTGGCCCAGGCCGGTCACGACGGCTTTGCCCGAGCACTGTTTCCCGCTCACGCCCGCGGCGATGGTGATGCGCTGGTCGCCGCCGCGACCGGCACCATCGGCGCCGAAGCGCACCGGTCCGTCGACGAGGTGAGGCTGCTCGCCACCGTGGCGGTCGAGGCCGCGGTGCGCCGAATCGGGTGACGCCAACCGTGGCGACGCGTCGCCGCTGACCTACCATTACCTCGGGTATCGCCAGCACGATGGCGATGCCCCTCGTGCCTATGCTGCTGGTCGCTACCTCCTCCCCATCTCAGACGAAGGCCGTGGCGGCCGCGATCGCCGACCTTTGCGTCGCCGGTGACCTCTTGTTGTTGATGGGTGACCTGGGCGCCGGCAAAACCGCCTTCACCCAGGGCTTCGGGGCCGCTCTCGGTATCACCGACGCCATCACCAGCCCGACCTTCACCCTCGCCCGGCGATACGAAGGCCGGCTTCGCCTGAACCACCTCGACGTGTACCGGCTCGAACAGATGAGCGAAGTGCTCGACCTGGACCTGCCCGAGCTGCTCGACGGCAACACGGTCACCGTGATCGAGTGGGGCGACGCGATCGCTCCCGCCCTGCCCGCCGACTACCTCGAGCTGCGGATCACCTTTGGCGAAGGCGACGACGACCGCATGATCGACTTCCGCACCGTCGGTCCGCGTTGGGCCGCTCGCGAACGCCGGCTGTCCGCCGCTCTCGCCCCCGGTACGACCAGTACCGACGATGCCGGCGCCGGCCCGGAGGACGGTGACCAATGTTGATCCTGGGAATCGAAAGTGCGACCGACCAGGTCGGTTCCGCCATCGGCGGACACGAGGGCGTCATTGCGTCCGCCCACTCGGCGCGCGGCCGCCGTCATGCCGAAACCCTCACCCCCCAGATCGATTTCGTGCGGCGCCAGGCCCAGGTTGAGCTGGCGGAGATCAGCGTGGTGGCCGTCGACCTCGGTCCCGGCCTCTACACGGGCCTGCGGGTCGGTATTTCGACCGCGACCGCTATCGCGCACGCTCTCGGGGTCCCCATGATCGGGGTATCGAGCCTCGACCTGGTCGCCTTCCCCGTGCGGTTCACCTCCCGGCTCATCGTCGCCGCCCTCGACGCCCGGCGCGGCGAGGTCTTCCACGCCTTCTACCGCCAGGTGCCCGGCGGTGTGCAGCGGGTCACCGACTACCGGGTGGCGACCCCGGACGACCTCGCTTCCGAACTGCTTGCAGTGAACGAGGAGTGCCTGCTCGTCGGCGATGGAGCGCTGCGTTACGCCGCCACGTTCGCCGGCCTGCAGCGGGTCGAGATCGTCGAACAGGGGCTGTCGCATCCGAACGCCCGATCGCTCGTGCAGCTCGCGCACGCTCAGGCGTTGCGCGAGGAGTTCGTGAAGCCGTGGGAGATCAAGCCGCTGTACCTCCGCAAGCCCGACGCCGAGATCAACTGGTCGACCCGGGAGGGCGCGTGATCCCGGCGGCCCGTCACGGGCAGTCGCCCACCGACGGCCCGTCGCTCACGATCGCCGCCACCCGCCGGCGCGACGTGCACGCCATCCGCAAGATCGACGAAGCCGTGTATCCCAAGGCCTGGTCGCTTGAGCTGTGGCGCCGCGAACTGCAGATGTCGATACGGGAACGGCGCTACCTGGCCGCGTTCGACGGCGCGGTACTCGTCGGTCACGCCGGGATGATGGTGCTCGATGGCGATGGCCACATCGCCACCGTGGCCGTCGACCCCCGCCGTCAGGGCGAGGGCATCGCCTCGCACCTGATGATCGAACTCATGCACGATGCCCGACGTCGACAGCTCGGCGGGGTGACCCTCGAGGTCCGGGTGTCGAACGAGCGGGCGCAGGCGCTGTACGAACGATTCGGCTTCTCCCCCTCGGGCGTCCGCCCCGGCTATTACGGCGACGACCCGGGCGAGAGAATCGCCGAGGACGCCGTGGTGATGTGGGCGAGCGATGTCGGCGAACCGGCGTGGCTCGAACGGCTCGCCGCGATCGAGGCCGCCCTTCCCGGCGGCCGCCATGTCGAACCGACCGCCGTCACCCTGGCCCGCCCGCCCGGTTTCCGCCGCCGTTGACCACTCTGGTGCCAGGCACCGGAGCGGTCGCGGTGGTCTCGCACCACCCCACCGCTGTCCCCCACCGCTATCCCCACCACTATCCCGACACCGCAAGTAGCCCAGTAACCAGAGGCATCATGACCACTACCGAACCCACCATCGATCCGGCCCCGGATGCCCCGGCCGTCGCGGCGACCATCCTCGGCATCGAATCGTCGTGTGACGAGACCGCCGCCGCCGTCGTCGTCGGCGCCCAATCCGTGCTGTCGTCGGTCGTCAGCAGTCAGGTCGACCTGCACGCCCGCTACGGCGGCGTGGTGCCCGAGATCGCCAGCCGGGCCCATGTCGAGCTGCTCACGCCGGTGGTCGCCCAGGCCGTCGTCGAGGCCGGCATCGAGAACGACCAGATCGAGGCCGTCGCCGCCACCACCGGGCCCGGACTCATCGGTTCGCTCCTCGTCGGGGTCAGCGCGGCCAAGGCCCTCGCCCTGGTGTGGGATGTCCCGTTCGTGTCGGTGAACCACCTCGAGGCCCACCTCTACGCGTCGTTCCTCGAGGAACCCGACCTCGAGATGCCGCTGGTGGTCCTGCTCGTCTCCGGTGGTCACACGATGCTCGTACTCATGACCGGCCATGGTCGCTACGAAGTGCTCGGCTCCACCCTGGACGACGCCGCCGGCGAGGCGTTCGACAAGGTCGCCCGCTACCTCGGTCTGGGCTACCCGGGAGGTCCGGCCATCGATGCGTTGGCCATGGAGGGTGACCCCGAGGCCATCCGATTTCCGCGCGCCCTCCAGAACGACGGGCTGAACTTCTCCTTCAGTGGGCTGAAGACCGCGGTCGTCAACCACGTGCGCAAGAATCCGGACGCATCGACCGCCGATGTCGCCGCGTCGTTCCAGGCAGCGGTGGTCGATGTGCTGGTGGCCAAGGCTCGCACCGCGGCCCAGGACGTCGGGGCCAAGGGCCTCTGTCTGGCCGGGGGTGTCGCCGCCAACTCCCAACTGCGCGAGACACTGCTCGATGTGTGCGTGTCCGACGGTATGCGGGGCTTTCTGCCCAGCCGATCGATGTGCACCGACAATGCCGCCATGGTCGCCGCCGCCGGATGGTGGCGGCTGCAAAGCGACGGTCCCGCCGGGCTGGACACCGGGGCAAACCCGTCGGTGGGCCTGCCGTAACGGAGGTTCGCGAACCCGTTCGCAGGCCGGAATGCGGCCATCGACAAGATCCTTGTTCGTCGGCGTTGCAAACCTCCGAATCGCGCGACTAGCTTTAGCACTCGCATTAAGAGAGTGCTAACGCCAATCGGAGGCGAACGAATGAACTTGCAGCCACTCGAGGATCGCATTGTGGTGCGTCCCGCTGAATCCGAGGAGACCACCGCCAGCGGTCTGGTCATCCCCGACAGCGCCAAGGAGAAGCCCCAGCAGGGTGAAGTCCTGGCCGTCGGTCCCGGCAAGCGGTCGGATTCCACCGGTGAGATCATCCCCAACGACGTCGCCGTCGGCGACACCGTCGTGTACAGCAAGTACGGCGGGACCGAAATCTCGTCGGACGGCGAAGATCTCCTCATCCTCAACGCTCGCGACGTGCTCGCGATCGTGAAGTAGGGACGTCTTACATGTCCAAAATTCTGAAGTTTGACGAGGACGCCCGCCGCGGCCTCGAGGCGGGCGTTAACAAGCTCGCCGACGCCGTCAAGGTCACGCTCGGCCCCAAGGGCCGCAACGTGGTTCTCGCCAAGAAGTTCGGTGCGCCGACCATCACCAACGATGGCGTGTCCATCGCCCGTGAGGTCGAGCTCGAAGATCCGTTCGAGAACATGGGCGCCCAGCTCGTCAAAGAGGTCGCGACCAAGACCAACGACGTTGCCGGTGACGGCACGACGACGGCCACCGTGCTCGCCCAGGCCCTCGTTCGCGAAGGTCTGCGCAACGTCGCAGCCGGCGCCAACCCCATGGGTCTCAAGCGGGGTATCGAAGCGGCCGTGAAGGCGGCGGTCGAGTCCATCGGCAAGCAGGCCGTTCCCGTTGCCGAGTCCAAGGCCCAGATCGCCAGCGTGGCGTCCATCTCGGCCGCCGACGAGTCGATCGGCAAGGTCATCGCCGAGGCGATCGACAAGGTCGGCAAGGACGGCGTGGTCACCGTCGAAGAGTCCAACACCTTTGGTATGGACCTCGACTTCGTCGAAGGTATGCAGTTCGATAAGGGCTACCTCTCGCCGTATTTCGTGACCGACGCCGAGCGCCAGGAAGCCGTGCTCGACGACCCCTACATCCTGTTCAACCAGGGCAAGATCACCTCGGTGCAGGAACTCCTGCCGGTGCTCGAGAAGGTCATGCAGTCCGGCAAGGCGCTGCTGATCATCGCCGAGGACGTCGAAGGCGAAGCCCTCGCCACCCTCGTGGTCAACAAGATCCGCGGCACCTTCAACTCGGTTGCCATCAAGGCTCCCGGCTTCGGTGAACGCCGCAAGGCCATGCTGGCCGACATGGCGATCCTCACCGGTGGTCAGGTCATCGCCGAAGAGGTTGGCCTCAAGCTTGACGGTGTCGGTCTCGACATGCTCGGTCGGGCTCGCAAGGTCGTCATCACCAAGGACGAAACCACGATCGTCGAAGGCGCCGGCACCAAGGCCGACGTCGAGGGTCGGGTCAACCAGATCAAGTCGGAGATCGAAATCACCGACTCGGACTGGGACCGCGAGAAGCTTCAGGAGCGACTGGCCAAGCTGGCCGGCGGCGTTGCCGTCGTGCAGGTTGGTGCGGCGACCGAGGTCGAGCTCAAGGAAAAGAAGCACCGCATCGAAGATGCCCTTTCGGCAACCCGCGCCGCGATCGAGGAAGGTGTGGTCGCCGGCGGCGGCACCGCTCTGCTCCGCTCGCGAGCCGATGTCGCCAAGGCCATCAAGAAGCTCAAGGGCGACGAAGAAACCGGCGCCCGCGCCGTGTTTACCGCGCTCGAGGCTCCGGCCCGGCTCATCGCCGACAACGCCGGCCACGAAGGCGCGGTCATCGTGCGTGAAGTCGAGGCAGCCGAAGGCTCCAACGGCTTCAACGCGGCGACCGGCCAGATGGCCGACCTGGTGAAGGCCGGTGTCATCGACCCGGCCAAGGTCACCCGCGCGGCCCTGCAGAACGCAGCGTCGATCGCGGCCCTGTTGCTCACCACCGAGGCGCTCGTCGCCGACAAGCCCGAGGAAGCCCCGCCGATGCCGGCAGGCGACCCCATGGGTGGCATGGGTGGTATGGGCGGCATGATGTAGCCGTCGCTTTGCGAACGCACGTTGAGCCGGGCCTACGGGCCCGGCTCTCGTCGTTTTCGTGGCTGGGTCGTTTTGCGGGGTTTCTGGTTACGCTCGGAGCATGGAAACACCGGCACCAGATCCGCACAAACTGCTCGAACAGTGGTTGGAGTGGGAGCGCGGCGAAACCCCTCCGGGCCGCGTCATGTCGAACCTCAAGACCGGCGGCCTGCGCACCCTCCTGGAGTCGCTCGCCGGCGCCGAACACTGAACCAGCGAGGCGGGCCGCAGCACATTCCGCGGCCCGACCACTGGGAACCGGGCCCGCCCGCGCCGTGGGCCCACCTCGACCCCGACGCCCGACGGGTCGATCTCGGCGACCTCGCCCGGCGACTGGTCGCGCGCGGCGAACCCCGCACGCTCGGCCCCCGGCCCGAGAACGGCCGCACCTCAGGGGTGTTGGTCGCGTTGTACGAGACCGACGAGGGCCCCCACGTGGTCCTGACCCGCCGAGCCGGGCATCTACGCACGCACCGGGGCGAGGTCAGTTTTCCCGGCGGAGGCCGTGAGCCCGGGGATGAGAGTCTGTGGGCCACGGCGTGCCGAGAGGCTCACGAAGAGGTCGGGCTCGCCGCGGACCTCCCCCGCGAGATCGGGGAGCTCGATCGGTTCCTCACCGTGGGCAGCGCGTCGCTGATCCACCCGTTTGTGGCCGTTCTGGACGCCGCGCCGAACCTCGAAGCCGACCCGGCCGAGGTCGACGCCATCTTGTTGGTGCCCCTCGCCGAACTGCTGTTGGACGAGGTGTTCCATGCCGAAAGCTGGTCGCGCTCCGGGAAGCTGCGCACGCTGTCGTTCTTCGATCTCTTCGGTGACACCGTCTGGGGCGCAACGGCGGCGATCCTGGTGCAGTTGCTGAGCGTCGCCCTCGGGGTCGAGCACTCTCATAACGAGTAGGCGCTGGTCGATAGGACTGCGTTGGGCGCGCACCAGCGCGCCTCCGTCCCGTACTGCCGGGACTTCCTATGGACCAACCTCCCGCCGGCGATAACCCCGACCTCGACCCGACCGACCGTTCCTCAGACGCGCTGAGCGACGAGGGACCGGCGCGGTCGGGCCATCGCGAGAAGGCACTCATCGTTGCGGTGTTGGTGCTGACGCTGATCATCGCCACCGTCATGGTCATTGGATCGGGTGCATCGGGTGCCGACACGCCCGAGACCGCCGTGCGGCACTTTCTGGATGCGCTCGACGAATCGGATCCGAATGCGGCGGTCGAACACCTCGACCCGGTCGAACGCCGGTTGTTCGCCGGCGAGGACGCCTCGTTGGCGGCCGATCTCATGGCGCTGGGTCTTGTCCCGCCGACCGATGACGCCGTGTCGGTGCCAATCCCGATCGCCGACGATGCGCTCGCGACCGCAATCGTCTCGGTCGATATGGTCGATGCCAAGGTGGCGCTCGCCACGGTGAGCCCCGCGGTCCTTTGGCCAGACGCCTCGGCGCGGACCGATGAACTCGTCGTCGCCGTGGAGCGCGAGGGCCGCTGGTACGTGTCGATGCAATCGACGCGGGCCGAACGAGTGCGGGCCGCCGCCCAACTCGACCCGCCCACCTATCGCCAGGGCCCGCCGGCCATCGGTGCGACGACCCCGGAGACGGCGGTGGACAACTTCATCCGGGTCGCGGTCGGCCGCAACATCTCGGCGGTCGTGTCGTCGCTTCCGCCCGATACCGGTGCCGCGGTTCGAGATCACTCCACCCTGTTCCTCGACCGGTGGACCGAACTGCGTCGCGAGTATGACGAGGCCCACCCGGGTCTCGCCACCTCGGTTACCGCGCTCGAGCTCTCCACGGTCGTCGATGGGGATCGAGCGATCGTCTCGGTCGACCGGCTTGCCGTTCGCCTGGCCGACGTCGGGGTCGCCTGGCGCCTCGACACCGAGGCCGAGTGCCTCGTCACCGAGATCGGTACGACCGCCGTCCCCGAGTGCGCCATCGACGACGAAGCGGAGTTGCCGTCCGGCGGTCTGGGCATCGCCGACCGTGACGACACCGGCATCATCGTGGTGCGGGTGAACGGCTTCTGGTACGTGGAGGCGACGCCCGAGATCACCGAGGCGATGCTCGCGGGGCTCTACAGCTCCGGGCGAACCGGGCTACCGGGTTGGCTGGCCCAGATCGATCCCGTGATCGCTCGGCTCTACGAACTCGTCGACGGTTTCGAGCGCCCCGAGCGCGAACCGAGACTCGCCGAGGGTCCCCAGCTGAACGGTCTGCCCACCGGCGAGTAGGCGGAGCTTGGTCGACGGGCTGGAGACGGTCGGTCGTGTCGGTCCCACGCCGGTTGACCTACTAAGGTCGTGGCTTCGCCAACGCCGTGTTCGCAGCCAAAAAGGGCCAAAAGTCATGAGTCCCGACCTCGTCGACACCGAACAGACCGTGCTCGTGGTCGACTTTGGCGCCCAGTACGCCCAGCTCATCGCCCGCCGGGTCCGCGAGCTGCGCGTGTACAGCGAGATCGTGCCCCATTCGGTGTCTGCCGCCGATGTCGCCGACCGGCAACCGGCCGCGATCGTCTTGTCCGGGGGCCCGAAGAGCGTGCACGTCGAGGGTGCACCGGTGCTCGATCCGGCGATCTATGACCTCGGGGTGCCGATCCTGGGGATCTGTTACGGCGCGCAGTTGATCGCCCAACAACTCGACGGCACCGTGGGCCGCAACGATCGCGGCGAATACGGCCGGACCGAGGTCGAGCGGATCGCGGGGTCCGAGTCGGCGCTGCTCGAGGGCATCCCGTCGGACCAGACGGTGTGGATGAGTCATTTCGACGCCATCACCGAGGTTCCCGAGGGGTTTGTCGCCACCGCATCGAGCCCGAGTGCGCCCGTCGCTGCGTTCGAGAACGTCGACCGCAACATCTACGGCGTCCAGTACCACCCCGAGGTCGCACACACGCCACACGGGATGGCGGTGCTCGAGCAGTTTCTGTGGCGGCAGGCCGATTGTTCGCCCACCTGGACGATGACCAACGTCATCGAGCAGTCCGTCGACGCCATCCGCAAACAGGTCGGCGGTGGCCGGGCCATCTGTGGCCTGTCCGGCGGGGTCGACTCCGCGGTCGCCGCCGCGCTGGTGCACAAGGCCATCGGTCCCCAGTTGACGTGCGTGTACGTCGACACGGGCCTGATGCGCAAGAACGAATCCGATCAGGTGGTCGACACCTTCCATCGCACCCAGGGCATCGATCTGATCCACGTGCGCGCGGCCGACGAGTTCTTCGACGCGCTGGTCGGGGTCGTCGACCCCGAGGCCAAGCGCAAGGCGATCGGCGAGAAATTCATCCGGGTGTTCGAGGCGGCGTCGGGTGGTATCGAGGACGCCAACTTCCTGGTCCAGGGGACGCTGTACCCCGACGTCATCGAATCGGGCACCAGCGACGCGGCCAAGATCAAGAGCCACCACAACGTGGGCGGGCTGCCCGACGACATGGAATTCGAACTGGTCGAGCCCCTTCGGGCCCTGTTCAAAGACGAGGTGCGCAAGGTCGGTACCGAACTCGGCCTGCCCGACGAGATCGTTTGGCGCCAGCCGTTCCCCGGGCCCGGCCTCGGGGTGCGCATCATCGGTGAGGTGGATCGAGCCAAGGTGGCGATACTCCAGGACGCCGACCTCATCGTGCGCGAGGAGATTCGCCGAGCCGGGCTCGAACGGGAGATCTGGCAGGCGTTCGCGGTGCTGCCCGACATTCGCAGCGTCGGCGTCATGGGGGATGAGCGCACCTACGGCTTCCCGGCGATCATCCGGGCCGTCACCAGCGAGGATGCCATGACCGCCGATTGGGCCCGGTTGCCCTACGACCTGCTCGAGACGATGGCCAACCGCATCATCAACGAGGTCGACGGCATCAACCGGGTGGCGTACGACATCACGTCGAAGCCCCCCGGCACCATCGAATGGGAATGATGACCCCGCGCGAGCGTCTACGGGCGGCTTCGGCCCGCTTTGGTGAGCTGGTGATCGCGGTCGGTGACGATGAGTGGGAGCTGCCGGTTCCCGGGCAGGACTGGACCATCCACGGGCTGGTCGGCCACGTCGTGGTCGGCGCCACCTTTGTCACCTGCACGCTGCGCGGGGAACCGTTTGCCCACCTCGCCCACGCGGACGCATCGATTCTTGGATCCAACCCGAGTGCGGCCTGGCGGGGGACGGCGATAAGTGAACTCGAAGCGTTCGATCGCCCCGATGCCCTCGAGGCCGAACTCTTCCATCCCATCGGCACCATCACCGGGCTGCAACAACTCACCCTGCGGGTTATGGAGAACCTGGTGCACGGTCACGACCTGGCCACCGCCCTCGGTGTCGAGTGGGAGATCGGTGACGATGACGCCGAATGGCTGTTGGACGGGTTGTTCCCGCTCGTCGAGAGCTTCGACCAGAGCGAGCATTTCGGCGACCGGGTCGAGGTCGCCCCAGAAGCCTCGTCCGGCACCCGCCTGCTCGCTCTTCTGGGCCGTCGAGCCATCGGGCGCTAGGTTTTCCCCACACGCGACAAGGGGAAAATGTGGACGAGTATCCGGTCAAAGTCGGCAGCATGTTGTACACGCTGGTGGACCCCCACGAGGGCCACGAGAAGGCGTACAACCGGTGGTACGAGCGCGATCACTTTTATGCCGGCTGTCTCGTCGGCCCCTGGTTGTTTGCCGGATCCCGCTGGGTCGCCCCCCGTGAGCTGAAGGATCTTCGTTTCCCGGCCGACGACACCAACCTGGTGGCCCAACCGTGGGACTCGGGCTCCTATGTGGCGATCTACTGGGTGCACGAGGGCCACGACGCCGAACACTGGAAGTGGGCCGGTGACCAGGTCGTAAAGCTCTACAAGGATGGGCGCGGTTTTCAGGAGCGCACCCACGTCCACACCGTGTTGTTCGATTACGTCGAGACGGTGTACCGAGATGAGGACCCGGTGCCGATCGAGCTCGCGCTCGACCACAAGTACGCCGGGTCGGTCAGCGTGTCGATCGACCGCGCCGATGGGGTGAGTGCCGAGGACCTGCGGGCCTGGGTGCACTCCGACGATGGCATGGCGCCGCTGCTGGCCGGGGGGCCGGTGGCCATGGGATCGATCTGGACCCCGCAACAGCGCGGCGACAACACCTCGCAGGCCCCGATGGATCTCGGATCGGCCACCGGCGGTGACGAGCGGACGCTGCAGCTGTTCTTCGTCGAGACCGACGTGCGGGAGAGCTTTGATCGCTTCGGTGACTACGCCGCCCGCCTCGAGGCATCCGGCCTCGGCAAGGTGGTGTTCGCCGCTCCGTTCCACCGCACCGTCGTCGGCACCGACACCTACGTCGACGAGCTCTGGTAGCGGTCAGCCCGACGTGAACCGGTGAGCTGGTAAACCCTTGTCATGTTGTTGACCGCTCGCCAGATCCGGGTTCTCGGCTGCCTCATCGAAAAGGAGCGCACGACCCCGGACGGGTACCCGCTGACCACCAAGGCGCTGGCGACGGCGTGCAACCAAAAGACGAGCCGCGACCCGGTGGTGAACTACTCGGCCGCGGAGGTCGACTCGACGATGCTGGAGCTGCGCGATCTGGGGATCGCCCGCACGGTCAAAGGCGACGGTCACCGGTCGTTCAAACACAAGCACGTGCTGCCCGACGTGATGCGTCTCGACGACCAGGAACTGGCGGTGATGGCGGTACTGATGTTGCGCGGCCGGCAGTCCGCAGGCGAGCTGAAGACCCGGACCGAACGTTACGTTGGCTTCCCCGACCTCCACACGGTCGAGGCCACGCTGCGCCGCCTCGCCGAACGACCCGAGCCGCTGACCCGCAACGTCGGTCGGGAGTCGGGTCAGAGCCAGGATCGTTGGATCCACCTCGTGCTCGACCCGGATGATCCGAGCGCCACCGACCTGCCGCCGGCGGTGGCTAGCGCCGCCGTCCCGGCGCCGCCGCCTCCACCGGTGGCAGCCGCTCCGGCCGAGGTGGCGCCGGAGCGATCCGGTGCGCCGCTCGTCTCGTCGGCCTCGGCTCCGACCCCGGGTCGTGAACGGCTGGCCGCGCTCGAGGCCGAGGTCGCCGAATTGCGGGCGCTCGTCGAGTCGCTGTGCGCGGAGTTGGGCGTCGACCCCGCGGCCCTCGAGAGTCGACCCGGCTGACCTCGCGCCTTATGCGAGCGCGGCGACCACCGGGGCGAACTCGTCGAGGGCGGAGCCGCTGAAGGTCACGTAGGTGATGCCCCAGCGCTCTCGCCACCATTCGATGGTCTCGACGCATTGTTCGACCGTTCCCGCGAGCGCGTGGGGCGAGCGGAGCGCGTCGGCCGGGGTGACGCCGAGCGCCGGCGCCATGGCCTCGGCGAGTCCTTCGCGATCGTCGGTGATCACGGCCATGTGGAGTCGGGTCTGAAGTTCGATCGCGGCGAATCGCTCGCCGGCGGCCGCCTTCACCCAGCCGATCTTGGCGTCGGTGGCCGCCTCGGTGGCGCTGGCCCCGGCGCGCTCGTCGATGACCCCGGCGGCGAGGCCGGGGTTCAATCCAACGGTGTCGGCCTCGTTCCCGGCGAGCGTCAACATCTTTTGTCCGCCCCCCGCCAGGAGCAGTGGGGGAGGGGACTGCACGGGCATCGGCGAGCCGGCGAAGTCGTGCACCTGGTAGTGCTCGCCCTCGAACGAGAACCGTTCGCCGCTCAGACACCGCTTGATGATGGTGACGGCCTCGCGGAGTCGAGCGATCCTGACGCTGGGTTTGTCGTACGGCATCCCGGCGGACTCGTAGTCCGAACGCATCCAACCGGCGCCGAGCCCGAGGTCGAAGCGGCCACCGGACAACAGGTCGAGGGTCGCCGCCTCCTTCGCCACGATCACCGGGTGGCGGTAATCGTTGCCCAGAACCAGCGACTGCAGCCGCAGGGTGGTCGTCGCGTCCGCGGCGGCCATCAGGGCGATGAGCGGCGCCAGTTGGCCGTCGAAGTGATCGGGCAGGGTGAGGGCGCTGTAGCCCAGGTCCTCGGCCTTGCGGGCGAACGCGACGAACTCCTCGGCCGTCCACAGGCCGCTGGCCTGTATGCCGAATCTGATGGGGCGGGAGGCGCGGCTCATGGCGAGTGAATCTAGTCGCCCGTTGGGGCCGGGGAAGGTGACGTGTCCCGGCCCCGGAGCCGGCCGGCGATCGCCGAACCGAGGGCCAGAGTACCGTAGAGCGCCAGCCAGGTCAGCGGGTTGCGGGCGTATCGGACGACGAACTCCGCTGCCCCCTCCGTCGCGGGTACCCGCGCGCCGATGGCGATGGCGCTGGTGATCACCACGATGACGATGGCCACGCCGGCGACGGCCATGGCGACCGCTTCGGCGAGGATGCGGCGCCGGGGCTGCAGGCCCGGCCGGCCCGTGGCCATGACGTCGATCAGGCACAGTACCGAAGCCCCCGACAGGTAGGCGACGAAGAATCGGGTACCGAACGAGAGCTCGTGGTACGGCTTCACCAGTCCGTGGCGGCGCAAGGTCCGCGAGATTCGGGCGGTGGTGGCGGGGATGAGGCCGAATCCAGCGAGCACGACGACACCGTCAAACGCCTGGGTGATCCCCCAGAAGCCGCTGCCGGCAACGGTTCCGGCGCCGATGGCCCCGATGGCCGATGGCCAGGTCGAGCTGTCGTCGATGGCGTCGAACGCTCGGGCCACGATGGGGGGCAACAACACATCGTTCCCCCAGCCCCATTGGAACGCCATCCAGATCATCATCCCGAGGACGCCGAGCACACGCGCTCCGGTGGCGTTGGCGAAGTCGCCTTTGATCGTGCTCCACAGCGATGGCTCGGGATCCGCCTCGGTCGCGGTCGATGGACTGTTCTCCATGTGTCAACCAATAGTTGACGGATGGGGTCATGTCAACCCTGGGTTGACAGTGCTACGGTTTGGGCATGGACCGTCAGGTGGAGTTGCGCGTTGCGATGGCTGGGGCACTCGCCGATGTCGGTGCCGATGCGTCGGCGCTCGACCGCGTCGGGGACATTCCGCTGATCGAAGCCGCGGTCGATGAGATCATCGCTGAACGCGTCGATGCCGCCCGGGAACAGGGGTTGTCCTGGGAGGCGATCGCCGGTCGCCTGGGGATCAGCCGGCAGGCGGCGCACAAGCGGTTCGGGCAGAGCGCCAAGATACGGTCGGCGCGACGGGGGAACGCCCGGATCGAACTGCGGCTCGAACGGTCACGCCGAGGCCGGTGATCGGCGATGGTGCCGTCGCCATGCTCGGCCCGATGCTCACCGATCGTCCCGAGCCACGAAACGACACGAAACGCTGCGGACGACGCTGTCGCGTCCGCCGGCGCATGGGTAGGGTCCCGCCATGGCCTCCGGTGTGCTCTCCGACTTCGACACGACCACCTTCACCCACGACGGGACGACCAAGACCGTCTACCGGCGCGGCGCGGGGCCGGCCGTGGTGGTCATGACCGAGATGCCCGGCATCACACCGTCGGTCCTCGACTTCGCCCGTCGGGTGGAGGCGCTCGGCTGCACCGTGGCCGTGCCCGACCTGTTCGGCGAGGCCGGGCGAGAACCGTCCAACGGCTACATCGCCAAGAGCATCATCAAGGGTTGTGTCTCCAAGGAGTTCGAAGCGCTCGCGAAATCGAAGACCTCACCGGTGACGGTGTGGCTGCGGGCGCTGGCGACCTCGCTGCACGAGGAATGCGGCGGCCCGGGAGTAGGTGCGGTCGGAATGTGTTTCACCGGAGGGTTTGCCCTCGCGATGATGGTCGACCCCACCATCGTCGCGCCGGTGCTCAGCCAGCCGTCGCTGCCGTTCGCCCTGTCGAATAAGCACAAGGCCGATCTCGGGATCAGCGACGCCGACCTGCGAATCGTGCGCGACCGCGTCGACGACGGCGTCTGTGTGATCGGCCTTCGGTTCACCGGTGATTCCCTGGTACCCGCCGAGCGCTTCGCCCGGCTCCGCGCCGAGCTTGGGGACGGGTTTGTGGGCGTGGAGATCGACTCCTCGCCCGGAAATCCCCACGGTCACGCCAAGGACGCCCACTCGGTGCTCACCGAGGGCCTGATCGATGAGCCCGGCCAGCCCACCCGCGACGCCCTCGACCAGGTCCTGAACCTGTTTCGCGAGCGCCTCGAACTCCCGAGCGCCTAGGTCGGCTCGGCGGCCCCGGTCGCTCGCGACGTCACCTCGGGAAAGTAGCGGCGCAGCAGGAAGTCCGAACCCGGGATGCCGCACGAGTTGATGGCGGCGACGGCCTCGCCCTTCGGGTAGGTGACGCTGCGCAGCTCGAAGCGATGGGCATCCTCCGCGAGGTGCAAGATGGCGTAGTTCGCCTCGTCGTCGGGGCGATGGTGGTTGCTGACGCTTCCCGGGTTGAGGAAGCGAACCCCGTCGATCACCTTGTCGGTGGCCTGGTGGGTGTGGCCGCCCACGACCAGGTCAGCGCCGTGGGCGGGAAACAGCCGTTCCACCGCTTCGGCGTCGAGGTCGGGATCGATCCCCTGGTCGGCATCGCTGACGGCCGACGCGTGCACGGCGAACAACGTGGCGCCGTCCGGTAGTCGACACCGGAAGGACGATGCGCCAGCGTCCAGATGGTGCTGTCGGCCCGCGCCGGTCAGCACGCCCCGCGTCCACGCGAAGGTGGCGGCCACCTCGACCAGCCGCGGCAGTTCGCCGGGGTCGGCGATCACCTCGGCGAAGGTGGGATCCGGGCGATCGCCGGTGCGCACGTAACGCTCGGTGTTCCCGGCGACGGAGGCGACGATGTCGAGGCCATCGAGCAGCTCGAGCACCTCCACCGGCGCAGGCCCCATCGCGACCAGGTCTCCGAGTACGAGCCATCGCTCGACCCCACAGGTGTCGGCGTCGGCCAAAACCGCGCGTAGCGCCCACGGGTTGGCATGGATGTCGCTGATGACCCCGAGAAGGCCGGATTTCAGTTGGGTGAGCGACTCGGGCATGGCGTCAGTCTTGCACCGGCCACCGATGGCGGAAAGCGGTCACCGAACCATCGGCCAAATCGTCAAGTCGGTCCCCGACGGTGTCGATGAACGTGGAATGGCCGGACCAGAGGCCGTCTAGGCGTATGACTGAAAAGACCTCGGACCACGGCGGGTGGCAGGCTCACCCCAAGATCGCCTTCGCCATTCGCGCGCTGGCGTTTCTGGTGCCGATCGCGGCGTCGATCATCTTCGTTTCGTACGCGACTCGCTGGGTTCCCCGGCCCCCACGGCTCGGCCCGGCCGTCGGGTGGTGGATCGGCATGTTCGCCGCCGCCACCGGTGTCCTCATCCTCACCGAGCGGCTGACCCGCCGCCTGCTGCCCCTCGTGGCGCTGATGCGCTTGTCGTTGATCTTCCCGGACGAAACCCCGAATCGCTTCAAGACGGCCATTCGCACCAACACGGTGCGCCAGCTCGAACGCGAGATCGACGCCGGCGAGCTCACGAACGGCGTCCCGAAGGGGTTCGCGACGAACATTCTGGAGCTGGCCACCCGGCTGAACCAACACGATCGCTTCACCCGCGGGCACACCGAACGGGTCCGCGCCTACACGCTTCTGATCGGCGAGGAACTCGGCCTCTCCGATGATGATCTCAACAAGTTGCACTGGGGCGGCCTGATTCATGATGTCGGCAAGATCAAGGTCCCCGAGAAGGTCCTGAACAAGAAGGGCAAGCCGACCGAAAAGCAGTGGGCCATCCTGCGCCGGCACCCGGCCTGGGGCGGCGAGATGGTTGCCCCGCTACGACCGTGGCTCGGCGAGTGGGCTGCGGCCGCGGCCGAACATCACGAACGATGGGACGGTGGCGGCTACCCCCACGGCCTGGCCGGAGAAGAGATCTCGCTCGCCGGCCGCATCGTGGCGGTCGCCGACGCGTACGACGTGATGACGTCGGTGCGGTCCTACAAGTCGGCCATGCCGGTCGAGGAGGCGCGCGCCGAACTGTCGCGCTGCGCCGGTACCCAATTTGATCCGACGGTCGTTCGGGCCTTCCTGAACATCGGTCTCGGTCGCCTGCGTTACGTCGCCGGCCCCCTGGCCTGGGCCGGGCAAGCGCCGGTCCTCGCCCGACTTCCGGTGGGCGCCGCGGCGTCCAGCAGCGCGGGCACGGTGGCCGCCGGTGCCGCAGCTGTGGTGACCGCAGTCGTCGGTGCCGCCACCCCGCAGGCGCCCCCCGCCGCCCCGGGTACGGTCGAACCGGTCGGCGCCGCCCGTGAGGTCGCCGCGATAGTGGAGACGATCGACGAGGACAACCCGCTGGTCCTCAGTCTCGGACGGTTCGGTAACCCGTCTCCCGATCGCATCATCGCCGGCGACCCGACGGTCGGCACCGTAGCCGTGCTCGATGACGGGTCCGTCCGTTTCATGCCCGCACCGGACTTCTTCGGCGCCGCCGAGATCCCCATGAGCGTGTGCTGGGATGACGACTGCCTGGACACCACCGCATCGGTCTCGGTCGACCCGGTCGCCGACGCGCCGCGGCCGCAACCCGACCGGGCCGAGATTCTCGAAGACAGCACCACCGATATCGATGTGCTCGCGAACGACATCGAGGTCGACGGCGAGGCCCTGCGCATCGTGAACGTCGGCGTTGATGGGGCCACCCCGGGGCGCCGCCAACCCCAGGCGCTCGGCGAGGTCACGACCGATGGCCAGTCGCTGCGTTACACCCCGCCGGAGGACTTTTCGGGCTCGGCGAGCATCGTCTACACCGTGGCCGACGAGTCCGGCATGGAGGCCGATGCGGCGCTCACGTTGGCGGTCGAGCCGGTGAACGACCCGCCGGTCGCAGAAGCGGACGAGCTCACGCTCGCCGGCGGCACCGCCGCCACGGTGGCCGTGCTCGAAAACGATTACGACGTCGATGGCGATGCCCTCACCGTTCTCGGTGTCGAGGGGCCCGAAGGTTTCACCCTGGCCCACGACGACGTCGAGATCGCGGTCGAAGCTCCGACGACGCCCGGCGAGTACTCCCTCCGCTACGCCGTCGGCGACCCCGATGGCTCGGTCGTCGCCGGAACCATCACCGTTACCGTGACCCGCCCGTTCTCGGTTCGCCCGCCCGTCGCCCCCCCGCCACCACCGCCTCCGCCGCCACCACCACCACCTCCTCCTCCTCCTCCTCCTCCTCCTCCTCCACCGCCGCCGCCGCCGCCACCTCCGCCGAACGTGGCCCCGGTGGTCGTCACCGACACGTTGACCGTCGACGAGGACGGCATCGCCGCGGTTGCAGTCCTCGCCAACGACACCGACGCCGACGGAACGCTCGACCCCGCCACCCTCACGGTGTCCACGCCTCCGACGTACGGCACGGCCACCGTGGTCGGCACCTCCATCGACTACCAGCCCGACGCCGACGTCTTCGGCCTCGACACCTTCGAGTATCGAATCTGCGACGACGACGGGGCCTGCACCATCGGTGCCGTCGGGGTTGTCATCGAACCGATCAATGACGCGCCGACGTACGACAAGGCGTCGAGGGAGGTCACCGTTTTCGAAGGCGCTTCGGCAACGGTCATCCCGTGGGCCATCAACCCGCTGGCCGGACCACCGAACGAACAGGCCGGCCAGACTATTGCTTTCGTCACCTCGCTCGCACCGACCTCGGACGATCTCTTCACCGTCGATCCGGTCATCGCCATCGACGGAACCCTCTCCTTTACGACCAAACCCGAAGCGGTGGGCAAGGCGATCCTCGAGGTGCGCCTGGTCGACGACGGCGGGACCGCCTCCGGTGGCATCGACACCAGCCCGGCGTTTCAGCTCAGGATCAGAGTCGACGGCGTCAACGACGCCCCGTCGTTCACCCCGGCGCTGGCCGCGACCTCCGACGTCGAGGACTCCGGGCCGGTCACCGTCGCCTCATGGGCGAAGGGCATCTCCGCCGGTCCCGCCGACGAGAGCGCCCAGTCGGTGGCCTTTGAGATCGACGTCCCGGCTGCGAAAGAGTGGCTCTTCGCCGTGCCGCCTGCGATCGACACCGTCACCGGGGACCTGACCTATTCCCCGACGCCCAACGCTTCGGGCGTGGTCTCGATCGGCGTGGTGCTGGTCGACGACGGTGGCACCGACAACGGCGGGGTCGATCGCTCCGATCCGGTTCGGCTCGACATCGAGATTCGCCCGGTCAACGACCCGCCGACCTTCGTCCCCGGCCTGGATGTGTCGGTGGTGGAGACCGATGCGGCGATCACCCTCGGCTGGGCGACCAGCCCGGTGGTCGGTCCCGCCGACGAGGCTTCCCAGAACTACTTCTTCGACGTGTCCGTCGACCCCGCATCCACCGGCCTGTTCTCGGTGCTGCCCGGCGTCGACGTCAACGGCAATCTCACGTTCACGCCGGCGCCCGACGCGGTCGGCAAAGCCACCGTCTCGGTCACGATGATCGACGACGGCGGCACGATCGACGGCGGCGACGACAAGTCGGCTCCCTCGATCTTCAAGCTGACGGTCATTGGCCAAAACGACGCCCCAACCTTCGACTTCGCGTCAACGCTGATCAGCGACGTGGAGGACAGCGGACCGGTCACGGTCGCCGGCTGGGCCTCGAACATGAGCCCCGGACCACCGGATGAAACCGCCCAGGTCCTCTCCTTCGCCGTCGATGTGCCCGCCACCGCCGCCGGACTGTTCGCCGTCCCGCCGGCGATCGATGCCGCCACCGGCGACCTGACCTACGAACCAGCCCCCGACGAGTTCGGCTCGGCCACCGTAGCCGTCACCTTGGTCGACGACGGCGGCACGGCCGGCGGCGGCGTGGACACCTCCGCTCCCGTCTCCGTCGTGATCAACGTCGAACCGGTCAACGATCCGCCCTCCTTTACCCCGGGCCCGAACCTGACGGTGAACGAGGACTCCGGCTACCACGAGTTCCCCGGCTGGGCGACCGGGTTCGTCCCCGGCCCCGCCAACGAGGCCGGCCAGGGCATCGATGAGTTCCGAGTGACGATCGCCAGCGGCGCGGACCTGTTCGTGACCCCACCGCTCATCGACGTCGCATCGGACCCCGAGAAGCTGAAGTTCGAGATCAAGCCCGGCGTGAGCGGGGTGGCCACTATTCGCATCCAGGTCGTCGACGACGGGGGCACCACCGGCGGTGGCGACGCTTCGGGTGACAAGTCGTTCTTCACGATCACGATCGACCCCCACGAGCCGCCCGTCGCCGACGACTTCTCGATCCCCGGCTTGGAGGACACGGCGACGTCGGTCGACGTCTCCGGCTACATTTCGGACCCCGACAACCCGCCGGGTACACCGACCCTGGGTTTGACGGTCGTTCTCGATGGCCCCAACAGCGCGATGGGCGGGACGATCTCGCAGGTCGGACCGACCGACTTCAACTATGTGCCGCCGCCCAACTTCAACGGCGACGACTCCTTCACCTATCGCGTGGTCGACCCGCAGGGCAACGCTGACACTGGAACCGTCACGGTCGAGGTCGCCCCGGTCAACGACCCGATCGAGGCCTATGACGACGGCTACCACGGTGACCAGGGGCAGACGCTCTCGATTCCGGCAGCGACGGGCGTGCTCGACAACGATGTGGAAGAAGACGACGAGGCGCTCACGGCTTCGCTGGCAACGCCCGCCGACTTCGGCACCGCCCTCGTCGCCACCGACGGGAGCTTTACCTACACGGCTCCGTCGCCGACCTGGACCGGCGTCGCCACGTTCACCTACAAGGTCGAAACCCTGTCGGGAGATGTCGATACCGCCCAGGTGACGGTGAAGATCGACTCCGGTGTCGTCGAATCCCGGGTGTTCTTCACCGAGACCCCGACGGCCGGCGGGTACCTCATTAACCCGAATGGGCGACCCACCCACAGCGTCGAGCCCGACTGGGATGGCGACACCCACCCGGGTCTTACGCTCGCGGCCGACGGTGCCGGGGTGGCCTGGAGCTCACCGGTGGCCGACGGCGCCGAACTGGACGGCCCGGTCGAGGTGTTGGTGTGGTCGCGGTTGGCCGATGACGCCGAGACGACCGCCGGTGACCTGTCCATCATCTTCTCCGACTGCCCCGACGACACCGGCGTGGGCTGCACCGAGTTGAGCCGGGCAGCCGTGCACGCCTCCACCTGGACGACCGCCTTCGCCCCACAACTGGTCAACGTCGGCTACGTCGATCACACCTGGGGCATCGGGCGTCACGCGATGATCACCCTGGCCGCCGGCCACAATGACCTGTGGGTCGCGATGAGCGGCACCCGCGCCACCTCGATCACGGTCTACACGCCGAACGAGGCGCCGACGGCTCTGCCCGACACGGCCACCGCCGATGAAGATGCCGCAGCGTTCCCCATCGACGTGCTGGCCAACGACGAGGACGAGGACCTGGACCCGGGTTCGTTGGAGTTTCTGAACGACGTCGTCGGGGCGGCTATCGGCTCGGTGACGGTACTCCCCGACGGCCGTTTCCTCTACACACCGAACGCCGACGAACACGGAACCCACGTCTTCACCTACCGCATCAAAGACTCCAACGGTCTCGCCGCCACATCCACGGTCGAAGTCATCATCGCCCCCGTGAACGATGCGCCACTGTTCACGTTCCCGGCCGGCCCGGTGGCGACCGAACCGCCCGTCCCCACGGCCAGCGCCGATGCGGCGGGCAACGTCACCGTCACGTGGAACGTTCCCAAGGGGTTCGACACCACGGTTCTGGTGCTGGACATCCCCGTACCGCTGATCGTCGGTGGCATCTCGCCAGGGGCTGCGAACGAGGAGGCACCGGTGGACGATGTCACCGTCGTGCAGACGAGCGCAACCGACCCCAACGGCGTCGTCGACATTCTCGAGATGTACGTGGCCGACCCCGGGGACTCCGTCGACACCCCCTTTGGCACGATCACCACGCTCGAGTACACCGTCATGCACCGACTGCACGTCTCGGACGTGAACTCCGGCAGCGCCACATTCGTGTACCTGCTCGATGATCAGAACCCGTTCTTCAACCTCGGATCGCAGACCCTGACCCTCGTCATCAACGTGTCCTGAGCCCCGATGGCCCGGGCTCTCCGGTGTCCGGGCACCCTTGTAGGGTGGCCGACGATGGCCTCTGAACTTCTCGCCGGGCTCAACCCGGCCCAGTACGACGCAGTGTTGCACGGGGATGGACCACTCCTGGTCGTCGCCGGAGCCGGCTCGGGCAAGACCCGCGTGCTGACCCACCGGATCGCCCACCTCATCACCGAGCAGAACGTGTCGCCGTTTGAGATTCTGGCGATCACCTTCACCAACAAGGCCGCCGACGAGATGAAGCATCGGGTTGCGGCCCTGATCGGCGACGTCGCCCACAAGATGTGGGTGTCGACCTTCCACTCCGCGTGCGTGCGCATCCTGCGCCGCGACGGCCAGCTGCTCGGCTATCCGTCGGGTTTCACGATCTATGACCAGGCCGACGCGGTTCGGCTGACGACCTACGTCGAGCGCGACATGAACCTCGACAACAAGAAGTTCCAACCGCGAGCGGTTCACGCCATCATCAGCGCGGCCAAGAACGAAGGTATCGGGCCCATCGAATACGCCGAGAACGCGGCCAACATCTTCGAGCGCAAGGTCGGCGACGTGTACGCCGACTACCAGGCCCGCCTGCTGAAGGCGGGCGCGATGGACTTCGACGACCTCCTCGGCCAGACCGTCGAGCTGTTCCAACGTCACCCCGACGTGCTCGCCCATTACCAACAGCGGTTCCGGCACGTCCTCGTCGATGAGTACCAGGACACCAACCGGGTGCAGAACCAGATGGTCATGCTCCTCGCCGACGACCACCGCAACGTCTGTGTGGTGGGCGACAGCGACCAGTCGGTCTACCGATTTCGCGGCGCCGACATCCGCAACATCCTCGACTTCGAGGAGGCGTTCTCCGACACGACGGTCATCGTGCTCGACCAGAACTACCGCTCCACGCAGACCATTCTCGACGCCGCCAACGCCATCATTGCCAAGAACGTCGGCCGCAAGCCCAAGGACCTGTGGACCGAACAGGGCCAGGGTTCGTCGATCGTTCGGTACCACGCCGATGACGAGGGCGATGAAGCGCAATGGGTGGCAAACCAGATGGCCCGGCTCCACGATGACGAACATGTCCGCTGGGGTGACCAGGCGGTGTTCTACCGCACCAACGCACAGAGCCGGGCGCTCGAGGAGTACCTCGTCCGGGTCGGAATCCCGTACAAGGTTGTCGGTGGCACCCGCTTTTATGATCGCCGCGAGATCAAGGATGCCCTCGCTTACGTCAAGGCGGTCGTGAACCCGAACGACGAGGTCTCGCTCAAGCGCATTTTGAACACCCCCAAGCGCGGCATCGGTGACTCGACGGTCGCCAAGCTCGATGCCTGGGCCGACGCCCGCGGGGTCCCGTTCTTCGAGGCGCTCGAGCATCACGACGAAGCCGGGGTGAGCGGTCGGGCCGTGCGCGGCATCGATGGCTTCCTCGATCTGCACCGCGAGCTCGCGGCGCTGACCGATGGCAAACCGGTCGAGCTCATCGAGGCCGTTCTCGACCGCACCGGCTACGTCGCCGAACTACAGGACCAACGCAGTATCGAGTCCGAGGGTCGGCTCGAAAACCTGGCCGAACTCGTCGGGGTCGCCCGCGACTACGAGTCGATGGCCGAGATGCTCGAACAGGTGAGCCTGGTGGCCGACACCGATGCCCTCGACGGCGACGAGTCCTCGATCACGCTGATGACGCTGCACTCGGCGAAGGGACTCGAATACCCGGTCGTGTTTCTGATCGGTCTCGAGGATGGGGTTTTCCCGCACATCCGGTCACTCGGCGAACCCGACGAACTCGAAGAGGAACGTCGGCTCGCTTACGTCGGCGTCACCCGGGCTCGGGAACGTTTGTTCCTGTCGAACGCCTGGAGTCGGATGCTGCACGGCAGCACGCAGTACAACCCGCCGAGCCGGTTCCTCGATGAAATCCCGGCCGAGCTGATGACCGAGGCCGAGGGCAGTCGCACGGCGCGGCGGTCGTCGACCTTTGGTCGCGGCGGGTACGCATCGTCGGGTGACTCGACCTGGTCCGGGGGCAACTGGTCGGCCTCGCGCGACGAACGGGTCGAAGCCGCGTTCAAGCCCCGCGGCCCGGTGCCATCGGGTGCTGATTCGATCGGACTCAAGGTCGGCGACGATGTCCGTCATCAAAAGTGGGGCGAGGGCGTGATCATCGCCATGGAGGGCTCCGGCGACAAGACCGAGGCGACCGTTCGCTTCCCGGCCGAAGGTGAGAAAGTTCTGCTGCTCAGCTGGGCGCCGCTCGAAAAGGTCTGATCCCGCTCACTCGTCGGTGAGTACACCGTTGATGTCGACGATGACCCGGTCGTCTCGAATGACCACCGGAATCTGGGTCAGCCCCGTGCCGTCCTGCGGGTAGGTGACCGACGCGTCGCATGAGTTCACGAAAACGGTCTGTTCCGGGTCCCAGTTGGCGAGACAGTCGGCGTCGTCGCCCGGTATGACCGCCTCGAACGCGTGCCAGCTTTCGTCGACGATGTTGCCGGTGTGGTTCACCCAGATCGGGCGGCCCTTCCCGACCAGGTCGGGATACAGGATCGGACCGCGGTCGTCGATCTCGGCTGCTGCGCTTTCGACGAACCCGGCGTCGAAGGTGTCGTCGCCGATCTTGGGAATGACCTTGTCGCTCGCCCCCGATGCCCAGATGACCAGCGCCACCAGGGCGACCGCGACGAGCACGCCCGCGATGCCCGCGGTAATGGCGCTGCGGGACGTGATCGACGGGCCTTTGGCGACGGGCATGGTGGTGATGAAGTCCTGGTTCGGGCCGGGAAAACCTCTGGTGTCCGGATCGACACCCGGGTGCACCTAGTATCGCCTTCCGAGTACATCGAGGCCCACGCAGGAGGCACGAACGGTGGATCTGTTCGAATATCAGGGCAAACAGTTTTTTGCCCAGTACGGCATGCCGGTATCACCCGGTGAAGCGGCCTTTTCGGTCGATGAGGCCGTCGCCGCGGCCGAGAGGTTGGGTACGCCCGTCATGGTGAAGGCCCAGGTACACACCGGAGGCCGAGGCAAGGCCGGCGGGGTGAAGTTTGCCGGCGACATCGACGCGGTGCGCCAGCACGCGGGCAACATCCTCGGCCTGGATATCAAGGGCCACATCGTGCAACGGGTGTGGATCGAAAAGGCATCCGACATCGCCGAGGAGTACTACGCCAGCTTCACCCTCGATCGCAGCGCCAAGAAGCATCTCGGCATGTTGTCCAAGGAGGGTGGCGTCGAGATCGAAACCGTGGCCGAGGAGAACCCCGACGCCATCGCCAAGATCTGGGTCGACCCGGTCGACGGGCTCACCGAAGCCCAGTGCCGCGACTGGATCGCCGCCGCGGCGTTGCCCGAGGCCGCGGTCGAGGGCAGCGTCGACATCTTGATGAAGCTGTACACCGCCTACACCGAAGGCGACGCCGACATGGTGGAGATCAACCCGTTGATCCTCACCCCGGAAGGCAAGGTCCATGTCCTCGACGCCAAGGTCACCCTCGACGGAAACAGTGTGTTTCGCCACGAGGATTACGCCCAGTACGACGAGACCCAAACCCGCGACGAACGCGAAGAGGCCGCTCATGCCCGCGGCCTTCAGTACGTCGGGCTCGACGGCAGCGTCGGCGTGATCGCCAACGGCGCCGGTCTGGCCATGAGCACGGTCGACGTGGTGAACCAGGTCGGCGGTTCGCCGGCCAACTTTCTCGACATCGGCGGCGGCGCCAACGCCGACGTGATGGCCGGTGCCCTGGAGGTCATCAACAACGATCCCGCCGTGAAGTCGATTTTCATCAACATCTTCGGCGGTATCACCCGGGGTGAAGAGGTGGCGAACGGCATCCTCGAGGCCATGAAGCGAGTGGCGATCGATTCGCCAATCGTGATTCGCCTCGACGGCACCAACGCCGAAGAGGGTCGAGCGATCCTCAAGCCGAACCTGTCCGACCAGCTGATGATGGAAGACACGATGCTCGACGCGGCCCGCAAGGCCGTCGAGCTCGCGTCCTGACCGTCGACGAGAAGGAGCAACAACCATGTCGATCTTCGTCGACGAGAACACCAAAGTCATCTACCAGGGTCTCACCGGTTCGCAGGGCAGCTACTACGGCCGTCTCAACGCCGAGTACGGCACCCAGGTGGTCGCCGGCACCCACCCCAAGAAGGCGGGGACCGATGTCGATGGCGTGCCAATCTACGCCAACGTGGGCGAAGCGGTGGAGGCCACCGGCGCCACCGCCAGCTGCATCTTCATCCCGGCTCCGGGCGTGCAGGGCGCGGTCATCGAAGCGGCCGAAGGCGGCGTGAAGTTCATCGTCGCCATCACCGAGGGCGTTCCCGCCCACGATGAGGCGCACTTCTACAACTACCTCCAGCGCAATCACCCCGATGTGCGCCTGCTCGGCCCGAACTGTCCCGGCATCATCTCGCCGGGCAAGTGCAACATCGGCATCACCGCCGGACACATCGCCAAGGAAGGCGGCCCGGTCGGCATCGTCAGCCGCTCGGGGACCCTCACCTACCAGGCGCTGTACGAGCTCAAGCAAAAGGACATCGGTGTCACGACCTGTGTGGGCATCGGCGGCGACCCGGTTCCCGGCACGAGCTTCATCGATTGTCTCGAGGCGTTTGAGGCCGACCCCGAGACCAAGGCGATCATGATGATCGGCGAGATCGGCGGTTCGGCCGAGGAGGAAGCAGCCGAGTACATCAAGGCCAACGTCACCAAGCCGGTGTCGAGCTACATCGCCGGGGTCACCGCCCCTCCGGGCAAGAAGATGGGCCACGCCGGCGCCATCGTGTCCGGAGGCAAGGGCACCGCGGCCGCCAAGATGGAAGCGCTGGTCGATGCCGGGGTGAAGGTCGGGGCCAACCCGACCGAAGCCGGCGAGTTGATGGCCGAGATCGTGGCCGCTCTGTAGCCGCCGACGGCGCACAAAACCGAAATCGACCGCCGCACACGCGGCGGTCGATTCCGTTTTCGGGGTGGGGCGGGTTAGATCAGGGGGCAGGAACCGGTCACCGGAACCGGGCCGCCCGGGTTGGTCGCCGAACCGGCCTGGCCGACCATCAACCAGTCGCCGGCATCGAACTGCCAGTACTGATCGACCCAGCTCGACGGCGTGGCCGGGTCGGCGGTGTACGTGCGGGTGGCGGTGGTGATCTCGACCTCGCCGTGGGCGCCGAACTCGCAGCCCCAGGAGGTGGACATCGCCGCGCTGGCCGCGTTCACCAGTTCGGGTCGACCGTGGGTGGCGTCGGCCGCCGGGACTTTCCAGTCGCACCCGTCGATGTACATGACGCTGTGGAAGCTGCCGCTGGCGCCGAAGCCCTGGAGGAAGATCGCTTCGGGCAGGCCGCCGTTGGCCAGGTCGAGGTCGGCGAGGGAGACCGAAAGCGCGGCGGGGGCGCCGACGGTGTCGAGGTAGTCGATCGTGCCGTCGATGAATCCGCCGCCGGAAAGGATGGCCCGGATCCAGCCGCCGTTGGTGGCCGGGTTGTCGATCAGCTCAACGCTGTCGAACGTTCCGTCGCCATCGAGGTCGAACGAGCCGGCCGTGGATGCGACGGTGGGGCCGTTCACCGCGGGGTTGCCGGTACACGGGTTGGCCGTCTTTTGGTTGACCGCACCGACGACGACGTCGATGGTGGACATCATCTGGTCGAGGGCGACCTTTGAGCCCGGGTAGTCGGGGGAGGCCTGGGACTGGTCGAGGTACTCGCTGGCCGTGGCCTGGAGGGTTCCCGTGCCGAGGTCGACGAGGTAGATGTAGCGGTTGTGAGCCGGGCCGGGCTGATCCACGCCGTTGGTCAACAGCTCGATCACCCGAGCGCTCTGGCCGTCGACGGTGGTGGCGGCATCGCTGATGATCGTGTGTCCGGTGCCGGTGAGGACGGTGTTCAGGATGTCGGCGTACGGCGTGGTCGACGCGTACAGGCTGATTTCGAGCTGGAACTCGGCCTCGCTGACCAGGGTGACGGGGGCGGGGCTGAACAGGCCACACGGCGACCAGGTGGTGCTGGAGTGCCAGTCGGCCGGGTACTGGACCGTGTAGTGCGTCGTACTGCACGAGTTCGGGGCCGGGGCGGTCGTGGTCGGGGGAGCCGCCGTGGTGGGCGGCGCGACCGAGGTGGTCGGGACGGTGGTGGGAGCCGTCGTGGCGGGCGTCGTGGTGGTGGGCGTCGTAGTGGTGGGCGTCGTGGTGGCGGGCATCGTAGTGGTGGGCGTCGATGGGTTGGTGCTCGACGGGCTGGCCGCTGGGGTGGTGGTCGAGTCCGTCATCGCAACGGCGTCCGGCGTCGCCGCAACCGGACCGGCGTTGTCGGCGGAACCGCAGGCGCTCATGGCCACGGCGAGAGCGGCCGCGGTGGCCAGCGGGCGCAGGATTCGATTTCGGTGAGAGGCGGTGGGGAGCATGGTGGTCTTTCGGTGGGACGGTCCAGGGATCCCGTTTGGATTGGTGAGCTTCACCAACACCCACGCACGACACCGCGGTGAGGTTTACCCGCAGCCAACTTTTTCTTCCGAGCTCGGCTTTGACGATTTCCCGCTAGAGAAGCGCGCACTCGCTGACGAGGTCGGGGACGATCCCCTCACCCAGGGGCGAGTCGTCGGTGTCGATGTGCTCGAGCAGTGTCCACGCGCCGGAGGCGTAGCCCCAGGTGTCCTGACGCCAGTAGGCGGGTGTGCTGGTGTCGGACAGGTAGTCGCGCCACGACACGGTGAAGGTCGTGCCGCCGTCGGGTTGGGTGGCACAGCCCCAATCGCCGACGAATGCCGGCGTGAACTGCTTGCTCAGCAGTGGCGAGCCCTCGCTGGCGTCGGGGTTGGGGCGGCGGAGCTGGCAACCGTCGACCGTCAGGATCTCGTGGATGGGGCCGGGGTCGGCATAGTTGGCGACGTACAGCACCTCGGGAAGGCCGACACCGGTCTGGGGGTCGAGATCGACGAGGGTGAGCTCCACCGGACCGTGTTCGCCCGACGTGTCGAGTGACGTCAGCGCGAAGTCGAGGAATCCGCCTCCGCTTAGTGCGGCGCGCACCCAACCGCCGCCGGTCGACGGGTTGTCATGGATCGACACGTTGTCGTCGATCGTGTCGCCGTCAAGATCCCAGCCGGTGGCGGTCGCCACGATGGGCCCGGAGATCGCCGGGTCGCCCGGGCAGGTCGCCCCGGCGATGGTGGTCGTAACCGGTGGGACGCCCACCGCGACGCCGATCGAGTCCATCATCGAGTCGAGGGCGTTCTGTGATGCGGGAAAGTCGGGCGCGGCGGCCGAACCGTCGAGGTACTCGCTCGCCCAGGCGTAGAGCGTACGGTCGCCGAGGTCGACCAGGTAGGTGTACTGAGCCTTCCCGCCCACCGGGGCGTCGGAGGTGGTCAGCGAGTCGTAGTAGCGGGCCGACTGGCCGTCGACCGTCGTGGCCTGGAACCCGGTGATGATCTGCCCGGTGCTGTCCTCGAACGCGTCGATGGCGGCCAGGTAGGTGAGCGGGCTGATGTAGAAGGTGATCTCGAACTGGAACTCGGCCTCTCCGGGAACGGTGAGCGGGGCCGGGCTGAACAGGGCGCAGGGCTTGAAGGTGTCGCTGGTGAACCAGTCGCCGGGATACTCGACGGCGTAATCAGGGGTCGAGCAGGACTTTGGTGGGATCGGAGGCGCCGTGGTCGTCGGCACCGGTTCGGTTGTGGTCGGCGGAGTGAACACGACCTCCTGGGTGGTCGTCGAACCGGTGTCGGAGCCCGAGGTCGTCGTCTGCGGGGTGGTGACGATCGGCGGGACGGTGGTGTCGTCCGACATCGCGAGCGGCCCAAGGGTCGACGTCGATGAGGCTTCGTCGCCACCGCCGTTTCCACACGCCGAGGCGATGAGCGCAACGCAGAGAGCTACCGCTACCAACGGAAGGCCAACGCGCCGGGGGCGACGGGAAACCGCGATTTTCGAAGGCGACGAACCCATACGTTGCCCATCGGCCGTGGCGCCAGTTTCGTGAGTGGACCTGCTACGACTGGGGCGTGACCCGCACGAAGATCTCCTGGCTTTTCCCCGGGCCGAACCGCCGAGCACTGGTGCTCCTGGTTGTGGCGGCGCTGATCGCCGCCGCCTGCGGATCGACCACCGCCGGCCCCACGCTGGTACCGACGAGTGGTGCAGCGGGTGACGCCCCGGCGACCCAGCGACCGGCCGGTGGCGGAACCGCCGACGATACGACGGCCACCAGCCTGGCCCCGGCCCGGCCGCCGGCGACATCGGCCGAGGCGGTCACCCTGGTGCCGGCGACGACGACGTCGCCCCCGACGACGCTGCCGGGTCGGGTCTGGCCGGAGCTGGCCACCGAAGTCGCCGGAGTCGTCATCACGCCTTCTGGAGTGGTGGCTCCGTTCCTCGGGCCCGATGGCGACCGGGCACTCGTGACGACACCGTGCGCAACTCAGGCGGTGGTGCCGATCGCCGCCACGATCGCCGCGGCCCACATCGTGATCGATCCGGGCCATGGTGGGGTTGAGCCTGGCGCCGTCGGCCCCAGCGGGGTTCGCGAGGCCGACGTGAATCTCATCATCTCGCGCAAGGTGCGCGACCGTCTGGTGGCCGAAGGGGCCACCGTCGTCATGACCCGCGACGCCGACTACCGGATCACGCTGGCCACCCGCGCCGAGATCGCCCAGTCGCTCGGCGCCGGTGCGTTCGTGTCTATCCATCACAACGCCGCCCCCGATGGGCCCTGGCCCGGCCCGGGCGCGGAGACCTACTACCAGATCGCGTCCGGTGACTCGAAGCGGTTGGCCGGGCTCATCTGGGAGGAAGCGCTCGCCCGATTCCAAAAGTTCGACGCCGACTGGGTCGCCGACACCGACGCGGGCACGAAGTACCGGCCGAGCAGCGACGGCGGGGACTACTACGGGGTGCTGCGCCGCACCGCCGGGGTACCCGGTGTGTTGACCGAGCTCGCGTTCCTGTCGAATCCGAGCGAGGAGGCACTGTTGCAGACCGAGGAATTTCAGGACGCCGAGGCCGACGCCATCACCGCAGCCATCCTTCGGTTCTTCTTCAGCGATGACCCGGGTGCCGGTTTCGTCGAGCCCTACCCGCGGGTGGAGCCCGCGGGCAGTGGTGGCGGCCGCCAAGGCTGCGTCGACCCCGAATTTGGCTAACCGGCTGAGGCCCAGCCGTCCCACTCGCCGGCCATTCGGGCGAGGCTCAGCTGATCGCAGTCCGTGTAGCTGCACGACAGGTAGACCCGCGCTCGCGGATCGTCGTGCCCCGTTCCGGCCAACTCTCGGAGCAACGGTTGATCGACCGACAAGTTGCAGGCGTCGTCGACGACCGTGACACAGAGCGTGTAGATCTGCGCCGGCGTCTGGTCACGAACGACCTGTACCTCGCTGTTGACCTCGATGCCGGCGTCGAAACGAGCAGCCGACTCGGTCACCATCTCCCAGCCCGGGGGGAGCTGCGAGGGCTCGTGCTGAGTGGATGGCTTCTCCGGACCGGTGACCGGGTTGGCGGCACAGGCGGGAACGGCGGCGGCGACGGCCATGGTCAGCGCCACAACCCGGATTGCGGATCGAATGTGGGCGCTCAGCATGGCTCTCCTCGTAGGAATGCGGCCAGCGATGCTGCGACCTCGGGCCGACCGACGGACAGCCCGTGGCCCGAAACCGAGACCTCGATGGGAACGACGCCCCATTCATCCCAGACGGTGTCGGCCGAAGCGGCCAGCGGATCGGCGTCACCCACGAGAACGCAACGCTGTGCCACCGCGTCGATCGCGGCGCGATCGCCAGCGGTGTCACTCGACGATCCGGTCGAGAAGCCGGCACAGACGGCGTGTAGGTCGACGAGGAAGGCTTCGATGGCTGACTCCGGCGCCTCGGTGGCCGGGCCCGCCCCGAAAGCCGGGCAGAACCCCGACAGGTAGTGCGCGAGGTCGGTGGCGTGCTGGTCGGTGCCATATCGGCGCATGATCGTGTCGGCCACGCTGTCGAGCGCAGCCAGAGCGACCGGTTGGTCGGCGCCGGCGGTGGCGAGGCGGTGCAGATCGGCGGCCAACCACGCGACGTTCACCGTCGGTTCGTATGCCGCTCCGTAGGCGGCGGACCCGATGTCGTTCGCCGTCAGCGGCACCGAACGCCCGACCACATCGTACGGAGCGCCGGCCACGGCCCGCTCGATCAACGCGGTCAGGTCCGCGACGCACTGGTCCTCGTCGCTGTCGCCACAACCGGTTCGGTGGGCGGTATCGAGCTCCCGCATCGACCGGTCGGCCCGGGAGCGAAGAAGGTCCTCGAGGCTCATCGACACCGGAATCGGCGAGACCAGAGCCCAACCCGCCAGATTGGGAATGCCGTCGTTGAGCGCCTGGTCCAGGCGGGCGCTGGCGAAGGACCAGCCCACGAAACGAACTTCTGCGCCCGGCCCAACGAGGTCGATCAACTCCGACAATGGCCGTGCGTCGTTTGCGGACCGGCAGTCCTCACGCCACTGGCGCATCACCGCCTGGTCGATGTGGTCTCGGCGGATCGCGGTACCCAATATCGAGGTTGCCTCACGGCACGCTTCGTTCGATTGCGAGGCCGCGGTATCCAACGGCACCAGAACCGCGGTGTTGGCATCGGGCTGGAATGCGGCCACGAACGTGGCGAGTGCGTCGGCCGCACTGGCCATAGCGAATCCCGGGCCGCCGAAGTCCAGGACGATCACGTGGTCGGCGGTGCCGGCTGCCGGGCCGGTCCAGAGGGATCTCGGGCCCGTCTCATCGACCAGGCATCCGGTGCTGATCCCTCGGGTCTCGCACGTGTCTCGCCGCAGGCCGGTTGGCCCATCGGAGTCGACCGCCGTCTCGGGAACCGAGGTGGGGGCGGCTTGCGGCTCGCCGAAGGCCTCTTCGGAGCCGGCGGTTGTCCAACCCCAGAAGACGAGCAGGAGGCACGCCAGTACGGCGACCACGGGGACGGACAATCTTGAGCTGGGCATAAACGTTCCTCGATGGAAATGTCGAATGACGGGCATCAGTGTCGAATGACGGGCGGCCGCGCCGACTGTCGTGAACGTACGGGCGCGGCGGGCCCTCGGGAAGAGGGCCGGTCGGGCCCGGCCCGGGGGACCGGTGCGGTTGCACCTGTCCCACCGGACCGGTCCCCGCGGACCTGTCCGTTCCCGTTACTTCTGCGAGGCGTCGATGCTCGCCGTCGTCGTCGAGAGGTTCTTGCGGAACGATGCCTTGTTCCGGTAGGTCCAGTTGGCGGAGCTGTGGCCCTGCGTGATCTCCACCGCAATGTGGAATCCCACGGCCCGGGTACCGCCGCCGCAGACGGTGCAGCTGTACTTGCTGCGGAAATAGCCGTTCGAGTTGCCCAGATTGATATCGGTTCCGCTCGAGCAGACGGGCACGCTCACCGGAAGACCGACACCCGCAAAGCTGAAGGTTGCCGTCCCCCCGCAGGCCCCGCTCTTCGGCGCCCAGTCGATCAGCCCCGAGTTGAGGCTGCCCGTCGTGTGCGACGTCGGCGTCGCCTCCACCTCACCACCCCGAACGAAGTAGTCCTGGAAGATGTCCTGGTTCGGGGTAATGGTGGCCCAGCGGCGCAAGGTGTAGAAGTCCCGCCAGTTGCTGCCATCGTCATCGGCTTGGCCCAACGAGCGGGTGCCGTTGCCGCCATCGACGCGGTACCGGCTGTAACACGCATGCATGGTGTTCTTGTACTTGTCGCTGCCCGAGTTGTAGCTCGCGCGGTAGAACTGGCAGCGGTTCGTGGCGAGGCCGACCAGGCTGATCTGGGAACCCGGCCCTTCCGGCACCCGAACGTCGAGGTCAGCCCCGGCGAGTGGATCCGCTGCGGGAGCGGGCTCCGAAGCCGTGTCTGCCGCGGGCTCATCGGTGGTCAGCCCGGCGTCAGCTGCGCCGGAATCGCCGGGTGGCGCCGGGACGTCGGCATCGGTGTCAAGGCCGGAGGCGTCGTCGGTGGTTCCCGGCGCGTGCGTCGACAAACCATCGTCGTCAGCGGGTGCGTCGTCGGCTGCATCGTCGGCGATCGGGGCCGCCTCGACCTCGGCGGTTTCCACCGCGATGCTCGTTTCCTCGTACGACCCGTCGCCGTCGTCGCCCGTGGTCACCTCGGTGACCACCTCGAGGACTTCGACATCCGCCGTTGCGTGCACGAGGACGCCGGCAGGGGTGGTGTAAGAGCGAACGGCAGCCCGGTCGATGAGCGCACCCGTCGCGGCGGAACGCTCGAGGTATTCGTCGATTGAGGCTTCGTCCGCGTTAGCGATCTCCTCGATCATGGCCCCGGTCGCTACTTCCGTCTCGACCCCCGGAGGTCCCGCATCCCCTTGCATGGCCCCCTGGGCCACGGACGCGGGTGCGCCCGCAAACAACAGTGCGAGTGTCAGTACCGACACCCAACCGACTCGTTTCATCATGCTTCCATTCCTTCCGGACGCTTTTGCATCCGTCGCTTTGCCGTGACGGTAAGCACGGGCCGAGCCGGCGAGAAGAGAGCTGAACGGGCCGGTCCGGATGGGCCGATCCACACTCCCCGGTCCGGACGGGTCGACCCGTCGGTCTCGGTCCGGACGGGTCGATCCGTTGGTCTCGGTCCGGGCGGGTCGACCCGCACTCGCCGGTCCGATGCGACCGGGCCGAGCGGACCCATCCGGATTCGCGGCCGAAACCGTCCGACAGCTAACCCCACGGTGCGAACCGGCTAAGTTCGCGCCGTGCGGTTGGCAGTCCTCGCTTCCGGAAGCGGCAGTATTCTCGAAGCCATTCTGAACGCGGGCATCCCGGTGTCTCTGGTGCTGGTCGATCGGGACTGTGCGGCCACCGACATCGCCGCCGATCACGGGGCGGAAGCCCGGCTGCTCGATCGCGCCAGCTTCGGCGCCGACTTCGACCGGGCCGGTTACACCGACCTGGTCACCGCCGCCCTTACCGAGGCCGAAATCGACCTGGTCGCCATGGCCGGATTCGGCACGATCCTGGCCCCGTCGATCTACGAACCCTTCGGGGGCCGCATCCTCAACACCCACCCGGCGCTGCTGCCATCGTTCAAGGGCTGGCACGCCGTTCGCGATGCCCTCGCCTACGGGGTGAAGGTCACCGGGTGCACCCTGCACGTCGCCACCGCCGAAGTCGACGACGGGCCGATCCTCGCCCAGGAGGCCGTCGTCGTGGAACCGGACGACACCGAAGCAAGCCTGCACGAACGCATCAAGGCGGTCGAACGCCGCATCTATGTCGAAACCCTGCGTTCGATCCTCGCCCGAGGGTCGGTCGCCGAAACCACCGAGGAACCGGTTACGTGAGTGAACAACCCGCCAAGCGAGCTCTGCTGTCCGTCTACGACAAGACCGGGGTGGTCGGCCTGGCCCGCGGGCTGTCCGAACTCGGGTGGCAGCTGATCTCGAGCGGCGGAACCGCTCGCGCGATCGGTGAAGCCGGCATCGCGGTCACCGATGTGGCCGAGTACACCGGTTCACCGATCATGCTCGGGCACCGGGTGGTCACGTTGCATCCACGCATCCACGGAGGTCTTCTCGCCGACCGCAACGACCCGGAGCATCGGGCCGACCTCGAGACCCATGGCATCGATCCGATCGACCTGGTCGTCGGCAATCTGTACCCGTTCCAGTCCAACGTCGATGACTTCGAACACGGTGCGCAGCGGCGCGAGGAACTGATCGACATCGGTGGTCCGACCATGGTGCGGGCCGCGGCGAAAAATCATGAGTTCGTCGGTGTCGTCGTCGACCCGGCCGACTATCCCACCGTCCTGGAGGAGCTACGGGCCGACGGTGAGCTTTCGACCGCCACCCGTCGCCGACTGGCGCGCAATGCCTTCGCCCACACCGCAGCCTACGACGCGTCCGTGGTCTCCTGGTTCGACGATACCGACGAGGCCAGCGATCGGACCGACCCGCTGCCGGACTCATTGCACCTGGCGCTCGACCGGGTCGCCGACCTCCGCTACGGCGAGAACCCGCATCAGACCGGAGCTCGCTACCGGTTTGCCCAGCAGGAGGGTTGGTGGGACCGAGCAACCCAACACGGCGGCAAGGCCATGTCGTATCTGAACGTGTTCGACACCGAGGCCGCTCATCAGCTGGTCTACGCCCTCGGTACCGAACCGACCGCCGTTGTCATAAAGCACGCCAACCCGTGCGGTGCGGCCGTGGCGGGCGATCTGACCGAGGCGTACCGACTCGCCCACGAAGGCGACCCGATCTCCGCCTTCGGCGGCATCGTCGCCGTGAACGGGGAGTTACCCCTCGCCCTGGCCGAGGCGCTCTCCGGCGTGTTCACCGAAGTGGTGGTGGCCCCGAGCTACGAACCGGCGGCGCTCGCCAAGCTGCTCGAGAAGAAGAACCTGCGGGTGATCGAGTCGCCGCCGCCGGGGTCACCGCTGCTCGACATCCGGACCGTTGATGGCGGGTTCCTCGTGCAAACGGCCGACCGGGTCGTCGTCGATCGCGAGGCCTGGCAGGTGGCCACCGATCGGTCGCCGACCGAGGCCGAGTGGATCGATCTGGAGTTTGCTTGGCGCCTCGCGGCCCGGGTGAGCTCAAACTGCATCGTGATGGTCAAGGACGGTCAGGCGGTCGGGATCGGCGCCGGTCAGCAGAACCGCCGCGACGCGGGCCGCATCGCGGCCGACAAAGCCGATGGGCGAGCGGTCGGCGGTGCCTGCGCCAGCGATGCCTTCTTCCCGTTCCGCGACGGGCTCGACGCGGCCGCCTCCGCGGGCTGCACAGCCGTTGTGCAACCGGGCGGCTCGGTCCGAGATGACGAGGTCATCGCCGCCGCCAACGAGCACGGCATGGCCATGGTGTTCACCGGCGAACGCCACTTCAAACACTGAACTTTTTCCGTTTGGCGTTGTGGGTTTGTGCACCCCGCGGGCGCTTTTGCTTCTGTGGGATCCTCAGCTCGTTTAGTTGTGCGGGGCGGTTTGAATCAGCGCCGGGCGCTTTTGCTTCTGTGGGATCGTCACCTGCTCCGTTTGGCGTTGCGGGTTTGTGTACCCCGTGGGCGCTTTTGCTTCTGTCGGATCGTCACCTGCTCCGTGTGGCGTTGTGGGTTTGTGCATCCTGCGGGCGCTTTTGCCTCGCGGGATACTCATCTCGGTCGGCCTTTGGGGCCTTGGCGGTTGAGGGCTGAGCATCCCGCGGCGCTCTCGGGCCGTGAGGGGTAGTGCACCCTGCGGGGGCGTCGACGTGCTGCTCCAAAGTGGCGGGTACTGTGCGGGGATGTCCGCTCAGTTTCTTGCCGGAGGGCCCGTCGCCGACGCGGTTCTCGACGATGTCACCACCCGCGTTGGCGCCCTCGCCGAACGCGGCATCACCGTGGGGCTGGCGACCGTGCTCGTCGGCGACGATGAAGCGTCGGCCGGATACGTCCGCAAAAAGCACGAAACCTGCGAACGGGTCGGTATTGCGTCGGTCAACGTCGAATTGCCGACAACCGCCACCCAGGCCGACCTGCTGGCCGCGGTCGCCGACCTGAACGCCGACCCGGCGGTGCACGGGTACATCATCCAGCACCCGTTGCCGAACGGCTTCGACTTCAACGAGGCCCTCGCCGCCATGGACCCCGGCAAGGACGCCGACGGGCTCCATCCGATGAACCTGGGCAAGCTGGTGTTGCAACAGGACGGACCGGTGCCCTGCACCCCCGCCGGCATCCAGGCGATGCTCGTGCACTACGGCATCGATACCGTGGGCAAACGGGTCTGCGTGGTCGGCCGCGGTCCCACGCTCGGCCGCCCGCTGTCGTTGTTGTTGACCACCAAACAGGCCGGAGCCAACGCGGCGGTCACCGTGGTCCACACCGGGGTCGACGACATCGGCGCCCACACCCGCGAAGCCGACATCGTCGTCGCCGCGGTCGGCCGGCCGAGTTGCGTCACCGCGGACATGGTGAAGCCGGGCGCGGTGGTCATCAGCGGTGGGTTGAGCTGGGAGGGACGTCGGTTGCTTCCCGATGTCGACGAAGCGGTCGAGGACGTCGCTTCGTGGGTTACCCCGCGGCTCGGTGGTGTCGGCCCCACCACCGTCGCGCTCTTGCTGCGCAATACCGTTGCGGCCGCCGAGCGGGTGAGCGACTAGCAATGCCGTAGCGTTTCCCGTATAGTGGGAAACGTCGCTGCTCAGATGGGCTGCGACTCCACCAAGGCCACCGGGATGACTGCACGATCATCCGCTGGCGTCGTTCGACGGCCCTTGCCGTCCAACCTGGGAGTCGCCCACATGACCGACCACTCTTCCAACTCCACCGACGCCCTCGGGCGTCCGGTTCGGCCACGCCGCATGCAGGAGGCCTCGGCTGCCCGCATCGGGGATCTCCTCGCCGCCGGTCCAACGTTGTCGCTGGAGTTCTTTCCGCCGGCGTCGGACGCCGCGGTGCGGGGGCTGGAGAAGACCCTCGGAGCGCTCGCCGGCGATGTGGATCCCGACTTCGTGTCGATCACCTACGGGGCCGGAGGGTCCACCCGCGAACGCACCCGTGATCTCGTCGTCGATATCACCACCGCCAACCCGTTTCCGGCGATGCCGCACCTCACCTGTGTCGGCCACACCCGAGCCGAGATCCTGACCCTGCTCGACGACTACGCGGCGTCCGGCGTGCGCAACGTCTTGGCCCTCGCCGGCGACGCCCCGGTCGACGGCAGCGGTGTCGACGGCGACTTCCGATACGCAATCGAGCTGGTCGAGCTCGTGCGCGAACACACCGACTTCTCCATCGGCGTCGCCGCCCACCCCGAGGTCCATCCCCGCTCGATCGACCGGGCGACCGATCGCCGCCACCTCGCCACCAAACTGGCGGCGGCAGACTTCGGCATAACGCAGTTTTTCTTCGATCCAACCCATTACCTGCAGATGGTCGACGAACTCGCGTCGCTCGGTGTCGACACGCCGGTGATGCCCGGGGTGGTCTCGGTCACCAACCCGGCCACCATCCGACGTTTCGCCGGGATGAACGCGGCCGCGGTACCCGAGGAACTGTTCGCCCGGCTCGAAGCGGCCGAAGGCGACGACCGGCTCAAGATCGCCGTCGAAGCCACGGTCAAACTCTGCGGAGAACTGCTCGACGCCGGCGCGCCGGGTCTGCACTTCTACACGCTGAACCAACCCGAGGCGACGGCCGCCGCCTACGCAGCGTTGCAGTAGTTGCGCGAACCAGCGCCGTTCGCCCGCGGACGTTTAGTCGGCCGGATATGCTCAGGCACATATGGCAGACAAGATCGTAATGAACGCCGACGGCACGATGACCGTCCCCGACGATGTGATCATCCCCTTTATCGAGGGTGATGGCACCGGGGTCGACATCTGGCCGGCCGCCAAGCTCGTCCTCGATGCGGCCGCCGCGAAACACGGCAAATCGATCGAATGGATGGAAGTTCTCGCGGGCGAGAAGGCGTTCAACGAGACCGGCGACTGGCTGCCCCAGGACACCATCGACAAGTTCACCGAGTACCTCATCGGTATCAAGGGCCCGCTGACCACGCCGATCGGCGGAGGCTTCCGCAGCCTGAACGTCGCCATCCGCCAGATCATGGACCTCTACGTCTGCCTGCGTCCGGTGCGCTGGTTCAACGGTGTTCCGTCGCCGGTACGGGAGCCGAATCTCGTCGACATGGTGATCTTCCGGGAGAACACCGAAGACATCTATGCCGGACTCGAGGTTGAGTCGGGTACGCCGGAAGCCAAGAAGATGATGGAGCTGCTCCACGACGCCTTTGGCTGGGAGATCCGGGCCGACTCCGGCATCGGGGTCAAGCCGATCTCCAAGACGGGTTCGCAACGGCTGCAGCGCGCCGCCCTCGAGTACGCCGTGCGCCGGAACCGCAAGCGGGTGCACTGGGTGCACAAGGGCAACATCATGAAGTTCACCGAGGGCGCGTTCCAGAAGTGGGGCTACGAGCTCGTGCGCGAGGACTTCAGCGATGTCGCGGTCGGTTGGGATGACTGCGACGGTGACCCGGGCGACAAGATTCTCGTGCAGGACGCGATCGCCGATATCGCCCTGCAGCAAGTGCTGACCCGGCCCGCCGAGTTCGACGTCATCGCCACGATGAACCTGAACGGCGACTACCTCTCCGACGCGCTGGCTGCCCAGGTCGGCGGTATCGGTATCGCCCCCGGCGCCAACATCAACTACGTCACCGGCCACGGCGTGTTCGAGGCCACCCACGGCACGGCGCCCAAGTACGCCGGCCAGGACAAGGTCAACCCGTCGTCGGTGCTGTTGTCCGGCGTGTTGATGTTTGAGCACCTCGGCTGGCAAGAAGCTGCCGACGACATCGTCGCCGCGGTCGAAAAGACCATCGGCGACAAAGTGGTCACCTACGACTTCGCTCGTTTGATGGACGGCGCTACCGAGGTCAAGTGCTCGGAGTTCGCCAGCGCCATCGTCGATCGGCTCTAGGACGGCGTCAGCTCAGGTCAGACCGCGTCCCGGGTGAGCCCGGGGTCAGGCCGAGATATCGCGTAATTCGTTGCGGGGGTAAGCCGGTTCTGCCTAGCGTGCCCGGTCATGACCAACGCTCGACGGGTCCTGCTCACCGGTGCGAACCGAGGGCTTGGCCATCAACTGGCCCGTCTCCTCATCGACCGGGGCGATCGCGTGTGGGGAACGGCTCGCGAGGCCGCTCCCGAGGCGCTCCTCGCCCTTGGCCCGGCCGGCATCATCCAGTTCGATCTCGCCGACGAGGCGTCGATCGTTGCCGGTATAGCGCAGCTGGGCGAGCAGGTCGCCGGCGTGGATCTGGTGATCAACTGCGCCGGTGCCGATGGGCGGAGTTTCGGCATGGCCGATCAGCAACGGGGGCCCTTTGACTTCGATGCCGCCAGCTTCGACGCGGTCAACCGGGTGAACGTCACCGGGCCAATGGTCGTGGTCCGGGAAGTGCTGCCGTTGCTTCGCCGCGGGGTTGATCCGCTGGTGTTGAACATCAGCTCTCAACTGGGATCGATGGAGGTGGCGGCGTCGATCGGCCGTGACACGGGGTACTGCGTGTCGAAGGCGGCCCTCAACATGTTGAGCGTGAAGTCGGCGGCGGCCCTGGCGGGGGAGGGGATAGCCGTGGTCATGCTGCACCCCGGGTGGGTGAGCACCGATATGGGTGGCGACACCGCGCCCCTCACGCCGCTGGAATCGGCCACCGCGATCGTCGAGACGATCGATGGCCTGAGCCTGGCCGACTCGGGTCGCTTCGTCCGCTGGGACGGAACCACCCACCCCTGGTAACCCGCCCGCGGTCACTCTGGT
>CALHYX010000087.1 GCA_938041035.1 uncultured Acidimicrobiales bacterium | reverse complement strand
GTCGGCGACCGGGCCGGGCACGGCGGTCACGCTCGCGATCTCATCGGCCGTTCGCTCTATCAGCTCGCGGTGCTCGGGTCCGTCGTGTCGCCTCCCGAGCGCCTCGCTCTCCCGGTCGTACATGAACCGAAAGAACCACTGCGGGGCGGGCATCGCGCCAACGTACAACCTTCTCGCTGACATGACGCGTGTGGATGCCGCGGACTTCCACGCTTGCCACTCGGCCTCGATTCGCCGGCGATGGGCCAGTGGGTCCCGTGTGCCCTCTCGGTGTCGCCGCCCGGGCGGTACGTTGTCTCTGGTGAAACCCCGGTTTGATCTTCGACGGCTGTTCCTCGCCATTGATGCCGAGCGCGAGCGTCAGGGTTTGAGTTGGTCGTCGCTGTCTGGTCATGTCGGGGTGGCGACATCGACGATGCGGCGTTTCGCCGACGCCGATGATGCCGAAGCCGATGGTGTGCTCGCCCTCATTCGCTGGCTCGGCGCAATGCCGGAGGACTACGTGGCCGACGCCCAGGTGGAGGGTCGCCGCCTTCCCGACGGCGACGGCATCGTTCGCGTTGCGATGGAGTTGGTGGCCAGGGCCAATGACGAGCCAGCCGGAGCGAGAGGCCGGACACGGACGACTATCCAAAGACTCGTCGGTGCGGCCGACCGTTCGCTCCAACCCGTGGCTTCGCTCACCCGCATGAGCGAGACGTAGCCGTCGAGCAGCGCGGCGCCCCGCGTGCCCCCGGAGCTACGGTTGAGATATGGCCGAGATCATGATCCCCATCTTCCGCGTCACCGATGCGGAGAAGACCGCGGAGTGGTATCAACGGCTTGGGTTCGAGGTTGTTGGCCGGCATCGGTTTGAGCCCGGTTTTCCGCTCTACATGTTCCTCGACCGGGGTGGCGTGAAACTCCACCTGTCCGAGCACACCGGCGATGCAACGCCGGGAACGCTGGTCTATTTCTGGGTGACCGATGTCGACGCCGTCGCCGCCGAGTTCGGGGTGGAGATCCGCGATCAACCCTGGGCCCGTGAAGTCGAGCTCACCGACCCCGACGGCAACCGCCTTCGGGTAGCCACACAACCGAGCTGACGAGCCCGCCCGCGGGCGCGTCTGAGTCCGGGAGCGTGGGCACCGTTCCCGGCGATTTCGCCGGGTCGTACCTCTGGAGAGCGCGGAGTCGGCTAGGAAGGCCTCTTGGAAGAACGGCCGCCAGAGTGGATGATTTACGCCATCGCGGTCGTGGCAATACTGGCGAATCCGTTGACGGTTCCGAACCTTCCCGAGGTCCTCGCCGACCTCGGACAACCGGACAGCAGGTCTGGTCTCCTGATCGCCGCGATTCCGCTTCCGGGCGTCGTCGCCGCACCTGCGGTAGGACTCCTGGCGAACCGTTACGGGCGGCGACCGGTTTTGCTGTTGTGCCTGGTGTTGTACGGGATTTCTGGCGGCGCCAGCGCGGTCGCGCAGGACTTCGCATCGCTCGTTGGGTTGAGACTTCTCCAGGGCATCGGCAGCGCCGGACTCATCAGCCTTTCCGTCGTTCTCATTGGTGACCATTGGTCCGGGGGAGCCCGCACCCAGGTGCTGGGTCGCAACGCGGCGGCGATCTCCATTGGCCTGCTCACCGCTCCGATCATCGCCGGGTCGCTCGCCGACCAGACCAGCTGGCGTTGGGCGGTCGCTCTATCCACCGTCGCACTACCGTTCGCCGTGATATGTGCCCTCCGACTCCCGATCACCCGGAGCTCCACCATCGCGACCGGAACCCTGGGGTCGCAGCTCTCGGCAGTCCGCACCCCCGGCGTGCCGGCGACGCTCACCGCGGGCTTCGTTCTCGCCGCCGTCACCTTCGGCGTGTTCTACACGACCGTTCCTCTTCACCTCGATCAGGAATTCCAGGTCGGATCCGGCATCCGAGGCCTGCTGCTATCCGTGCCAGCGGTAACCGGCGCAATCGCGGCGTACCGGCTCGACTGGGTGCGGCGTCGGGCTTCTGCCCGGCAACTGCTCGTCGCTTCCACCGGTGTGACCGCGTTGTCGGTTGTCGTCACCGGAGCCGCACCCTCACTCGCCTTGATCGCGTTGGCCGGCTCGGTGTTCGGACTCTTGCGAGCGGTGTGTCGAACCCGACCCTGCAGGACTTCGCCGCATCGATCTCCACCGCCCATCAGCTCCCGATCGTGCTGGCCGCATGGGTCTCCACGATGCGCCTCGGGCAAGCCGCCGGTCCGCTGGCAGCCGGGCTGCTTCTCGATACGGCTTCCACCGCCACAACCATCCTCATCGGAGCTATCCCGGTGGCCGCCTTGACCATGGCGCTCACCCTCGGGCCGATCGACAACCCCAAACAAACCTGAACCGGCCCTTCATCATTGGCGGCCACCCGCGCCGTGCGCCGGTGATCGAGCAGGGTTGGACGTCGCTGAGGTGCAGCCTGAACAATGATGGGCCATGGCCCGAGGCAAACCCCACATTCCCACCGTTCCCGACGACATCAGCTGCGGCTGGTTGACTCAGACGTTGCGGGATGGCGGACACCTCGGGCCCGATGTCAACGTGACCGGATTGCGACTCGAAGCGCTCGGCGGCGGCACCGGGCTCAGCGGCGAGGTGATCCGGGTACACATCTCCTACTCCGGTCCGAGCGACGGAGCGCCGGCGTCGGTGGTGGCCAAGTTCCCGACCATCGATCGCACCAATCGGGGCATGATCGAGGGCCTCAACGTCTACGAACGCGAGATCGTGTTCTACCGCGACGTGGCGCACACCGTGCCGGTGCCGACGCCCCGCTACTTCGGTTCGGCGATGGATCCGGCCCGGCCCGACCCGGTGAGCCCCCGGGCCAAGGCCATGATCGAAAAGATGGGCCCGCGAGTGCAGGTGGCGGTCACCCGGGACCCGGCAAAGTTCCTACGCCCCACCAACCGGCGCTTCGCCCTGCTCATCGAAGACCTCGGCGACGATGTCACCGTCTACGACCTCGCCGACCCGCCCCAACCCGACCAACTGGTTTCGGTATTCGATCTGCTCGCCCAACTCCACGCGCACTTCTGGGGCCACCCCCGGCTGGCTTCGATGCGCGGTGCCGACGTCATCACCGATACCCCGGTCACCCAGACCAACGTGTTTCTCGAACGCGGTGTCGCCGAGGTGATCCAACGCTTCGAGCAGCCCGAGATCGCCGACCTGCTCACCGAATGCGGCGAACGCTTCATCGACGACGTCGCCCGGCTCAACCGACCGATGACGTTGACCCACAACGACACCCGTTCGGACAACTTCTTGTACTTCGCCGACGGCTCGGTGCGCATCGTCGACTGGGCGATGACCACCGCCGCCGACCCGGGCACCGACCTCGGTATCTCGCTCACCACCTGTGTGCGGCCCGAGGCCGGACGCGAGGCCGGCATCGAGCTGGTGAAGGGCTACGTCGAGAGCCTCGCCCGCCACGGCGTCGACTACCCCTTCGACGAACTGTGGGAGTCGGTCGAAGCCGCCGCTCGCGCCATGGTCGTCACCCAGGGGCTCGGCCTGTTGTTCTTCACCGAAGAGGCGTACGGCGACGGTATGACCATGTCGGATCACTGGATCCCCCGGGCCCTCGCCATCCTGGGCGCCTGACCGACCTCCGCCCACTCGCCCTTTGCACTGAGTAGCGGCCCGTCTTCACGCCCGGTTTGTTTGGGTGGGTCAGTGTTTGATGATGCGTTGGGGTGGGGTTTCGTGGGGGGTGGCGGGGCGGGTGGTCCAGCCGGGTCGGGCGGGTCCGGTGGAGGCGGTCGCGGCTGGTTCGGTGGATCGCGTGGGCTTGGTGGGTGAGGTTCGGATGAGGGTGTGGTCGGTGTCGTGGAGGTGGTGGTGACAGCCCGAGCAGAGGAGGGCGAGTTGGTCGATGTCGGTGGTGCCCTTTGCCGGGGCGTGCCACGGCATGAGGTGGTGGGTTTCGCAGTGGTGGTGGGGGGCGCCACACAGGACGCAGCCGCGGTCGCGGACGATGAGGGCGAGGCGTTGGTGGTTGGTGGCGTGGCGTTTGGCGCGGCCGTGCCAGAGGGGGTTGCCGGTGGCGGATTCGATAATGACGGCGATGTCGGGGTCGGCGGTGGCGATGATGGTGGCCAGCGTGTCGGGGGCGATGGGGCCGGAGCCGATCAGGGTCGGCTGAGCGAGCGGGGAAGGTTGGTCGGCGTCGTCGTCGGGGCCCGCCCTGCCCCCGCCGGCGCGACCTCTCCCGCGGCCGCTGTGACGCCGGCCTCGGCCGGTTCGGCCATCGGCATTGCGAGGGCGGTCTCCATTGGTGGGGTGGAGGCGTTGGACGAACACGACGGTGGGGCGGCCACCGGCGCCGCCTCTACTGGTGCCGGTACCGGTGCCGGTGATGGTGGTGTGGAGGGCGTCGTACAGGCGTTGTTCGCGGGTGCGGGGATGTTTGGTGGGGGCGAGGTCGCGGCCGCCGTCGGTTTCGTAGAGTTGTTTGGCTTGGGCCTGGAGGGTTTGGAACATGTGGTCGATCGAGGCTTTGTCGCCTTCGATGCGTAGCCCGTACATGTCGCGGTCGTGGTCGCGG
>CALHYX010000086.1 GCA_938041035.1 uncultured Acidimicrobiales bacterium | reverse complement strand
CGTCGCGGCCGCGATCGCGGCCGCGACGGCGTCGGCGTCGGTTGCCCGACTCGTTCTGGTCGTCGCGGTTGCGGCTGCGGTTGCGGTTGCCCTCCTCGGGCTCGTCGTCGTCGCCGTCGTTGCGGTCGTTGCGGTCCTTGTCGTTGCGGTCCTTGTCGTTACGGTCCTTGTCGTTGCGGTCGCCCTTGCCCTTGGACCCGCGCCGCGACTTGTTGCGTTGGCGACCCGAGTCCTGGTCATCGTCGCCCCGGCCCGACGAGTCCGAATCGTCGTCGTCTCCACCCGAATCGGCTTCGCCACCGTTGTCGTCGTTGGTGTCGGCGGCGGGTTTTTTGGCCTTGGCCTTCGACTTGGATGGCTTCTTGGCGGCGCCGTCAGCGGCGTCGGCCCCGTCATCGCCGCCGGCGGCCTCGCTGTTGGGTTCGCCCCCGACGGCGTCGAGGATCAGGTCGACGATCTCGGCCTTTCGGGCGCGCGACGGAGCCTTGAGTCCGAGACTGGCCGCAATCGTGTTCAGCTCCTCGCGGTCTTTGCGTTGGAGCGTCGATCGACGCAGTTCGGGCGTGTCCTGGCTCACGATGGCCTCAGTTCTCGACAGCAGTTCAACAGCAGTTCTCACAGCTCGGGGACCCCGGTGGTTCCGGGCCCGCTACGCCGACCGCCGCTCTCGAACGAGAGGGACCAGCCGCCGCTATGCCGGGAGCGGGACCGCTGCGAAGAAACAGCGGCTGCCCCCAGGTATGACGGCGCTCATCGTAACCAGGGGCGATGGTGGCCGCAACGTCTCACCGGGTCGAACAATCCGTTGCCCACGGGTCAGGCAAAGAGGTCGCCCAGCGGGGCGAGGCGGTCCTTGCGGACGGTGTACCAGACCCAGCGGCCCCGCTTGTCGCGGTCGAGCAGTCCGGCGTTCGCCAGCACCTTCAGATGGTGGCTGATCGTGGGTTGGGACCGGTCGAGCACCGTGACCAGATCACAGGCGCACACCCCGTCGGCCTGGTTGGCGACCAGGCTCAACAGGCGCAGCCGCACCGGGTCGGCGAGCACCGCGAACATGGCGGCGATCGACTCGGCGTCGGTTTCGCTCAGCGCGTTGCCCGAAAGTGGCGAACAGCAGCCGAGGCTCTCGAAGATCGCGGAAGGGGTCGATGGGGCCATGGCACCATCGTACTCCGCCCACGACCTTGATATAGACCTCTGTATATATTTACGAGAGCAAATATTTATGATTATCGATATTGACATTGGTCGATATGTTGAGCACACTGCGATTGTCACATTGACCACCATCTATATGATGACGGTCGGTAGGATGGGCTGTCCGCCCCGGGCAGCACCGCTACCGACGTCCGTCTCCATCGGAGGATTTCCATGAGCCGCATCCAACTCGCCATCAACGTCGACGACATCGACCGGGCCGTCGACTTCTACCGCACGGTGTTCGCGACCGAGCCGGCGAAGGTCCGGGAGGGTTACGCCAACTTCGCCGTCGCCGACCCGCCGATGAAGTTGGTCCTGATCCAGAACCCGGACGCCGCCGGCACGGTGAACCACCTCGGCGTCGAGGTCGAGACCACCGCCCAGGTGACCGCGTTCGCCGAACGGGTGGCCGCCGAGGGCATCGACGCCACCGACGTGGCCAACACCGAGTGCTGCTTCGCCGAACAGGACAAGACCTACGTGCGCGACGCCGACGCGCTCGAGTGGGAGGTCTACACCGTGCTGGCCGACGCCCCCGGCGCCGTGCTCACCACCGCCGGCGCCAGCGTGTGCTGCGCTCCGGCCGCGGGCGAAGCCGACGCCGCCCCGTCGTCGACCGGGTGCTGTTAGACCGCCGACCGAACGCCCGGCTGGCGAGCGCCGTCGGTTAGCCCCTGGTCGATCGTACGTGGGCCTGCACGGTCGCGAGATCGTCGGGTAGCGGCGTGAGCCGCTCCGGGCGGTCGAAGAGATCGACCAGGTGGGGCGGCAGTCCCGGGTGCACTCCGGTCGCGGCCTTCACGGCCGCCGGAAACTTGGCCGGGTGGGCGGTCGCCAGGGTGACCAGCGGCTGGGTCGGGTCGCGCCGCAGCCGTTCGGACGCAGCGAGGCCGACGGCGGTGTGCGGATCGACCAGCCGACCCCCGTCGGCGTGGTGGCGGGCGATCGTCGCCGACGTGGTCGCGTCGTCGATGCTCGCCGCCGACCACAGTTCGGTGACCGGGGAGAAGCGATCGGATTCCATGGCGATGTGGCCGACGTCGCGGAACTTCGCCATGAACTCGGCGACCGCTTCACCGTCGCGGCCGAGGAGTTCGTGGATGAGCCGTTCGAGGTTCGACGAGACCTGGATGTCCATGCTCGGCGACAGCGAGGGTTCGACCGAGCCGATGCGCATCGCCCCGTCGCCGAAGAACTGGGTGAGGATGTCGTTGCGGTTGCTGGCGACGATGAACTGGCCGATGGGCGCCCCGATTCGGCGGGCGACCTCGGCGGCGAACACGTTGCCGAAGTTGCCGGTCGGCACGGAGAACGACACCGGTCTCCCACCCGGGCCAGCGAGGATCTGGGCGGCGTACACGTAGTAGACGACTTGGGCCATCACCCGGGCCCAGTTGATCGAATTCACCGCGCCCAGGTTCACCTCGGTGCGAAAGGCCTCGTCGGCAAACATGGCCTTGACCATGTCCTGACAGTCGTCGAACGTGCCGTCCACCTCGATGCAGTGAATGTTGGCGGCGTCGACGGTGGTCATCTGCCGACGCTGCACTTCCGACACCCGGCCGCCACCCGGATACAGGATGAACACCTCGAGGCAGTCGCGGTCGCGACAGGCCTCGATGGCGGCCGAGCCGGTGTCGCCCGAGGTTGCCCCCACGATGGTGAGCCGTTCGCCGCGCCGGGTCAGCTCGTGGTCGAACAGCCGACCGACCAGTTGCAGAGCGACGTCTTTGAAGGCGAGCGTCGGGCCGTGAAACAGCTCCATCAGGTGGTGGCCGGCACCGAGGTCGACCAGCGGCACCACCTCGTCGTGGTGAAAGGTCGAATAGGCATCGGCGACCATGGCCGCGAAGTCGTCGCGGTCGAGGGCATCGGCCACGAAGGGCCACATGACCTCGATCGCCACGTCGACGTAGCGGCGGTCGGCGGCCGTCGCGGCGGTGGAGGCGGGGTCCCAGGTCGGCCAGTCCTCGGGGACGTAGAGCCCGCCGTCGGTGGCCAGCCCGGCGAGCAGGACGTCGCCGAAGCCGAGCGTCGGCGCGGCGCCCCGGGTCGAGACGTAGCGCACGTCAGCCGCCGACGACTCGCAGCAGCGATCCGATGCTGCGAACGACGTCGAGGGTCTGCAGCCCGGCGAGGGTGGCCTGCATGTCGGCCTCGCGGGCCGAGTGGGTGATGAACACGAGGCGGGCCTCGTCGTCGAGGTCCTCCTGCTCCATCGACCGGATGGAAACATCGTTGCTGGCGAACACGGTGGCCACCTGGGCCAGCACGCCGGGCTCGTCGGCGACTTCGAGGTTCACATAGAAGGCGCTCTCGACCTCGTCGATGGGTCGGATGCGGGCCCGGGGCATGACGCCGACCGAGCCGCTGGTGCCGCGGGTGAGGTTGGCGGCGGCGTCGATGAGGTCGCCGAGCACGGCGGAGGCGGTGGGCCGCCCCCCGGCACCGCGGCCGTACACCATGAGTTCGCCGAGCGCTTCGCCTTCGACGAAGACGGCGTTGAAGCTGTCGCGGACGGCGGCGAGCGGGTGGTCGTTGGGCACCATGGCCGGGTGCACGCGCACCGCGACCTCGGGTGCCTTGCCGCCTTCGCTCGACTCGTCGGCCAACTCCGCGATGGCCAACAGCTTGATGGAATAGCCGAGGCGGGTGGCGAAATCGATGTCGGCGGCGGTGATCTTGGAAATGCCCTCGTGGTACACGTCGCCGGCGACGACGGAGGCGCCGAAGGCGATCGAGGCGATGATCGCCGCCTTGGCCCCGGCGTCGAAGCCTTCGACGTCGGCGGTGGGGTCGCGCTCGGCGAAGCCGAGACTCTGGGCCTCCGACAGTGCTTCGGCATAGCTGGCGCCGTGCTCGGCCATCTGGGTGAGGATGTAGTTCGTGGTGCCGTTCACGATGCCGAGCACCCGCGTTATCGGCTCACCGATCAACGACTCGCGCAACGGCCGCATGAGCGGGATGGCGGCGGCGACGGCGGCCTCGAAGAGCAGATCGACGCCGTTGGCCTCGGCTTCGGCATAGAGCTCGGCGCCGTGGTTGGCGAGCAGCTCCTTGTTGCCGGTGACGACGGGCTTGCCCGATCGCAAGGCGGCGAGGATGAGTTCGCGAGCGGGCTCAATGCCGCCGATCAGCTCGACGATGACGTCGATGCCCGGGTCGTTCACCACCGCGGACGCGTCGGCGACCATCGTGCCTTCGGGTACGTCGATGCCGCGGGCCTTCGCCATGCTGCGCACCGCGATCTTGGCGACCTGCAGCTCGAGTCCGGTTCGAGCGGCAACCGCGTCGCGGCGCTCGTCGATGAGGGTGACGAGCGGAGCTCCAACGTTGCCGCACCCCAGTAGGCCAATCTGTATCTGAGTCACGGCGCCACGGTATCGCCCACGCGCCCGATCGGTGGTCTGGTTTCGCCCCGGGATCCGCTTGCGACCGTGCCGACTTTCCGTACCGACTTTCGCACCGACTTCCCGGCCAACGTTCCCGGCCGACTTTGCTGGCCGACTTTTGTTTGCGGTTCCGCGGTGTTTCACTGTATTTCGATGAGTATCCATGAATCGCGTTCGATCGAGCCCCGGGACCGCGGTCGACTCGTGGGGCGCGAGCTGATCGAAAAAGCCGTGCCCAGCCTGCATCAGCGGCGGATGGCCAGGCAGTTCGTGCGGGTCGACCACCCCCATCTCATCCGGGTGGCGGCGGTGACCGACCATTCCGTGCTGGTCGAACGGGCGGCCGGTGGTTCGCTGGCCGCCCATCTCGCCCACCACGGACCGTTGCCGGTCGAGGGGGTGGCCACGGTCGGCCTGGCCATCGCCCGGGCGCTCACGGTGCTGCATCGGATGGAGGTCGTGCACGGCGACGTGAAGCCCGACAATGTCGTGCTCGACGCGGATGGCACCGTGCGCCTCGCCGACCTCGATGGCTGCAGCGAGGCCGACGGCGCACCGCTGCGGCGGGGCACGCCGGGCTTCTTACCCGACGACCCTCGGGCGGTGCCCGACACCGATCTGTTCTCGCTCGGCGCGCTGTGTCGGACGATCGCCGCGGATCCCGCGGATCTGGCTGAACTGCTCGACCAACTCGGCGGTTCGGACCCCACGGCCCCTTCCTCGAGTCCTGCGCTCCCCACCGCCGAGGAAGCCTCCTACGCGTTCGTTGCCCTCGGGGCCCAAGCCCGGCTGAGCGGCGTGCAGGTGGTCGCACCCTCGACCCGCACGCTCATCCCCACCGAGGATCTCGGCCCGCTGCCGCCGGTCCGCCAGAGCGACGAGGTGCAGTGGAATCGCATCGCCGTCGGCGTGCTCGCCGTCATCATCGTCGCGGCCCTGCTGCTGGGCTTCGGGGCGCTCAGCTAACTGCTCAGGTCCGGCGCAGAAGCTGTCGTAGGTGCGCTCCACGGGTGAGCCCGCGGGCTTCGAGGTTCTCGGCCGACGGCAGGGCGAGCGCCAGCGCGAACGCCGGCCGTTGCCCGAGCGGTAGCGATGCCAGGCTGTGGCGGGCGGTACTCGCGAACCGGTCGTCGACGTCGTGATACGACGCGATGTCGTCGAGGTCGCGTTCGGATGCCGCGTAACCGCGAGCCCAGCGGTGGGCGTCGCCGACCTCGCTCGGCACCCGCTCGGCGGCCTCGGCGAGCGCATGGGCGAGCACGGCGGCGCCGCCCCACGGCTCGGCGATGGCGAGCGCCTCGTCGATCGTGACCTCGGCGGCGAGCAGTTGGATGTCGCGCAGGCTGGCCAACGACGGTCGGCGGTCGCCCAGGGCGGCGTGGTAGCAGGCGTGCACGAAATGCATCGGCCGGGTCAGGGTGGCGAAGGGCCGGCCGGCCACGGTGAAGGTGGCGGGGGCGTGGGTTTCGTCGCCGGACGCGCCGACGCCGGCCCAGAGGGAGGCCTCGTCGATGTCGAGCCCGAATCGGCCCGGGGCGAGGGTGCGGTGCACGTCGATCTCGAACGGACCCCACGCCATGGTGACCGACTTGGCGAAGCGGCGATCGAAGCCCGGTCGGAGCTCGGGCGTGAACCGGGTGGCCTCCGCCGCCTCGAGCGCCGCGACCGTGCGGTCGATGTCGGCCGAGCGCACGAGGATGTCGATGTCGCCGAACTGGCGCTCGCTGGCGTCGAGCGCCCAGCCGTGGGCGGCGGCCGGCCCCTTCACCACGGCGAAGTCGATGGCGGCGGGCTCGAGCACGTCGGCGATGCGGTGCAGGTACTGCTCAAGAGCGATACAGGCGAGCATGACCTCTTCGTGCAGGTCGGCCATGCGCGCCAGCTGTTCGCCGGTCACCGGCACCGCCTGGGCGTCGATGGCCGAGGCCAGGACGCCGACGAGCCGTTCGCGCGTGACCGAGGCGAGCAGCCGCACCCAGGCGTCGTTGCTCAGCGGTTCGGTCAGCTCGATGGGCGGCGCGCCCGCCAGCCCGAACGCGGCCACCGCGGCGAGGTGGCGCGACAGGGCGGCCGGGTCAGCTGTCGACACGCAGAATCCCCCGGTCTTCGAGATCGTGCACCGCGACGCCGACGTCGGCGCGAACGGTTTCGGGGTCGGCCTGGTAGGTGGCGGCGAGGCGGGCAACGATCTCGTCGAGGTCGTCGGTCTCGGCGAGTTCGATCCACAGCGCCGCGGCGGTGCCTTCGAGCCGGGTGGCGGCGTCGGGCCGGTCGGCCGGGGTCACGATGGCCACGCCGCCGACGAGCCATCGCTCGAACACCGGCAGGCGGCGCAGCGCCACGTTAACGAGCCCGCTCGGTCACAGATCTCGGGTGAGCAGATCGGCGAGGGTTTCGCGGCGCACGACCAGCCGGGCGTCGCCGTCGGCGGCGAAAACGACCGGCGGGCGGAGCACCTTTTGGTAATTCGAGCCCATGCTGTGACCGTATGCGCCGGTGACCGGCATCGCGAGGATGTCGCCCACGGCGAGGTCGGCGGGTACGACGCCCTCGCGGACCAGCAGGTCGCCGCTCTCGCAGTGTTTGCCCACCACGCGCACGGGGTGGTCGCGGTCGGCCTCGACCGAGCGGGCCAGGAAGACCTCATAACCGCTGCCGTAGAGGACGGGCCGGGGGTTGTCGCTCATGCCGCCGTCGACCGCGACGTAGGTGCGGATGTCGGGCAGCGCCTTCACCGTGCCGACGGTGTAGAGGGTGACGGCGGCCGACGCGGCGATCGAACGGCCGGGTTCGGCGAGGATGCGGGCGGTGGCACCGGCGTCGGCGAGCGCCTGGTGCACGGCGCCGGCCCATTCGCTGATCGTCGGCGCGGTCTCGCCGTTCATGTAGGCGACACCGAGCCCACCGCCGACCGAGAGTTCGGGCAGGCCGAACGGTTCGGCGGTGCGGGCGAGGATCTCGGCCGACTTCATGAGCGAGTCGATCGAGAACACCTGGGAGCCGATGTGAGCGTGGATGCCGAGCAGGTCGATGGCCGGGCTGGCGCCGGCGCGCTCGACGGCGCGGGCGGCCTTGCCCGACGACACGGTGAACCCGAACTTCGAGTCGTCCTGTCCGGTGGAGATGAACTCGTGGGTGTGGGCCTCGACCCCCGGGGTGATGCGCAGGAGCACCGGGGCGACGTGGCCGTCGGCGGCGTGGATCATGTCGAGGCGGTCGAGCTCGTCGAAGCTGTCGACGACGATGCGGCCGATGCCCGCGTCGAGCGCGGCGCGGAGTTCGGCGTCGGATTTGTTGTTGCCGTGGAGTACGAGGTCGGCGCCGGGGACGCCGGCGTCGAGGGCCACGTGCAGCTCACCCATGGTGGCCACGTCGAGGTGCATGCCCTCCTCGTGGGCCAGCTTGGCCATCGCCCGACACAGGAACGCCTTGGTGGCATAGGCGACCCCGGGCCCGAACGCGGCCACGGCCTCGCGGCAGCGGGCGCGCAGGTGGGCTTCGTCGTACACGAACACGGGCGTGCCGAACTCGGCCGCCAGTTCGAGGGTGTCGCACCCGCCGATGATCAGCTGGCCGCGCTCGCCCACCTCGGCGGTGTCGGGCAGCAGGTTTTTGGCGATTGCGGTCACCGGTTACATCGCCTCGGGGGCGCTGACGCCGAGCAGGTCGAGGCCGGACTGGAGGCCAACCTTGGCCGCCGCGACGAGGGCGAGGCGAGCCTGGGTGACCTCGGGGGTGATGCCGTCGCCGACGACGTAGCAGTCGTGGTAGAAGCCGTGGACGGCAGCCGCGAACTCACGCAACCAGCTGGCGATGCGATGCGGGGCCCGGCCGTTGGTGGCCACCATGACGATGTCGGGAAATTCCGACAGCTTGCGGATGACCTCGAGCTCGCGCTCTTCGACCAGCGGGGTGAGGTCGACATCGGCGACCGCGGTGGCGACGACACCGGCCTTGACCGCGTTGGTCTCGATCGAGCAGAGCCGAGCGTGGGCCATCTGCACGTAGAAGACCGGGTTGTCCATGGCCTTCGACGCGGCAAGTTCGAGGTCGAAGGTCTGCGGGGTCTCGACCGATTGCAACAAGTAGGTGAAGCGCGTGGCGTCGGCGCCGATCTCCTCGACCAGCTCGCGTATCTCGATGATGGTGCCCGAGCGCTTGGACAGCTTGACCTCTTCGCCACCTCGCATCAGCTTGACCATTTGGGTGACGGGAATCTTCAGCTCGTCGGAGTTATGACCGAGGGCCTGCATCGCCGCAC
>CALHYX010000085.1 GCA_938041035.1 uncultured Acidimicrobiales bacterium | reverse complement strand
CAGCGGAGCTGGGTGATACAGCGGAGCTGGGTGATACAGCGGAGCTGGGTGATACAGCGGAGCTGGGTGATACAGCGGAGCTCGGTGAGACAGCGGAGCTCGGTGAGACAGCGGAGCTGCGTAATACAGCGCCGTCGGCAGTTCCGCTCTGGGGCAAGGTGCTCGGCGGGGTGGCCGCGGTAGTGCTGGTCGCCGCGGTCTCGGGCCTGTGGTTGGCGTCGACGCGAGGGCTCGACTTTCACGGCGACGTGGCCACGCTGGCCATCGAGGCCGGAGGGTCGGTCGAGGTGGAGCTCGACGAGGGCTGTGCACCGAAGCTCGACCGGGTGTACACCGAGACCGCCTTCGGCCGGTGGCAGCGCACCCATGTCCGGTCCGACGAGGGCTGGCAGGCCGACGCCGCGCAATGGTGGAATCCGCGGGGCGAGTCGTTCGCCTACACCACCGAGTGCGGTCAGGGGCCGTTCGCCGTGTCGGTGCCCGACGACGCCGACGGCGACATCGCCATCTGCCAGAGCGACTTCGACTGCATCCGGGTCACCGTCACCCGGTAAAGCCACCCGGCGGGGTCTTAAGCCACCCGGCGGGGGTCTGACCCCGCCTGAGTTCATTTGAGCGTTAGCCCACCCGGAGGGGTCTGACCCCGCCTGAGTTCATTTGAGCGTTAACCCACCTGGAGGGGTCTGACCCCCCTGAAGTTCTTTGCGCGTTAAAGGACGTGGCCGGTGGTGCTGTCGATGTGGTCGGGCACGGCGGCGCCGGTGTGGTCGCCGGTCGTCGAGGTGCCGGCGGGCTCGAACATCAGGATCGACGCGCCATCGGGGGCCGACGGCTTGTGCTCGACGCCTTGGGGGACGACGTACATGTCGCCCTTGGCCAGACGGACGCTCGACTCCTCGCCGGAGCCGTCGCGCAGGGCGATGTGGAACACGCCGTCGAGCACCAGGAAGAACTCGTCGGTATCGGCGTGGGAATGCCACATGTGTTCGCCGTGGGTGTGGGCGATCCGCACGTCGTAGTCGTTCATCCGGGCCACGATGCGCGGGCTCCACGTTTCGGTGAAGCTGGCGAGGGCGGTGTCGAGGTTGATGGGCGCGGTCGACGTCATGGCCCGAGTCTCGCCGATCCGGTCGATCGCGACAACGCTGCGGCGCGCGATGGCCCGTTCGCGTCGGACTACAGCCCGAGCAACGCGTTCTCGACCACCTCGGGCAGCGCCGGGTGGGTCCAGATCTGGCCTCGGGCCATCTCGTCGACCGTTTGGCCGAACCGCATGCCCTGCACGAGCTGTTGGAGCAGCGTCGAGGCCTGCGGGCCGAGGATGTGGGCACCCAGCAGAGCCCGGGAGTCGGCGTCCGCGATCAGCTTGCAGATGCTCGTTTCGTCCTCCATGGCCCAGCCATAGGCGGTGTCGCCGTAGTTCTGGATCTTCACGACGACGTTGTGGCCGGCGGCGCGAGCCTGCTCCTCGGTGAGGCCGACGGCCGCGACCTGCGGGTATCCGAAAACCGCGTGCGGCGTGAACGACAGGTCGACCTCGATCGGGTCGTCGGGGTGGGCGATGTTGTGGGCCACGATCTTGGCCTCGGCGTTGGCGGTGTGTTTGAGCTGTACCGGGTTGGTGATATCACCGAGCGCCCACACCCCGTCGACGTTGGTCCGCATGGCGCCGTCGGTGACCACGTACCCGCGGTCGTCCACGGCGATGCCGGCGACGTCGAGGTCCATCTGGTCGCCGTTGGGCACGCGCCCGGTGGCGACCAGCAACGCGTCGGCCTCGATGGTGCGGGCCGCACCGTCGTGGGTGAGCTCCATGGTGATCGTTCCGCCGGCGTCCTGGCTGACGCGGTGATCCGCGGTGCCGAGCACCAGGTCGAAGCGCTCGCCGTAGACCTCGGTGAAGCGGTCGGAGATGTCGGCGTCCTCGTTGCGCAGCAGACGGCCGCCCCGGTTCACCATCGTGACCTGCGAGCCGAGTCCGCCAAACACGTGGGCCATCTCCGAGGCGATGTATCCGCCGCCGAACACCAGCAGGCGTTCGGGTAGGGCATCGAGGCGCATGATGGAGTCCGACGTGTGGTACTCGACCTGGTCGAGCCCGGCGATCGGCGGGGTGAAGGTGCGAGCGCCCGCGGCGAGCACGATGTGCTCGGCGGTGAGGGTGGTGTCGCCGGCCTGCACCTGCTTCGGGCCGGTGAAGCGGGCGTGTTCTTTGAAGACGGTGACGTTCGCGCACTCTTCGGCCCGGTAGCGCTCGCCTCCTGCGGCGATCGGGTCGATGCGGCCGAACACCCGGTCGCGGATCGCCGGCCAGTCGGCGCCGTTGAACTGCGTGTCGATGCCGAGCTTGGCGCCGTGTTTGGCGTGCTCGGCCAGTTCGGCGGCGTAGACGAACATTTTCGAGGGGATGCAACCAACGTTCAGACAGGTGCCGCCGAAAACGCCCTTTTCGATGATGGCGACGTTCCAGTCGTCGAAGTCGGGGCCGATGATCGAGTTACCCGAGCCGGTGCCGATGATGATCAGATCAAAGTGTTCCACCGGCGCACCGTACCTCCCGGACGAGCGGTATCGGTGAGACGACTATCGGGTGTCAGTGGGGAAGCGCTCGTCGTACGGCAAGACCTGGGGCTGTGCTCCGGAGCGGATAGCCCGCCACGCGTCGAGCACGCCGGGAAAGTGGGTGGGAAAGCCAATGGGCTCGACCGGATCATCGGGGCCGAACCACTCGAATGCACTGGCTTCGTCGGTATCGATGGTCAGCTCGCGGTCATCGATCGGACGGCCCAGGTAGTACACGTTCAGCGTGGTGATCGGCGGATCGTCGTCGAGGTAGGTGTCCATCCACATACCGAGCAGGCCCACGAGTTCGATGTCGAGTCCGGTTTCCTCGCGCACCTCCCGGCGCGCTCCGTCGGCCGGGTGTTCGCCGTCCTCGCAGAAGCCGCCGGGAATGTCCCAGTGGCCCAGCCACGGTTCGAACGCCCGCTTCAACAACAGGACCCTGCCGTCTCGCTCGACGAGCGCCCCCGCGCACGGGCGGGGGTTGGCGTAGTGCCAGGTCGAGCAGTCGGCGCACTGAAACGGCGCCGCGCGCTCGGCGGTTGCACCGCAGGCGGGGCAGAAGGCAAGGGTGGTCACGAACGGACTCTACGCCGCGGGATCGCCGGTTCGCGGCGGCGGCCGACGCGGCGGGTTACCCCGTGGCGAGGGTGGCGCCGAGCGTGCGCAGCTGCTGGGTGCCGGCACCCAGCGACGTCGTGAGGTGCTTGTTCCAGAGGGTGTAGCGATACAGCGGGTAGTCGACGCTCACGCCCATACCGCCGTGGCAGTGCTGGGTGGCGTTGGCGATATCGGTCGCCCGCTCCGACGCCCACCATTTGGCCACCGGCAGGTCCTCGGCAACATCGAGGTCGTTGGCCAGGCGCCACACCGAGTTCTGGGTGTTCAGCCGAATGCCGCCGACGTTGATGTACTGGTCGGCGAGGCGCTGGGTTACCGCCTGGAATGTCGCGATCGGTCGTCCGAACTGTTGGCGCTCGGTGGTGTAGTCGGCGGTGAGGCGCAACGCTCGCTCGGTAACGCCGAGCTGAATGGCGCACAGCGCCGCGGTCGTACGGTCGACCAACCAGCCGGCGGATGATCCCGTGAGCGGTTCCGCCGCCGCTCCGGCGAACTCGACGAGGTGCACCGGCTCCTTCCGGGTGGATGTCCCTTCGGTCAGCGTGACACCGTCTCCGGTCGGGTCGACCAGGTAGAGGCCATCGGCGGCGCTCACGACGAGGCGCTCGGCATGGGTGGCGTACTCGACCACCGACTTGGTTCCGGTGATCGCTCCGTCGGTGACGGTGGCCGAGGGGGCCGACAGGCGGTCGTCGTTGGGTTCCTGCAACGCGACCGACAAAACGGTGGATCCAGCGACGACGCCCGGCAGCCATCGTTGGCGCTGCTCGGCGGTGCCGAACCGGTCGATGGCCAGGGCCGCCATACCCGTCGGCAGAAGCGGCATCGGCGCGACGGTCGCGCCCTGGGCTTCGAGCACCTGGGCGAAGGCCACGAGGTCGAGCCCGCCGCCGCCGACGTCTTCGCCCAGGGCGATGCCGATGAGCCCGGCGTCGGCCAGCAGGCCCCACGCCTTCCGGTCGAACCACTCGTCGCCGGCCTCGACCGCCATCAGGCTTTCGACGTCGACGTTCTCGGTCAAAATCTGGGTGGCCAGGTCGGCCACGGCTTGTTGTTCGACGTTTAGTCCAAAGTCCATGTCTGCCTACTTCCGACGCTTTTCGCGGGGGAGCCCCAGGCCCACCATGCCGATGATGTCTCGTTGCACTTCGTTGGTGCCGCCGCCAAAGGTCAGTACCCAGACGCTGCGGTAACTCGATTCGATCTGGCCGGCAAGTTCGGCCCCGGGAGAACCCTCGCGGAGGTGGCCGGAGGCCCCGATGACCTCGGTCAGCAGGGTGTAGATGCGGTGCATCGATTCCGAGCCGTGCACCTTGACCGCGGAGGCCTCCGCCGGGCTCATGCGCCCGTGGGTGTTGTCGGAAGCGACCTTCCAGTTGAGCAGGTCGAGGTGCTTCACCAGCGCGTGGCATTCGGCGAGTTTCACCTGCACCCACTCCTGGTCGATGACCCGGCGGCCGTCGGCCAGCTTGGTGTCGCGGGCCCACGCCAACGAGCTCTGCATCAGCTGAAGCAGGCGCCCGGAGGCGAACAGCGACACCCGCTCGTGGTTGAGCTGGTTGGTGATCAGATTCCATCCGCCGTTCAGTTCGCCGACGATCGCGGAGTCGGGCACCCGCACGTCGTCGTAGAAGGTGGCGGTGGTGTGGCTCGGCCCGAAGGTCTCGAACGGTTGGATCGAGAACCCGGGCGAGTCGGCCGGTACCAGGAACATGGTGATGCCCTTGTGGCGCGGTGCATCCTGATCGGTGCGGGCGGCCAGCCAGATGTAGTCGGCGTTGTAGGCGAGGCTGGTGTAGAGCTTCTGGCCGTTGATGACCCACTCGTCGCCGTCTTTGACCGCTCGGGTCTGTAGCGACGCGAGGTCGGTACCGGCTTCGGGTTCGGAGTAGCCGATCGAGAAATGCATCTCGCCGGCCAGGATTTTGTTGAGGAAGAAGTCCTTTTGTTCGTCGGTGCCGAAGTTGCGCAGCGTCGGACCGACCGTGTTGGTGGTGAGAAAGGGAATCGGACAGTGCGCCTTCTGGGACTCGTTGAAGAAGATGTACTGCTCGATCGGCGTGAAGCCCTTGCCGCCGTACTCCTTCGGCCAGCCCACGCCCAGCCAGCCGTCGGAACCGATCTGGCGGATCAGATCCTTGTACCGGGGGTTCTCCTCGAACTCGGCGCTGCCCGTCGAGGCGCGCACCTCGGGTGTCATGAGCGTGGCGAAATAGTCGCGCAGCTCCGTCTGTAGCTCGCGCTGATCAGGCGTGAGATCGATATCCATTCCGGCGGCCCCCAGGGATTGTGGCTGGATTGAAACGAGTTCTACCGATCTTCGCAGCAGTGGCGGCCCGGTGTCATGTCCAACCGGGCTGCGCCGAACGATGGACCGGCGGTGGCGCGACTTCAGCTCAGTTGCTGATCGGCGCTGATTCGGAGATCGCGAGATCGCGCCATCGCAGGGTCTCGATGCCGGCGGCCGAGATCCGATCCGCCAGCTGTTCGATGCCGTGGCGTTCGTGGTCGCGCCAGTCGACGTCGGTACCGGGATGGCAGCCGACCTCAAGGGTGGCCCGGTCGCCGAGGTCGAGCGGCACGTGTTCCCACCACGCCACGTCGATGTCGCCGTCGGCCATGAAGAAGTGGTCGGTGGTGCGCCAGCGTCGCTCGATGCGACGGCTCCAACGGCGACCAAACCAGGCGGTGGGGCGCCGGCCGGTGGAGCCCACAAAGATCGTCTGGGCGTTGCGCACGGTCTCGATGCCGAACCGGGGAAGCACCTCGGGTAGCGCCGCCGCGAACGGTCCGAACTTGTGCAGATGCTTGTGGCTGTCGACGTAGTCGAGAGCGACGCCGTGGTCGACGATGAATGCCAGCTGCGCCTCCATCTCGGCGGCGATCTGTGCGGTCGGGAACCGGCCGGTGCCGGCCCGCAGCTGAGCCTCGCGTCCGAGGTGGAAACGGCCGTCGGCGTCGACGAGGTCGGGCACCTGGCCGGGAGGCAGTAGCGGCGCCTCCTCCTCGTCGCGGGTGAACGTGAGGTGCACGCCGTAGCCGTGCTCGGGGTGTGATGTCGCGTACGCCATCGCGGCCTCGGCCCCCGGCGTGCAGGCCATCAGCGAGGCGTTGCGGACGTGGCCCGCCTCGAGGGCGGCGATGGTGGTGGCGACGGTGTCGTCGTCCCAGCCGAAATCATCGGCGGTGAGCACGATCTTCATCGGCGCGACCCCGTGCGGCGGCGACGTCGGGAACGCCGCAGCGAGTTGAAGCCGATGAGCCACGGTTCGACGAAGTAGCGGCGAGCCACCGCCGGAGCGTTGTCGTACAGGCGGAACGCCCATTCGAGCCCGAGTGGTCCGAGCCACTCCGGGGCCCGGTTCAGGGTGCCGGCGATGAGTTCCATCATGGCGCCGGTCGTGACGACGACCCGCACGTCGAGGCGCTGGAGGTTTTGCAGAATCCACCGTTCCTGGCGACCCATGCCCATGCCGACCAACAAGATGTCGGCCTGGGCGGCATTGATCTCCTCGACGACGGCCCGGTTCTCCTCGCTCATCGGGTCGGCGTCGAAGAACCCGTCGCGGCCGACGATGTCGAGCCCCGGGTGCGCCTGGCGAATGCGGCGCAGGCCCTCGTCGGCCACGTCGGGTGTGGACCCGAGGTAGAAGACTCGCCAACCCTCTTCGGCGGCTCGGTCGAACATCTCCGGCACCCAGTAAATGCAGCCGGTGCGATGTTCATAGTCGATGTCGTACCCCTTGAGCTTGCCCATCCACAGCAGGGGGGTGCCGTCGATGTGCACCAGGGTCTGGTCGTGTTCGTGCAGCGCCCGGAAACCCGAATCGGTCAGGTAGGTGTGCAACCCGTGCATGTTCTGGCTGGCGATCACCCGAGGAGCGCTGCGTTCGGCGATGGCCCGTTGGCAGATATCGAGGATGTCGCCGACGCGGAGCGCGTTCAGTCGGGCGCCGAGGACGCGCAGATCGACGTGCTCTGCGGGGGTCGCTGCGGGTTCGACACCGGGTCGGGAAAGCGGCGCCGTGGAGGCTTCTACCAAGGCCATATCGGTTGCTACGACCTGCGGAGCCGCCTCCTTGAGCGAGCTGAGCCGATCGGCCCATATGGCGAAACGGCCGATCTTTCGCCCAAAAGTCGGGCTGTGGCTAAGGTCGCGCCAGGTGCCGTTCCGGGGATTCGGACGGCCACGAAGGGGGAGTTGTGGGTCGGTTCAGTACCGAGGAGATCGAAGAGGCGTTTGCCGAGTACCGCCGCCGGGGCGAGCAGGGCCATGACTGGGTCGGTTGGGGTGAGCTGTTCACCGACGATGCGCACTACGAGGAGCATTTCCTCGGCGAATTTCACGGTCGGGAGGCGATCACCGAGTGGATCGTCGAGTGCATGGCGCAGTACCCGTCGATGACGCTGGCGATCGACTGGCACGTGGTCGAGGACGACAAGGTGGCGTTCTACATCTGGAACCTGCTGCCCGACCCCGAAGGTGGGGGAAAGAGCTTCGCGTTCCCGAACACGACGGTGATTCGTTACGCGGGCGACGGAAAGTGGGACTGGGAGGCCGACTTCTACAACCCGGCCGATGCCGAGCGGGTATGGACCGAGTGGTTCACCGCCGGTGGGCGCATCGACACCCCGCCCGATCGCTCGCTCGGAGTGGTGCCCGACACGACGCCGCCGGTGCCCGAGCCGGCGCATCCGCGCGAGGAGATTCTGGCGGAGTTCGAGAAGTACCGCGAGCGGGGTGCCCTCGCGGTCGCGACCGGCGATTGGGATCAGTGGGCCGACCAGTTCACCGAAGATGCCGACTACTACGAGCACCACTACGGTCGCTTCTCCGGCCAGGACGCCATCCGGGAGTGGATCACCGGGGTGATGAAGCCGTTTCCCGAGATGGTGTTTCCGGTCTCGTGGACCATGGTCGACGGCAACCGGGTCATCGCCCTGATCCCGAATATCCTGCCCGACCCGGCCGGCGGCGACGAGTATTTCGGCTTCGACGTGTTCGTCATCCTCCACTACGCCGGCGATGGCAAATGGAGCTACGAAGAGGACGTGTACAACCCGGCCGAAGCGGGCCGGGCGGTGAACCGCTGGGTCAAGGCCGGCGGGGTGATGCCGAGCTAGGGGATCCGCGGCGCCTTCACGTCACCGCTCGTAGTGGTCGGCCTCTTTGTAGCCGGCGGTGATGTCCTCGATCGCCTGGCGCACGTCGACGATCGCGGCATCGAGAAGTGCGGCCGCGGCCTTGGGTTCCTGGTCGAAGGCGATCGTCTCGATCAGATTGTCGAGCCGGCTTCGCGCCCGCCAGGCGGCATGGCGGGCCCATTCGGTGTACAGCACGGTGGGGTCGTCGACGGCGATCAGGTCGCGAGACCGGGTCTGGTCGTCGCCGGAGGTGTCGAGGGCGACGTAGGCGTTGACCATCGATGTCCGCTCGGCCGCAACGTGGAGGGGCGCGCCCCGATGCACGACCATGTTGCCGTGGAGGGCAATCGCCCAACCGGCACCACCAAAGTGCGGGGCGACGACCCGTTCGGCGGGCGGGGTCTCGCCCCGGGCCGCCAGCTCCGCGGCCTCGGCCTTGGTCCCGAGGAAATACTCGAACTGTCCGCCCGAAAGCGTCGCCGGGTCGACGACGGGCATCACGTAGTCGAGAGCGATGGTGTCGTGGTGCCATTTGTCGACCGGAGAACCGACAGCGCTCGGGGCGTAGTTCAGGTGCCCGAGATGCACCGGCATCGTGTGAGGCGCGACCGGAACGCCGTAGATGGCGGACAGGGCTTCGGCGACCTCGGGCGCGACACACAGATCGCGGAGCCAACGGGACCGGTAGCAGCCGCCCCGCACCACGTGTTCGATCCGGTTGCTGGCCGGCTTGGCGAACTCCCGGAGACGACGGGTCACCGCCAACATGATCTCGGCGCCCTCGTCGGAGAGCACTCGGAACGGCGACGAGAGCGCCACCGGGGTCGCGGTCGGGTCGATCTCCGCCGCGGAGTAGCCGAGGTCGCTGAGCAGCAGCACCTCGTCCGGTTCGGTGAGGGCGAGGTGGCGGTCGGGGTCGAACCGCGGTTCGTCGTCGAACCACTCGTATCCGGCGGGGCGAGCGACCGGAAAGTCCAAAGCGATGGTCATACGCGGACGATACCGCAGCCGCTGGTCGATGCCCGGACGTCGACGGAGGTTGATGGGGGTCACTCGGCAACCGTGTCGTGGGCCACGGTTGGAGGCGGGGCGTCGTGGTCTGCTGCAGGTACCTACTACCAAAGGCGGAGAAGCGTGACGATGGCGGCGTTCCTGGTTCCTCAGATAGTTCGAACCCCCGACCCGGTGCTTGAGGCGATGAGCCTGCACCCGTTGTTTCAGGGCGCGTCGACCCGGTTGCTGCGCACCTTGCGCACGGCGGCCAGGACTCGCCACGTGGCTACCGGTGAACGGCTGGTCCGACAGGACGCTGCCGCATCGGGCTTTCTGGTCCTGCTCGAGGGTTCGGCCGACGTCGGCTCTCGGGGCGCCCCGCAGCGGCGGGTGTACGCCTCGCACTTCGGCAGCGAACGACTGCTCGCGGGCCGGCAACGATCGGCGGTGACGGCGACGGCGACGGAGCCCGGTGTTGTGCTCGAGTTCGGTCACGCCGGAACGCGCTGGTTGCGGGTGCACGCCCCCGACGTCGTGCGTCGAGCTCTGGGGGTCGAGACGGTTCGCCCGGCACCAGTGCGCCGAGGCGTTGCCGTGGCCCGTACGGCCTAGATCCGGGACCCCTCGTGCCGGTCGGCTCAACCGGGCGGTCTCCGGTGCCGATGGGCAGTGGAGCCCCAACCGGTAACATCGGATGGGTCCACTTCCGTTGCCCGGTGGGTATCGACGATCCCACGCCCCACCGACGACGAACACCCGATGACAAGCACCCGATGACGAGGAACGATGGCTGACGACTTCTGGCAGGGGCGACGCGTCCTGGTCACCGGACACACCGGTTTCAAGGGGAGCTGGATGTGTCTGTGGCTCCAGCAGCTCGGCGCCGAGGTCACCGGCCTGGCCCTCGAGCCCCTCCCAAAGAGCCTGTTCGAAGCGGCGTCGGTGGGCGACGCCATGACCTCGATCATCGGCGACATTCGCGACCTCGACACGGTCAAGGCCGCCTATGACCAGGCCAACCCGCAGGTGGTCATCCACCTCGCCGCCCAGGCCCTCGTCCACACCGCCTACGCCGACCCGATCACCAACTACGGCACCAACGTCATGGGCACGGCTCATGTTCTCGAAGCCGCCCGCGATCGCGACGGCCTCGATGCCGTGCTGATGATCACCAGCGACAAGTGCTACCGCAACGTCGAATGGGTGTGGGGTTATCGAGAGAGCGACGAGCTCGGCGGTCGCGATCCGTATTCGGCCAGCAAGGGAGCGGCTGAGCTGGTCATACGCAGCTACATGGCGAGCTGGTTTGACGGCACGCCGACGGCGGTGGCCTCGGCGCGAGCCGGCAATGTCATCGGTGGCGGTGACTGGTCCAAGGACCGGCTCATCCCCGACATCATGGCCGCGATCGACGCGGGCGAGCCCGTACAGATCCGCAATCCGCACGCCCTTCGGCCATGGCAGCACGTACTCGAACCGGTCGGCGGTTACCTGCGCCTGGCCGAGGTCCTCACCAACGACCCCACTTTGGGCAGCGATCACTGGAACATCGGCCCCGACCTCGACCAGATCAAACCGGTCGAGTGGATCGCCGAGTACCTGACAAACGCGTGGGGAGATGGTGCCTCCTGGCAGCTCGACGGCAAGGAGTTCCCGCATGAGGACACCTTCCTCAAGCTCGACTGCGCCAAGATCAAGAGCCAGATCGGTTGGAACCCGATCCTGGGCCTCGACGACGCACTCACGTGGATCGTCGAGTGGTACCGCACCAACCACGACGGCGGCGACGTTCGGGCGATGACGCTCGACCAGATCGACCGTTACCGCAAGCTCCTCGAGTCCTGACCCGATCGACCCCCGGTTGCGATGGGTCCGCGCCCTGCGGTCGCCCACGCGCCAAAATTGGTGCTCTACATCGCACTGACGGGGGCCATCCATGTACAAGCGCAGGTCGGGTCGGAAGATCGGGGTGGCCTTTCTCGCCGCCATGCTGGCCGTCTGGGGGTTGGGCGCCAGCACGGCATCGGCGCAGACACCATGCGGAGCGGCGCCGGCTGGCGCCAACGTCATCATCTCGGACGACGCCATGATCATGGGCACGCCCGGCCCGGACTTCATCTGTGCGGGCGCGAGCGACAACACCATCCACGCCGGCGGTGGCGACGATGTCGTTTACGGCCGCGGCGGCAACGACAGCATTTTGGGCCAAAACGGTGACGACGATCTGCGAGGCGGCGCCGGCGACGACATGATCGGCGGCGGCCGAGGCCTCGATCGTGTTCTCGGCGGCGGCGGGAACGACACCTTGTCGGGTGGCGGCGATGACGACGACGTGCGCGGTGGCCCCGGAGACGACGGCTTGTTCGGTGGTGCCGGCGACGACGTTCTGCGCGGTCATGCCGGAGTCGACCTGGCGCGGGGTGGAGCGGGTACCGACAACTGCTCGGCCGAGACCGCCGTTGCCTGCGAGCTGCCGAACACGGCGCCGGTCGCCGTCGACGACATGGGCGCGGTCGATTTCAACGGCAACGTGATGATCGACCTGCTCGCCAACGACACCGATGCCGATGGCGACCCCCTGTCGATCGACTCGGTCGACGTCACCGGAACCCTGGGAGCTGTGGTGGCCGACGCCTCGTCGGTCGTCACCTATGAGACCAACGGTGCGTTCACCGGGTTGACGCCCGGCACCACAACCACCGATGCGTTCAACTACACGGTGATCGACGGCAAGGGCGGCACCGACACCGGCCTGGTCGTGGTCACCATTGCGCGGGACAACGATCCTCCGATGGTCACCCCGCTGACGCTCACCACCAACGAGAACACGATCTTCCTGCTCGACGCCCTGGCGGCGGCCTCGGACCCCGAGGGCTTCCCGGTCACGGTCACCTCGGTCGTCAACAGCGTGAGCACCAAGGGCTCGGTGTTCCTCCAGGCCGACCAGATGGTGCGCTATGACCCGGCGATGCAGTTCGAGGAACTCGACACCGGCGAGACCGACACCGACCAGTTCGACGTGGTGTTCGAAGATCCCCATGGCGGCATGACCACGGCCACGGTCATGGTCACCATCACCGGCGTGAACGACACCCCGGTGGCGGTGGACGACGCATACTCCGTCGGCCCAACCTCCTTGCTCACGGGGAACGTCCTGGACAATGACAGCGATAGCGACGGTGACCCGCTAACGGTCGTCTCCGTCAACGGGTCGCCGCCCGGAGTGGTGGGCGAGGTATGCGGACCGATCGAGCTCCTCGCCGACGGTTCGTTCTCGTTCACCCCTCAGCCGAACATCATCCTTCCTGGTCAATCTGCGACCGCCCAGTGGGTCTATGAGGTGAGCGACGGGAACAGCACGGCGACGGCCACACTCAGCATTACCGTCCTCGCTGCGCTCTGCTGATCGAGGACACGTGCTGATCGAGGCCCCGTGGCGCGTTTCGCTGGCGCACCCATAGTGGGGTGGATCAGCGCTCGCGGGCGATGACCTGGCCGGCGCCCCAGTCGTTGGCCTCCAACGCCAGCAGGATGGCGGCCAGGTTCTGATCCCGGATTCGTTCGAGGTCGCGGATGCCGTAGTCGCCTGACTGGGCATCGGATTGGTCGCTGATGGCGGCGACCAGTTCGTCGGTGAGCTCGGGTACGTCCATGAGCTTCGTCCAGGGCCACGCCAGCGCGGGCCCGAACTGCTTGATGAAGTGCGCCATACCCGATTCGCCGCCCGCGATCCGGTAGGTCTCGAACAGGCCCATCTGGGCCCACCGTAGGCCGAATCCGTAGCGGATGGCGTCGTCGATCTCCGCGGTGGTGGCCACGCCGTCGTTCACCAGCCACAGCGCTTCACGCCACACCGCTTCGAGGAGTCGGTCGGCGATGTGGGCGTCGATCTCGACCCGCACGTGCAGCGGGTGCATGCCGATGCCGCGATAGGTGGCCATGGCCCGGTCGATCGTGCCGAGGGAGGTGGCGTCACCGCCCACGATCTCGACCAGCGGCAGCAGGTACACCGGGTTGAACGGATGGGCGACCACGAGGCGTTCGGGGTGGGAGAGGTCGCGGGCCATGTCGGTGCACAACAGCCCGGACGTCGATGAGGCGATGAGCGCGTCGGGTTGGGCCGCGGCATCGATTTCGCCCAGGATCGACCGTTTCACCTCGAGCACCTCGGGTGCGCTCTCCTGGATCACCTCGGCGTCGGCCACCGCGTCGGCCAGCGAGTCGCAGAGCGTGAGGTCGCCCAACGCCACCGGGAGACCCAGGTCGGCCCACGCGGCGTTGGCGTTCCCCTGGACCTCGGCCAGGATCCGCTCGGCATCCGGCGACGGGTCATAGGCCCGGACATCGACACCGTGCAGCCGGAACCGGGCGGTCCACCCCGCGCCGATGACCCCGCAGCCGATGACGGCCGCCCGCTCGGGTGCGGAGGCCGGACCGGCTTCGGGCTGTGCGGGCCGGCGTTCAGCCATGCTTGGTGAGGCTCAGCTTCGATCGCACCTCGTCGGGGGTCATCACCCCGACGTTGATGCTCTCGAGGATCTGTACCGCCCGAGCGACGAGATCGGCGTTCGACGCCAGCACGCCCTTGTCGAGGTACAGATTGTCCTCGAGGCCCACCCGGACGTGGCCTCCGGCGATGGCGGCGAGCGCCACGTACGGCAATTGGTCGCGGCCGATGGAGAACGCGCTGAAGGTCCAGTCATCGGGTGTGTTGTTGACCATGGCCATCAACGTGTTGAGATCGTTCGGGGCGCCCCACGGGATACCCATGCACATCTGCACCATCACCGGCGCGGAGATCACCCCGGCATCGACCAGGCTCTTGGCCTGCCAGAGGTGTCCCGTGTCGAAGACCTCGATCTCGGGCCGCACGCCGAGTTCCTGGATCTGGCGGGCCATCTCGTGGAGGATCTCCGACGTGTTGGTCATCACGTAGGCGCCTTCGCCGAAGTTCATCGAGCCGCAGTCGAGGGTGCAGATCTCGGGCCGGATCTGGCGAACGTGGGCCAGTCGTTCGGTGGCGCCGGCCAGGTCGGTGCCATCGGGGTCGAGCGGTTCGGGCTGTTCGGCCGAACCCAGCACCAGATCGCCGCCCATGCCGGCGGTGAGGTTGATGACCACGTCGGTGCCGCTGGAACGCACCCGATCGACGACCTCGGCGTAGTAGTCGACCTCGCGCGAAGGGGCACCGGTCTCGGGGTCGCGTACATGGATGTGCACGATCGCCGCGCCGGCCTTCGCTGCGGCCACGCAGTCGTCGGCGATGGCTTCGGGGGTGAACGGCACCTTGTCGGACTTGTGGACGGTATCGCCGCTGCCGGTGACCGCGCAGGTGATGTAGACGGAGCTCATGCGGCTCTCCTGATCGGGTTGTGACGTGTTGCTGGAGACTGGGTTTGGTGGAGACTGGGTTTGGTGGAGACTGGACCGCTAGAGCATGCCAGCGATCGGCGGTGGAGGCAGACATCCGTGCCCGGTGGGGGTGAGCGGCGAATGGCGCGGTCGCGAGCCGGACGGTCAGACGCGGCGATTGAGCACCCGGAGGCGGGAGTACACGTCGTCCTGGTCGAGGTAGCAGCCCCGCAGGTGGCGGTGACCGGCGCCGTCGTCGAATTCGTTGCGGCCGTGCAGTACCCGACGGTTGTCGAAGCCGACCAGATCGCCTGGCTCGAGGCGGTAGGTGATCTGGAACCGGTCGTCATGGGCGATGCCCGCGTAGCACCGCAGCGCCGCATAGGCCCGGGGGACGTCGGCGGCCGCCATGGCCGGGAACGCCCGAACCGGATGGAACCCGCGGATGGTGAGCGGCCCGTCCGGGTCGGGTTGGTCGATGATGGGCCCGGTCCAGCGATGATCGTCGTCCGGTGACCGGTTGGCGAAGGTCCACTGGAGTGTTCGCAGGGCCGTGAAGTGCTCGGGGTGCGCCCGTTCGAGTTCGTCGATTACCGCTAGGCCGTCGGTCATGCGGGACTCGCCCCCCGGCACGGTGTTGGTGATGCAGTGCAGGAACTGAAACCCCGGTGGGGTTTCCCGCGTCGGCAGGTCGGTGTGCTGGGGGAGGGGTAGCGAGGTGTTGGCGGTGGAGTCGGGGTCGACCTTGGTGACCACATCGAACACCGCTCCGAAGTTCGACCCGCGTATCGGGCCGATGCGGCGGCCGACTTCCTCCATGAACGCTTCGGTGGTCGGGGCGTCGCGCAGGCGGGCGATGCCGAGTTCGCACAGCGCGTTCAGCCATGCCCGAAAGACGCTTTCGTCGCGGAGCACGGATGCGCCGTCGAACGTGGGCGGTTCGGTGAACGTGGAGCGGTCCCACCGGGTGATCGGGGGAAGTCGGGCCTCCGGCGTGTGGGCCTGCTCAGCGACGTGGCGGAGCCAGCCCGGGTGTACCTCGACCGATTCGCCGCTCGCCCAGGCGACGGCCAGAGCCCCCGCATCGGTGCGTACCGCTTTGATCAACGACCCCGGCGCGGGCAGGTTGCGGGGGTCGAGCTTGCTTTCGCGACTGCGCGGTTCGATGCCGTAGGTGTTCTCCGCGAGCCACATCGAGTAGCAGTGCAGTTCCCGGCCGTCCTCCCACCGCACGATGGCGAAGTCATCGGCGAGGGAAACCTGGCGCAACGGCACCCACGGGTAGTCGTCGAAATCCGGCGTTGCCGGTGGGCTGTCGGGGGTGTGCGGTGCCTTCACCGGAACCTTCCCTGCGATCGAGTTGTACGCGTTTCGGTCGACGAACTCTGCCACAGCGGGCGGCAGAACACGATGACGTCAGCGGTAGTCGTCGATGCTGGGGCAGGCGCAGATGAGGTTCTTGTCGCCGTGGGCACCGTCGATGCGGCTCACCGGTGGCCAGTACTTGTTCGCCCGCAGCGAGGCGACCGGGTAGGCGCCGAGCGAGCGGGGGTACGAACGATCCCATTTGTCGGCGGTGACGTCCTCGGCGGTGTGCGGCGCGAGGGCGAGCGGGTTGTCGCCCGCCGGCCAGGTACCGGCCACGACCTGATCGATCTCGGCGGCGATGGCGATCATCGCGTCGCAGAACCGGTCGATCTCGGCTTTGGATTCGGACTCGGTCGGCTCGATCATCAACGTTCCCGGAACCGGGAACGACATGGTCGGCGCGTGGAAGCCGTAGTCGATGAGCCGCTTGGCGATGTCATCGACATCGATGCCCGCCGCCTCCTTGGCCGGGCGCACATCGATGATGCACTCGTGGGCGACGAGGTCGTTCACACCGGTGTAGAGCACCGGGAACACGCCCTTCAGTCGCGAGGCGATGTAGTTGGCTCCCAGGATCGACACCGCGGTGGCCCGGGTGAGCCCCTCGCCGCCCATCATGGCGATGTAGGTGTGGCTGATGGCCAGGATGCCGGCCGAGCCGTAGGGCGCCGCCGATATGGCGCCGCCCGTGCGGCTGCCGTCGAGGACGGGATGGCCGGGCAGGAATTCGGCGAGGTGGGCGCGAACTCCGATCGGGCCAACGCCGGGCCCACCGCCTCCGTGGGGGATGCAAAAGGTCTTGTGCAGGTTCAGGTGGCTCACATCGGCGCCGAACTTGCCGGGTTGGGCGACGCCGACCATGGCATTGAGGTTGGCGCCGTCGAGGTACACCTGGCCGCCCTGATCGTGCACCATGGCGCAGATATCGCCGATGGCCGCTTCGAACACGCCGTGGGTCGACGGGTAGGTGACCATCAGCGCGGAGAGGGCGTCTCCGTGTTCGGCGATCTTGGCCTCGAGGTCGGCGAGATCGACGTTGCCCTCGTCGTCGCAGGCGACGACCACGACCCGCATGCCGGCCATCACCGCGGATGCCGCGTTGGTGCCGTGAGCCGACGCGGGGATGAGGCACACGTCGCGGCGGGCGTCGCCGCGCGAGCGGTGGTAGGCGCGGATGGCCATGAGCCCGGCGAACTCGCCCTGACTGCCGGCGTTCGGCTGCAGCGACACGGCGTCGTAGCCGGTGATTTTCACGAGCATGGCTTCGAGTTCGTCGATGAGCTGGCGGTAGCCGTCGGCCTGGTCGGCGGGGGCGAACGGGTGGAGGTCGGCGAACTCGGGCCAGGTCACCGGTTCCATCTCGGTGGTGGCGTTGAGCTTCATCGTGCAGGAGCCAAGGGGGATCATCGCCCGGTCGAGGGCGATGTCGCGATCGGCCAGCATGCGGAGGTAGCGCAGCATCTCGGTTTCGCTGCGGTGGGCGTTGAACACCGGGTGGGTGAGGAAGTCCGAGGTGCGGGCCAGATCGGTCGGGATAGCGCTGGTGCCCGGCTCGATCAGACCGGCGGCGATGCCAAAGGCGGCGAGGACGTCGGCCAGCACCGCCTCGGTCGTGGTCTCGTCGAGGGAGATGCCGACGGTGGAGTCGTCGACGGGACGTAGATTGATGTTGCGTTCGAGTGCAGCCGCGAGCACGGCGCCCGCGCCGCCGGCTTCCGTGCCGACGGTGATGGTGTCGAAGAACGCCTGGGTGACGGTGAACCCGTTGGCGGTCAGGGTGGAGGCCAGGCGGGCGGTGAGACCGTGCACCCGGTTGGCGATGCGGGTGAGCCCGTCGGGGCCGTGCCAGGCGGCGTACATGCCGGCGATGTTGGCCAGCAGCACCTGGGCGGTGCAGATGTTGCTCGTCGCCTTTTCCCGCCGGATGTGCTGCTCGCGAGTTTGCAGCGCGAGCCGCAACGCGGGCCGGCCCTCGGTGTCGACCGAGAGCCCGACGAGACGACCGGGGAGCGACCGCTTGTAGTCGATGCGGGTGGCGAGGAAGCCGGCGTGGGGCCCGCCGTAACCCATCGGGACGCCGAATCGCTGGGCGCAACCGACGACGACGTCGGCGTCCATCTCGCCCGGGGACTTGAGCAGGGTGAGGGCGAGGAGGTCGCTGGCGACCGCGGCGAGCGCCCCGGCGTCGTGCACGGCGTCGATGATCGGGCCGAGGTCGCGAACGGCGCCGGACGAACCGGGATAGGAGAGCAGCGCGCCGAAGAGGTCGGCGGGTGGGTTCGCGAGGAGCTCGGCGGGATCGCCGATCACGAGTTCGAGTCCGAGTGGTTCGGCCCGGGTGGCGATGACCTCGATGGTCTGGGGGTGGGTGTCGGCATCGATGAAGAAGACCGAACCCTTCCCCTTGGTCATGCGGTGGAGGAGGGTCATGGCCTCGGCCGCGGCGGTGCCCTCGTCGAGCATCGATGCGTTCGTGAGTTCCATCCCGGTGAGGTCGCTCACCATGGTTTGGAAGTTCAGCAGCGCTTCGAGGCGGCCCTGGCTGATCTCGGGTTGGTACGGGGTATAGGCCGTGTACCAGGCCGGGTTTTCGAGCACGCTGCGGCGGATGACCGGCGGGGTGATCGTGCCGTAATAGCCGGTGCCGATGAGCGAGGTGGCGACCTGGTTGCGGCTCGCCAGGGTGCGCAGTGCCGCGGTGGCCTCGACCTCGGTGCGAGCGGTCAGGTCGAGCGCCTCGATCTGGCGGATGGCGCCGGGGACGGCCCGGTCGAGCAGTTCGTCGAGCGACGTGAGCCCGATGGCGTCGAGCATCGCCTGGATTTCGTCGGGCGATGGGCCGATGTGGCGGTCGACGAACTGGTCCTGATCGGACTCGCTCGATGCGATACCGGGGGAGGGAGGCTGTTCAGCCATGGTGCGCTCTCTTTGGGTGACGGCGTTGCGGTACGGCCGCGTGTGGCCGCACCCCCGCTCTGTCACGAAACCTGAGAGCTTCACCCGGCGAACCGGGCTTTCCCCTTCGGTGAGAGACCGAGGTCCCTTCTCTCCAGAGGTGCCAAGCGTTGCGGTTCGGGTGCCTGAGAGGTTCCGGGGGTGGTTGCTCCTTCGGCGCCCCGGTCGAACCGGGATCTCTCCCGCCACGCCCATCGGCACAGGTTGACGGTACCGCAACGACGGGACTTCCCGCATGATGGGAAGAGGATTTCTTGACGCTCGTGGATCAACGTGAACCGGGGGGGCGAACTACCGTGACGGCATGGCCGGCGAAACCGATCTTGCATCGATGCTCTCGGGGTTGTCGGTCACCCGTCGACCCGGCGTGTTCACCGTCGTCACCCGACCCGCTTCCGAGGTCGCCTCGCTCACCGTCGGCGCCGGCGGGATCGAGGCGTTGATGGACGAAACCGAGGGCGTCACGGTGGTGGCCACGGTCGACGCGGCGGCAGAACGGGGTTGGAGCGGCGACTTCGAGGCGGCCTGGCTCACGCTCGATGTCCACAGCGCGCTCGAGGCGGTGGGCCTGACGGCGGCGTTCTCCGCCGCGTTGGGAGAGCAGGGGATTCCCTGCAACGTCCTCGCCGGGTACTTCCACGACCACCTGTTGGTGCCCGTCGACCGAGCCGACGCCGCCATCGCCGCCCTCGAAGCCCTGCGCGGCTAGCGCCGGAAAGCCCGCCAGACGGGCTGCGGAAATACCGCTCTACGGAAACGTGAGTTACGGAAACACCATGCCGCGGTCGGCGAGGCCGAGCGCGTCGAAGGCCCCGAAGAAGCCCGTTTCGTACAGGCCGTAGCCGACTTTGCCCGCGAAGGTGTCGGGCCCCTCGTAGGTGAACTCGCCCACCGCATCGACGACGCCGTACTGGCCGAGGCCCTTGATCTCCTCGACGGTGGTGTCGATTCCCTGCACGACCAGTTCGCCCTGGTACATGCCGTGGCGCCAGTCGGCGTCGATGCCGTAGCCGGTGCCGATCGAAACGAAGTTCGTGAGCAGTGGCTTGGCCGAGATCACCGTCTTGGTGTCCTCGAAGGTGATGGTCGAGGCCGACAGAAGGCGGGTGCCGGGGATGGTGGTGTGGGCCCACTCGGGTTTGCCCAGCCATTCGGTCGGCTTTTCCGGGTCGGCCCAGATCCGCACCGCCTCTTCGAGCGGGCGCTCGCCATCGTTTTCCTGATGGCACATGTACAGCACCGCGTGATCGTCGAACTGCATGGGGAAGTAGTTCCACATCCCGCCCATCGTCGGGATGTCGGCGCGAATACCGTCGGGCTCCTTCTCGCCCACCGGGCGCACGCCCCACGACCGGTCGCGGCAGCCCCGCCACCGGTCGGCGGTGACCTCAAAGGTCTTGTCGCCGCTGGTGAGCGTGCCCGACCAGTGGCCGGTCTGAGCAAACCGCTGGGTGTCGAATACGACCTTGCCCTTGCGCCGCAGATACTGCCGGGGCTCCTCGTGGGCGGGGATCGACGCCTCCCACACGACGTCCATCTCGATGCCGTGCTCGTTGGGCTCGATCACGAACCGGAGCTTCTTCAGCGGCTCGATGATCTCGATGCGGATCGGCCCCACCGAGATGTCGGCCCGGTCCTCTAGTTCGGCCGACGCTCGGATGATGCGGTGACTCTCGCCGCAGGTAACGGCGCAGTACGCATCGGTCGTGCCGAGGTTCGGGTACTGGCCCAACCCGAAGATGGCGAACACCTCGTCGCTCGAACCGTGCAGGTTGAAGTAGTAGCGGTCATAGAAGTTGCGGTCGCTCGTCGCCACATGGCGAATGAACTCCGACGTCTGATGAACCGGATAGTCGTCCCACGATGACACCGACATGGTGTGCCCCCTCTGGCGCTGCTCGGTCTGAGCCTGCGGCCAACCCGATGTCGCCGCGCCCCGACCTTAGAACGCGTTCTCGCCGGTTTCGAAACTTCGGGGAGTTTGCGTCAGTCCGCGGGGTTCTTGGCGTCGCGGTTCTGGGTGTCGCGGTTCTGGGTGTCGCGTTCGAACGGGACCGAATGCTCCCAACCGGCGATGAGGGTCCGCAGGCCGGTCAGCAGCAGGAGGGGCTGGTCGAGCATCATGTGGTGCCCGGCGCGGGGAAGTTCGATAACCGGGGCGACCCGGCCGAGGCGTTCGTACATGTAGGCGCCGATGTCGGAGGTCACCAGTCCGTGCTCGGTGCGAAACAGGGCAACCCGGCAGGTGATCCTGGCCAACATGTCGCTCGGCTCGGAGCGTTGCGGCATGAACAGCCGCGGGTCGAACTTCCACGTGTAGCCGCCTTCGACCTCGCGCAGAGAATGTCGGGCGACGTAGTCCATGATGTAGGGCTCGTAGTACTTCTGCGCGGGCACGGTGCGGAACTTCGAGACGGCGAGTTCGAGGTCGGGGTACACCTTCGGGTTCTTGAAGTCGAGTCCTCGCCGCGCCGAGGCAACCTCGGGGTCGGGTTCGGAGACCGGTGAGTCGAGGATTACCGCGCCGCCGATCCGATCGCAGTAGTTGGCGGCGGTGACGATCGTGACGAAACCGCCCATGCTGTGGCCGATCACCACCGGCGGACCATCGAAGCCGGCGTCGTCGGCGACCCCGATGACCTCCGCGGCCCAACCGTCCAAGGCGTACTCATCGCGGTGGCCACTGTCGCCGTGGCCGCTGAGGTCGAGGGCCACCACCCGATAGTCGTCGGCGAAGAGGGGAGCGAGGAAGCTCCACCAGTGGGCGTTGGCGGCACCGCCGTGCACGAAGACGAGACCCGGACGATCGCGCTCGCCCCACGCCAGGTAGTGGATGGCGCAGCCGTCGACCTCGATGGTGTGTTCCTCGGTCGGGACGGCGAGCGCAGTGCGGAACCAGGTCGGGGCGTGGGTCTGTTCGGCGGCCATGAGCCCACGGTACCGGCGTCGTGACGCTCGACTGTCGGTTCATGTTCGGAGGTCACGAGAACCCGTTCTACACTCGCAGGCGGAGCCCGGTATCGAGATCCGGTCGGATGGGTATCCCTAGGAGCTGCGCGGTGAGCACGAAGACCAGAGTCCCCGCTGTCGAGGGCATGTTCACCCTCGATGATGAACCGCATCTGATCGGCGGCAAGATCAAGGGGCGCGACAGCTTCTTCTTCCCCGCTCATCTGGGCGGCGGCGACCCGGCTGCTCCCGGGGCCGAAATCGAAGAGGTGCCGCTGAGTCGCACCGGAACGATCTGGTCGTTCACCAACAGCGAGTACTCGCCGCCTCCGCCGTTCATCGCCCGCACGGATCCGTACGAGCCGATCACGATCGCGGCCGTCCAGCTCGAAGCCGAGCAGATGGTGATCCTCGGCCAGGTTGCCGACGGGTGGACCGTGAACGACCTGGCGATCGGCATGGAGATGGAACTCATCGTCGACACGCTGTATGAGGATGACGACAACGAGTACCTGGTGTGGAAGTGGCGCCCGACCGGGGCCGGCACCGGCGAGAGCGAAGCCACGAACGCGGAGGCCAACTGACCGATGGAAGACATCGCAATTCTGGGTGTGGGGATGCACCCGTGGGGCAAGTGGGGTCGCAACTTTGTCGACTACGGCGTGGTGGCGGCCCGCAACGCCCTCGAGGACGCGGCCATCGACTACGCCGAGGTCGGCTTCGTATCCGGGGCCATAACCGTGCGCAACGGCTACCCGGGTTACGTGGCCGGAAGTACGTTCTCGCGGGCGCTCGGGTTCACCGGCGCTCAGGTCGCGTCGAGCTACGCGGCGTGTGCCAGCGGCGCGACCGCGCTGAGCGTCGCTCGGGGCCAGATTCTGTCGGGGGCGTGCGACGTCGCCCTCGTCATCGGTGCCGATACCACGCCGAAGGGCTTCCTCGCCCCCAACGAGGGCAAGCGGCCCGATGACACCGACTGGTTGCGGTTCCACCTCGTCGGCGCCACCAACCCGGTGTACTTCGCGCTCCACGCCCAACGGCGCATGTCGCTGTACGGCGCCACCGAAGAGGACTTCGCCGCGGTCAAGGTCAAGAACGCTCGTCATGCGGTGTCGAACCCCAATGCCCGGTTCACCAAGGAGTACGACATCGACGACGTCCAGGCGTCGCCGATGGTGTCGAACCCGCTCCGACTGCTCAACATCTGCGCCACCAGCGACGGTGGAGCCGCGATGATCGTGTCGTCGATGGAGTACGCCAAAGCCCACGGCCACGCCGACCCGGTGCGGGTGAAGGGCATCTCCCTGGTGACCCCGACCTACCCCGACACCGTGCTCGACCTGCCGTACCTCGCCACCGACTCGGCGGCGTCAACGCCGGCCCCGGACCTCGACTTCAAGTCGTCGATCGGTGCGTCGGTGTATGCCGAGGCCGGCGTCGGCCCCGACGATGTCGACGTCGCCGAGGTCTACGACCTGTCCTCCGCGCTCGAGCTCGACTGGTACGAACAGCTCGGCTTCTGTGCCCCGGGTGAGGCCGAAGGGCTGCTGCGCGACGGCGTAACCACGATCGGTGGCCGTCTACCGGTGAACCCGAGCGGGGGCCTCGGGGCGTTCGGTGAGGCCGTTCCCGCTCAGGCGATCGCCCAGGTGTGCGAACTCACCTGGCAGCTGCGGGGCCAGGCCGAAGGTCGACAGGTCGAAGGCGCCCAGGTCGGCATCACCGCCAACCAGGGTCTGTTCGGTCACGGGTCGTCGGTCCTGGTCGCCAAATGAGCCCTGCCGGCCAAAAGAGCGCGACCCCCAACGGACCGGCGACGACGCTGGTGATCATGGCGGCCGGTCTCGGCTCCCGCTTCGGGGGTACGAAACAGCTGGTCGACGTTGGCCCGAACGGCGAGGTCTTTCTCGACTTCGCCATCCGCGACGCGGTTTCGGCCGGAGCCGGCAAGGTCGTCATCATCGTGCGCTCGGAGATCGAGGAAGAGGTGCGCGAACACCTGAGCACCCAGCACGACGATGCCGTGCCGATCGTTTTGTCGTGTCAGGACGCCCACGGGCCGGCCCGCGCCAAGCCGTGGGGGACGGGGCACGCGATCCTCTCGGCCGCCCATGCGATCGACACGCCGTTCCTCGTCGTGAACGCCGACGACTATTACGGGCCGACGAGTTATCGGGTGGCGCTCGACGCGCTGCGCCTGGCCGATGCGGCAACCGGGGTGATCACCGCCTTTCGGTTGGCCAAGACCCTGCCGGTCGTCGGTCAGGTCTCGCGCGGTGTCTGCACCGCGGATGACTCGGGCCGACTGGCATCGGTCGTCGAAACCCATGGCATCGGGCGCGGCGCCGACGGCGCCATCGCCAGCGAAGATCCTCCCGGCGTGCACGGCGACGACACGTTGGTGTCGATGAACATGTGGGGCTTTCCCGCCATGTTGCTCGGCCACCTGGAGGCGATGTTCGCCACTTTCCTCGCCGACCACGGCGAGGAGGAGAAGTCGGAGTTCCTTTTGCCCGACGTGGTGTCGAACCTGATGAATTCGGGTGAGCTCACGGTCGTGGTCACCGAGACCGACGAGCAGTGGATCGGAGTCACCAACCCCGACGACCTCGAGCCGGCCCGGGCGGCGCTTCGCCAGCGTTAGCTGCCCGGCGATCACGGTGGTTTTCGGCGGGCGTGCCTAGCAGCGCTCGGCCTGAACGGCGACGAGTTCTATGGAGCCGGCGTGGGTGGTCACGGTTGCGTGCTGATAGCCGCTGGCCTCACACCGTTCGGCGAACGTATCGGCTTGTTGGAGGGTCCAGCCGTGGCTGGCCGAACCTTTGGCGAGGGGGTCGTCGATTCGCCGTTCGAGGGCCAGGAAGCGTCCGCCCGGCTGCAGCACCCGGGCAACCTCGGCGAGACCGGCCTCGAGGTCCTTCCAGTGGTGGACGGTGGCGATCGACCACACCACATTGCCCCACCCGGCGTCGACCGGCACCGATTCCGCTGTGCCGACGCGCCAGTCGGCCCCGAGTGCCCGCCACCGCAGGCGGGCGATCCGCAGCATCGCCGTCGACGGGTCGACACCGACTGCCTCGGCACCCAACGACGCAGCGGCGGCGACCGCGGAACCGGGCCCGCAGCCGATGTCGACAATCCGCTCCCCGGCCCTGAGCCCGGTGATCTCGGCTGCCAGTGCGTTTCGCTCGCGGGCACGCAGGAGAAACGCCACCGCCATCGCGTGGCCCTTGACTCCGGAGAATCCGGGGTGATGGGCATGGTGGTTTGGTTCGACGATCTTCTCCGGGGTCTCGGTCATGATGCCATCTTGAGACTTGAACCCCGGTTTACGTCAAGCGATGATGGCCCATGCGCCACGATGAGCGGGAGTACACGATCGGCGAGGTAGCCGACATGGTGGGGTTGGCGACCTCGGCTCTTCGCTACTACGAGCGACGCGGCCTCATCCACGCCGACCGGCGGGTCGGTGGGCAGCGGCGTTACGGCGAAGTTGCCGTCCGGCGACTCGTGTTCGTCCAGATGCTGCAGGACTCCGGTCTACCCCTCGATGCGATCCACACCGTGCTGTACTCCGGTGACAACGAGACCTGGAAGGGGATCGCTCGGGCTCAGCTGGAGCAACTCGACGCGGAGATCGCCCGGCTCACCCGGGCCCGAGAACAACTCGACGGCGCACTCCTATGCCGCTACGACCACCCGCTCGACGACTGTTGGATCATGAACGAGGAGATCACGCGGCGCCTCGAGGCGGTCGAGCGCCCTGGGGTCAGTTGATCTGGCCGACGACCGATGTCGGCGTGAAGGTGACGAGGAGTCGACCTTCTTCGACCATGGCGGCGCGGTACTCGTCCCAATCGTCGTGGGCCTTGCCGGCCACCTTTTCGTAGTACTCGACGAGCGCGTCGCAGGTGGCATCGTCGGTGGCCGCGGCGACGGGGGAGAGTTCGACCGTGCCGTCGAACGATAGGTACGACCACGAGTCGCGGTCGGTCAGGTGCAGCACGACGCGCGGATCCCGGCGCATGTTGCGGGTCTTGGCCCGGCTGTCGGTCACCGAGATGGTGACCGCGCCGTCCTCACACACATAGCTGATGTCGGAGGACTGCGGGCGTCCGTCCCTGCGGATGGTGATGAGGACGGCGTCGGTGCGGTTGGCGGTCCAGGCGAGTGCGGTTTCGAGATCCATGTCCGCAGTCTCGCACGTCGACCTCGGTCGTTGGTCCGCCGGGTCGATCCGGCTTTTGAGCGCCGACGCTTCGCTGTGCAAGGTTGGCGGCGTTCAACCAGGTGCTCAGGAGATGTGACATGGCCGACCTCGAAGTCGAAGTTGACGGACACGTGATGATCCTCACGTTCAACCGCCCGCAGCGGAAGAACGCGATGACCTTGCACATGTTCGCCCGCATGGCCGACGCATGGGATGAAGCGTCGGCGAACGACGACATCCGGGTGTGCATCCTCACCGGCGCCGAGGGGAACTTCTCGAGCGGAATGGACCTTCGGGCCATGGCCGGCGACGTCGACAAATCCGATGACTACGACGTCGATGGGCGGATGGCGAGCGACGGCGCGGGTTTCATCTACGACGGTCTGCTCAAGACCAAGCGGCCCACCGTGCCGGTAATCGCCGCGGTCGAAGGCGTCGCTATCGCGGGCGGCACCGAGATTCTCCAGGGCACCGACATCCGAATCGCGGGCGAGAGTGCCAGGTTCGGCGTGTCGGAGGTGCGCTGGTCGCTGTACCCGATGGGCGGATCCGCCGTGCGCCTCGCTCGCCAGATCGGATACGCCGAGGCGGCCGACATCTTGCTCACGGGCAAGCACATCACCGCGGCCGAGGCGAAGGCGATGGGGCTGATCAGCCGGGTGGTGCCCGATGGTGAGGCGCTGAGCCATGCCCGGGAGGTCGCCGACATCGTGGCCAACAATGGTCCGTTGGCCGTCGAGGCGGTGACCCGCACGCTCCACGAGACCGCGGGTATGACCGAGGCCGAGGCGTGGGCGCACGAGGAGGGCTACACCGGCCACATCTTTGGTTCCGAGGACGCCAAGGAAGGCCCCAAGGCGTTCAAGGAAGGCCGCACCCCCAACTTCAAGAAGCGCTAAGCCCCGCCGTCACCCTTCGGTGGACAGGTTGGCGGCGAGGTCGAGGGCGATCTGTTCTTCCCCCGCTGCGTCGGCCCCGCTTACGCCCACGGCGCCAACGACCTGTCCTGCTCGCTTCACCGGGATCCCACCTCGGCCGACGAACCATTTCCCCTGGGTTAGCAGGCTGTGGGCGAACACCGGTCGCTGGGCCCAGTCGGCCTCGAGCTGTGAGGTTGTGTTGCCGAAACGGGCCGCGGTGTAGGCCTTGCCCGCGGCAAACTCAGCCGAGAAACCGGGCGCGCCATCGGCTCGGCCGAGGTAGATGAGATCGCCCGCCAGGTCGCATACGGCGATCGTGGTCGGCGCTGCGGCGGTCGAGGACAGTTCGGCGATGGCCGCCAGAACCTCTGGTAGCGAGAGGTTGGTCATGGCCGTCGAGCATAGAAGACCGGAGTGCTTCATTCGGAGGTCCGTCGCGTGCGTGCCCACGAGATTGCCCAGCACCCGGCGTTGGCCGAGTCGGGCTGAGGTTGCAGACTGACGTGGGCCGGCCGCGACGAGAAACGACGTGCCGGTTCTGCTCTACAGCAAGGGCGAAATCGTGAATCCAGAGAACGTTGACCGCGATGAACTGGCCGCGCTCCTTGAGCGGACGCGGCCTCAAGCCACGGTATTTCTGGGCCCGGAGATGGGCGTCGAGGCCTTCGCCGTTGGTTTGTACTTCCTGCTGGTGGTGGCGACCGGACGTTCGCTGATCGCCGTCGGCGCCTCGTTCGCGGTCGTCGTTGCCATCTCGATCAGCAGGCGGCAGTTCACGATCGGCAAGATCGACGACGAGTACCTTCTGGTGCGCAAGACCCGGTGGCGGGGGGAATCGAACGTCGTGCAGCGGGGAACCGATGTCGCCTTACTCGAGGCGCCATCCGGGCCGTTGGCGTTTTCCCGCCGCGTGCGGGTCGGCGATGCGACCTATCGGGTAACGCCTAAGGACGCGGACCTGGTCGCACAATTCGTCCCCCGCGCTGGGGTCTGACCCCCATTTATGAGGTCTTTCTGGCCAGGGGTCTGACCCCGCCGAAGTTCATTTGCGCGTTAGGCGTCGCGCTGGCGATCGAGGCGGTCGGCGCCGGCATCGATGCCGGGCAGCTGCACCTGCACGCCGTGACCACCCTCGGCGGCCAGCCCGAGCACGATGTCCTCGACCTCGGTCCAACTGGCGGCTCGGAGACCCTCGATATCGCGGTTGTACGGCTGATCGAACGTGATCACCGTGTTCCCCGCCTTGCGCAGGCCGATGATGTTGTGCGGACCATCGTCGATGTAGGCGTCGGCCTGCACCTCGGGCTTGGCCCCCAGAAAGCACAGATCCCGATACGGGATGCGATGTCGATCCAGCCAACTGACGGTGTCGGCGATTGCGGTCTCGTGGCCCCAGTTCACATACAACCGATGGGTGATGACCCGGATCCACACCCCCGCATCGGACAGGCGCCAGAGGGCGTCGGACACGCCGTCGATCGCCGGCATGTCGCGAAACAAGTTCCGTTCGACAACCGCGAGTCGATGCAGGCGCTCAAAGCCCTCCGCATCGAGGCCCCACTCGCGAAAGTCCCACGAGCGTTCCAGGGTTAGGGACTCCTCGGACACACCGAGTTCGTCGGCGACGATCGTACGGAAGGCGGCGGTGTAGTCGCCGCAGACGCCGTCGAGATCGACACCGAAAACGAAGGAATTCGCATCCATGTTTGCCAGCTTTGCCGGTTTCGGTTGTGGGGGAGGGGATCCGAGCTCAGCTCGCGGTGAGGCCGCCGTCGGCGGACCAGATCGAGCCGTGCACGGCGCTCGCCGCATCGGAGGCGAGGAACGCGAACACCGAGGCAACCTCCTCGGCTTCGGCCATGTCGCGGTAACCCATGTAGTTCTGCATGAGCGAGAAATCGAGGTCGGCCGGCATGTTGAACCCGTCGACGAGAGCGGTCTTCATTCCACCCGGAGCCAGCGCGTTGATGCGCACATCGCTCTTGACGTACTCCATCGCCAGCGACTTGGTGAACTGCACGACCGCCCCCTTGGAGGTGCAGTACGGCACGGTGTAGGCCTGCCCCATCAGCCCGGCGTTCGAGGCGATGTTGATCAACGTGCCGTGTGATTCCAGGAGGTGGGGCATGGCGGCCTGGCTGACCCAGAACATGCCGGCCATGTTGACCCCCATGATCAGGTCGTAGTCGGCCTCGGTGACGTCGGTGAAGTGGTGGCTGCGGGCGACGCCGGCGATGTTGCCGACGATGTGGAGCCCGCCGAACTCGCTCACCGCGGCGGCGACGGCGTCGTGGCAGGCGTCGCGGCTGCGAACGTCGACAACCCTCGTCTCGCATGCGCCACCGGCGTCGGTGATCGCGGCGCGCGTGGCGTTGAGCCCGTCGGCGTCGACGTCGACGCCGAAGACCGAGGCGCCTTCGCGGGCCAGCTGCATAGCGGTCGCCCGGCCGAGGCCGGAGGCGACGCCCGTGAGAAACGCGGTCTTGCCGGAGAAGCGTTGTTCGTCGGTCATCGTGTACTCACTTCTTGATGGGGTCGAGGCCGGAGCGGAACGCCTTCACGTTGTTCGCAGCGCGGCGGAATCGACGCAGGATCATGAACAGCGACACCACGCTCGTGGCGAGCTGAATCAACTGCGCCTGGGTGTGGGTGACGCGAAGGTCTTGAAGGAAACCCATGGGTTCTCTTATGTCTCCTGGTCGAACGGCCTCGGATGGTTACCGTCCAGGACAGTAACCGGTTGCGGCGCCAGTGGGTACCTCGTGAAGCTGCTCCCGTCGGCGGGCCGACCATCCGTGGCAACCGGTCCGGTCTGTCTATAGTCGCGATCGCCGTACTGTCGACAGGAGCCAGCACCACCGTGTCCCCGCAACCGTCCCGTTTCGATCGCTTCAAGGCGATTGCGCTCGCGGTCAAGGACCGCGTCAAACGCCATCACAGCCCGATTTTCGCCGCGGCCGTGGCGTTCTTCGCGTTCTTGGCGATGATCCCTGCGATGACCGGCTTCATCACCGGCTACGGCATCGTTGCCGACCCCGACGACATCACCCAACAGCTCGGCGACGCGCTCGAGAACGCACCGGAGACCACGCGCGAGTTTCTCATCTCGCAGATGAGTGACATCGCCGACAACGCCGGCGGCGCCCTCGGGGTTGGCCTGGCCGTATCGATTCTTCTGGCGCTGTTCTCGGCATCGGGCGCCGTCGCCAACCTGATGAAAGCGCTCAACGTTGCCTATGACCTCGACGAGACCCGCAAACCCTGGATTCTGCGCGGTACGGCGCTGGCGCTGATGATCGGTGGCGTCGTGTTGTTGGGCGTGGTGCTGTTCCTGATGGCTGCGCTGCCCGCGGTGCTCGATGCGGTCGGTTTTGGCGAGCCCGTGCAGCTGTTGTTCAACATCTTGCGGTTCCCGGTGCTGGCCATCGTGATGATGATCGGCCTGTCGATCCTGTACCGCATGGGCCCCGACCACCGCGGCAACGACAAACCCCGAGCCCCGAAACTCATCACCATCGGCGGCGTGGTCGGAACGGTGCTGTTCGTGGTGTTGAGCGCGCTGTTCAGCTTCTACACCTCCAACCTCGGGAGCTACGGCGAGACCTACGGGCCCCTTGCGACGATCATCGTGTTGTTGCTTTGGCTTCAGCTGTCGGCGCTGGCCATCATTCTCGGCGCCGAGGTCGACGCGGAGGTGCGCGATCGGCAGTGGCGGGCTCAGGTCGGTGCCCCGCTCGACGACGAGATCGTCGCCCCACCACAGAGCGCGGCCGGTATCCCGGTCGCGGTAGCGGCCGCCGAACGGCTCTTCGCCGCTCACCAGGACCGCGATGTCGACGAGGCGCTCGCCCAGTGGGGCCGCGGCGGGGTCGAGAACCACATGATGATGGGTGAGCTGGCGGCCCCCGAGCAGGTGCGGTCGAACCTCGCTTCGCTGTTCGCCGCGTTCCCCGATCTTCAGGTCGACGTGCACGATATCCACGGCGACGACGACGTGGCGGTGGTGCGCTACGGGCTCAAGGGCACGTTCGACGGTGAACCGTGGGGGCGTATCAAGCCCAACGGTCGGGAGCTCGATGTCGAAGCGGTTGCAGTTGTGCGCCAGGAGGACGGTTGGATCGTGCGCACCGACACCCACCTCGACCCCAGGAAGGTCACGGCGCAGATCGGCGCCCGCCCCGGAGACGATGCCGGCAGCCTCGTCACCGCGGGGGTGTCGAACCTGAAGACCTGGTTCGGCGAGAAGCGAGCCGAGCGGGGCGCCGGTGCCGAGGAAGCAGTCGCCGAGGCGGCCGCGCCGGTCGACGCATCGGCGAAGTAGCGGGGCCCTTCCCCCGACACGAGGTCGCTTGTACCTTCGGGGCCATGGAGACCGGGATCGGGGGAAACGCTGGCCGCAACGATGGCGCGGTTGGCTGTGTCGCGCCCCGTAAGCCCGGCCGACCCGATGCCGGCGTAGCGCTCGCCGTCGTCCTCCTCGCCGTCGTGCTCGCGGGGGCCCTGTTGGCCGCGGTGCGGGCGGGCCCAGCTGACCTAAGCAACGGGGCGGGAGCCGACACCGGCGTCGTGCCCGCGGCTTCGAGCTGGCCGACCTGGTTGGCACGTGGCAACTGACCACCTCCGACGGCGCGCTGGTCGAGGACGGCTCGACGGCGCCCCAGCTCGTATTCGACGCGGGCGGCAGGTTTACGCTTCCCTGCGGCTCGACTGGGCGTGTCTTGCTCGACGCCGAGAGCTCGACGGTCGACCTCGATGTCCAACGGACCTACCCCATGGCCTGTGCCAACCGTGGGCCCGATGGTTTCGGTGAGCGGATGGATCTCCGACTGGTTGTCGGGCACTCGGCGATCGCGTTCGGGACACCGCTGGGTCGGGTATTCGTCTTCGAACGGATCCGGTAGGCGCACCAAATCGACGAAAGCGATGCCGGGGTCCTAAACAGGGCCGGTGAGCGAACCTGATCCCGACACTGAATCCGAACTCGTCGCCCTGGCGGCCACTCTGCGCCGGGTGGTTACCCAGGTCCGAACCATCGCGGCCCCCGTCGACGTGCTGGTCGACGCAACCGAACGACTTGCCGCCGTCGAGGCGCTGTTGGACGCCCACACCGCCCCCGGGCCGTACTGTCAGTCCTCCCTGACCTTCGCCCCCGGCAACATGGACACCTACAACGGCTCCGCGGGGCTCCCCAACGACTTCTTTCCGTACAGCCCTGTCCTCGGCGCCCGGAACCCGATTTCGCCGCCGATGGAAATGTGGATGGAGGACGAGGTCATGCACGGGCGCGGCACCGTCGGCCCCACCTGGTGCGGACCGCCGTACTCCGTGCACGGCGGCGGGGTCGCCATGCTGCTCGACGAACTGCTCGGCTCGACGCTGGTGGCGCTCGAGATGGGCGCACCGACGGGAACACTGAAGGTGATATACCGATCGTTCACGCCGCTCGACGAAGAGTTGACAATGCGGGCGTGGCTCGACCGGGTCGAGGGTCGCAAACGGTTTGTGAGGGGCGAGATCCGCCACGGCGACCGGCTGTGCGCCGAAGCCGAGGGCATCTTCATCCAGACCGACAAGATGGGGATCAAGCCCGCCTCCGAGCGGTAGGGGACGGCACCGTCTGATGTTCGCGACCGCTCTGGTGCCAGGCATCAGAGCGGTCGCGGTCGATCAGGTTTTGACGGTGCCGGCCGTCAGTCGAGAATGGCGTCGGTGGGCAGCGCCACGATGCCGGTCGCGCCCAGCGCCCGCAGGTCGGCGAGCCGGGCCCACAGTTCGCGACGTTTGACCACCATGTGGACGGCGACGAGATCGTTCCGGCCGGCCAGCGGTAACAGCGTCGGCGCGGCGAGGCCGGGGAAGACCGTGCCCAGATCGTCGACCTTGTCCGGGTCGATGTGCAGCACGAGGTATTGGCGCTTCGTGGCGGCGTCGGCTGCCTCGATGCGGAGCACCATCCCCGACAGCGCCGCTTGCACCTTCGGATCGTCGCTCTCAGCCATCGAGAAGACGGCCTGACAGGGCACGATCTCCTCGATCGAGTGCAGCGAGTTTCGGGTCAGGCTGTTGCCGGTCTCGCGCAGATCGACGATCGCGTCGGCCATCCCGCGGGCACAGATGCCCTCGAGCGAACCGCCCATCGAGACGATCTCGACGTCGATGCCCTTCTGCTCGAACCAACGCGCCGTCCACTTCGGCAGGTGCGTCGCAACCGTCTTGCCTGCGAGATC